>DATJGD010000059.1:0-28682 GCA_035495255.1 Bacteroidota bacterium | reverse complement strand
CCTATTCTGAATGCGAGCGCCTCGGTGTCTGGTACCGGCGCTGCGGTAAGCTCATTGTTGCGGTTAACCAGGATGAAGTCCCCGAACTCGAAAAGATCTACGAGCGCGGCAAAGTGAATGGCGTGCCCGATACCGAATTTCTTGACGCTCCGCAGGCAAAAAAAATTGAACCGAACATCACCTGTGTCTCCGCAATCTTTGTACCTTCCACCGGTGTTGTAGATTCTCATGAGCTTATGAAGGCCTATATGCATGAATCGCGATCCAATGGGGGAGATATCGCCTTCGGCGTGGAGTTTCTTGATGCTGCTCCCACGAGTAGCGGTTACACGCTTTCGTTGAAAGATAAAGGGGGAGAACGCACTGACTTGTCCTCTCGATTTGTAATCAACGCGGCAGGCCTTTTCTCCGACGTCGTGGCCTCAAAGTTTGGCATCGATGTTCAGGCCGCCGGCTATAAGATCTATCCCAACCGCGGACATTACTACCGTGTGTCCGCCACGCGCAGCAAGCTCGTGACGCGGCTTGTGTATCCGATGCCTCCTCCAAAACTCACCGGGCTGGGTGTACATATTACAGTCGACAGAGCCGGACAGGTGAAGTTGGGCCCCGATTTTGAATATATTGATCCTTCGACGCCGGTTTCAGAATGGTATAAGTTTGACGATTCACGCAAGGAAAAATTTTATACTGCAGTTGCTCGTTACTTCCCTGCATTACAGAGGGAAGACCTTTCTCCCGATCAGGTTGGCGTACGTCCGAAAATTCAGGCTCCGGGCGAACCGGTCAAAGACTTTATCATTCAGGAAGAGTCCGTACGCGGTTTGCCAGGATTGGTTAATCTTATCGGCATTGAATCTCCGGGGCTCACCTGCTCGCATGAAATTGCAAAACAGGTCGCCGGTACTCTTGCTTCCATGAAATAATGGAAATTACTCCAACATACTCGCCGCTGGTCTCGGTTATCATTCCCGTCAAGAATGGCGCCTCGACGCTCGATGCGTGCCTGCGCTCAATCAAGCGGTCCTACTATAAGAATTACGAAGTCATCGTCGTCGACGATCACTCGACAGATAATACTCTTGAAATTGCCAGGCACTTCCAATGCGCTGTCGTACAGGCAGAGGAGGGGAAAGGGGCCAACGCAGCCCGAAACTTGGGGGCCAAAGCGGCTCAGGGCGAAGTCTTCATGTTTTTGGACTCTGATGTGATTGTCAATCGCGAGACTATCCTGGGGATTGTGGAAATTCTCGAGGAAGAAGATATCGACGCCGTTGTCGGCATCTATACAGCCAAGCACCGCCATGAAACGTTTGTCAGCCAGTACAAGAATTTATGGGTCCGGTATTCATACATGAAAAGTTCAGCGGTCATAGACTGGCTCTTTGGCGCGATCTCCGGGATCAAGCGTTCGGCCTTTGAAAAATTCGATGGGTTCAACAGCGAGCTCCTTGCCCGCCATGGCCATGACGATATTGAGCTCGGCAAACGCTTTGCCCGCGCGAACCTCAATATCGTGCTGAACATGGAAATCGAGGTCGAACACCTCAAGCATTATACCCTGGGCTCGTTTATCCGCAACGAGTTCCACCGGAGTGCCGGGTTTGCCGAGCTTGCCGCCAAGTTCGGAGAAACATCGAAGTCCGTAACCAGCGGCTTCGTTAATGTCTATCCTACGTTCATATTGTCGACAGTGTACTCAATATTCGTCGTTGCGGTAGTTGTCGCGACAGTTCTTGGGTATTTCAACGGCTGGTACATGGCAGCCGGGGCGGTTGCATTGTATCTGGTCATGAACATCCGGTTCCTCAACTATCTCGAGCAGGTGAGAGGGCTGTTCGCGATGATCGTGATGATTCCATTTCTCTTTATCGACCACGTTACCTGTTTTGTAGGAAGTATCGTCGGTCTCCTCAAAGGGTTCCTGAAGAAAAAGTAGGTGCTTTGCCTGCGGTCATTGTTTGCCTTTCAGACCCTCATTTCGGATATTTCATATCATGGCAGAGCATATTATCAAAAATAATCCCAATACGCCCGGTACGCCCGGTACGCTAGTCATCAACGAGATTTTCCACAGCATCCAGGGAGAATCAGGGCATATGGGGCTCCCGTGTGTGTTCGTGCGGCTAACCTATTGTAATATTCGGTGTTCCTATTGCGATACCGCCTACGCCTTCCACGAAGGAAAAGAGATGTCGCTCGACGAAATCCTTCAGACTGTGAGTGGATTTGGGTGCAAACTGGTTGAACTGACGGGCGGCGAGCCGTTATTTCAGGAAAACGTTCATCCCTTGATGAAACAGTTATGCGATCGGGGATACGAAGTCCTGCTTGAAACGGGGGGAAGCCTCGATATCAGTAGTGTCGACCCCCGGGTAAAACGCATCGTGGATTTCAAGTGCCCGTCAAGCAAGATGATGAAGCAGAATCTCTGGGAGAACGTTGTCCACCTGAAAACAGGCGACGAAGTCAAGTTCGTCATCGGCACGCGCGAGGATTATGACTGGTCGAAAAAGTTGATCAAGGAATACCGGCTTGGGGAGCGGTGCCCTATTATCATGTCGGTGGTTTTCGGTGAGCTGGAACCGGTAACTCTCGCGGAGTGGATTCTTACAGATAAGCTCGACGTGCGCTTTCAACTGCAGATGCACAAGTATATCTGGAGCCCGGAAACGAGAGGCGTGTAATATGTCACTCGCCATCGTACTCGTCAGTGGGGGAATGGACAGCTGCGTTACCGCGGCCATTGCCAGCCGGGACTATGAGATGGCATTTCTTCATTTGAATTACGGTCAGAGAACCGAGAAGCGGGAGCTGAAGGCTTTCAACGACATCGGAGACTTTTACAAGGTCAAAAACCGGCTTGTCGTGAATATCGAACATCTGAAAAACATCGGCGGCTCAAGCCTGACAGATCACACGATGGATGTCCAGCAGGCGGATGTTCACCGCAAAGAAATCCCCACTTCATACGTGCCGTTTCGCAATGCCCACATTCTATCGATTGCCGTGAGCTGGGGTGAGGTGCTCGGAGCAAAGAAGATTTTCATCGGCGCGGTGGAAGAAGATTCATCCGGATATCCCGATTGCAGAAGGGAGTTCTACGATGCCTTCAATAATGTCATTGCATTGGGAACAAAACCTGAGACTACTCTTACCATCGAAACGCCTGTCATCAGAATGAAGAAGGCTGAGATCGTTCTCAAGGGGGCAGAACTTGGCGCTCCGTTACAGCTTACCTGGTCCTGCTACCAGCGGGAAGATGTCGCCTGCGGCGTTTGCGACAGCTGCGCCCTGAGATTACGGGGATTTCAGGCAGCGAATATTCCCGATCCCATTCCTTACGCTGTCGCCCCGGTCTACCGTTAATACCCGTTCCACTCCCATTCGCCCAGTTCGATACTTGTCACTATTCGTGGACAAGTGCTAATTTGGGTAGATAAGGTAGAATGTACCGTACTCTCCTGTAAGAAATTCCTTCCCGATTGGCTCTCTAATAATAATCGCATATTTTTGCCATTAATCAGGTAAATCGGGAATCGAAAGGAGCTTTTATTCATTGAAAGCCATTTTCTATTAGAGTTTTCTTATGATTGGAGAGTTTGGCATGGCGGTTGTCTAAATACCAGACAAGAAAAAGAAAGCTAATTTACTTTATCATCATAAAGGAGAAACACGATGGGTCAACAGCAACTTTTACTTATCATCCTCGGCGTTATTATCGTCGGTATCGCGATCGCCGTCGGTATTACGATGTTCAGCTCAGCCAGCGTACAGTCAAACAAAGACGCGCTCGTCAACGATCTGAACAACCTTGCCGCCAATGCTTATCAGTATAAGATTCGCCCCAGCACGATGGGCGGTGGTCAGGGTTCTTATGCATCATATAACATTCCGACCAAATTGCTGAGCAATGACAACGGCGCGTTTACTGCCACCAGCGCGAGCTCAACACAGATTACGCTCAAGGGCGCATCTTCAGCATACGCCGGAAGCTCGGTTACGGCAATCTGCGATAGCAACGGCCGCCTTGGAAGCTTCACCTACGCCGGTCAGTTCCAGTAAGCAAAAAGTTTCACCCGTAGAAGTATCATCCTAACCAGAGGCCGGGGCACAATGTGTCCCGGCTTTTTGGCTTTATAGGGCCAGACAAGTTCAAGGTTTCCTCCTGCCGGCTAATTCAGAGCAGATGGGAACCTTGTACATTTCGGCTTCCGCACAATCTACATGGCTGTCGGTAAACATTTCCTGCCGTAAAAATCCGGTTTGTCATCGATACTGCAAAAGGCTCAATAAACTGAGTAAAACAGCCATTTTTGAATAAAAGTCACATACACGAAAAGACTGGCACAGTGCTTGCCATATACCAGACAGATATGAAAATTACTAACAACATAATTCTCAACTAAACAACAACCTAAAGGAGATTCATCATGGGTCAACAGCAACTCTTACTCATCATCCTTGGCGTCATCATCGTCGGTATCGCCATAGCGGTTGGTATCTCGATGTTCAGTTCATCGAGCGTCCAGGCGAACAAAGATGCGCTCGTCAACGATTTGAACAACCTGGCAGCCGATGCTTACCAGTATAAGATCCGTCCCAGCACGATGGGCGGCGGCGCGGGCTCATACGCTGCGTACAACGTTCCGACAAAGTTGGCGTCGAACGACAACGGAAGCTTTACAGCGAGCAGCGCGAGTGCAACGCAGGTTACCCTGAAGGGTAACTCAACGTCGTATGCTGGCAGCTCCGTCACGGCAGTTTGCGATAGCAACGGCCGTCTTGGCAGCTTCACCTATGCCGGTCAGTTCCAGTAAGATCCCTTTGTAGTAAGGGGGTAGGTCATGCGTTGCCAAAGACAAAGGGGTGGGATTCACAACCTGGTTTTTGGCAACGCTGTTTTAAAAGATGCGCTGAAATAACGAACTAAGAAACTAATTAACGAAACGGAGAGAGAGTATGGGCCAACAGCAGCTTCTTCTGATCATCGCCGGTGTCATCGTCGTCGGCATCGCTATCTCGGTTGGCATCACGCTGTTCTCCGGAACAAGCGTTTCTTCGAACAAAGACGCTATTCTTAACGATCTTCTCAACATCGGTCAGCACGCATACCGTTACAAGTTGCGCCCGGAACCGCTCGGCGGTGGCGGGCTAAATTACACGGGGTTTACTATTCCTAACGAGTTTGCCGCGAACGATGACGCATCGTTTACGAGCTTGACGACTCCGACGGCGATAACATTGACAGCGACATCGAGATTCGGGTACGGCACCGTGACGGCTGTCCTCGATAGCGACGGAGTATTAGGAAATCATACGTACACAGGGGATTTCTAAGCGGCCCGGTGATACTACGGCGCTCAGGATACCACAGTTCTACGCGACATCAAGTATATTGTAAGGGATAGCAGCAGCAGGAGCATGGAAACATGCGTTGTTCCTCACAATGTACTTGCTTTTTTATGCCGGGACTGTCTACATTAGTACGGTTACAAAACAGGTAAAACAGGAACGTCTACTATATATAGGGGTCTAAGGTATGGCTGAATTTCGAATTGAGGGTATTTCGTCGGCGGGGAAAACGGTCCAGGGTGTTATCGAGGCAGATAATCCGCGATCCGCAAAGCAAAAAGCCACCCAGATGGCGACACAGCGGAAATTCAAAGTCGTAAGAATCCTGCCGCGCGCCACCTTCCTGTATAAAGTCCAGCGTGGCGCTGAGAAGCCGGTTCTCGGCGAACAAAAAGCATTCACCAAAGAAGAAGTTCAGGACGCCCTTTCCAAAATGGGCTTCCGCGTTCTCAGCGTCAAGAAGAAGATGCTGAATCTCAAGATGAAGCCTCCCACGACGGAGATCGTGACGTTCGTTCGCGTCAGCGCCGACCTTATCCGCCAGAAGCTGCCGTACAACGAAATCCTGCAGCTCATGGTGAACGATATCGAGAACAAAACGCTTCGCGATAGCGTCCGTGAAATCAATAACGAATTGAAGCAGGGTAAAGACAGCGAAAAGGTCTTTATCAAGCAGGAAGCAATCTTTGGGAGATTCACCTCGCACATGCTTGGTCTCGCTTCCAAGAGCGGTAACATGGCCGAGATCTATGATAGTACGGCAAAGTTTTTGGAACGCCAGGCTGAGTTCAGAAAAAATCTTAAGAGCGCGCTTATCATGCCATGCGTGACGCTGCTCGCCCTCTTCGGCGCCTGCGTCTACTACGTCGGCTATATCTTCCCGGGCATGGCGGAAATCTTTGTTCGCCTCAAGGTCGACATGCGTCAGTTCCCGATGACCTACGCGACACTGCAGATGAGCAAGTTCCTGCAGGACAACATCGTCGTCATTCTTGTCGTCATCCTTGTTCCCACGATCTTCGCCGTCAGGTTCTTTACGACGGACCGCGGCCGGTTCGTGCGCGACCGGTTTATCTGGAAGATTCCCGTTCTCGGATCGCTGCTGCACAAGACTGCCATCGAAATTTTCTGTCGCGTATTTTACGCCCTATACAGCGGCGCCGGCGAGAACATCGACGTCATCAAAATGGCGGCCGAAGCCTGCGGCAACAAGTACATGGAGCACCAGATCAAAACGATCGCCGTCCCGATGATGGTGGAAAAAGGAGCCGGCATCACCGAGGCATTCGAAGCCTCGGGCGTTTTCACGAAGACGGCCATTTCCCGTCTGCACTCCGGTGCGGAAACAGGTACGGTGAAGCACACCGCCCTCCAGCTTGCGGAATACTATGAAAAGGAAACAACCTATAAAATGCGCAATGCCATCGACTTCATACAGTTGTGGATCAGTTTGATCATCATGGTGGTATTGACTGCGCTGACGCTGGTTTCTTCGGAAACTGCGACGTTCCATCCGAACACGGCGCCGGGTCACTAAGCACATTACTTCCCGAACTACGGGACCGAGAACATGGCTGAAGTAGATATTAATGATAAAATAGGCTACACGCTTCTCAAGAAAGGGATCATCGATTACGAGACCCTCGAGAAGTCGCTCTTCGTCAAAGAAGGGGAAGACAAGAAGAATCGCCGCAACCTGGGACAGATTCTTGTCAACGACTTCCATCTTGACCATGATATCGTCTTCCGCGAAGTTGCCAACCTTTATGCGTTCCGCGAGATTTATATTGCCGATGAAACAATTGACACGTCGCGGCTGGAATTTATAAAAAAGTACATGGATTCTCTCCCGGAAACCTATCGGGAGCTCCTCATTCAAACAAAGATTCTCCCGCTCCGCTTCGATGAGCGGCAATCCGACAAGCTTATTATTATCGCCGGAGATCCGACGGCCCGCATCATTCCCGTCATAGCCAGGAATTTTGGCGTCAAGAAGTATGAAGTCTGTTATTGCAGACTGAAGGATATTCAAAGTCTCATGGAGCAGATGCTGCCCCTCGAGAACGAGTTCCTGAAGCTCATCGCGAATGACGAAGCTACGTTTGCCCAGGATGAAGACGAGGTTACAGTCGATGAGGAAACGCTTGAAAATGAAATCAGCAAGAGCGCACTCGTCAACCTTTTCGAAGGGTCACTGGTCGAGGCAGTACGACAGGGTGCGAGCGATATTCATATCATCGGGAAAGAAGACAAGAAAACTGACTTTTTGTTTAGAGTCGACGGCAATCTGAAGATCTGGCACACCCAGGAAAATACCATGCCTGAGGCTATTGCCGCCGTCGTCAAAGACCGATCAAAGAACGTCGACCGGTTCGAACGCGAAATGTCGCAGGACGGATTTATCCAGCGCGTCATCGACGGGCACCATATCCGTTTCCGAGTTTCGATCATGCCGATCGTCGCTACGGAATTCAAGCACAAGTTCGAGAGTATCGTTATCCGCGTTCTTGACGATCGTAAGGTCATCACCGATCTCGGCAAGCTGGGGCTTCAGGGGCCTGCGAAGGAATTTTTCTACAAAGCGATCTCAAAGCCGCAGGGCATCGTCATCCTCACCGGCCCTACGGGAAGCGGAAAAAGTACGACGCTGATCGCTGCGCTGCACCAGGTCATCGACCCGACGGTGAACGTCCTGACGGTCGAAGAACCGGTAGAGTACGTCATCCGCGGCGCCCGTCAGTTGAAAATCAGCCATAAGATGGATTTCGAGCTGGCGATCAGAGGTATTTTGCGGCACGATCCCGATATCGTCCTCGTCGGTGAAATGCGTGACAGAATGACGGCAGAAATCGCCATTAAGCTGGCCAATACGGGACATTTGACGTTCTCGACCCTTCATACAAACGACGCACCGAGCGCGGTAGCCCGTTTGTACAAGATGGGAGTCGAGCCATTCCTTATTGCGTACGCGATTAACATCGTCGTCGCCCAGCGTCTTGTGCGAACGCTTTGTACGGTGTGCAAACGTCCGATGAAGTTCAACGATAAGGACAGACAGATCTTTTTGAAGTTCGGGTTCACCGAAGAAATGATCAAATCGGGTGCGTTCTATGAACCGGTTGGTTGCGATAAATGCAACGGCGGGTACAAGGGGCGAGCGGCCATCCATGAAGCGCTCTACTTCAGCCGGGAAATCAAGCAGCTCATTCTTACCTCAGGATCGCAGGTGGATGAAAACGCCATCCGCGAACAGGGTATTAAGGACGGCATGTGGACACTGCGCCGGTCGGGTATGGAGCGCATACTTGAAGGCGTCACCACGCTCGAAGAAATCGTCGCCACGACGACCGAAGACTAATCAAACCGGAAGTTGACCTGCCTCACATTCCCCCTTGAAGTTCAGGGTGATTCCTAGTAGTTTGGAAAAGCTTAAAAGGAATCATTATGAACCAAATGTTTACAGTAATCGCAGCGTTGATTCTCCTGGGCCTCACGACCCTGGGCATCAATAATATGCTCGCCGTGAAAACGACGACCATGCTGCAGGCCGAAGCGAGCCTGAACGCCATCTCCATCGCGCAAACGATGATCGACGAGATCGAGACGAAGAGCTATGACGCTGCCACAGCCGGCGGCACAAAGGTCTATGACCCGTCGAATTTTACCGCGCCCGCCTCTCTCGGATGCAATGCCTCGGAAGCATCCAGCGTCCCTCAGCCGGACGTATCGACTCCCTTTAAGTCTGTCGCATTTTATAATGACGTCGACGATTACCAGAACTATCGCCGCGTCATGGTCACCCCTGTGATGGGGCCATTCACAGTCGTCGATACGGTTGTCTATGTCAGCGAAGACAATCCGGACACTAAGCTGAACACACAGACTTTTTACAAGCGAATAACGGTAACGGTCACACACGCAAATATGTCGTATCCGTTGAAGCTCACCGATGTTGCTATCTATCGAAAATACTTTTGAGGTGATGCGATGCAGGTACTCTTAGACCTTGTAGGCTCGACAATACTCGTAGGCACACTCATTCTCTCCATCATGGGCGTGAATGTGAATATGACCACCGAGACATTCAAAAGCACGACGGAGTTCCATATCCAGACGGAAGTGATCCAACTTTCCCGCATCATGGAATTCGACCTTGCGAAGATGGGATATGACGTTACCTCGGGAAGGAAAATCATTACTGCCGATAGCTCACGCCTGAAGTTCAAGGCAAACCTTTGGAACGTCCCGGGCGCAATGGATAGCGTCGAATACATCCTGGGAGGCCTTGTCGGCATTTCAACGAATCCGCGCGATCGTGTGCTGACGCGCTATGAGAACACCTCCGGAGTGCTGATTAATTATAGTATCACAACGTTCAGGCTTTCCTACTACAAGGCGGACGGTACGCAGTTGACGACGCCGGTGACGGGCGCCCGTCTCGATAGTATCGATGCGGTACGTATTCTCATGACGATCGAGAGCCCGGAGCCGCTGGGAACTGACGCGACGTCGCAGTACGCTTCCGGCTACTATGAAAAACTTATTTATCCCCGAAATCTTTAAGGAAAAGCTATGGGTCGACTGGCAATCATTTTGGTCTTAGCGCTATCGTTCTCGGCAGGGATTATCGCGTATTCCATCAACATCTCGAAAACGAGGACCGTTGAGAATGTGACAGGGTTTGAGAAGTACACCACAGCACGCAACATCGCGCACACGGGCGTGAATATGATGCTGAGAACCCTCGACAGGGGAGATACATCCTATATCAATAATCTCCAGGCCGGCCGGACGGTGTGGCTTGTGAAAAATTATATGGAAGGTCAATGCTCGGTATCCATTCGCTTGAAGAATCCTGCATTTCTTGATACGGTGGAAATGACGAGCAAGGCGAAATTCATGGATACCGCCAAGACGATGTCGCTCCGGCTCCGAAGACAGCCAATACCTTTTCCGACGATCGGGGAAGCTGTCGGCCTGCGCGTGAACGACCTTGACTTTGACATGAACGGCAGCCCAAGCATCGACGGACATAATCATGACATCGACGGAAATTTGCTTGCCCCATCCGCCAACGATAAGCCGGGAGTAGGTGTCATGACGAATGTTCCCGATTCGGCGCTGGTGGCAGGATTTGGAACAAAGATCGATGGAAGCACCGATGTCGTCGTCGATCCCGGAATGTCAGATCCGAGCTTGTTCGTGAACGATTATATCAATGCAGCGGACCGGGTATACAATAGCGGTACGTATGGAAGCAATATGACATGGGGATCCCAGGCCGCCCCGCAGATCATCTTTGCCAACGGCGGTTCCTCGGGCCTGGTGAAGTTCGCGGGTAACATTGAAGGCTGGGGAATACTCGTCGTGAAAGGCTCGATTCAGCTGAGCGGAACCTTCAGATTCCACGGCCTGGTCATCGGGTATAACGACGTGACAATTCAGAAGGACACCATCGCGCTCACGACCGGTACTCCCGACATTATCGGCGGATTGCTGATGGCCGGGAACGACGGAAGCAAATTCCAGATGAAGGGTAACGACAATATTGTCTACAGCAAGGATGCGCTGGAACTGGCCAAGTACATTAACAAACTTCAGGCTTACAAAGTGATGCGATGGTATGAATAGCACTAGATAGGCTGATTTTGGCACTTTCCGCCCGCAGTGCCAAAACGTACGGTTTTAAAATGCCTTGAAGGGGAGTAAGGACCTTTTTGAGGCGTTTTTTTTCATAAAAACAATGACTTACGCAAAATGAACTTTATTTTATATATCTATTGACAAGAATTCAACTTTTATCTATATTTAACGCCATATTATTTAGATATTAACAGAAATTATTTAAAGTAGACTATAAAAGACTTTCAAAATCAGGTAAAACGGGGACGTGAACGAAGCAATCTCTATACTTAAGCAGGTGGTCAGCAGTATCCCCGATACTGCGTTTGGCGTCGAGCGCCAGATGCTTATCGGAGACCTGGTTGCCCGCCAGTCACAGGAAGAACGTGTACTCATCAAGCGCATGTTCGACTCCTATCTTATGCGAATGGCTGAAATTGAAGCCTCCGATATCGACCTCGGCGGATTTGGATCGCAGGGCGGCATCTGGTACCGCATCCACGGGAATAAAAAACCCGACACGACGCTTCCGAATTTTACCTTTGATGAGGCGAACGTTCTCATCCAGAGCATCCTCCTGGAACGGCAGAGGCAGTTCCTCTATGAGAATCGCAACCTCGATTTCTCCTACACTGTACTGAAGGACGGCCAGATGAACCGGTTCCGCGCCGACGCATACTTCGATCTGGATCAGCTCGCGATGAATATGCGTGCCATCAACGCCACGATCCGTCCGTACAAAAATCTCGATTTCCATTCAAACGTCACCCGCGCCGTCAGCCTGATGTATCAGAAGGAAGGGCTCTTTCTTGTTACCGGTATTACCGGATCCGGCAAGAGCTCGACGCTCGATACGATCCTGGACGCAAACAATCACAGCATCGATGCGCACTGCGTGATTATCGCATCGCCCATCGAATACGTTCATAAATCGGACCGGTGCATCATCCGCCATCGCGAGGTGGGACGCGACGTTCTTTCATTCAAGGAAGGAACTGTACAGTCTCTCCGCCAGGACCCCGATATTATAATTATCGGTGAGCTCCGTGATCCGGATACGATCCTCACGGCTCTGGAAGTAACCGACTCGGGCCACAAGGTGTTTTCTACGCTTCATACCTCGTCCGCAGTCGAAAGTATCGACCGTATTATCGGTGAAGTTCCCCCGATCGAACAGGAACGCGTGCGCAACCGTCTCGCCGATATCATCACGGGCGTCATTTCGCAGAAGCTCATGCCGAGCCTGGACGGAAAGCGTGTTCTTGCGAAAGAGGTCATGCTGGCCAATCCTTCGGTCCGCGCCGCGATCAAGAACAACAATACAAGCGAAATTTACCAGATGATGTCGGAGTCAAATGAGCACGGGATGAATACGATGGAGCAGGATCTGCGAAAATTGTATCTGTCGCGGAAGATCTCCCTGGAGGTAGCTCTGAATTACGCAAATAACAAACGCAGGCTGCAGCAGCTGTTGAATCTTGCGCCGAAGGCTGACTAACCAACACTAAAGAGGACAACCGATCCCCATGGCATCGTTACGAGGAAATAAGAGTACCGCAATCGCACTGTTCGTGGATGGCCTCGACCTGAAGCTGGCCAAACTCTCGATCAAGAAAGGCAACATTGTTCTTGACGAGCTCCACTCCGCTTCGCTTGCAGCGAAACTGGAAGAGCGGCAGGTTGCTGATATTACCACCGACACGATCGCTGAAACCCCCGATGCATTCGCGCTCCCTGCTGACACGGGTTCCGAAACTGCGGGAGACAACAACAGCATTGTCCTCAGCCTCATCTCGAAGTATCCCAGTTCGAGCTACGCCTTCAGCTATGCGATTGCCGAACCGAGCGTCTACTATCATTCGTTCGAAAGCGATTTCGGGCTCAAAGGCAATAAACTGAAACAGCGCGTTCTGGACGAGCTCCGGAACGTTCGTGCGATCCAGCCCCAGCTTGACGCCATCGATTTCTTCCAGTCCGCCGAAAAGAACCTCATGTGCGTCGTCCGTGAAGACGGCATGACAATGCTCAGCGTGATGGAGCAGATCAAACCGTTCCTCGGCAAGCGGCTTCCGAAGATTGCATTGATCGATAGCGCGGATATCGCCCTGATGAACCTTGCCAGGGCAAACTATGGTTTTGCGCCCGATGAAGTCACGACCATTATCTATGTTGGTGTGGAATTCAGCCGTTTGATCTTCATGCGCGGCTCCGAGTTTTTCCATTTTGCCCCTGTCCTCGGCGAAGGATTCGACTCACCGAATATTCAGAATACCGTGTACAGCCGCCTGCTTCTCGAGCAGGATAATATGGGTATCGCGCGCCTTGACAAGATCCTTCTCGCGGGCGAAAGCCAGAAGATTGGGTTCGACGAATTCCTGCGCCACCAGCTCCCGGACGTCGACGTCCAGTATCTCCGGACGCCGTACCTCGACTCGACCGGCGTATCGCTCGATGTCCAGGAAAAGATTCCGGAGTACGCAATCCCGATCGCGACGGCGTGGAAAGTGCTTGACGATGATCATCCCGGATTCTACCCCATTAATATCCTCCCTGAATCCGTCAAGGAAGGCCAGCGGGCATTTAAACTGGACTGGCACGGCTATCTTCTGCTGGCCCTGGTATTTCTTAGTACGCTCTTCTTCACGCGCGAATACGCGACGAATAATCAGGAGCTCAGCAATAAGCGGACGACGTTGTCGCAGCTCCAGGGGCGTGTCGCAGAAAATGAACGGTTGAAAATTGCCATTGCCGACAAGAACGAACAGCGCAACCGCTTCAATACGGCCCTTGCGATCTACGATTCGCTCGTTCCGGGTTGCGACAGGTGGAACAGATACATCTCCCAGCTTACGAAGGGTGTTGAAGATCTCCGTGGAATCTGGATTACGGAAGTTCGCGCCCTTGCCGACGGCGCGATGAGCGTTCAGGGATATGCATTATACCGCCAGCGCATACCGCGCATCGCGGCGCTCTTTGACAATTCGACACTTACGAAAGTGGAAGTGAAGGAAATCAGAGAAAAATCGCCGCCGGTATACAATTTCCTTATTACGGTACCGCCGCAGGCGGACAAACCAGAAGAATCCGCGCCTGCAGGCGGGGCAGCGGGTACGCAATAAGTGTATGACATCTAACTTTTTCGGAGACACCATTGTCCTATAGCATTCGAAATACAGTCGCGCTTGGAGTTATCTTCCTGATAATTCTTGGAGTGGGAATCTACGTTGCGATGTATTCTATTCCCAAGAAAATCAAAGTTGTCGATGCCGAAATCAAGAAGATCGAAGTCGACCTCCAGAATACGCCTGACCTGGCCAACGAATACAACGTTGCCGTCGCGCAATTGGAAGAGTCGAAGAAGCGATGGGAAACGCGTAACAAGGATGTCCCTGCAAAAGACATCACCGGTGAAACGTACGGGTATTTCAACCGGACGATCGACGTGGCGGGTGAGGTGAAACTCGATATGACGTACATCGGCCCCAAGGACTTCGGCCGCTACGGATATAACATCTACACGCTCAAAGGCGAGGGGACGTTCGACAATCTCTACAAATTTATCTGGTATACGGAGAACGGGAGAAGGCTGTTCAAAATATCCAACCTCGTGCTTCGCGGTTATGAATCGAAACAAAAGGAAACGGGAGAGACGCGGGTCCTGGTGCTTTATGATATGGAGCTCCAGGCATTCTATTCTTCAATCCCGGAGCTCAACATCGCCCCTACGCAGAGGAACATCGTTCCGGCGACGCTTACAACAAATCCATTCTATCCACTCATCTTCCGCGAAATCCCCCCGCCGCAACCCGATGAGATTGAAATTGAACGGTCGATCCTCAAAGCTGTGATACCGGGGAAAGCGTTTATTATCGACCAGTTCCAGAAGTCACGGCAGCTCTCCGAGGGAGACAAGGTATACCTCGGTTACGTGACGAAGATAATTCCTGACCAGGGAAAAATTGAATGCTTGCTGAACAGAGGCGGTGTTGCTGAACGCTTCGAACTGAGCATTCGTCTCGGTGAACCAATAAAATAGTCTAACTACTGGAGTGTCCATGAAAAAATTACACATTGTGTTGGTGATTCTCAGCTGTCTTGTCGCAACGTCCGCAGTCCTGCCGCAGAGCCGCGATATGCGCCTCAAGACGAAGGGATATGTTAATCCCCAGGAAATTGTCTCGCTCGATTCGACGATGCGCATGGACCAGGCGCTCCTCGTGATCGGCGAGCTCAGCAAGCAATTTGCCGGGAAGATCATCATCGATCTTGAAAAACGCAAGACTCCGATCGGAGTCTACATTGTCAATCAGCACTGGCGCGACGCGCTTGATATGATCCTCAGCCGGAACGGCCTGACGTATGAGGAAGAAGCCGAGTTTATCAGAATTATGCCGATGGGCGCCCAGGTAGAAGCCGCGAAGGGCGCGGGAAATATCGGTGAGCCGCCGCCGACACTCAACAGCCGCGACGTGAAGATCTCCGCGGTGTTCTTCTCAACGAATATCAATAAGCTCCAGACCTACGGCGTGAGCTGGGATTTCTTCCGCTCGAAATCGAAGGAACCACGAATGGAGTTTTTCAATAGCGCCGGTATCGTGAAAGGCGATACGACAACGTCAGCCAGCGGAGCCGACCGGGCAATCACTCCTCCGTACTCGTCGAGCCCTCCGCTCTCAAAGGCGCTCGGTGTGCTTTCAACTCCTCCGGAGTTTACGTTTGCGAATATCGACGCGTTGGTGAAGTTTTTCGGCCATGACGAATTGGGCGAAGTTATTACGAGCCCGGAAATCGTGGTACGCAATGGCAAAAAAGGAAAGATCCAGGTCGGTAAAAACATTTTCGTCACGACACGTGACGTTTCCGGCAACCCGATCAGCCAGCAGGTGCAGACCGGTACGATTATCGACGTCACGCCGATCGTCTACACGCAAGCGGATACCGATTTCATCTATCTCGACCTTACCATAGAGCAAAGTGACGCTGCTGTCGGACAAACAGGCCCCGAAATTAATAAGTCGTCGGTGCAGACGCATGCACTTCTCTATGACGGAGAAGAGACTGCAATCGGCGGATTGTACACGACCGTCGAGCAGAACGTCCGCGAGGGCGTGCCCTTCCTGAAGGATCTGCCCTGGTGGTTCCTCGGATTCCGCTATATCTTCGGTTCCGATAACAAAATCAAGCAAAAAAACGAACTCATCGTGCTGCTCAAGGCAGAGCTTTCCAATCCGATCCGCGAACGTATGACGACGCACCAGACGGAACAGGAGCTCATCAATACAAAGCGACGCGAGTTCCAGCATGATTTCCAGAAGTAATGACGGAAACATTACCGAAAATTTTCCAGAGGAATCAACTATGAAAATGAAATTTATATTATTGTTACTGATTGGTGTGGTCGTCCTTGGGTTGTTTGGCTGCGAAGATATCGCTCCGACGCTGAACCCCGGAGGAGGCGGCACCGGCGACAAGAAGGTCCGAATTAACGGTACCGTGACCGATCTGAATACCGCGATGGCGATAGCCGGTGTAACCGTCTATAAGTATGTCGGTTCGGGATACGATTCGACATTCACCGACGCGAACGGAAATTTCGCGTTTGAATTCAATGTCGATGCGGATACGGCGCGAGTTACCCTGAGCCTCAGAAAGATACGGTATCTCGTCAACAACTATAGCTTCACGGCTGCAGCGAACGCATCATACCAGCTCGATCTGCGCCTGACGCCGGATCTCAGCACGTCGGCGGTCGTCTTCGGCGTGGTGCGCGACAGCTCGACGCTCTACCCGTTGCGTAATTCGACGGTACTGTATGCAGTTCCGGGGTTTACCGAGAACATACAAACATCAGTCGACGGCGGATTTACATTCATCATCGATCTCGTGGATCAGGATTCCGTTCCGGTCATTTTCACGGTGAGCCATGCCGGTTTTCAGACAAAACAGCAAGTGTTCATTGTTCACAGAGGGACGACGACCAATTTGGGTAATTTCCTCCTTCACATTGACGTGGCCTCAGCGTTTGGCAACGTCCTTGGCAGAATTATCGATGCCCAGTCGCGTCAGCCGATCATTAATGCGTCGGTTGTCCTGACATCGAGCCTGGTGACGGACAGCGTCCTCTCGTCGGGAGACGGAGCCTATTCGTTCTCCATCGATCTCCAGGGGCTCCCCGGGTTGAACGGGAACCTCCGGGTGACGAAGAACGGGTACCGTTCACGCACGAGCAGCTTCAGTGTTGTGGGCGGCAGCTCTACGTATACCGATCTGTATCTTGATCGCGACACAACGACAGGCGTGACGCGCGATTCCGGTACGGGCGATGCCCACTCTATTGCTCTTGTCAGCGTGAGCTCAAAGGAAATCTCCGTGTTCGGCGTCGGCGGACTTGAGTCAAGCACGCTCATCTGGGAAGTTCGCGATTCGCTCGGATTCCCGATCGATATCGATCATCGGGATACGGTGACGTTCTCTCTCGTAGGGACTCCGGCGACAGGCCCCGTGCCCACGTATGTATCCCCGGCTTCCGTCCTGACAAATGTTTCCGGACGTGTGGCAACAACTGTGAGCAGCGGTACCATCTCGGGTGTCATACAGTTCATCGCGAAACTTCACCGCGATACGGACGGCAAGGATATTATTTCGACGCCTGTCATCATAACTGTCAACGCAGGCCTTCCCGATCAAGCCCATTTCGATATCGCGGCGCCGCAGTACAATTTTGCCGGATATGACTGGGTGGGACGATCGTTAAATATCGGCATACAGGTTGGCGATAAATACACCAACCCCGTTCATGTCGGGACCGCAGTATACTTTAATACGACAGGCGGCATTGTCACCGCATCCGGATTTACGGATATTACCGGTCATTCCGGAGTAACCTTGTACAGCGGAAATCCGCTTCCCATGTTCTACCCGAGGGATATGCTGCAGTATCCGGCATTCCTGTACGGCGACTCCGGAAAAGGATATGGATGGGTGAGAGCGTACACGTTGGGTGAAAATAACGTCAGCGTGACCGACAGTATTCTCATCCTCTTCTCCGGCCATCCGTTCGCATCGTTCGACAAGGGATCGTTTGCCGCGCCGCGTTTGGGTTCCGATCTCGTTAATGTCGTCATATCGGATGAAAACGGGAACCCGCTCGCTCCGGGGACATCAATTACCGCGAGCCTGGAATTTACGCCCCCGCCGCTCTCGGGATGGTCTGCGCTGCTGGAAACAAATATTCCGGAGGACCCGCTCGACGATTACCTCTTCCGTGGAAACGGAAGCACGAACTTCTATCTTAGGATCCTCGACGGCACTGCCGGCGGCACGCCCGACTACATGCCGGTCGTGTGTAAGATAAAAGTAACCGGACCAAACGGCACGCTGCAAGCCGCAATTTCCGGAAGGGTCGGAAATCCGTAGTATCTAAGTCAGTTTCAGAAGGCGAAAAAGCCGTCCCCCGATAAATCGGGGGGCGGCTTTTTTGTGGGAATACCTCGCGGGTGAATGCTATCCGTGAGAGATCGCTATCCTTGGAGTGAATGCGAAATTGCCCGGATCGTAGCCTCAATATCCTTCTCTGTATGCGCGGTTGAAATAAATGCCGCCTCGAACTGCGAAGGGGGAAGATAGATCCCGTGTGACAGCATTGAGCTAAAGTACTTTCCGAATTTTGATCTGTCTGAAGTTGAGGCCGAGGGCCAGTCAACAACCTGGTGCTCGGTGAAGAAAAGCGTGAACATGGAGCCCATTCTATTGATCCGGTATCCGAGCCCAAGTTTCTGCAGACTATGACGAACGCCTTCCTCAAGCTGCTTGCCCCGTTGTTCGAGAAGCTCGTACACAGACTTTCGCTTTTTCAGAAATGACAGCATGGCGTATCCCGCCGCCATCGCGAGGGGATTGCCGGAAAGCGTGCCGGCCTGGTACATCGGGCCGCTCGGTGAGACCATTTCCATTAAGTCCCGCCTGCCGCCGTACGCTCCGACCGGGAGCCCGCCGCCGATGATTTTTCCGAGCGTTGTGAGATCCGGCTTGATACTGAAGAACTCCTGTGCGCCCCCCGGTGCTACCCGGAATCCGGTCATCACTTCGTCAAAAATTAATACGATCTTATTCTTTGTGCAGACTGCACGAAGGCCTTCCAAAAATCCGGTCTTCGGCAGCACGCAGCCCATGTTGCCGACGACCGGTTCCACGATGATCGCGGCGATCTGATCGGGGTATGCCTGGATGAAGCTCTCTACCGATGTAAGGTCGTTGTACGTCGCATTCAGGGTATCGGCTGCCGTTCCGCGGGTTACGCCAGGGCTATCCGGAACGCCGAACGTTGCGGCGCCCGAGCCTGCCTTGATCAAGAACGAGTCGCCGTGTCCGTGATAGCATCCTTCGAACTTCATGATTTTATCCCTGCCGGTAAACGCCCGGGCAAGACGGATTGCAGACATCGTGGCCTCGGTGCCGGAATTCACCATCCGCACCATCTGTATCGAGGGCATTATTTTACAAATAAGCTCTGCGATCTCGATCTCAAGCTCAGTGGCGGCGCCGTAGCTGGTACCGTATTTTGCGGCCTTCTTCACCGCTTTGATGATCCGGGGATGGGCGTGCCCGAGAAGCATCGGCCCCCACGATCCGATGTAGTCGATGTATTTGTTCCCGTCGACGTCCCAGATGTAGGCATCTTTTGCCTTCCTGATAAACACGGGGGTGAGGTCGACGGATTTGAACGCCCGAACCGGCGAATTTACGCCCCCGGGAATTACCTTCTTTGCCTTCTTGAAGAGCTTATTCGATCGTGAGAGTTTCATAACATATTATTGTTGAGATACCATTCGTAGGTTTCTTGTATCGCTGCATCAATGGATGACGTCGTGTAGGCGAGCTCTTGCTTCGCCTTGTCAATCGAATACCAGTTGAACTTTCCGATGCCTGAGATCAAATCGCTGGTGATCCAGGGCTGCATGTGCGTCAGCTCGCCGAAGAGATCACAGATTTTTGCAATTGATTGCACGACAGGAACGGGTGCCTTGATGCGCGGCGGCTGAACCTTCAGGACTCGTGCCGCGTGTTCAAACACTTCACGGTGGCTGAGATTTACGCCTCCGAGGATGTACCGCTCGCCGGACCGCCCCAGCCTTGCCGCGGCGATATGGCCGTTGACGACGTCATGGACGCTCACGACATTCATTCCGCCCTTTATATAGATCGGAATGCGGCGAAGTTTGGTGTCGCGGACAATCTGGCCACCGTGAATATACACATCACGGGGTCCAATCACAACAGTCGGATTAACGAGAAGGGCGCGCAATCCGCCTTCGGCTCCCCTGAGGACCTCCAGCTCGGCAAGGTGCTTGGAATACTTGTAGGTAATCCGCGGATCCCAGTTGAAGGGAGTCGTTTCATCGATAAGGCCCCCGTCGGCGCGATATCCGAGAGCCGCCACAGAACTTGTATGGACCAGAGTCTCTATGCCGAGCTCCAGGCAGGCATTCACAACGTTGCGGGTTCCATTGACGTTAACCTCCAGTTGTTCCTGCTTCCTGCGTTTCCAGAATGAGACGAGTGCCGCGGTGTGAAAGACAGTGTCGCATCCGCGCATCGCGCTGCGCAGAGAGTCAATGTCCCGGATATCGCCGGTGATCCGCTCGACGGCGACATCCTGGAGAGCGCGCAGATCGGAGGAGTTCCGGTGAAACGCGCGCACCTGGCAGCCCGCCTCGAGCAATGCGATAATAAGATTCGATCCGATGCATCCCGTTGCACCGGTGACAAGAATGCGGTTCATTGAAATGCGATTACAGAAGCTTGACGGCTTCTTTTGCGAAGTAGGAGAGAATAAGGTCAGCGCCCGCGCGCTTGATCCCGGTGAGCATTTCCATCATCACCCTCTGCTCGTCGATCCAGCCGAGCCTTCCGGCCGCTTTGACCATCGAATATTCGCCGCTCACGTTGTACGCGGCGGTCGGCATCTGAAAGGTATCCTTCACGCGCCGGATGATGTCGAGGTACGGCATCGCCGGCTTCACCATGACGATATCGGCGCCTTCTTCGATGTCGGTCCGGACTTCGCGGATCGCCTCGTCTGAATTTGCCGGATCCATTTGATGAGATCGGCGGTCGCCGAATTTGGGCGTGCTTTCGGCCGCTTCACGAAAGGGGCCGTAAAATCCCGACGCGTACTTTGCCGCGTAGGACATAATGGGAAGAGTATGAAAATTGTTCTCGTCAAGGATCTGGCGAATCGCTTTGACTCTGCCGTCGAACATATCGGAGGGAGCGACCATATCGGCCCCCGCCTGCGCCTGCACCAGCGCCTCTTTTGCCAGGAGTTCGATCGACTCATCGTTGATGATTTCATTTCCGCGAACGATTCCACAGTGGCCATGCGAAGTGTACTCGCAAAGGCAGACGTCGGTAATCACCAGCAGTTCGGGAACTTCCTTCTTGATGGCGCGGATCGCACGCTGGACAATGCCGAGCTCATCGTATGCTTCACTTCCCACTTCGTCTTTGTTTTCAGGAATGCCGAACAAAATGACAGCGGGGATACCCAGAGATTTTACCTCACTGCACTCGCGGACAATTTCATCCACCGACATCTGGAAGACGCCGGGCATCGAGGAGACTTCTTTCTTTACTTTTGTCCCCGGGACGACAAAGAGGGGATAAATAAAGTCGTTTTTGGATAACTCCGTTTCGCGCACCATTGAGCGGAGAAGGGAAGTCATCCGCGTCCGGCGGAGGCGCTTGAAGGATTGGGTTTCGGTCGTTAATAGAGGGGGATTGCTCGTCTGCATGGGAATTCTCCTGAGTTCAGATATGTATCAAATTTACCAAACTCCCGGCTGAACTCCAATTTTGGACAACAGAACCCGGTTGGAACGGCGGGAGGACTCAACGGCCTGTGTTCGGACGGATTATTCGGCCAATATCCTCAAGAATCTCCCTTGCAGCATTCGGCCTCGCGATGCTTTTCGCTTTTCTGCGCATAGAAGCAAGAATTCCGGGCTCGTCGATTACCTGTTTGAGTTTGTAGTGAAGCTGGATAAGGTTCGATGCCAGTACTGCTGTGCCATGCTCGGTCAGATAGTCAGCGTTTCTTCCTTCCTGGCCCGGTATCGGATCAAAAATGATCATGGGCAAGTGTTTCACCAGCGCTTCGGAGACCGTCAATCCACCGGACTTCGTGATCAACACATCCGCGCTCTCCATAAGTTTGTCGATGAACGAAACATACTGGTAAAGCGTAATGGCGACCTTTTCTGTGGCCTTCATCCGCTTCAGCTTATCGTAGAGCCTCTTGTTCTTACCGCACACAACGATGAGTTGAGATTTGGCATTCATTTCAGATAGAAACGATGCCACAGCGGGGACGAGTTTATCGATAATCCCGATACCATAACCGCCGGAGAGAATCATCACGGTAAACCTTTCAGGAGAAAGCCCCAAGGCTTTTCGGGCGGCGGGCTGCGATGTAGTTTCCGCGAACTGAGGCATGACAGGAATTCCCGTGACTGCAATATTACGCTGCGGAATCCCACGAGATGAAAGTGTCCAGGCCGTCTCTTCCGTTGCCGTATAAAACTTTGAGACATTGTTGCTGATCCAGAGCGTGTGGACGTCGTAGTCTGTCGGAACGCTGAAGATGGGGATGTTCAACAACGCATGCCTCCGGCCGGAAATGCCGGCATACGGCAGAAAGTGCGTACATAAGAGCGCGTCCGGCCGATAGTGTTCAATCGTCTCAAAATATTTCTTGTAATTGAAATGGTCGAAGAGTTTCAGGATGGCAGACTTCGGTTTTCCCGATTGCTCATGCCCGGCCTTTCGATATAAATATCCCCAGAGATCCGGCGACGCCTTCGCGACGGCAAAATAAAATTCGCTGTACAATTTCTTGAACAACGGAAATGTAAAATCGAGGATATCGTGATGCTTGATTTCCAACGGCATGTCATAATAGCGTTGAGCTTCCACGAGCGCGTCCGCAGCCCGGACATGGCCTGCCCCGGCTGTCGCCGAAAAGACAAGAATGAGAGGTTTACGTTTGGCTGCCACGCTTGCCTCCGGATGTTCTCACAAAGAAATATACCACCGTGCCTGCCAGAATTCCGCCGACGGCGTAGCTTACCTCTTCCCGTGTTGTAAATTTAAAAAGGATAAGAGCGAAGAGTATGCCGAGGATGGGGAGGAGCGGGCCGAAGGACAGGGTAAAAGGCGCCCGGGATGTTCTCCTGAACTTTAAAAGGGCCATGGATGTCGTGATATAATAGATAAGCCGGTAAAACACGCTTATCGCAGCAAGGGTTATGAAATTGGAAAATATTGCCAGCAGAAATGCAACGCAGGAATAGATAATAATCGAAACGTAGGGTGTTTTGAAGCGAGGATGAATCAGTGAAAACATTCGGGGCAGCTGATTCCTTTCGCTTAAGGCGAATGTGAGTCGGGGGACGCTGAGAATCGATCCGCCGAAGTAGCCGAACGTGGAAACAAGTGCGCCGAACGCGACAAGCGCCCCTCCGAAGGTGCCGAGCAGGGCAAGGGCGACCGCGGCGATAGGACGGTCATCGCCGGAAAAGGCGGGAAGAACTCCCACACCCACTGTCTGGATGCAGACAAATATCGCGAGTGCCGTCAACAGGGCGAGGACAAGAGCCCTTGGTACGTGGCGCTGCGGATTAACACTCTCTCCACTGGGAATCGTCGCGATCTCAAAGCCGCCGTAGGCGAAGGAGAGCAAAAAGATCGAGCGGAGGATATTTTCCGAAGACGGGAACTGCCCCGGCCTGAGGTTTCCGGTGTCGATAAAAAACATTCCTGCGGCAATGAGCACGAAGAGGGGAGCAAGTTTGGCGATGGTAATGAAATCGACCGTCCTCGCTCCCTGCCGCACTCCCCGAATATTCATGATCGTAAGAAAGGCAATGAGGAGAAATAATACGATTGCTTTCCCGATTCCGGCCGGGATTCCCGGAAAAAAATAGCCCAGATAGGTGATAAAGAGATTGTAGTTTGCAGCGATCGCCGCCAGCCGCGTGAGATACGCTATCCAGCCGACCTCAAATCCGATAAATGGCCCGAACGCTTCGTACGCGTAAAGATACGGCCCGCCGGCGGAAGCGAACCGGCTCGACACCTCCGCAAAGATCAGAACAAAGATGAGGGTAACCAGGGCCGCAACGATGTGAACGTAAGGGCTCCAGGCTCCTGTGAGTCCCGCGATTGTACCCGGCATGACATAGATCGCACTGGCGATAAGAGAATTCACCGTGAGGGCGAGAAGGTCCCATTGGCCCATGGAACGAACGAGCCGTTCGCCGGGCGTTACGCCCGGACGAGTCGAGCCGTCGACCTTCGTTGCTGCGGCCGAACCCTCAGGGGTGGCGTGCATTATTTCAGCTTGCGGAGGAACGCAAGAAGGTGAGCATTAAATTCTTCCGGATTCTCGAGATTACTCATGTGGCCCGCTTTTCCGATCATATGCAGCTCCGCACCCGGTATTTTTTCTTTCATCGCGTGCGACGCCGATGGCGGGGTAACCGTATCATGCTGTCCCACGAGAATCAGCGTGGGTACCTTAATCGTGTAAAGAGATGGAGTCGTATCAGTCCGTGCCGCCATGGCGATGAGCGTGCCCGCCACAGCCGTAGGGGAGGAGTTTTCGATCATCGCTCTGATCGAATCTACTGCCGGCTGATTTGTTTCAAACGATTTTTCGAAGAAGACAGCCTTGAGGAATCCATCGGCGAATTTCTTCATGCCGTCAGCCTTCACAGTCCTGGCCTGACCTGCCCGCTTGATCTTCCCTTCGTTCCCATCAGCTTCGCTGCGCGTATCGCACAGTACGAGCGCTCGGAATTTTTCCGGGCTGCGCTCAGCGGCGCGAAGGGCTATATAACCACCCATCGACAAGCCGACACAGACAACCTTCGAAAGCTTGAGGTGGTCGAGAAGCCCCAGAACATCATCGACGAAGAGTTCCACGGTATACTGCCCATCGCCGACATCGCTTGCCCCATGGCCGCGAACGTCATAGGAGATGACATGGAAGTCTTTTTTGAGAAGCTCCACCTGGGGCTGCCACATCGCCTTGGCGAACGGGAACCCGTGGATAAAGATAATTGGAACGCCGGTTCGCGGGCCTTCCGTTTCGAATTCGATGTTCGCACCCTGGGCAGAATATCGCATAGCTAATACTCTTTCTATTGTTTAGTTGTTTTGCGGTCAGCAACCATGGAAGCCACAATCGCGGCGGTGATAATGAAAAAGATGATCACCAATGACAGCAGGATAGGAATTTCGATCCAAACTTCCAAAAGCATCTTGATGCCGATAAATGCGAGGACGACCGAGAGACCGTACCTCAGGTAGCGGAACTCCTTCATAAAACCTGCCACCACAAAATACAATGAACGAAGCCCCATGACGGCAAGAATGTTCGACGTGTAAATGATGATGGTGTCCCGCGTGATGGCGAAGATCGCGGGGATAGAATCGGTCGCGAACGCGATATCCGTCGTTTCGATCATCACCAGGACGAGGAATAACGGCGTCACGAAGAGCCTGCCATCCTTGCGGGAGAAGAACTTCCCCTCTTCAAAATCCCGCGTGACCGGGAAAAATCGCCTTGCCGCTTTGACGAAAGGATTTGTTTCGGGGTGAACGCTGATCTCCTGTTGCGTCGCGAGCTTGAATGCCGTGACGACAAGGAACCCGCCGAGAAGGTACAGGATCCAGTGAAACTGTGCTACAAGTGCGGCGCCGAGAACGATAAAAATCGCACGGAAGACGATCGCGCTGAGAACCCCCCAGAAGAGGACGCGGTGCTGGACCTTTTGGGGAACGGCAAAATAGGTGAGGATGATGATGAAGACGAAAACATTATCAACTGACAGGGCCTGCTCGACAAGATAACCGGTGAGAAATTCCAGGGCCTGCTTTCGTCCAAGCTGCCACCATACAAACGCATCGAAGAGAAGAGCAATGAAGATCCAGACGGCGGACCATGCAATGGCCTCGCGCATCTTGGGAAAATGTGCGCGTCGCTGGACGATGCCGAGGTCCACGACGAGCATGAGGAGGATGGAAACATTGAAGAGGACGAGGATGAGATTTTCACTCATGCAATGCCTCCGTTGGAATGCTCCTCATCCGGCTTCGCCTCAGGCGTTCGAGGATGTCGAAGTTACGATCGCTTTCCCATCATGACGTAATCGCGTTTTTCGCTTCCCAGGTACACCTGGCGGGGACGGGCGATCTTCTGATCGGCGTCAAGCAGCATCTCTTCCCACTGTGCGACCCACCCTGGCGTTCTGCCGATCGCAAAGAGCACCGGGAACATCTCGACCGGAAATCCCATTGCCTGGTAGATCAGGCCGGAGTAAAAGTCGACATTCGGGTAAAGTTTCCGCTTGACGAAGTACTCGTCTTCGAGAGCGATGCGCTCGAGCTCGAGGGCGATATCGAGTTTTGGATTTCTGCCGGTGATCTCAAAAACCTCGTCGGCAAGTTTCTTGATAACCTTCGCGCGCGGATCGTAATTTTTGTAGACGCGGTGGCCGAAGCCCATGAGGCGTCCTTTGCCGTCCTTCACGCTCTTGATAAACGCGGGCACATTCTCGCGTGAACCGATCTCGTCGAGCATGACGAGCACCGCTTCGTTCGCGCCGCCATGGAGCGGGCCGTACAGCGCGGCGCATGCTGCGGCCAGGGCTGAGAACGGATCGACATGCGAGCTGCCGACATTGCGCATGGCGCTCGTGCTGCAGTTCTGCTCGTGGTCGGCGTGCAAGATGAAGAGTACGTCAAGCGCGTGCTCAAGTGTGGGATTGAGCCGGTATTTTTGTTCGGTCATCTTGAAGAGCATGCTGAGGAAATTTCCGGCATAGCTCAACTCATTGTCCGGATAAATGTATTGGCGTCCGACGCTGTGCCGGAACGCGAATGCGGCAAGTGTGGGCATCTTTCCAAGGAGCCTGAAGATCTGCAGCTGCCGCGAGCGCGGATCCATGATATTCTTCGCGTCGGTGTAGAACGTCGAAAGCGCGCCGACAGCGCTGATGAGCATCCCCATGGGATGTGCGTCGTAGTGGAAGCCGTCGATGAATTTCTTGATATTTTCATGGATGAGCGTGTGCATCATGATGTTGTTCACCCATTCCTCGTTTTGCGTCTTCCCGGGAAGCTCGCCATAAATCAGGAGGTATGCCGTTTCAAGGAAATTACTCTTCTCGGCCAGCTGCTCGATGGGGTATCCGCGATAGCGCAAAATCCCCTTATCACCGTCGATATATGTGATTTTGCTCTTGCATGCCGCAGTATTCATGAAGGCCGGATCATAGGTCATCATCCCGAAATCGTCGTCGCGGAGCTTGATCTGGCGGAGGTCCACTGCACGGATAGTTTCGTTTTCGATCGGAATGTCGTATTGTTTTCCTGTACGATTATCTGTAATGGTAAGAGTATTCTTGCCATTCATCGGGGGCATGGCTTTATCTTTCTTGTCAGAAACTACTGGTGCGTTGGAGTTAGGCATATTCCTGTCCCTTAGCGTGAAGAAGTGTCGAACGTGCAACGTTTTCTTGGCTGAAATGTACGGAATTTTTGCCGAATGAGCAAAGACATAGATCACATCTATGTACATCACCTGCAGATCTTTTCACATCGGGCGCACGCCCCCTTGGCGAAAGGGCGCGCGCCACATTCCTATCGCAGGTAATTGGGGAGGGAGATGAGATGGGACTGAATCGGTATCATATACTAATGACGCCGCGAAATCGGTAATGGTTTGAATAGGGTTGGAACGGACATTGTCTTTTTCGGAATGTAACTCAGAGGCATGAACTATAGACGCCACAGAGCTCATGTTGTGTCAAATACCCTGCTTTTTCACAACTATTTCCCTCATTGACATAGGAGAATAATTTCGGTACATTTTCCCATTGATAATGACATGAAGCGGTCAGGAAACATACTCATCATGCTGTTGTTGATTTCAGCAGCGGCGATTTCCCAACCTGATTGGGTCCGAAAGGCGATTACACAAGCTGATTCGTTCTCTGTTGATCAGGCATCTGCCGAAATCACGCTCTTTAAGACAAAAGAAGTGACATTGGATAACAACGGACATACAAGCACAGACGTACGTGTAGTGACGAAGGTTTTGGACCCTTCAGAAAAAGCCGTGGGCATTGTTCGGGAACTCAAGACGAACACTATCTCCATAAGAAATCTGAAGGGATGGCACGTATCGGGCGGCGTCGTAGAGGTGTTGAGTGATGTCGACGTGGCAGAATTCAGCATCACAGATACGAAGGGATATTACGACGAAAGCCATGTGATGATCGCTCATTTTCCCGTCATTTCTTCCGGCGATATCGTTGCGTATGAGTATACAATCTATGACGATGATTGGACCGGCTTCCACCAGCGATACATCTTTCAGACCCAGGAGCCGGTATTGTATTCCCGTTTTTCAATTGAGGTTCCGGACCAGTGGACGATCCACAAGAGTGAATGGAATCTCGGGGAAATAATTTTTGAGAAGATTGATAACCGGTTTATCTGGACGGCCCGCAATCTCCCGTTCAGGCCCGAGGAACCGCTAATGCCGCCATGGTCATTTCTCATGCGGCGGGTGGACGTTTCCGCCTACAATAGCGTCGACAAAGGCACGATGAACTTCTCCACTTGGACAAAAGTTGCGG
>DATJGD010000058.1:0-55030 GCA_035495255.1 Bacteroidota bacterium | reverse complement strand
CTGCCGGGCTCACCGGATTGCTCGCAGATAGTTTGTTTTCGATGAATCTTTCGACCGTCCCCGTTGCGATGATGTTTTGGATATTCCTTGGCGTCGGAGCGGGCCGGCTGGTAGATCCAAATTTCAAGTCGGTAACGTTTAAGCTTCCTGCTGTGGCAAGCAAAATGAGGTTTGCTCCCTTTGTGCTCGTAACTGCTCTTGTGGGTCTTATGATCCCGCGAATCGTCGGGCAGCATATTTCCGGCAGGGAGTTGCTTGCGGGATTGTATCTGCGGTATGAAGGGAAAAATAGCGAGGCGGTCCGGACGTTTTTTCTCTCGGCTGAGCAACATCCGCATCCGCCGGAAGCTGATTTTTATCTGGCTGGCGCTCTGGCCGACCGGGAAGATTACGCCACGGCATTGAGGCATGTGAATAAGGTACTCGACGAATATCCTTATTATCCGAAGATCAGGATGATCGGCGCGCTGTCTCAATTTTCGCTCGGAGACACTACCGCGGCATTGAGGTCGGTGCACGAGGAACTTGCGATTGAAAATTCACCCCAGGTCTGCTCATTCGCAGCGGAGATCTCGCGTCTCGCCGGCCGCAAATCTGATGAGTACCGCTTTCTAACGTTACAACTGCGCAAGAACTGTGAAAGCGGAACGAAAGATCACGCGGCAGACGCGATAGACAGAATAGGAACACTTTCGGGCGAATTACACAAGCAGGATTCATGCGGCATGCTCCTTGACACTCTCCTCAGCAAGTTTCCCACAGACGCTTATATTCTGGTCTCGCTTGGGAGGGCATATGTTGACGTGAATGAAGTTGAAAAGGCCCGACAATGCCTGTATAGCGTGCGCAAAATCGGGGTTACGGATGAGCAAACAAGAGCACAAATTACAAGCCTGGAGGCCAGAATCGACTCGGTAGGACGATGAGGAGTTCCATTGCAAATCAGCCCACGTTTTGCTATATTATGCCTGCAGTTTCACATTGCCCCGTGGTGTAATGGCTAACACACCTGACTCTGGATCAGGGAAGTCAAGGTTCGAGTCCTTGCGGGGCAGCACAAAAAGGGTCCACCCAAGAGGACCCTTTTTCTTTTACAGGGTCCGCGTTGACAGCGCCTACCCGCCCGACAATTTCTTGCTCACATAAAACACACCGTCTCTGCGGTTCGTATCATGATCGGTATTAAAAAACCTTACGCACAGTGAGCTGTCTTTCAGCCGGACAAATTCCCCCAATCCATTAAAGTTGCGGGGAGGTGTGCCGTCGAAATAAAACCGGAGGCTGTCACCCGCCTGATCATACGTCCCCTTGAAATACGTGTTGCCTCCGAACCAACCGGTCCACCAAATGTCAAAGTTCTTCCTTTCGCGTAGTTTGAGCACGGCATCGTTTTGTGTCCCTTCGTAAAAGGCAACGATTTTCGGCTTCCCCCTTATCAAATTGATAACGGCCCGGCTTGGAAACCAATAGGCGACTACCAGGAAGAGACCGGTAAGGAGAATATTCACAAGGGAATATGGTAAGAACTTCGATTGCTTCCGGATGAGCGTAATGACAACGCCGGCTATGATCGCAATCAGCGCAAAAAGAATCATTACCACATCCAGCAAGCCAATGAAATTGGTTGTGCCGAAGAGACTAGCCCCGATTTCACTGGTCATAAGAAAAAGGACCAGCATCACCAGCCAGTAAACAAGCCATTTCTTATTCATGAACAATTCGTCACTTTGATGCGTGATTCAGCTTGTACTCCCGCTCAGAATCTTCACAGCCGCACGATAGACTTCTTCAGCATCGATCTGCTCCATGCAATATCCATCCCGGCGATGATATTCAAATCCCAAATCCAGACATGGACATCCGGGACACCGTGATTGGATGACGATAGCATTCGGATTGACCGGCCCCCACTGCTTCGGATTCGTAGGACCATGAAGCGCTATCTGCGGACTCTTAAGCGCCGCCCCGACATGCATCGCTCCGTTGTTCGCGGACACCAACAAGGAAGACATTGATAGCAATGCGACGAGGTCTTCGAAATTCTCAATCACAAATTTGACGGGCGCTTTTCGCAACTCTCGGGCAACTCCATCCATAACTGACTTCTCGGATTGCGTTCCTGTCACTACAGCAAAAATTCTCCGGGTCTCGCCGAGCTTATTAAGCAGCGCGGCGTAGTTTTTCGGTTGCCACTCCCTGGGGAAACCGTGCGTCCCGCATCCGGGATGCACGATCACAACAGAATCGGTTTTCTGCCATCCGTTCCTCGAAAGAAAACCCTGCATACGGATTGACGCAGCCTCATCCACCTTGATTTCAAGGTCTCGCGTTCCCTGTTCGCCAGTCAGCAATCCTGCAAGCGTGAGAAAGTTATCGACCTCATGGACCAATGCATCTCTCGTTACGACGTTCGTGAACGCGAAATGACGGTGCTGCCCCTTCGTCCGGAATCCGAGCCGAATGCCCGCTCCGCACAAGCTCGCGAGCAGAGCGCTAAGCCGAGGCCACTGCTCGAAATCAACGACAGCATCAAAGTTCTCGGCCCTGAGTTCGCGCACAACGCGCAGAAAATAGAGCGGATTTCGAAGAAGATTGGAGACTTTAATCGCGATGAAATGGCCGATGTATTCGGGGAACTGCTGAAGGAAGGTTTCAGTCAATCCCGTTCCAAGAAAAACAATCTCAGCCTTGGGAAACTTTTTCTTTAGCACTCTCAGGGACGGTACAAGCAGCACAGCGTCTCCGAGCGCGACGAATTTGATCGCAAGAATTCGTTTCGGGGAAATGTCCAGGAGCGCCGGGTCCATTTTGCGCTTCCGGAAAAGAGAAAGCACAAGAAGAAGCGGGATGCCGGCGAAGAAATCCAGGATTTTAAAAAGCTTATTTCCGCGCACGATCGTCGATGTCCGGCATAATTTCAGAAAAATATAAGAAGATTCTCCATGAGATGGAACTGCAGCCCGCAAGTTGCTTCCAAAACCTGCGCTCTCTATATTGATCCGAACCACTATCCGACTGCATGGTCATACTCATCACCCTCATTATCGTTGTTGCTGCGTTCCTCCTCACGGTTTCCGCCATCTTATTTGTTGTAGGTCCCATCATTCTGCTTCAACCGAGGCGCCGTACCGCCGAATTTTACCGCGCCCTGGGCCAGCCGACGAATCCCGCTGAACTCGGATTGCACTACGAAGAAATCAACGTCATCACGGACGACGGGCTGAAACTCAACAGCTGGCTCATCAAGTCGGCATCTCCGGCGAGGGGGACCATCCTGTATCTTCACGGAGTGGCCGACTGCAAAATCGACGGCATCCGGCACGCGAAGCTTCTTCACGATCACGGATATAACGTCTTCCTGCATGATTCACGAAGGCACGGGGAGAGCGACGGCACATTCTGCACGTACGGATTCTATGAAAAGCAGGACGTATTGAGAGTGATTGATTACCTCGTTTCCAGGACCGACATCAAGCCGGGTAAGATCGGCATCATTGGGACGTCCATGGGGGCTTCCGTGGCGCTGCAGGCGGCGGGCCTCGATAAGCGCATCGTCGCCGTGGTCGCAGAAAACCCGTTTGCGACTCTACGCTCCATCTTCGACGACTATCAACGCCGCATTGTGAAACTCCCCTTTCACTTTTTGCGTAACATTGTCATCGTCCGTTCGGAGCTCATGGCGCGATTTAAGGCCAGCGACGTCTCCCCTCTTGATTCGGTGAAAAACGTCGACATTCCGCTCCTCTTCATGTACGGAACGAAGGATCAGCTGATCAATTATCAGTATTCTATCGCATTGTACGATCAGGCGAGCGGGCCCAAGGAGCTCTACCCCATAGAAAACGCTTCCCATAACAATCTCTGGGAGATGGCAGGAGAACGATACGAAATAAAAGTCCTCGAATTCTTCGAAAGAACATTGGCATGAAGTCATTCGCTTCACCTTTCGTCACTCTTTTCGTCACTCTCTTCCTCTTCTCAGGCGCCAATTCGCAAACGGAGTTTTCGCAGGAGAACGCCACCCAAATCCTCAAAACACTTTCCGTCGACATCGGACCGCGGCCGATGGGATCTCCGGCCGAACGGAGAGCTCTGCAGTTCGCGATCGAAAAATTCAAAGAGTACGGATGCGATACCGCCTACGTCATGGAGATGCCGTACTCAAGCCGCGCGAACACGACGAGCGGCATCGCCGTCGGGATAAAACACGGCGCGAGGAAGTCTGCCATCCTCGTCGGCGGGCATATCGATTCCGCGGGGCCTGAGATTCCCGGGGCGGATGACGACGGATCCGGCGCTTCTACCGTGATGGAAGCCGCGCGGGTGCTCTGCAAAAAGCCGATGCTCTCGACGCTCGTCTTCTGCTGCTGGGGCGGTGAGGAACAGGGGCTCGAGGGCTCAAAATATTTTGTGGATCATTATGCCGGTCTCGACAGCGTGTTCCTCATGCTTCAGATCGACATGGCGAACGGCATCGAAAAAATCGATCTCGATCCCGATACTCACGGCGCCAGCGCTCCGAAGTGGCTGGTGAAGGCCGCCATCGAAGAGTTTTACGGGCTCGGATACGAACATCTCGGTTACGCGACGCATTTTTATTCGGTGAACTATGCCAGTTCTTCGGGCGCCGGCTCAGATCAGGAGTCCTTTCTGGAAAAGGGCATCCCGGCGATAGATTTTACGACGGACGCCACCAAGCCGATCCATACCCCGCGGGATAATTTTGAGAACATGGATCCGAGAGGAATGAAGCGGAGCGGCGACGTGGTGGTGAAGCTTGTGAACAGGTTTGACGACGGCATCCCCGGCCGCAATACCGAGCAATACTGGCTTTACTTAGTCGGGAAGCAGCCGATCTTCGTCCCGTTCCCCGTCATATGGGGGTTCGCCGGGCTCACGATGATCATGGCTGCCGCTGCATTTGTCCTTCTTCGCAAACGCAGACTCCGGCCCGACGATCAGGACAAGGTACAGTGGTCCGGAGTTAAAGGCCTGCTGTTCTCTGCAATCATTGCAGCATTCGCGTGGCTCTCCTCGGAAGTCGTATCGGTCATGAAGAACGTACGCCATCCCTGGATGACGGCAATTCCGTCGTACTACCTGCTGGCAGGAATCGCCGCCTGCATCGGGATATGGATATCGGCCAGGCTCTCGGTAAAACTCCGCATCACCCGGGATCCCTCTACGTTATTCGCGCGGGCCGCCGTCATGCTGCTGGGCTTTCTCATTCTCCTCGGGATTGCCAACGTAAAATTAATGATCGAACCCGCGGTGGCGTTACTTCTTATCAGCCTCGCGATGATCGTCCGCAATCCGTACGTGAAATTCCTGCTTCTCTTCCTCTCCCCGTGGTGGATGCTTGAGGTGATCTTCTCGGAGTGGAGCCCGTTGTTTTTCCGCGGAGCCTCGATGGCGCTTCCGGCGGATTTCGCCACATGGATGCTGTTCAATGGCATCATGCTGATCGCGTTTACCATCTATTTCCTTCCGTTCGTCTTTGCGGGGGCGGCGGTTGGAAGAGACTCTTCCGGTCTCTCCACGGTAGGCGCAAGGATGCGTTCGGTGCCTGCCCTGCTGACCGTGATTGCGGCGTTTGCCCTGTTCGCCGGATATCTCACCGCTCAACCGGTGTACGACAGGTACTGGTACCGCGATCTGCGCATCGACGAACGGTACGACATGACGAGCAATAAGAAAAACGTTACGCTAAAAAGCGGCGAGTATCTCTATGATCTGCATATTTCGGCGGGGGGAAAAGATACGGTCATCGATTCGCGTGGAACCGAGGCTGCGATTCCGGTGACGGGGTCCTTCGACACGACGTGGCTCAGCGTCGACCGGCAGGCGCAGCGGACTTCACTCAACGATACGACAACCGTGTTTGACATCACCCTCACGCTGAGCGCAAACATGCGCCCCTACCAGGTCACTGTCACCTACGATGCCGGGAGAGATAAACTTCATGTTTTCGAGACTTCATGGGACTCGAGATATGACAACGGCCTGCGTTCGATCTCGTGGTATTCATTTCCGGATTCAGTGCTCAGGATTCCGGTGAAATTTCAGGCCTCGCATAAGGACAGTGTCCGGGAATCCATAGAGGTAACCTTCGACTCTCTGGCTCAGCCTATGAACGTGAGCCGGGAGCTTACGTATGTTATACCGAGGACGCGATACACCGCATCCCACACGTATAAGTAATCGCCGCAATTCGCGGCATTCTCTCGTCGGGATGACGACACAATTTCCCCGTTTTTCCTGCATTCCTCATTAAGATTAAAGGATTGTTGAACTTAATGATAAGAACTCTCTAATAAAAATAGAGGGTTTTTCCTACTTGACTATAATAGCGAAAACAGTTAGTTTTTTACCATCACACTGAACTTAAAAGCATGAGAAGTTCTATCTCCGGATTTCAGTAGAAAGATTCTTCATGGAGAGAGATTCTTGTACTGGTGTATCAGACTCTGCATGCTTCACGTCATAATTTCATCAGTACTCCTTCTCATCGGGAATCAATCGCCAGGGCTCTAAAAAGAGCGCTTCGGGGAATTCATCGCGGTCGGTTTCTTCCTTTTCGTTTGCAACGACATTATTCACCATTTCCATTTTTCGGCTTGTTGCGGTTTAGAAGCAAGTTTCTGAATCACGACGTTTCATCATTGCCTTCTCTAGAAAGGATTCTCCATGAAACCTTTGGCTTCTAATTTTTTTCGCAAACTTCTCTTCCTGGCATTCGCTCTTGCTCTGATTCAGGGTCCCTCCCCCTTCGCCCAGAATCTCAAAACCTGGATCGGCCAGGGAACAGGCGGAGCCGGAACGGTCTTTAACACCGGAACAAACTGGAGCCCGGCGGGAACACCCACCACCACGGACAGCTGCGTTATGATCCTTACGTCCGGTGCGACGATCACCGTGAGCGGAAATATCTCCGTCTATGCCCTCCATTGCGAAATCACGAGCGCGACGCCGCAAGTCTTCCGTCTTGACGCGGTCGATAAATCGCTGACGGTGCTGAACGATCTTTTCGGTACGGCATCCGGGGATCCGGCGACGCACATGGAATTTTCCGTCGGAGCCGGGACGCCGGGAGGCAAAATCCAGGTCAACGGACCCGCCTTGCTCGGAACTACAGGGACATCCCCGACGATTACCCGCGGCACCGGCACCAACAGCCAGTTCGTTTTCCTCGGCGACGTCACATTTGGGGCGTCGAGCCTCACCAGCGGCTCGAGCTTCCCGAGCTTCTATATATTCGATGGCGCAGGCGCGCAAACATTTACGGTGAATAGCGCCTCCGTGGCACTCTCTTCGGTTACGATCGGCAGCACCAACTCGCCTACAGTCACACTCGCCGGAAGCTCAAATGCCTCGTTGAGCTCCAGCGCGGCCACGGCAAATCTGACCATCGGCACGAACAGCACGCTCGATCTCGGGACAAACACTCTCAACAGGAGCAGCGCAGGCGGTTCATTCTCGCTTGGTTCCGGCGGAACACTGAAGCTCGGCGCTAATATCGGCGGCCAGTCCGGAAGTAATTTTCCGATAAACTATACAACTGTCACTCTCGATCCGGCCAGCACGGTGGAATACAATGCCCCGGGCGGCACAAATCAGACAATTTATTCGACGCCAGCGTATGCCTACCTGACAATTTCAAATAGTTCCGGACTGTCGACGACAACCAAGACTGCCGGAGGAGTCCTCACCGTCGGGAAAGATCTCGTTACGGACACCGGTTCCGTGTTCGATTGCTCGTCGTTTGCACATGTCGTAAAAGGCAACATCGTCAGCAACGGTTCACACGCCGGATCCGGAAAAGTCGTTCTCCAGCTCGGCTCGTCACAGCATCAGATTTCCGGAACGGGTTCGTACAGGAATCTCGAACTGAACGACGCCCTGGGAGCCGCCCTCGGCAGCAACACCATCATCAACGGCGCGCTGACGCTGACGAACGGAACATTCGCAGTCGGCGCGGACTCGCTGACCCTCAACGGCCAGGTTACGGCGACGAGCGGAACAATGACTAGCGGCGTCACCGGATTGATCGTCTATAATCAAAACTCGAACAACCAGAATGTCCTGGCTGCCAATTACGGAAATCTCTCGTTCAACAAGTTCAAAAAAGTCCTCGCGTTCAACGGAACGATCGGCGTCGCCGGAACCTTCAGCCCGGATACCAACAGTACCCACACAATTACCGGCAGCACGATCGAGTTCAACGGCTCCGGGGCGCAGACGATCCCCGCGTTCAAGTATAACAACCTGACCAGCTCCAACACCGGAGCGAGAACGCTCGCCTCCAGCGGCACCATCGGCATCGCAACAGCCTTTGCGCCCGGAACCAATTCCTACACGATCGCGGGAAGCACGATCGAGTACAACGGCACATCTCCTCAAAACCTTCCGGCAGGTTTTCTCACGTACTACAATCTTTATATCAGCAACAGCCTCCAGGTTACGGGAATCACGGGGCTGGTCGTCACAAATCTCCTCGAGGTAAAAACGGGGACGTTTAACAGCAGCAGCACATTCAACAACGTTCAGATTGATACGCTGGCACGCCTGTCAACTCCTCCGGGCGATACGCTAAAAATTAACGGCAACTGGCTCAATCGCGGAACGTATTCCTCGAATAACAGCACTGTGCGGTTCCAGGGAAGCACTCAGGATACGATCTTTGGATCGTCTTCGAACACGTTCGACAATCTCATCATCAGCAACAGTTCGGGCAGCGATCTTATCATGAACGCGAACTGCACCGTGAACGCAACGCTCACTTTGCTCACGGTGAACGTCAACACCGGCACGAAAGTACTCACTCTCGGTTCCGGCGCAAACGTCGTGCGAACGAGCGGATATATCATCGGCAACTACCGGAAAACTTACAGCGCCGCAGGAAGCAAGACGTTCGAGGTCGGTACGGCTAACGGCTACTCCCCTGTCACCGTCAACGCGACGAGCGGGACGGGGACATTTACCGTGAAAGCGGTCCAGGGGGCCAGGCCCGCTGCGATCGACACTAATGTGCTGCAGCGCTACTGGACCCTTTCAAGTTCCGGGGTCGCACAGGCGAACCTCACATTCTCCTATCTTGCCGGCGACGTCGTCGGCACCGAAGCAAATTACCTCCTCAGCACCTTCAGCGGAGGATGGGCTGTCGTCGGAGGTTCGGTGAACACCGTTCTGCATCAGGCCTCGATCTCGGGCGCCACAACATTTGCCGACTGGACTCTTGGTGAACCTTCGTCATTCCTTGGGCTGAGCATCAGCAACATCGACGTATCCGAAGGAAACAGCGGGACCGTCAGCGCCGACTTTACCGTGAATCTTTCGGGAACAAGCAGCCAGAGCGTTACGGTGAACTTTGCGACGGAAGACTCAACAGCGCTGATCTCCGACAACGATTACGTCGCCAATACCGATGTCCTTACGATTAATCCCGGCGAGACATCCGGAACCATCTCGGTATTGCTTGACGGAGACATGAAATACGAGCCGAATGAGATTTTCAAACTGAACCTTGCAGGCCCGGCAAACGCCGCGCTCCTGAACAACCTCGCGTTGTGCACGATTCAGAACGACGACTCAATGCCGGTCGTTACCATATCAGACTTCGCCGGCGTCGAAGGGGCCGCGGGCGATTCATCACAGTTCAATTTCCATATCAGCCTTTCCAATCCGAGCTACCAGAGCGTCGGGTTTAATTTTCAAACGCAGAATCAGACCGCCAAGGCGGATACAGATTACCGGGCGAAGAGCGGGATCGTCACCATCAATCCAAATGATACGTCGGCGACGATCTCGGTGACAGTGTTGGGTGATTTGCAGGCCGAACCGAACGACACCTTCCGTGTAAAATTGACGAATCCTTCGGGAGCGACGTTCGGAGACAGCATCGCGATCGGAGTGATCATCAACGACGACGGCGCGACGCTGACCATCGGCGATGTCGTGGATTATGAGGGAAATTCCGGCATCAAGTCGTTCATTTTTCCGCTGCAGCTTTCAAATCCTCTCCCCAACACCGTCACGGTTAATTTTTCCACCGACAGCTCCGAGGGGAGCGCGACCGGCGGAGTGGATTTCAACCGCAAGAACGGCATCGCGACGATTCTTCCCGGCCAGCTGACGGCGAATATTACGGTCGACGTGAGGGGCGATACGATCGACGAACCGGATGAGACCTTCAACGTCTTCATCTGGAATTCGGTGAACGCGACGATCGTCCACAATACCGGCACCGGTACAATTCTCAACAACGACCTGAGTATTTCCATCGTGGACTCGACGGCGCAGAAGCTGGAGGGAAATTCGGGAACGACCCCCTTTACGTTCACGGTACGGCTCAACAAAGTCAGCGCGCATCCGGTGAGCGTACGGTTCCTCACGGCGGACAGCAACGCGACGGTGGCAGACAACGATTATAAGGACTCGACGAACGTTCTCACGTTCGCTCCGGGCATCACGAGCAAAAGCGTCGTCATCAATGTTACCGGAGACACGAAGGACGAAAACCACGAGAGGTTTTTCTTTAACCTTGATAACGTCTCGAACGCCATTATCGCCGATTCCCAGGGGGCCGGCATCATCTATAACGACGACTCGAAGATCACGATCAACGATGTGAGCGCGGCGGAAGGAGACAGCGGGCAGACGAATTTCACCTTTGCCGTCTCCCTGACGAGCCCGGCGACCACGCAGGCAAAAGTCTGGTCCCGCCTTATCGACAATACTGCCCTCGGAGACAGCGATTTTGTCCGGAAACAGGATACGGTCATCTTTAATCCGGGCGAGCTGACGAAATTCATTACCGAAAAAGTAAAAGGCGATACGACGTTCGAATCGGACGAGACATTTTTCGTCAAGCTCACGCGTCTTGCCGGCACGACCCTCCCCTTCGCCGACACGCAGGGGACCGGGACGATCCAGAACGACGACGCAAGAATCGTCGTCTCGAAGTACTACGATCAGAATCATAACGGAGTGCTGGACGGAGGCGAACAGCCGATGGCGGGCACGACGTTCAAATTGAAGAGCCTCACCCGTGGATTCACACTTTCCGGTACGACCGACGTTAACGGCCAGACGTCGTTCGGAAAGATCGGGCTCGATTCGTACCGGCTGACGGAGGTTCTCGACACAAATTACTCCAACAGCCTTCCCGACTCCGGCGCGTATGTATACACTGTTCACGCCGGCGACGACATCCAGAGCCTCTGGCTGAACAGCGCCGCCTATGCTGCGCAGGCGTTTCGCACCGGCAGATATGAAGACTGGGCGAAAGCGACGAACGCAAAAGGGAAGCAGAAAGGAGTGCCGAGGGTGCCGGACAAAGTAGAGGCGAAGCTCTATCTTGTCGCGCCCCAAACGGCATTGTCCTTGAAGCTGCACTTCACGATTCCCTTTACCGGGAAGGTTTATAACGATACCCTGAAGACGACGCTCATCGATTCGGTCGTCAAATCGAAGGACAAAACGATTACCCTTCCTATTCCGATCGCTCATATCTATTATATCGAAGGTTTCGGATCGAAAGGCGCTCCTATTGCCGTTACGGCATCATGGGAGGTGTCTTCGAACGTGTTTGTACCACAACCGATCTACCTCCAGGATCAGTTCAAGCTGCGCGAGCTGCGGCTCCCCATGCCGAACCTCCATAACGTCGGCGAAGAGCTGTTCGCGGGCGCGTCCGCCCCCTTCGCTACAGGAATGCTTGTGGGCGTACCGCAGGGAGCGAAAAAAGGAAACTCCGTCCTCCACGGAAAATACGCGGACGTCCTGAAATCAATGTCGTACAAGGGCACTCTTCACGACAATGCTGTCCTGCGCTGCATCGATAAATTCGACGGAAAGTTAACGCCGATCTCGAAGCAGCAGAAGTCGCTTCCTCCGAACAAGCAGAACAACAAGCTGTTCGCGGAGCTCATGACGTTTGAATTAAGCCTTGCGGCAAGCAAAGCGAGCCTCTTCCCGTACGGCCTCGGCGGGCTCATGTACATGGACACCGCGGATATTTCAAATCCGCTCAACGGGTTGACGCTCGACCGGATTGCGGCGATCGGCGACACGCTTGTTTCGTGCGAGACGGATATCACCTCGATACCGCTGCCAACCTTCGGCCAGCTTTACAGTGTCATCCGCAAGATCGACACAACGTTCTCGGGCCCTGTCGACACGCTGAATTTCTCGATTGCTACGAGACTCAAAGGCGTCCGGCTACTGCGTAACGTGCCGTTCCTGTTCGCGCAGCCCGGATCGATGCAGCCGAAGAACCAGCTCATGCCGGCGGTGACGGAGAATGTCCCGCTCATGTACAGGCTCGACCAGAATTACCCGAACCCCTTCAATCCGACGACGACCATTCAGTTCCAGCTTCGCGAACCTGCACGGGTCACGCTGAGAATCTACAACGCGCTCGGCCAGGAGGTCACGCGGCTGCTTGATCATATGGATCTTGACGAAGGAGATCAGGAAGTGGAATTCGACGGAGGAGGTCTGGCGAGCGGCGTCTACTTCTACCGCCTCGAGATTGCTTCGCTTGAGACGAACGCGACGATCTACTATCAGACCAAGAAGATGCTGCTGGTCAAATAAGAACCATCAATCTGGCAACAAAAAGCCAATCCCCGGAAACAGGGATAGGCTTTTTTTATTGTCTACAGCAGGTTGGAACGGATATCAAAAGGATGTTGCTGTTGAGGTAACATCAAAAAAAAGCGCCGGCCGGAACAGATCCGACCGACGCGCACGAAAAACTCGCCTTACGTTACTTCTTCATCTTCGCCAGAATCTTTTCCATCTCATCCATCACGCGGTTCATCTTTTTCATCGTCAGCTCCAGCGGTTTGGATGTTGTCATATCCACTCCCGCGTCCTTCAGCAGGTCGATCGGATACTTTGATCCGCCGGACGAGAGGAACGTGAGATATTTTTGAGTGGCGGTCTTATCGCCCGCGATCACCTGCTCGGAGAGAGCGGCTGACGCGGTGAACGACGTAGCGTACTGGTAAACATAGAAATTATAGTAGAAGTGAGGAATCCATGCCCACTCCGCCTTGATCTCGTCATCGACCACGCAGACACCCTGGTCATGCCCGTAGTACTTCTTCGTGATCTTCATGTAAAGATCGTTAAGCTTATCTCCGGTGATCGCTTCGCCTTTCTCCGCCATTTCGTGGATCGCGAGTTCGAACTCCGCAAATTGCGTCTGGCGGAAGACCGTTCCCTTGATGTTCTCGAGATACCGGCCGAGCAGCGCGAGGCGCGTCGCGTCGTCCTTGATGACCTTCAGCATGTACTCGATGAGAAGGGCCTCGTTAAACGTGGATGCCACTTCCGCGACGAAGATCGGATACTGAGAGGTCGGATACGGCTGCTTCTTGTTCGACAGATAGCTCTGCATGGTATGGCCGAGCTCGTGCGCGAGCGTGCTCATGTCGTCATACTGGCCGTTATAATTCAACAGCATGTAGGGGTGGGTATCGTACGCCGATCCGTTCGAGTAGGCGCCTGAGCGCTTCCCTTCGTTCGGGTACATGTCGATCCAGCGGTCGTCGAACGCCTTTTGAATCGTCGCGACGTATTCCTTGCCGAGCGGCGCGAGCGCTTTGAGAATATTCTCCTGCGATTGCTCGACCGTGTACTTCAGGTCGACATTTTTGAGGAGCGGCGCATACAGGTCGTAGTAGTGCAGGGTGTCGAGGTTGAGAATTTGCTTCCGCATCTTGAGATACCGGTGAAACGTGGAGAGGTTCGCGTTCACGCCGTCGACGAGGCTGTGATACACTGAGACCGGAATGTTGCTGCCGTCAAGCGCGGTCTCGAGGCATGAGCCGTAGTTTCTCGCCTTCATGTAAAAGAGGTGGCTGTTGACGTTCGCATCCATGTCCGTCCCGTATGTCCTGCGGAAGTCATTGACCTTCGAGAAGAACGTCGAAAAGACTTTCTTTCTGTCTTCCCTGTTCGGCAATGTCCGGGAAAGGCTGAAGGCCGCCTGGTCGAGCTTGAGGCTCTTCCCATCGCTTAAGGTCACTTCGGGGAAAGGAAAATCGGCGTTCGAAAGAATGCTGAAAAAATTATACGGGCTGCTTCCCATCAAACCCGCGTCCGCGATAATTTTCTCTTCGCCTTCGGTCCCGGTATGGGCCTGGCGGCGGAGAATATCGTCGAGGTAATGTTTGTACACTCCCAGTCCCGGTTCGCTGGCGACGAAGCCGTCGATGGTGGCTTTATCGATCTTCAGAATCTCCGGCTCGACAAACGAGGACTTCGCGCTGAGGTTGGCGCCGATCTGCGTCATCTCCTGGTTCATCGCGAGGTTCGCGGAGTTCTTCGTGTCCTCGTCCGAGAGCAGGCTCGCGTAGACCGCAACTCGGCTGAAGTCTTTTGACAGCGTGCTTCCCATGTCGAGGCATGCGAGGAGCTGCTTTGCCGAAGACTTGAGCGTTCCTTTATATTGTTCGATCGCCGGGATATCGGCGATAAGTTTTTCTTTCGCCGTCTTCCACGCAGCTTCCGCAGGATAGAGGTCCGCGAGATTCCATTTATATTTATCCGGGATCTTCGAGCGGTCCCGTTCCTGTCCGAGAGATAATTGTGAGCTCATAAGGACGATTCCGGCAGCAAGCACAACTGTCGACACAAAACGCATGATACGTACCTTTCAATGGTGAACATAGTTGGTGAATATAGGGATTTTTGGATAAAGACATTACCTCCGTATACGCAGCATCGTGAGAATCTGTTGCATATCGTCGGGGAGTTCTGATTCGAATTTTAACTTCTTCTTTGTAACAGGGTGGACAAAACCGATTGTTTTCGCGTGAAGAGCCTGCCGGTCGAGGCCGCCGAGAAATTCATGGACCTCCTCCTTTTTCTTTTTCTCCGTGCTCCCCCAGGCGATTCTCCGTCCGCCGTAGGTCGGATCGCCGAAGACAGGGTGGCCGATGTGATGGAGGTGGACGCGGATCTGATGCGTCCTGCCGGTCCGCAGCTTCAATTTAATAAGCGACAGGTAGTTGAACTCTTCCAAAACCTCATATTCTGTAATTGCAGCTTTTCCCTCTTCGCTGACCGCGATCTTCTTCCGGTCGGACTTGCTTCTTCCGAGGGCCGCCTCGATAATGCCCGATGTGTTTTCCTTCTTGCCGTCTGAAAACCGGCCCCACACGATCGCCCAGTACTCCCGGTCGATCGTCCTGTCTGAAAATTGCTTCGCGAGCTTCGCGTGAACGGCGTCGGTCTTCGCGATGACCATGATCCCGGAGGTGTCTTTATCGAGACGGTGGACGATTCCCGGACGGGTCACGTCATTCAGCGTGGAGAGGCTTTTTTTGCAGTGGTAGAGCAATGCGTTCACCAGCGTCCCGGTGTAATGCGCGTACGCGGGATGGGTGACCATGCCGGCCGGCTTGTTGACGACCAGCAGGTATTCGTCTTCGAACGGTATGTCTAATGGAATGTTCTCGGGAAGGACATCCGGCGCCGGAGGCTTGGGAAGCGTAATTTCGATGACGTCGCCGGGAGAAACCTTATAACTTGCCTTGACCGGCTTGCCGTTGACGACGACAAATCCGGCGTCGATGCCTTCACGCACCTTCGTGCGGGTGGCGTTCTCCACGTGATGCGTGAGGTAGACGTCGATGCGTTCCCGGGCCTTGCCCGGAGGCACATTGATTTTCATGGAGGCTGTCATCGGCCGACAGCAAGGGGGTGAAGCTCAGGACTGCGTGGGTTCACTACCGGTGGAGGTGGTGGTAGAATCGGGCCTGATCATGACTTCGGGGGCGCCGACAATCGCCGTTGTACCGGCGTTGCCCAGGAGCGCCTCCTCCTTCATCGATTTTCTGTGCGCGAAGAGCATGAGAATGACTCCGCATGTCACGGCCGCGTCGGCGACGTTGAAGACCGGCCACCTGGACATGTGGTAGCCGAAGAAGTTGACGTTGAAAAAATCGGCATCGAGGAAGTCGACAACTTTCCCATGAAACAGAGCTCCCTCGTCGTAGAAGACACCGTAAAACACGCGGTCGATGAGATTGCCGACGGCGCCGCCAAGAATCATGGCGAGAGAAATGCGGAACGGGAGGTTCTCATTGCGCGATTTATACAAATAGATGAGTATGCCGATGCTCGCGACGATGGAAAAAAATGAGAAGAAGAGCTTCCCTCCGATGTCGATGCCGAACGCCATGCCGGGGTTTTCGATGTACGTCAGGCGAAGGAAGTCGCCGAGTATCGGACGGCTGCTTCCCAGGGGAAGCCCCTGCACGTCGATTTTCAGAAACGGAATACTTACTCCCTTCACCATCAGCTTGGAGATCTGATCGGTGACGACGACGAACAGGCTTAAATAGAGAATGCGCACGGAAAACCTTTTACTGTTATTTACCTAACCGGATTTTGCACTGCAAGCACTGGCGGGCGTGCGGGACAGCCTCGAGCCGCTCTTTTTCTATCAGCTTGCCGCACTCGGTACACTGTCCGTACTCACCCTTTTCAATCCTCACAAGCGCATCCTCAAGATGGTTTAGAAATTTTCCTTCGCGCGAGGCGAACAAGAACGTCTTCTCGCGCTCCATGGCGTCGGTTCCCTGCTCCATGTGCGTCGAATACATGGAATTCTCGCTCGCGTACTCTCCCGTCGTCGAATCCATCATCGAATCGCGCAGGGTGGAGAGCTCTTCGAGAATCTCCTTTTTCTTCTCCAGGATAATCTTCTTGAAGTGTTCGAGGTCGGTCTTGCTGTAGCTCAGTTTCCGCATCGGCGGCTTGATGGCTTCCTGTTTCGCCATTTTCGGCTTTACAAGAATACGCGGCGGCGGCGCGGCGACCTTTGCGCCCCGTAGTTTCTTCCGTTCCGCGGCTTTCGCTTTCATGAGCGCCACAGTTTTGTTCGATGCCGTAACTTTTGCCTTTTTCGCTTTCGCCATTCAGCCTGCTCCTTTGTTTTCGGATGTTAGTAAATCAATTTGACTGCGGAAATCGTTCCACTGCAATAATGCACGATTCCCCGTTAATATCGACAGATTCCCTGGTTTTTTCAGATCCCGGAAGGGTATCAAGCACCTCCACAGCCAGCGTCTCTGCTGTAATATACGAACGTTGGGCGACAAGTGCTTCACGCAGCGTGCCGCTCGTCTCAGCGTAGATGCGGATCCGGTCTGTAACGTCGAAGCCCGCGTCCTTCCTCATGTTCTGCACCCGGTTGACAAACTCGCGCGCGAACCCTTCCTGCACCAGCTCGTCGGTCAATTCGGTGTCAAGGGCCACCGTCAATCCGTTGTCGCTTTCCACAAGCCAGCCCTTAATATCCTCGTGCCGGATCTCCACGTCCTCTTTCTGCAACACAACGTTGTTCCCGCCGACGTTCATCGCGACCTCTCCCTTGTGTTCGAGCTCGCGGATTTCAGCAGTCGTAAGATTTTTTATGGCGGTCGCGATCGGCTGCACCGACTTGCCGTATTTCGGGCCGAGCGCTTTAAAGTTCGGCTTCGCCGATTTGTGAACGATCTCGGAGTCGTCGTTGACGTACTCAATTTTCTTGACGTTGACTTCGTCAAGAATCACATCCTCCATCTTTTCCACCGCTGCTCTGTCATTCTCGCTTGTCACCGGCAGGATCAGGCGCTTCAGCGGCTGGCGCACTTTGATATTTGCCTTGTTCCTGATCGCGCGGACGAGCGACGAGACCCGCTGAGCCCGGTCCATGCGCATTTCCAGATTCTTGTCGATCAACGATTCGTCGACCGAGGGAATCATCGCCAGGTGCACCGACGGTTCCGGTGAAAGTCTCCGGAACAATTCCTCTGAAATGAACGGCGCGAACGGGGCGGAAAGTCTCACGATGGTCAAGAGACATTCATAGAGCGTCTGGTACGCGGCAAGTTTATCCGGGCCCGGCTGGCTCTTCCAGAAACGCCGGCGGTTTCGCCGGACATACCAGTTGGAGAGCTGGTCGATCGTAAAATCGCTCACGGCTCTTGCCGCCTTCGTGACATCGTACCCGTCCATCGCTTCGCAGTACCGTTTCACCAGCGACTGCAGCTCCGAAATCACCCAGCGGTCAATTTCGGGACGGTTGTTCACCGGCACCTGCTTCTCAGATGGGGAAAAATTATCGATGTTCGCGTAGAGCGTGAAGAACGCGTACGTGTTCACCAGAGTACCGAGAAACTTCCGCTGTACTTCTGTCAGGCCTTCCTCATCGAATAACGTTGAACGCCAGGGCGGGCTCGTCGCGACAAGATACCATCGCACCGTGTCTGCCCCGTACAATTCAAGAATCTTGAACGGATCGACGGTGTTCCCGAGCGACTTCGACATTTTCTTTCCGTCTTTGTCGAGGATGAGCTCGTTCACGATAAGGTTCTTGTAAGCCGGTTTGTCGAACAAAAAGGTGCTGATCGAATGCAGAGAATAGAACCATCCCCGAGTCTGGTCGACTCCTTCGCAGATATAGTCCGCCGGATGCCGCTCTTTGAAAAGTTCGACGTTCTCAAAGGGATAATGCCATTGGGCGAATTGCATCGCGCCCGAATCGAACCAGACATCGATGAGCTCAGGGGTCCGTTTCATCGTGCCGCCGCAGGAGCAGGCAAACGTGACATCGTCGACGTACGGTTTGTGCAGGTCAAGGGGCTCCTTGACTCCGGCACCCTTTCTGAATTCTTCTACGCTGCCGATGCATTTCTTGGCCCCGCAATTTTCGCAGATCCAGATCGGTAGCGGCGTTCCCCAGAAACGGTCGCGCGACAGCGACCAGTCTTTGTTCTCTTCAAGCCAGTTACCGAACCTTCCCTCGCCAACTTCCGGCGGGTACCAGTGGATCGTCTTGTTCAGCTCCACCATCCTGCGGGCATATTTCGTCGTCGCGATGTACCACGATTCGCGCGCGTAATAGAGCAGCGGAGTCTTACAGCGCCAGCAGTGCGGATAACTGTGGGTGATCGTTTCTTTTTTATAAAGCAGGCCGCGCGACTTTAAATTTTGTATGATCAGCGGATCGGCTTCTTTGACGAACTTGCCCGCGAAGTCCGGAACATCGGGCCCGAACTCGCCGCTTTTGTTGACGGGATGAATAGTCGGAAGGCCGTACTTTTTCGATGTCTGGTAATCATCCTCGCCGTATGCCGGCGCCATGTGGACGATGCCTGAGCCGTCCTCGGTCGTGACAAAATGCGCTTCGACGACGTACCACCCTTTTTCCTTCACGTCGTGATAGCTGAACAAGCGCTCGTATTCTTTTCCGCGGAGCGCCGAACCTTTCATCTTATCGATGACTGTAAACTCCCCTTCGAGAACCGTCAGCCTTGCTTCGGCAAGAATCAGCGTCTGGCCTTTGTGTTCGACTTTCACGTAATCGACATCGGGATGCACCGCGATGGCGACATTGGAGATAAGCGTCCAGGGAGTCGTTGTCCAGACGAGGAAGAACGTGTTCTCCTCCCCTTTGACTTTCATTTTGACGTAGACGCTCGGGTCTTTGACGTCTTCATAGCCGAGAGAGACTTCGTGGGATGAGAGGGGCGTTTCACACCGGGGGCAGTAGGGCTGAATCTTGTAGCCCTTGTAGATCATGTCTTTGTCGAAGTACTGCTTGAGCGCCCACCAGATCGATTCGATGTAATCGTTTTCAAATGTAATATAGGGATCGCCCAGGTCGACCCAATATCCCATCCGCTCGGTCATCTGCTCCCATTCGGTCTTGTATTTCCAGACCGATTTCCGGCACTCTTCGTTGAACTTCGCCACCCCGTACTTCACGATCTCGTCTTTATGCTTGAAGCCGAGCATCTTTTCGACTTCAATTTCGACAGGAAGCCCGTGCGTGTCCCAACCAGCCTTGCGGTGGACCTGGAAACCTCGCATCGTTTTGTAACGGCAGATAAGATCCTTCAGCGTCCGGCTCATGACGTGGTGGATGCCGGGCCGGCCGTTCGCGGTCGGAGGACCTTCGTAGAAGGTAAATCCGGGCTTTCCGTCTCTGGTGGAGACGCTCTTCTCGAAAATCTTCTCGTCCTTCCAATACTTCAAAATCCCGAGCTCGAGTTTGGAGTACTGGATCTTATCTGTGAGTTCTTTGAACAAAGGTTACTTCTTCATAAATGAAATTATCCACATCACGAGGCTCAGGAGTACGCTCAGAACAATGCTCGTGGTAATGGGTATGAAAAGCTGAAAATTATCTTTCTTAATATTTATGTCGCCGGGAAGCTTGCCGAGATACGGGATCTTGTCCGAGAACATCATGAGCGCGCCGACGGCCACCATGATGAACCCGAAAATAACAACTATTTTACCGAGAGACTGCATGTTCAAATTGCGGGGCCGCAGCCTCACATCCGCTTTACAACTTCCTTCATGATCTTCGTGAGCTTCGGCTCCGCCTTGTTTGCGACGGCGACCACTTCCTCCATCGTGACAGGACGCAGTGTTTCGGGGACGCACTCATCCGTAATAATTGAAAAACTGAGCACCCTCATTCCCATGTGCACTGCGACGATAACTTCGGGCACCGTCGACATGCCCACGGCGTCTGCGCCGATCGTTCTGAGGAAGCGGTACTCCGATTTCGTTTCCAGGTTCGGACCCTGGACCGCTACGAGAACGCCGTGACGCAGATCGATCTTCAGATCGGACGCGACGGACTGCGCAAGATCCATGAGCTTCTGCGTATACGGTTCCGACATGTCGGGGAACCGCGGGCCCATCTCCTCATCGTTCGGGCCGATGAGCGGATTGTCTCCCTGCAGATTGATATGGTCGGTAATGACCATGATATCTCCCCTGCGAAAATCGGGGTTCATCCCGCCGACAGCGTTGGAGGTGATCAGGGTCTTCACGCCGAGCTTAAACATGACCCGCACCGGAAAGGTCACCTGCTGCATCGAGTAACCTTCGTAGAAATGGAACCGTCCCTGCATTGCAACGATCTTTTTTCCGCTGAGGGTGCCGAAAATCAATTTTCCCTTGTGCGACTCGACTGTTGAAATAGGGAAATGCGTGATCTCTTCGTAATCGAGAACGATATCTTTCCGGATTTCTTTGACGAGCCCGCCGAGCCCCGTGCCGAGAATGATCCCGATCTCGGGGCGCATTTTCGTATGCTTCCTGATGTACGCTACCGCTTCGCTTATTTGATCCCGCTGAGTCATACTTTTTTTGTTCTTTTGCCGAAAATGGCGGTGCCGATTCGCACCAGTGTCGCACCCTCTTCGATTGCGACTTCAAAATCGTTTGTCATGCCCATCGATAATTGGGTCATCGGAATGCCCGCCCTCACAATGCCGGATTTAAGATCGGCCAGTTGCCGGAACGACGGGCGTGAAGCCTCGGGATCGGGTAAAAACGGCCCGATTGTCATGAGTCCGTCGACGCTGAGGCTTTTCAATTCGTAAAGCTGCTGGGCCAGGGATAGGGCGCTGTCCGGCGAAACCCCGAATTTCGTGGATTCTCCGGAAGTATTCACTTCGATCAATACGCTCACCGTGCGTCCCGATTTTTCTGCATGCTTCGCAACTTCTTTCCCAAGCGCAATCGAATCCACCGAATGAATGCAGTGGATCCAGGGGGCGATAATCCTGACTTTATTCGATTGCAGGTGGCCGATAAAATGCCACCGGATGTCTTGCCGGGAAAGCTCTTCGTGCTTGCCGCTGAGTTCCTGGATATAATTCTCGCCGATGTCTCTGACGCCCGCCGCAAGCGCGTCCCGGACGGAACCGCTGCCGAACGTTTTCGTCACCGCGACGAGAGTCACCTCTTCAGGCGACCGGCCCGAGCGATCGCACGCGGCGCCGATTTGCTGACGGATTCTTTGTACGTTTTCGTCAACCATGAACTTATTGAGAGGGATAATATACTCGATTTTATCTTGAAAAACAACGAACTTAGCCTCGCGCGGCGGCGGCATCACTTGACTTCCGTTTTCTTTTTTGTGTATATTTCAGCAGGGGAAAATCACGACATGATAAAATTTGTAAGGTTGAGATGAGCCCATTAGACTTCGACAACTTCGACGAAGAATCCGGCGAAGAGCGCAAGGATCACAGCTTCGAAGAGGAAATAAAAAAATTGACGGACCGTCTGAAGGAAAGCGGCGGCGGGTCCACCAATATCGAGGTTCTGGAAGAGATCGTCAGTTTTTATCTCGAAAACGAGAAGTACGAAGAAGCACTGCATTTCGTTGCACTCCTCCTGGAATACCTTCCGTTCAGCGCGGAAGCGTGGCAGCGAAAAGGCTTCATCCTCAACAATCTTCAGCGAAATCAGGAAGCACTCGAATGCTTCGACAAGGCCATCAGCCTTAATCCCGTCGACGCCGATCTCATTGTGAGCAGAGGCCTGACGCTGGACAGCTGCGGCCGTTTCGAAGAGGCGATCGCGTGTTACGACCGCGTCCTGGAAATGGACGGCTCGAACGAAGACGCCCTGTTTAACAAAGCTCTTACCATGGAGCGCCTCGACCGGTTCGACGAGTCGATCAGGATTTTCAATTATATCCTCGATACAAACCCTTTTCATAAAGAAGCCTGGTACGAGCTCGGCTTCTGCTACGACTGCCTCAACCGGCTGGACGACGCCCTGAACTGCTATAACAAGCACCTCGACAACGATCCCTACAATTATAACGCATGGTACAACCGCGGCATCGTGCTCAACCGGATGGCGCAGTACAGCAAAGCGATCGAGAGCTACGACATGTCGCTTGCGATCAAGGAAGATTTCGCGGCGGCGCTCTATAATAAAGGGAACGCGTTCGCCAACATGGGGCGGCTCTACGACGCAGTCGACTGCTACAAGCTCGCCCTCCGCATCGACGAGAAAGATGTCCCGGCGTGGCACAACATCGCCAATGCGTACGAGGAACTCGGGCTGTACAAGGAAGCCATCAAATGCTTCACGCAGGCGGTGAAGTTCGACCCGAAGCATTACGAATCGTACTTCGGACGAGGGAGCTGCTACGATTCTCTCGAGCAGTACCGCAAAGCGTACAACGATTACAACCGCGCTCTCGAGCTGTGCAAAAACTATCCGGAACTGTGGTACGCGAAGGCCGATGTCGCCTACCAGCTTGGAAAATGGCGAGAAGCCCTTTACAGTTATAAGATGGCGGTCCGGTTCGATCCTTCGAACACCGAAGCCTGGTACGACCTCGGCGAAACGCTCCTCGAGTACGGCTACTTCAAAGAATCTCTCAAAGCTCTCAACAAATGCATCGAGCTCCAGCCGAAATGGGCCGATCCATATTACAGCCGCGCGAAAGTGCTCTTCCTCATGCGCAAGACGTTCGACGCGCTCGAATCTCTCAAGACTTCGTTCAAGCTCGATCCCAACAAGAAGCAGGACTTCGAGAAAGAATTTCCCGGCGTTAAATCGCTGAAAGAATTTACCGGCCTGTTGGAAAAGTAGCACGCAATTCGTAACTTACGGAGGATTACGACACGGTATGACTCCGGAACTTCAAGCCAAATACTCTCATCTGCAGTCCATTCTCCGCGAACTCGGCAGCGTCGTCATCGGCTATTCAGGCGGTGTCGACAGCACGCTCCTTCTTAAAGTCGCGGTCGACACGATTGGATCGAATGCCCTCGCCATCATCGGCAAATCCGCCACATATCCGTCGCGGGAGTATGAAGAGGCAGTCCGGAACGCCCTGTTGATGTCCGCACGCTACGAAGAAGTCCTCACCGAAGAGACCGACAACTTGAAATTCCGGGAAAATCCCATCGACCGGTGCTACTTCTGCAAGACTGAACTGTTCTCGAAACTCAACGACATCGCTAAGGAACGAACTATCCCCTGGATCGCCGACGGCACGATCACCGACGATCTGGGCGACTTCCGCCCCGGCATGAAGGCGAAGAAAGAGCAGAACGTCCGCTCGCCGCTTCTGGAAGCGAACATGAGCAAGGCAGATGTCCGGGCAATCTCAAAACATTTGAACCTCCCGACCTGGGAAAAAGGCTCGTTCGCCTGCCTCTCCTCCCGGTTCCCCTACGGATTTCCGATCACGAAGGAGGCGCTTGCGAAAGTCGACGCAGCAGAAACGCTTTTCCGTGACCTGGGCTTCAGGTATTTCCGCGTACGGCACCACGATGAGAAGACGGCCCGTATCGAGGTGGGCAGGGAAGAACTATCCCGCCTCCTTGATGAGGAACTTCGCGCTTCGATCGTCAACCACCTCAAGAAGCTCGGTTTCACCTATGTGACGCTCGATTTGCAGGGATACCGCACCGGGTCGATGAACGAGGTGATCGCTTCTGTCCAACTTTTGAACTCCTTCCAGGGCTCCTAGCCGGTTTTTGATTCCTCTTTTGGCACTTGCAGGCGGATTTTGTTGTTCTAAAATCTAAGAATAGGCAGCCTTAGACCGAGCGGCGGGAATTCAAACCATTTTTGCATTTGCGGTGTCTATTTAATACCATTCTATAATACTACGAGGTGCTTGGCTATTATGCGTTTTTTGAGGTTCTCTGCTCTCCATTGTTTGGGTTTTCTCGCCCTCTTTGTACAGCTCGCGTTCGCGCAGGACACACCATTCGGAAAGAATAAGGTTCAGTACACGGAATTCGAGTGGTTCTATATCCAGTCCGCTCACTTCGACGTCTACTTCAGCCAGGGGGGCGAATATATCGCCGACTTTACCGCGGATGTCGCCGAATCGGCCTATACCTCGATCAGCAAGTCGTTCCGCTACCAGATTACGCAGCGCGTCCCGATCGTCGTTTATAACTCGCATAACGACTTCCAGCAAACGAACGTCGTCAACGAATACCTCGAAGAGGGGATCGGCGGCGTCACCGAGCTTTTCAAGAACCGCGTCGTCCTCCCGTTTGAAGGAGATTACAAGAAGTTTCGCCACGTCATCCATCACGAGCTCGTTCACGCCGTCATCAACGACATGTTCTACGGCGGCTCGATTCAGTCCATCATCACGAATAACATCACCCTTCAGCTTCCGATGTGGTTCAACGAGGGATTGGCGGAATACGAGGCGCTCAAATGGGATACAAACTCCGACATGTACCTTCGCGACGCGACGGTGCACGAATATCTCTCGCGCATCGACCAGCTGAACGGCTACGCGGCGTACCGCGGCGGACAATCTGTGTGGTATTACCTGGCGACGAAGTACGGCGACCAGAAGATCGGCGAAATTCTCTCGCGTGTCAAGGGTGCACGCAGCGTGGATCAGGGGTTCCGGAGCGCAATCGGATTAAGCGTCGAAGAGCTTTCCGAACGCTGGCAAAAGGAGCAGAAGGTTTTGTACTGGCCCGATATCGCGAAGCGCGAAGAGCCGGCAGATTACGCGCGCAGGCTGACCGACCACAAGAAGGACGGCAGTTTCTACAATACAAGCCCCACGATCTCTCCCCAAGGGGATCGCCTCGCGTTTATCTCAAACCGGGACGACTACTTCGATGTCTTTTTGATGAACACGATCGACGGATCCATTCAGGACAAGGTCATCAAGGGGCAGAGGACGGCGGATTTTGAAGAGCTCCATCTGCTCACCCCCGGCATGTCATGGTCGAGCGACGGCAAGAAGCTGGCGCTTGCGACGAAATCGGGGAGCCGCGACGCGATCATTATTATCGACGTCGATTCCGGCCACGAACAAAAAATAGAGCTCAACCTGGACGGAATATTCTCCATCGACTGGTCTACTGCCGAAGGCGGGTCGCAGGGAAAGCTCGCGTTCGTCGGAAACAAGTACGGCCGGTCGGATATTTATACGTACGACCTCGACACGAAGCAGCTGGCGAATCTCACCGACGACGTGTTCAGCGACGCCGATCCTGCATGGTCGCCCGACGGGAAGACGATCTACTTCTCTTCCGACCGCACGACGCATCTCGAGCCCGCGTCGACCCCGGCGAATTTCCGGATGCAGGAATACGATTTCAGCCAGGCCGATCTCTACAAAATCGACGTGCCAACGCGGCAGATTTCCCGCATAACGAACCTGCCGAACAGCGACGAAACATCGCCTGTGCCGACCGCCGACGGAAAGCACTTGCTGTTTATCTCGGACGTCAACGGCATCAATAATATTTATTCGGCCGACCTCGACAGCGGAAAGATCCTGCCGGTCACGAACTCGCTGAGCGGCGTCTACCAGCTTTCCATATCGCACGCCGGGGACAAGCTCGCGTTCGCCTCCCTTATTAACGGCGGATTCGATCTTTTTTTGATGCGGGCGCCCCTCGACAGGTATCTCAAGCTCACCACGCTTGAGCCGACCGAATATTACAAGCGGTTGGCTCTTCGACCGGACACGATGTCGGCGATCGGTCAAAAGACGGATTCCGTAACAGTGAGCCCAAATGTTGTTATCAAGATGGAAGATACCGATTCGAGCACGGTGTACGGCGGCAATGCGAAAGTCGATCTGCGCAATTACGTCTTCAACGACGTCTACCATGAAAGCTCGGAGAGAAAAGACACGATGAAAATGCCGGTGGTAACCGACAACATCGACGGCAACGGCAACTACAAGGTTAACAAGTACAAGCTCAACTTCTCGCCCGACATTATTTATGGCAATGCGGGCTACAATACGTTTTACGGCGTGCAGGGATCGACGGTCATGGCGTTCAGCGATCTCCTGGGCAATCACCAGTTTTATATCCTGACGAATCTGTTGTTCGACCTGAAGAACAGCGACTACGCGATCGCGTACCTGTATCTTCCGAAACGGATCGATTATGGATTCCAGATTTTTCACAGCGCACGGTTTTTGTTAATCGACGATCCGACCTACGGCGAAAACCTGTTCCGCTTCCGGAACTATGGAATTACCGGGATCGGGTCGTACCCCATCGACCGGTTTAACAGGCTGGAATTTAATTTGTCCTGGTATAACCTCACGAAGGACAACCTCGACGTCGCGCAGGAGCCGTCGCAGCGCCGGAGCCTCATCGTCCCGGGGCTCAGCTACATTCACGACAACAGCCTCTGGGGTCTTCTCGCGCCTGCGAACGGCGACAGGTACAATCTCAGCATTCTGGGAAGCCCGAAATTCAACGACGACGCGCTCGGATTTGTGACGCTGACCGCGGATTACCGCAAGTACTTCCGTCTTGGAAGAAATTATACGTTCGCGTTTCGTGTGGCCGGAGGCGGAAGCTTCGGGCAGGATCCGCAGAGATTCATTATCGGCGGCGTCGACAACTGGGTGAACCGCCAGTTCGAGAACAACCGCATCCCCGTCGACCAGGCCGAAGATTACGTCTTCCTGACCTCGGGCATCCCGCTTCGCGGATATAATTACAATGCTCGCGGCGGCACTAAATACGGGCTTGTCAACATGGAGCTGCGGTTTCCGTTCTTCGGGTATTTCGCCGCCGGGCCTCTGCCGGTGTTATTTCAAAGCCTTAACGGCGTCCTCTTTTTGGATGTGGGCGGTGCATGGACGCACCAGTCCGATTTTAAGGGAATCGACAGGGATGAGAACGGCGACATTTACATGCGGGACCTGCTGGCAGGAACCGGCTACGGCATGCGGATGATCGTGCTGGGATTTTTGCTGAAACTTGACGTGGCGTGGTCCTACAACCTGCGGGAATTTTCCGTCCCGAAGTACTACTTCTCGGTCGGCGCCGACATTTAAACTATTCTATGGGGAGAAACACCGAAAAGGTGCTCCCCTTTTTCGGCTCGCTCTCCACTTCGATGTGCCCATGATGGAGCTCGGCGATCCACTTCGCAATGGAAAGCCCGAGCCCGCTTCCCCCCATTTCGCGCGAGCGAGCTTTATCCACCCGGTAGAACCTGTCGAAGATCTTCCCCTGCTCGTCTTTTGGTATCCCGATACCCGTATCGGCGACCTGGACGATCGCAAATCCGTTCTGGCGTTCAAGCAGCAATGACACGGTGCCGCGCTCCGGGGTATACTTGATCGCGTTGTCGATGAGATTCAAAAATAGCTGGCGAAGCCTCGCCTTATCTCCCATGATGGAGACGCTCTCTTTCTTTTTGACCTCGATCGCGATCTGCTTTTTCGACGCGAGCATTTCGCAGTCTTCATACAACTCTTCTACGAGGTCGCGAAGGTTGGTAGGCTCGACCGAAAACACATCCTGACCCTGATCGGCTTTTGAAAGCGTGTGGAGGCTGTCGATGATCGCCGAAAGGCGGAGGATCTCCTCAAGATTGCTCGCCAGCACCCGGCGGTATTCGTCGGCTTCCTTCGGATTTCTCAGCGCGAGCTCGGCTTCACCCCGCATAATCGTCAGCGGCGTCCGCAATTCGTGCGACGCGTCGATCGTAAACTGTTTGATCTTGTCGAACGAATCGTGGAGGCGCTTGATCATGTTGTTGAACGTCGAAACGAGCCTGCCGATTTCATCGTCCACCCCGTGGTGCGGAATCTGCTGGTCGAGATTCTCCGCGGTGATGCGCAGGGCTGTCCGGGTCACAAGATCCACCGGTCTGAGCGACGTATAGGCAAGGATGTATCCGCCCGCGATCGAGATCGCGAGGGCGATAGGCACAAAGATGAGAAAGATGGAGAACAGGTTCTCAAGCACGTCTTTGAGCTCGGCGAGGGGATACGCCACATAGATGCTGAACTTCTCCGTCGTCATCGCGGCCACCCGCAGGTCCTGCCCCTGGGCGCTGGGGAGCGTGGTCGTCTTGATGGTGTTCAGAGGGGTCGCGCCGATCATCAGGCTCTCATCCGCGACGCTGTAGGAGCGGAAGATCACAATCCCCGACGTATCGGTCACCTCAATCATCGTTTTCTTGGGATTCAGCAGGGTGTGCTCGTAGATCTGGTTCCAGATATCGGCGTCGGGATCGGGATCGGTCTGCTCGGTGGTTTCCTCAAGCGCAGCCGGGGCTTCGATTGCCGCGGGAAGCGGCGGTTTCTTTTTCAATGCGAACTTTTTGCTCGGCTTGACCTTCCCCGCTTTGGCCTTGATGAAATTGTTCACCCATTTCACCTCGTTCTGAAGCGAACGGTCGAGATTTTCCTGAAGTTTCTCGCTGGAGTAGGTGTACGCAACGAGCCCGAACGCCACAAGTGTTGAGAGGAGGATGAAGGTATACCAGAACGTCAGCTTCATCCGGATGGATTTAAAGATCGCCAGCATCTACTCCCCTTTCATCACATAGCCGACGCCGCGCACCGTATGAAGGAGTTTTTTCTCGAACCCGTCGTCGATTTTGTTGCGAAGGTGGTTGATGTAGACGTCGACGACGTTCGTGCCGCTGTCGAAGTTGTAGTTCCAGATGTGCTCCGAGATGACAGAGCGCGTCAGGACATGGTTCACGTTCCGCATGAAATATTCAAGGAGCGCGTACTCGCGGGCAGTCAGCTCGATCATCTTCTCCCCCCGCTTTGCCTTGTGCGCGACGAGGTCGAGCTGGAGCTCGCCGACATTCAGCTGCGTCGACTTCTCCGGCGTGCCGCGCCGGAGCAGAGAGCGGATGCGCGCGAGAAGCTCCGAGATCGAGAACGGTTTGGTGAGATAATCGTCGGCGCCGCTGTCGAGCCCTTCTACTTTATTTTCGATGGAACTTTTCGCCGTGAGCATGAGAACGGGAGTATTGTTGCGGGCTGCCCGGATGGCTTTCAGGACCGAAATGCCGTCCTTTTTCGGAAGCAGGATATCGAGGATGATGAGATCGAACTTGTCGGTCGTCGCCAGCGTTTCTCCCTGCTGGCCGTCGTTCGCGACAGTGACCGTGTAATGCTCCTCCTCCAATCCCTGTTGAATGAATTTCGCGACCTTTTTCTCGTCTTCGACTATGAGGACTTTCATCGCAGCATCTCCGAAATGGGTGAGGGATAGTATTCATTAAACTTAAACCTTTTTATCGAGAGTTCAAAACAATCAGAAACTATCTCGAATTTTGATTCTGCTCATACAAGCCTGAGTCTATGCGTCCCGGCTATCGCACTTTTATTCTTTTCGTCAACTCCGCTCTCTTCGGCAAGCTCCGGCCAATTCCTTACCGCTTCGATAACTTCATCCAAAATCTTTCCCGCCTGTTTGATCCCGAACTGCTTCGCCGACGACAGGAGATCCTCCCGCGTGAATCCGTCGCGTTTTCCATTGACCGACATTTGATGCTGGTTCGTCCATTTGCCGGAAGGATTGTGCGCCCAGATTACGTCGAATGCCGGCGAGAGTCTCCACTTGCCATCGGGGTCCATCAGGAAGGCAATGTTCTTTGTGTGGTCATCCTGGTTTCTGGCAACGATATTGAATGCCATTCTTCTCCACATCTGCTCTAACGTATCATAGCCTAGATTCAGTTTCTGAATAACAGAAAATGCCTGCTCGTATGAATATGCTCCTGCCAGATTAAAGTCGTAGTGAGCTAATCCGCATAAGGACTGCATATGAATTTTTTCACCGCTGCCCCCGCGGTCGAAACGCCGTGTCATAAAGTGGGCCCGGCCATTCTCCTCGTGCAAATGACACTCCGACATGACTATTCCGGCCTCCTTCGCCATCCTGGAGTATGCGTATTCAATGCGGCCGTATCCTTGCGAAATGCCGAGACCCTTATCATCGAGGCCGTCGAATTTTAGCATCCAGAGTTCAAAGCCGGGAGGCGGAGAAACTTGCCCCGAGCGGATCTTATGCGTCTCGCGGTTCCAGGCGACCAGGGCTTTCGCGCGTGCTCCTCCGGCGGAAGTTCCGATGCGAATGATTGTCTCGATGGCTTGTTCACCCTCATGCAAATCTGTGAGCATGGTTGCCCGGTTATCGAGCACATCCTGCGCGAAGCGTATCATTTCCGATATTTCAACAGGGACAGATTTTTGTTCTTCCCTTCGCAGGTGCGGCTCGAACTCTAATGCTCCCATGCCGCGCGATCCGATATAACATAATCGTTCGACGGGTGAAAAGTCATCCTTTGAACGCCCTTGCCGCACAAGCCAGGCGTCGATAAGCGCGTTTCCAAATTTATCGGGCAGCGAATCGGCGAGAAGGCCGGGCAATCCGTAATACGTACTCCGCGCTAATGCGGGGAAGGAAGAGATTCCTGATTCCCGCGGCATCATGAGCGGAGAGATATCGAATCCCTCTTTGATAAACGCAGGCGTGTATTCAAACGTCGCAAGCCCCCTCTGCTCATCCCATGCAACGGCGCCAATCTGTTTTTCCCACAGCAGGACCTTCGCTGCAGCCACTCTCTTAACAGCTTTTGCCATCTATCTTCTCCGTCCGGGCCTGCCGCGTTTACCCGTTGCCTCGGTTCGTTCGCGGCCTCCAAGCTCGGCAAGCTGCAGCGGGCTTATTCCCGGCTCAGGAAGAAACAGATCGAGCTGGTCAAGTTTTCCCAGCGCGCGCAATATCCGGATGAGGCTCGTGAGTGTGCAACCCCTGCCGCTCTCGAGCCTTGTCAGCACAATTCTCGTTACCCCGGCTTTCTGCGAGAGATCCGCCTGTGTCATATTCTGGTTTAGTCTCTCTTGCTGGGCTCGATTTCCTAAAAGCCTCAAGAGGCCCTCGTCGTTTATCTCCTTCAGATCACCCATACTCTCTCTTTGTTTATACATCTGAATATAATGGTTTTCTAGTGATTTGTCAATATAATATGCTATATAAATATAGCATATTATATATTAAACTCATATTATGCTATATAAATATAGCATATTTAACTATAAAAATCGCAATTCCACCATTTCAAATATTCACCGGATTTTCCTATATTACCTTACCGAATGAAGACTGCCTCCTACGCAATAATCGCAGCGTTTTTGTTCACTGGATGCTTCCAGCAGATCGCCGTTAATTCACTCGGTACCATCATGAATAACGGCTTCGAGGTTCTGAATGAAGAACAGGATCTCGGCGTCGCGGCGGCAACCATCCCCTCCAACCTCAAGCTCCTTGAAACAATCATCCGCATTGATCCCGGAAACGACCACTATCTTCTCCTCGCATCGCAGGGTTATTCCAGCTATGCCCTCGGATTCGTGGAAGACGACAGCGTCGATCGGGCGAAGGTGTTTTATCAACGAGGGCGCGATTACGGCCTGAAGATCTTGTCTCATCATCGGGGCCTTGAAAACATTTACAGCAAGAGCCCTGAGGAGATTCGCGCGGCATTATCCGGTTTGTCGAAGGACGATGTCCCCGCGGTATTCTGGACCGCGATCGGCTGGGGAAGCTACATCAGCTGGAGCCTTACGGATCCCTCCGCCCTCGCGGATCTCCCGAAGGTCGAACAGATGATGCTCTTCGTCCTCGAAAAAGATTCGACGTATTACTACGGCGGTGCGCACTTCTTTCTCGGGACGCTCTATGGGAGCCGGTCAAAGATCCTCGGCGGAGACCCCGATGCGTCGCGGCGACACTTCGAACAGTGCCTGAAAATAAGCGACGGCAAATTTCTCATGACGTACGTGTACTACGCCCGGTCGTACGCCGTGCAAACTCAAGACCGGGAGCTCTTCGATCGCTGCCTCTCGAGCGTGGATTCCGCATCCATCGATGCGTTTCCGCAGGCCCGTCTTTCAAACTCGATCGCCAAGAAAAAGGCTCAATTGCTGCGGGCTAAGGCAGATGATCTCTTTTAGGAACTTTATCGCCTGAAAAGAGTTAAATAATTACAGGCACTTACGTATTTCAAAATTTTTAGGATACGATGATTAAGTTTTTCCGCTCGACCGCTGCACTGCGAATATTGTTCGTTTCGGCATTGTTCGTCGGTACCACCCTCCCTCTTTGGAGTCAGCAATACACCATCAAGTTCGCGACGCTCGCCCCGGAAGGGAGCACCTGGATCAATATCATGAAGGAATACGACCAGGCAATCCGCAAAGAGAGCGGCGGACGGCTCGGTTTCAAGATCTATCCGGGGGGAGTGCAGGGGGACGAGAAAGACGTTCTGCGCAAGATCAAACTCGGCCAGCTCCACAGCGCCGGTATCACGGGCAACGGGATGACATCGATCGCGCCGAAGGCACGCATTCTCGACTCTCCTTTTCTGGTCTCTTCATATGCCGAAGCCGACTATATCACCGCGACCTATGACAAGGAAATCAACCAGGCGTTCGAAGACGGAGGGTTTATCAACCTGGGCTGGGCCGAAGTCGGGTTTATCTATGTGTTTACAAATACTCCGGTAAAATCGCCTGCCGATATGAAGAATGTCAAGATGTGGATGTGGGAAGGCGACCCGATCGCGGAAGCGACCTTCAGGTCGCTCGAGCTTCATCCTATCCAGCTTTCCATCACCGACGTGTTAACGTCGCTGCAGACGAAGCTTATTGACGGCGTCTATACATCCCCCCTTGCGGCGATAGCTCTTCAGTGGTTCACGAAGGTGAAATACATGCTGAATCTTCCGCTCGCGGACGCGTCCGGCGCGGTCGTAATTTCCAAAAAGAAATTCGACGAGCTGCCAAAAGACCTTCAGGAAATCCTGCTTCGTAACGGAAAGACCTACATGGCGAAGCTCACGCAGGCAAGCCGCGCCGAGAACGCGAAGTCTCTCGAAACCCTCAAACAGCGCGGGATTACCGTCGTCGATCCTCCTCCGCAGGAAGTTGAATCGTACAAGGCGGTTGGATCGCAGGCACGGAAGCACCTTGCCGGCAAACTCTTCACGGAAGAGCTTTTGAATCGCGTCGAAAACTCGCTGACTGAATTCCGCAAGAAGGGGAAATGACCCCCGATTCTGCGGACCGGAATTCGATTGTTCGAGTTCGACAGGAAAAGCTGGGCCCTTGCTCCGTGTCACGTCAATCCCCTTTTTTACTTTCCTGACAATTACCTTGAATCTTAGCCATAGTTTCATAATTGAAGGATTCGATCCATGCTGAAATATTGCCTTGTGTTTTTCATTCTCTTCGCGACGCTGCAGGCGCAGGACAAATCTACATGGTCGCAGAAGAAGACCATACCAAAATGGGCGCGGCGGGAATTAAAGAATCATGGCATCGACCGCAAATACACCGTCACGTATCAGATCTATCCTCCCTATTTCAGGGGCGATTTTAACGGCGACGGGAAGAAAGATGTCGCAATCCTCGTAATGAACAACGAATCAGGAAAGTTTGGGATCGCGGTGATACATGAAAGAACCTACGCCCAGGACATGTCGACGCGGTCTTTTGTCTTAGGCGCGGGGAAAGATTTTGGATCGAATAATGATTTCAAATGGATCACGTCATGGAGCCTGATCCCGGAGCACAAGATTGCGACGCTTTTCGGAAAGAAACCCCTCCCGGATTTTCATGGCGACATCATCCAGGCAGAAGGAAAAGACGGGCGAAAGGGGCTAATCTACTGGAGCGGCAGAAAATATGAGTGGCACAAGCTTTAAGGCTCCTCGCTCCTCGTAGCGCGATAAGTTTTGAGTACTCAGCGCGCAACTTTTGGAATTTCAGTTTACAACGAAAGTTTTCTTTTCTTTACTATCTCCTGCCAGCAGCATGCAGGTATATGTCCCCTTTCTCAGCGACGAGATATCAGCCGCCGCAACGTAGCTTCCCGGTTTTTGAATCGCATCGACCACCGTTAACACTTCCTTGTTGGACTGGTCAAGAATTTTCACGAAGACAGGTGAATCTATTCCGACTTCGTATGGGATATATACCGTTGAGGACGCAACATACGAGGCATAGAGTTTAAACTTCAGATCCAGCGTCCTTCCCAACGCCGCGAGCCAGGGAAGCACTACAGCCTGTTCAGCCGCCTGCGCACTTTCATTGTTCCCCCGGTCGAGCGATGAAACCGCGTAATAATATTTCGGCGCGTGCGATTGGCGGACTGTGTCGGTGAATTCCCGGGCTTCTGAGGGAAGTACCGCAAGATGGTTCGAAGGTTCCTGCCGGTCCACCGGATGGCGCGTAGACCGGTAGACATTATAGTAATGCGTCGTGCCTCCGTCGCTTGCAGCGAGAGGAACCTGCCAGTGCAGCCGAAAGATTCCTTCCCCCGCGTTGTCCACGCTGAACTCCTGCGGCGCGGCCGGGGGATGCGCCGGCTTCCACGCCATTGGAGGAATATTGACGGGATATGCGTACCTCCCGCCGAGGCCGAGAGCATCCGAGACGCTTTCATACCGGAAGAATGAGTTTCCCTGAGCTCCGAGCGATCTGGAAACATCGATGAGGAGCGGAAGCTCGCCGTGAACTTCCGGCTTGTACGCCCCGATGCCGACAACCACCTGCCGTCCGAACGAGTGCTCCCTCCAATCTTTCGCCACGGCCCTGAAATCGGGATCGGCGCGCTGTTCTCCCAGTGACCAGTACACCTGCGGCGCGACATAGTCGTGAACGCGCTCACGCAGCCATGCCCGTGAATCCTGAAACAGCTCTGAGTATCCCTGGAGTCCCTTCGACGTGCCGAAGTTCGTGTAAATCCCTATGGGCGCTGAGCCGATCTTGATCCACGGCTTCGCGGCCGTCGCGCTGTCGTAAAACGCGCGGACGAATTTCGTGATGTTTTCCCTGCGCCAGTCGTCTTTCGGGCCGCTGCCGAACTTTTTGTAGGTCATGTCATCCGGGTAGGCCGTTCCGGGATAGCGGATGAAATCGAACTGGATCCCGTCGATATCGTAATTTCTGACAATCTCCATCCCCACGTTGAGAAGGTACGACCGCACCGCAGGAATGCCGGGATCAAGCCAGCTTGCTCCGTCGATCGTGCGAACCCAATCGGGATGCTCCAACGTAACATGCCGGGGAATGGACGGCGGGGCGTCTCCCCTGCCGCTTCTGACAAAAAAAGTATTGAACCACGCATGCACTTCCATCGCGCGGGCGTGCGCTTCGTCGATAACGAATTGAAGCGGGTCCCATCCGGGGCCGCTGCCGAGGGTTCCGGTGAGAAGATCGGACCAGGGTTCGATGTTCGAGCGGTACATGACGTCGCCGCGGCCGCGCGCCTGAAAGAAAATCGTGTTGAAATGCGCGTCGTGAAGCCTGATGATCATCTCGCGCAGTGAACGCTTTTGCTCTGACGTATCTTTAGATTTAGGCCAGTCAAGCCCGTTGACTGTCGTGATCCAGACCGCGCGAACTTCGCTTCCGGGCGTCAGGGATTGATCCTGCGAAAATGCGGGGCGCGGTACGGAGAGGAAAAAAACTCCGCAGAGGGCAAGGTACAGTGTGCGAAATGAAGTCCGGTGCATGCGTGGATAATATAGGGAAACGTGAAAGTGAGAATCAAGAAAAGTTCTCAAAGAAAGCGAGAATTTCAGGGCGGTTTCTTCTTTGACTTTGTCTGGAATTTGGTTATATTTTTAATTCAGAACAGGCAAATCTGTTATATTTCAGTCAAAATTCCCATTTTTGGAGTTAAGAACCCGACGTGAAGAAAAATCGCGGTAAACTTGTTTTTATTCTCATCACCGTCCTCGTTTCGTTGTATTTCCTCTATCCGACGTATAAGGATTATCAGCTTTCAAAAGAAGCCCGCAGCTTGACCGGGGATGACAGCACGAAGTTCGTCGAATCCCATGATAAAGAAATCCGTGACGCAAAAGCAAAACGGATAAAGCTCGGCCTGGACTTGCAGGGCGGCATGCGCGTCGTTCTCGAAGTCAACGTCCTGAAATTCCTGGATGAACTCGCCAAGAACAAAGACGATCAATTCCATCAGATCTTTGCGGAAGTTTCGGAAGAGGCAAAGGCGTCGGAGCTTGACCTCGTCGACCTGCTGAAGGTCAAATTCGAGGCGAAGCAGGTTCGCATGAGCCGGTACTATGGCCTCATCCGGGATACGGATGACGAGGTCGTGACGAAGCTGAAGACGGAATCCACTACCGCCATTGATCGGTCCGTGGAAATCGTCCGCAATCGCGTCGACCAGTACGGCGTCTCCGAGCCCTCGATCCAGAAACAGGGCAATCGCCGCGTCATCGTCGAACTGCCGGGCGTGAGCAAAGAAGCAGAAGTGCGGCAGCTTCTTCAGGGAACCGCGCTTCTGGAATTCAAGCTCGTCATCGATCCGGAAATCGCGTCGAAAGTGTATCAGTCGATCGACCGCACGCTTGCCGGCAAACCTCTTGAAGACACGTCAAAGGCCGACACCGCCAAAACCGACACGACAGGCAACATGGCCTCGAACGATACCACAGGCGATCAAAATCTCACGGAGGAGCAGGCGAAGAAACAGCATCCCTTCTTCTATCTCGCAGGAACCTCAAGCCAGCAGCAAAACTGGAGCGGCGAATTATTCTCTGCAGAAGAGAATAAGGCAAAAGTCATGGCCATTCTCACCCGTCCGGACATTCAGAGGCTCATACCTTCCGACATGGGATTTGTCTGGTCCGCGAAGCCCGGGATCACCGCAGAAGGAAAGAAATTTTTCACGCTCATCCCGGTGAAGAAAACAGCCGAATTGACCGGCGGCGTCATCACGAACGCAAAGTCTACCATCGACCCCGTGTACAACTCTCCGATCGTCGAAATGACGATGAACGACGAGGGAGCCAAGAACTGGGCTCGCATCACCGGTTCGAACATCGGCAAGCACGTAGCGGTGATCATGGATAACGCCTGTTATTCGTTTCCGAGAGTTCAGGAAAAAATCCCCGGCGGACAGTCCCGCATTACGGGCATGGAGAATATTGAAGAAGCGAACCTTCTTTCGATCGTCCTGAGAGCCGGCGCGCTTCCCGCGCCTGTGGATATCATCCAGCAGACGAGCGTCGGACCGTCACTCGGTGAAGACTCGATCCGGCAGGGTGTATTGTCGTCTCTGCTCGCGCTTGGATTGACCATCCTGTTCATGATTTTTTATTACAAAACGGGGGGCACGATGGCCGATATCGCGCTGCTGTTGAACACCCTGTTCGTCCTCGGCGTGCTCGCGGCATTTCAGGGAACGCTCACGCTGCCCGGCATCGCGGGATTGATCCTGACGATCGCCATCGCGGTCGACGCCAACGTGCTTATTTACGAGCGCATCCGTGAAGAGTCGGTCACGGGCAAGTCGTTGACGGCCGCCATTGACGCCGGCTACACGCGCGCGTTCACCGTTATCTTCGACTCGCATCTGACGGCGATTATCTCGGGTATTATTCTCTACCAGTTTGGAAGCGGCCCGGTGCAGGGCTTCGCGCTAACGCTGATGATCGGTTTGATCTCCAGTATTTACAGCTCGGTCATCATCAGCCGCGTCATCATCGACATTCTTACGGAACGCGGAACGCACGTTAGCTTCGGTTAAACTTTTTCCCCGCAGGTCAATCGGCCGCCGGGTTGCGCAATAATTTAATTTTGGAGAATTTTTGATATGCGATTTTTTGGAAAGACAAACATAGATTTCATGGGGAAGCGGAAGACATGGTACCTCGTCTCCGCCGCCGTCATCAGCCTGAGCATCCTGGCGACGTTCACGAAGGGATTTCACTACGGGATCGATTTTCTGGGCGGAACCGAGCTGATCGTCGAGTTCTCTGCGCCTCCCGATATCGGAAAGATTCGTACGATGATGGACCAGGCGGGCTACAGCCGTTCGGAAATCAAACAGTACGGAACTGCTTCCCGCGTTCTCATCCGGACAGAGCATCAGGAGGAAGGAACGGTCGTCGGAGACAAGATCAAGGCGTCGCTCAATCAAACATTTCCCGACCTCCATCCGACCGTCCTCTCCACTCAGAAGATCGGGCCCAAGGTCGGAGCTGAGCTGCGGCGCAACGCTCTTCTCGCGGTCCTTACATCGCTCATCGCCATGGGACTGTATGTCGCCTTCCGGTTCGAGTTCATATACGGCCTCGGTGCGCTTGTGGCGCTTTTTCATGACGTCATTGTCGCGCTCGGGTTCGTCTGCTTATTTGACGGCATGACATCGTTCATGAACTTCGAAGTCGATCAGAACATGATCGCCGCGTTTCTGACGATCGTGGGCCTTTCGATGAACGATACCGTCGTTATCCTCGACCGTATCCGTGAAAACCGGAAGATCTACCGCTCGATGGGCCTGGCGGAACTCATCAACAAGAGTCTCAATGAAACGTTAAGCCGCACGATCATTACCTCCGGAACGGTTCTCCTCATCACGGTGATCCTGTTCCTCTTCGGAGGTGAAGTCAACCGCGGGTTCGCGTTCGCGCTCACGATCGGCATCATCACCGGCACGTATTCTTCGATTTACATCGCCAGCGCCATCGCACTCGATTACATTAACCGCAAACAGTCAAAAAAATCCGCCAACGTGGCATCCGCCGGAAAGCCGCGGTATGAAACTGTCCAGTAAAGAATCAAGCGGCGTCACCGTTATCTCCCTTGACGGGAGCGTCCTGGGAGGCCCGGACGCGACGGCGCTCAACGACACGCTGCACACGCTCACCGAGAAGCACAAGATGAACATCGTCGTGGATCTTTCGGGCGTGCAAAGCATGAACAGCTCCGGGTTGAGCATGCTTATCACGGCGCTGACGACCGTCAGGAACGCGGGAGGGCACTTGAGGCTCGCCGCCGCATCCAAGAAAATCGAAAGCCTCCTGGTGATCACGAAGCTCAGCACGATGTTCGAGCTGCATCCGACCGTGAAGAAGGCCATTGCAAGTTTTCAGTAACACACTGCCGCAGCAATAACAGTATACTCCGATGAGCGGGTACGGCTCACCGGAGTTTTTATTTTTTATACTATGCCAGTTCAAATTATCGTCGGCGCCCAATGGGGCGACGAGGGGAAGGGAAAGATTGTCGACCATCTCAGCGAGAACGTCGACATCGTCGCACGCTACCAGGGGGGCGCGAACGCCGGCCACACCGTCATCATCGGCAGCAACCAGTACGTCCTCCATCTCATTCCATCCGGAATCTTTCATCCAAACGTCATCTGTATTATCGGCAACGGCGTCGTCGTCGACCCGATCGCGCTTATGGACGAGATCCAGCAGCTCCAAAAGCTCAATATCGACATCCGCGGTCGGCTGCTTATCAGCCATAACGCTCACCTCATCATGCCCTATCACAAGCTTTTGGATTCCATGCGGGAACAGGGGTCTGAAAAGATCGGCACGACCGGTCGCGGCATCGGCCCTGCGTACAACGACAAGTTTCTTCGCACGGGGATCAAGATCGTCGACCTCCTGGACCGCTCGGTGTTCGTGAAAAAGCTCAAGCGGAACATCGAAGAAAAGAATCAGCTGCTGAAGAAAATTTACGGCACGAACGAGCTCGACGTGGATAAGATCGTCGACGAGTACGAGGCGTTCGACAAGAAGATCGACGAATACGTCACCGACACTGCCCTCTATCTCAATACCGCCATTGCCAACGGAAAGCGCATCCTGGCGGAGGGCGCGCAGGGGGCGCTTCTCGATGTCGACCACGGCACCTACCCGTTCGTCACTTCCTCAAATCCGACGAGCGGCGGGGCCTGCACGGGGCTCGGGATTCCCCCCACGGCGATAACCTCGGTGCTCGGCGTCGTCAAAGCGTATTCCACGCGCGTGGGCAACGGCCCGTTCCCCACCGAGCTCGTGGGCGAAGCGGGCAAGCTCCTCCGGGAGATCGGCGGAGAGTACGGCGCGACCACCGGCCGCCCCCGGCGCTGCGGATGGTTCGACGCGGTGAGCGTCCGCTACTCGGCGATGATCAACGGCATTCAAAACATCGCCATCACGAAACTCGACGTCCTCGACGTGTTCGATCAGATTAAGATCTGCACCGGGTACCAGTTCGACGACAAAATATTAAAAACGTTTCCCACGGACGTCCGGTCGCTCGAATCGATTGTCCCGATGTATGAAACGTTCGAAGGATGGAAGTCCACGACCTCCAACATCACGTCGTTCAGCGCCCTGCCGAAGAACGCCCAGCGTTATATCAACGCGATCGCGGCGCTGACGAGCACGCGCGTGCACCTGGTTTCCGTGGGCGGCCGCCGGGACCAGACCATTTTCGTGGACTAGCGGATGGCGTCGCCCCGTTCGGCAAACATCAAGCTGCTGCTCCTCACCATTGCTGTCATTATCGTCGTCGCGACGCTTCTGTATACTCAGAATCTCACGAAGCAATTGCTCAAGCGCGAGCACGATGTCGCCGACCTGTACGCCAAGTCGCTCGAGTTTATCGCGAACAGCCCCTCGATGGATCAATCGGATTATAGCTTCATTTTCGACGAAGTCATCCGATCGATCGACTTCCCCATGATTCTGTCGGATACGGGCAATAACCCCCTTGAACCGTTTTATACGAGCGCAAGAAACGTCAGGCTGGACTCCTCGGAATCGAAAGAGGATCAGCGCGAGTATCTTGTGGCAAGGATCCGTGAACTCGACAGGCAGAACCCGCCGATCAGCGTTATTATCAGCGCGAGCAAAAAGGATTCTCTTATTCAATTTCTCCACTACGGTGAATCCAGGCTCATCACGAAACTCCGCTGGCTCCCCTACATTGAAATCTCCGTCGCCGGCATGTTTATCATCATCGGGTATATCGGCTTCAGTTACGTAAAGCGAAACGAGCAGAGTAATCTCTGGGTCGGCATGTCGAAAGAAACCGCGCATCAGCTGGGGACCCCCCTTTCGAGCCTCATGGGCTGGGTCGAGCTTCTCAAGCAGCACGCGAACGATAATCCCAAGATGATGAGTACGATCGCCGAAATGGAGAGCGACCTGGGCCGGCTCCAGATCGTCACCGAACGCTTCTCAAAGATCGGCTCGAAGCCGAATCTTAAAGATGAAAATGTCCACGAGGTGATCGAAAGCGTCATCACATACTTTCAGCGGAGGCTTCCCTCGAAGTATGGCGGCGGCAAGAACTTCGAAATCTCCATCGCTACCAATCAGCAGCCGGTGGTGAAGATCAACAAGGAGCTCTTCGGCTGGGTTATTGAAAACCTGGTAAAGAACGCGATCGACGCGATGGATAATAGTTCCGGGAAGGTGATTTTTACCATCGAAGAAAAGCCGGACGGCGTGTACATCGACGTGAGGGACACCGGGAAGGGCATCGATCTGAAATCGAAACAGGATATCTTCCGGCCCGGCTACAGCACGAAGCAGCGGGGCTGGGGGCTCGGCCTGAGCCTTTCGAAGCGCATCATTGAATCGTACCACAACGGGAAGATTTTTGTGAAAGAAAGCAAGGTAGGAAAAGGTACCACGTTCAGGATCAAGCTCGCGAAATCGAAGCACCGGTAGATCAACGGCACTGCCTGCAGCTATTCTTCAGCCTACTTTATCTCCACCACCAGATCCTCGTCCTTCACCACCCACGTCCCCGACGTAATCTCGTCTTTTCCCCGAACGATCGCCCAGGAAACATCCATGGGCAGAAGATCCGGCTGGGCGTGCTCGCTGAACGGATCGATCCAGCAGAACGTGCCGTTCGACGTGTACGGGCTCTCAATCATCTGAACAAGCGCGAGGGTGCTGTCCGTAAGCTTTTCGCCGTTAATCGTGATCGAACTTCCGTCGAGATGCAGAGGGAATTTTGCATTAAGATCCGCCACGACAATGTTGTCTTCGGGGCCGCCATAAAGAAACACCCTCTCCTGCTGCAGGTCGCTCAGGGTAATGCTCGTGTCGAACTTGATTGCCAGCGACCATCCTGAATTCTCCATCGCAGCGGCATCCTTGCGCGCGCGCGAGAGGAGGTATTCCGCGTGCCCCTTCGTTCCGATGATCATGACCCCGTCCGCCGGGTCGCGGAGATCGCCCAGCTTCACGGGAAGCTTCTGAATCTTCAGAATGTCCCCTCTCGGATCCAGAATGGCCTCCGACGGCTTTACGTCTGTCATAATTTCGAATCCGGCGTCATTATGATACGCTCCCGCGTCGTCAACGCCGAGAAAGACCCGACTTCGTGAGATTTTCCCCTCTGCTTCAACCCCGACGTCGACAAGGGTGCTGTATTTTTCGTATCCAAGGATTCTCACCCGTCCGCGCGTCCTCCATTTTTTCCCCGCTTGCGCGGATTTTACATTATAGAGCTTCAGCCGGGGCATGCCTTTCTGTTTCACCCATTGATCGAAAAACCAGGCGAGCTTCTTTCCGTAAATCTCTTCCGCCAGCGACTGGAATTGCTCCAACCCCACCCGTTTCCCCTCATATCTCGTGGCGTACTCATGATAGAGCCGGAAGAACAGCGTGTCACCCATGATCCTTCGCAGCATGTTGTGGACATAGGCAGACTTCAGATACTGCGTGGGCTGGGCGCGGAGATCCGCCTTCATTTGCAGGGGCGCGTCCTTACCGTTGACGACTTTGAGAATAAGCGGCCGGAGCAGAGGATGATTGCCGAGAGAATCCCGTTTCCCGACGACCCCTTTGGATTCATTATACATGAGCGCGGAGTATTCGCACATCCCCTCCGAAAGAAGCGCGGCGTCCTGGTCTTCGATAAACACCGTCGCCGGCCACCATTGGTGGGCGATCTCATGGGGGATAATGGCGTCGTACTGGTTAAACGGATCGTCGGTCGTGAAGGCCTGCTTTTTCACCATGACAAAGGAGGGGGCCGCGATCGCGAGCGCGTTGTGCCCGGCGAACCAGTCCTCGACCTCGAGGATGGCAAGCTTTTGAAATCTGTAGGGCGAAAATCGCGAGCTATAAAAGGGCAGAACGTCTTTCGTGAGAGTAAGGACTTTTTGTCCGGAGGATGAGTCCTCGGGGAACATCATGACCGAGATCGGAACCGGGCCCGAGCTATCCTCGATCGTCGTAAATTTCCCGGCATAAATCCATCCGAGCGTGGGAAGAGTTTTATCAAATTCCCAGGTGGTCGTCGTGCTGTCCCCGACGGTTTCTTCGAACACTTTGCCTCCCACTGCCATGGAGTTCCAGTCTTTCGGAACGGTGAGGGTGAACCTCGAAGATTCATAGGCTTTGGGGCCGCTCGGGAGAACTTCGTCTTCGCGAAGGAGCGCGCGCTCGGTGGAAAAACCGGTGAACTCGGACCTGAGAGGAATTTTCCCGAAATAGGAAACGATAAGTTCGGCCGTCGTATCGGACGGAACGCGGCCGACAATGAGTTTGTCGCTGCGGAGATCAAAACCCACGGACGTGCGGCCCAGGAGAACTCCGGTCGGGGTGAATAACCTCGAAAACTTGAACTCGAGCTTATCGGGCCGGGGCTGGAGTATTCTAATTGAAAGCGTATCGACGCACTGCAGCGCGAACGACTGGGGAAACAGCTGGATGCGGGCATGGTGGGAGACGACTTCAAACCCCTTGTCATCGCTCTCCTGCGCCAGCGACATCGCCGCGCAGATGAACATCGCGAACAACCCAAACGTTCTCATGAACTTAGTCACAAACTGGCAATCTCCCACCCACGCACCTGGTGAAGTCCTAGTATCCCGGGGGCGGCGGCATCTCATGATGCGGAGGCGGCGGCATCGATTGCGGCCCCTTCGGCTTGAAGAGGGAGTATCCGATAAGGCCTCCGACCAATCCGAAGACGCCGTAGATAAAGATATTGCCGATCATCCCCAGAACGAAGCTGAACGCCCCGGTATTGCCCTCGCGGGCCTTGTCGAGTGCGTTCCACTGATCCTGCGTCAGCTGGACATTCAGCTGATGAAGGAAATCCACAATCGCGTTTATCATGACAGGGCCGAACAACTTCATAAACAGCAGCGAAAGGAACGACCCGACAACCGCGCCGATATTTCCGGCGATGAGGCCGACGATCATACACTCGCCTGCGGTGATCGGCGGAGTGTCCGGCGTGAAGTTATTCTTATAAAAGAATACCGAGAGAAGCCCTCCCAGCATGATGCCCGCGCAGCATAGGCAGTTGATAAAAGCGAGGAACGGTATCGTCGACACCAGGGCCATGATGATGCCGCCGTATAACGCGGGGATAACCTTGTCAGGTTTTGGATTCATAGGCTGCCTTTGATTGAGATAATTGGCCCGCTCCTTCGATAAACAAGCCTGTCAACATGATCGCGGCGAATACCCCGAACCAGCCGCCGGTGAGCAAGCGCGTGAGCATTGTGCTCGAGGAAATTCCGAAGGCGTCGAGAAGTACGTCGATGAGCATCGGTAGTATCGCGAGGATCCAGAGCGCCGCCCGGAGATCCCGGTGCCGGTGTATGCGCGGCCAGATCACTACGCCTGCAAGAAAACCAAAATAAATCGCCGTGCAGCGTCCGCAGACGCCGAGCTCATAACCTCCAAGATGCAACGAACGTGATTCGTATTGGTGACAAATATGCGAAAAACTCGAATACAGGAGATTCCCCAGGGGGGCGGCGGGCCCGCCGAGTGTACGGCAGATTGGCGGCACAACAATGAGAAAGCACCAGAACAGTACGCCGGCGAGCAGGACGTTATAAGAAGCCGATAATTTCATTTAGTATTGTAGGGGAAAATAGCCAGAGAATCAAATAACGGAAGATTGTATTTTGCGGCCGAATCCATTATATTTCGTCCGATATTTTTTGCTACCCATTCTTTTCCCCTGATTATTCTATGTTGAAAGCACTCGGCATCAATTCAAATTATCTCGGCATCGAGGACGCGCAGTCTACGCTGAAGAAATCGAAAGTTGTTATTCTTCCGATTCCGTACGAACGCACGGTAAGCTATGGCGGCGGGACGGATAAGGGTCCTAAAGCGATCCTGAACGCCTCACACTATGTTGAATTTTACGACGAAGAGACGCGGCGACAGGTCCACCGCGAGCTCGGCATCGCCACAGTTGAGCCGATGAAATTCGGCAAGAAATCGGACGAACAGGCGCTGGAACAGATCTATGAGACGGTCCGGGAACTGCTGGAAGCGAAAAAGTTTGTGCTCTCTCTTGGAGGGGAACATACGATTTCGCAGGCGACGATTGCCGCCCATGCCGAACGGTACCCCGATCTTTCGGTCCTCCAAATCGATGCCCACTCCGACCTCCGGATGGAGTACCAGGAGAGCAAGTTCAGCCATGCGTGCGTTATGGCGCGCGTCGCTGAATTTATCGATCCGAAAAACATCGTCCAGGCAGGCATCCGAGCGCAGTGCATCGAAGAGGCCGCGTTTATCAGGCGGCGCCGCATCAACACATTATACGCGCATGAGATCCGGAACGGCAAGTATTCGAAGCTGCTGAAAAACTGGGATGATTACGCAGTCGATAAGCTTACCGGGCACGTCTATGTCACCTTTGACGTCGACGGCCTGGATCCTTCGATCATGCCTGCAACCGGGACGCCTGAGCCGAACGGGCTCTTTTGGGATGAGACGATGAGATTACTCAGGAAGGTCGGCGAGAAGAGAAACGTCGTAGGATGCGACATCGTCGAGCTTGCCCCGATGAAGGGGCTGCATCATCCCGATCTGACGGCTGCCAAGCTGGTCTCGAAGATGATCAACTATTTTGTGCGGGCCTGATCCGATCTAACCCCACGGAGAAGGCGAGAAGTATCTTTCTCACTTTGGCGAAGTCTTGCCAAGCAAATACATATCACCCGTCGGAGCCGGCACGCCCCCCTTCGGTTCCAGCGTGATCGCGAACGCGCCAATCTCGTTCCGGTCGACCACCTCCAGCGGCTGGACCTTGAAATAGTTTTCCTTCTCCGCTTCGTTTTCAACTGCAAACACGCCGGCGCTCACCGGTTTCGTCGGCTCGCTCTTCGTAATGACCCAGAGCTGGTAGTCCTTATTTTTCGGAACCGGAGGCAATTGCGCAACCTGGAGTACAGCGACCTTCTTCTCGGGATCCCAGATAATCTTGCCGTACCCCACAGGATTCACCGTCAGGCCGTCCATTGTGACAATTTCGATCTTCCGCGATTCCAGGACCTTGAGGATTTCAGTTTTTCGCTGAAGCTCGTCTTTCAATGCAGTGATCTGAGTTTGTTGGGAGCCGATCAGCGTCGACTTTTCGCTGAGGGTGTTGAGCAGCGAATTGTACGAGAGGCTGAAGACGATAATCATGACAATGACTGCAAACACCAGGCCGTAGTTGAGCCACGAACGGCGGGCTGGTTGCGCTGATGTCTCCTCGAGCAACCGGCTCGTGCGCGCGCCGGCCTGCCTTCGCGCCTCAGCGGAGGCGTGAATCGCGCTCAGCAGTGCTGCCCGCACGTCTGCCGGCGCCGTCTTGGGCGGGAGCGCGGCGGGCAACAGGCTTATTGTCTCTCCGAACGACGCGATCTCCGCGCTGCACACCGTACAGCCGGATCGCAGATGGGCTTCGAACTCCCAGAGTTCATCTCCGTCAAGGGCCCCAAGGGCGTACGCGGCTGCGCATTCCAGATATTTTTCTTCGTGGGCTGTCATTTGGTTAACGCTGTTCGCAGTTCCATGAGCCCTTTCCGCATCCGGGTTTTTACCGTTCCGAGCGGAATATTAAGTTTGCCGGCGATTTCCGATTGACTGAATCCTTCATAATAAGCAAGCGCGATTACCTGCTGCTGGTCGGTGGTGAGGTTCTTCAAGGCGCGAACGACATTTTGCTGGTCCTCCACAAACACGGCCGCGGCGTATGGATTCGAGGACGTCCGGTCCGCGATAAGGTTAACATCCAGAATATCGACAGCCTGGCTGCGCTCCTTATATCCCTTCGACCGGATGGTGTCGATCGCGCGGTTTCGCGTCATGGTGACAAGCCATGTGTAGACGGTCCCTTTTTCTATTTCATAGGCCGAGGCTTTGTTCCATGCCTGCAAGAATACCTCTTGAAGGAGATCTCTTGCATCTTCCTCCGATTTTAAAATCCTGAACCCGAAGGTATACAAGAGCCGATGGTAACGATCGAACAGCTCGGCGATTGCCGATTCCTCCCCCTTGACGATACGGCGCAGCAATGCCGCGTCCTCTTCGTCGCGAGGAGACCGCGCAAGAACAGCGCCAAAGACCGTTATGATTACCATCATGATGAATACGTAAAGAACTGCCGATCGGTTTGTATCGTGCCAAAATAGTCAGAGCGTACGCAAAAAGCAAGGCTCCCGTTGGCCCCCGTTGGCCTCGTTGGCCTCGTTGGATTGATAAATCAAGGCGATTTGTGTACATTTCTCATAATTATCCTTTCATCGAAATCCCACACACACAAGACAATTATGCGAATCGGAATCCTCACCGGAGGCGGAGACGTCCCCGGCTTAAATCCCTGTATTAAAGCGGCAGTCTATCGTGCCACCGACGAAGGCCACGAGTTCATCGGCATACGGCGCGGATGGGGTGGCCTGCTCTATTATAACCCCGACAACGAAAAAGAAAGCGCGGAGCACATTGTTCCCCTCACGAAGTCAAACACCCGGACGATCGACCGGACGGGAGGCACATACCTCCACACCTCCCGAACCAACCCCGGTCGCGTCAAGCCCAAGGAGCTTCCCGGCTTCCTGGCAGGCAGCTATAAACTTGCTGCCGGAGAGACGACGATTGACTGTACGAAACACGTCCTGCGCGTGCTCGCGCACTTAAAATTAGACGCGCTCATTGCCATCGGCGGCGACGACACGCTGAGTTATGCCGTCCGCCTGCACAAGGAAAATTTTCCCGTCGTCTGCATTCCGAAGACGATGGACAATGACGTCTACGGAACCGATTACTGCATCGGTTTTTCCACTGCAGTCACCCGCAGCGTGGAATTCATTCACGCGCTCCGGACCCCCACCGGCTCTCACGAACGCATCGCGATCGTGGAGCTCTTTGGGAGATATTCCGGAGAGACTTCGCTGATCTCTGCCTATCTCGCCGGAGTCGACCGGGCGGTGATTTCGGAGGTCGACTTTGAAACGGAGAAACTTGTAAAGCTCCTCATCGAAGACCGCGACCGCAATCCGAGCAGGTATTCGATCATGACGATCTCCGAAGGCGCGAAGCCGGTCGGGGGCGAGATGCTCATGAGCGGCGAAGCCGACGCCTATGGGCACAAGAAGCTTGGCGGCATCGGGGAATATGTTGCCGCCGAAATTGAAAAGCGCTCGGGCGTGCGCACGGTCTTCCAGCAATTAGCGTACCTCATGCGCAGCGGCGCGCCGGATGCGCTGGATCTCATGGTAAGCACAAGCTACGGTTACCTTGCAACCGACCTTTTGTTGAAAAAGCAGAGCGGCAGAATGGTGGCGCTGCGCGACGGAAAATATACCACCGTCTCCGCCAACATTATCACCGAGGGGAAGAAGCGGGTGGACGTGGACGAGCTCTACGACATCCCCAACTACCGTCCGAAGGTTGCACACCTGCTCGGAAAACCGATGTTTCTATACTAAGACATTGCGGAGCGAAGCACGCCTTCGCTCCACGGTTGTCTCTTTACAGGAGGACGAAATGTGAACGCGAAAGTTTTCACGTTCATACCGCTACTCATTCTTTTCGGCTGCGTCTCGTTCGGCCAGCAGAACGATCTCACGTTCGACCGCTACACCGTTGAGGACGGATTATCGCAGTCGGAAGTGTTGTGCAGCATGCAGGACTCCGACGGCTACCTCTGGTTCGGGACCGGCGACGGTCTGAATCTCTTCGACGGGTACTCATTCAAGACGTTTCGCCACGAGGCGGATAAAACCTCTCTCTGCAATAGCAGCATCAATGCCCTCTATCAGGATATGTATGGATCCATTTGGGTGGGCACGGCGAACGGGTTGGATCTGCTTACCGGAAACCACGAAGTTTTCCGCCACCTTCTGACCGGATTCGGAATCAACGCCATCGCTGAAGATCCTCAAGGGTACATTTGGGCCGGCAGCACGAAAGGCGTGTGGAAACTTTCTTCCGACGGAAGCAAGCTCGAAAATTACCGCCACGATGACCGGAAGCCTGAAGGCCTGGCCTCGGACCTGGTCCGGTGCCTGTGTTTCGATCACTCCGGATTCCTTTGGATCGGCACGGAGGGACAAGGCCTGGACCGAATCGACATCCGGCGCAAAACGTTCACTCATTATCGGCATAACGAGACCGGCGGCGATGCCCCGTCGTCCGATCTTATCACAGCACTGGCCGAAGGCAGGAACAACATCTTATGGGTGGGGACCACCAAGGGCCTGGATTCCTACGATTGGCGATCCGGGAGGTGGCAGAGATACCCCGGAACCAACGACAAACATAGTTACTATGAAGATTTCATTCTTGCTCTCGCACTGGATTCCGCGAAGCGCATCTGGGTCGGAACGGACGAGGGGCTTTCATGCTACGCGTCCGCGGGAACATTCAGCGGAAGATATTTTCCGGATCCGGCAAAGGAAGAAGCGAGCAGTAATGAGATCACGACCCTCCTGATTTCCTCCGATGGGACACTCTGGCTCGGGACGAAGAACGGCATATGGAAGCAGAGCCCCCACTCCAAGAACTTCACCACCTACAACAGAACCAGGCTCCTCGCCGGAAATAAGGTTCGCTCGATGCTCGTCGATCCGTCAAATCATCTCTGGGCTGGCACCGACAACGGATTGACAAGCGTCGACAGAACTTCTCACCGGTCGGTCCATTACCGGCACGATGGATCAAATGCGAATAGTCTGGGGGACGACATCGTTCTTTCGCTGCTTGACGACCGGAATGGAAATTTGTGGGTCGGGACCTGGAGGAGCCTCGATCGTTTCAGCAACAACGGAGGTTCGTTCACCCATTACCGTCCGAATCCTGACGATCTGTATGATTTGGGCAACAGCGTTCTGGCGATGCAGGAGCGCGGCGACGGCTCGTTCTGGATCGGTTCCTGGAACAACGTTCAGCTTTTTACTCCGGCCAGCGGGAAGTTTTCAGACGAACTGCATCTCACCAAACATTATCCGGACTTCAGATTCGGGGCGCTCCATGAGGATCCGCACGGCACCCTCTGGATAGGCTCGCTTGGTCATGGATTGCTGCGGTACGACTACGCAAGCAAACAGATCTTTCAATATGGCACCCCATCCGAAGACTCCGGCGGATCCGGAATCATCAATGCCATTCATGAAAGCTCCGAGGGCGACGGCTTGTGGATTGGAACGACAGAAGGACTGCAATTCTTTGACCGTTCGCTCAACCAATTCCGGAAACAATCACAGAGTTTCAGCCTGGCGAACAGTTTTGTCGTGGGCATTCTGGAAGACAAGAAGGGAATTCTCTGGATCAGCACGAACGGCGGAATTTCTAAATTCGATCCTCATCTCTTTTCTGTCCGCAATTATGATGTGACAGACGGCCTGCAGGGCAATGAATTCTACGGCTGGTCCGCGCACTACAACAATACCGGGGAGCTGTTCTTCGGCGGGGTGCACGGCCTTACTTCCTTTTTTCCCGACAGCCTGAAAGACAACACGTACATCCCTCCGGTCCGCGTCACGTCAATGAAGATCTTCAGCCAGGGTCAGACCCCTTCCCGCATAGTCTCAAATTACAACAACGTTTCTCTCTCCTACCCTGAGAATACATTTTCCTTTGAGTTCACCGCGCTGGATTTTACGCAGCCTGTCAAAAACCAGTATGCCTACATGCTTGAAGGGTTCGAGAAGACCTGGGTGTATTCGGGAAATCGCAGGTTCGCGACCTACACGAACCTGGATCCGGGCAGGTACACGCTGAGAGTAAAAGGGAGCAATAATGACGGCCTGTGGAACGAAACAGGGATCTCCATACCGATCTTCATCTCTCCCCCGTTCTGGAAAACCTGGTGGTTCCGCATCGGCTCAATTCTTATGATACTGATTCTCGTGAGCGGAGTATTCCTCGCGCGCATATGGGCAGTCCGCGAGAAGAATGTCCTGCTCGAAAAAGCGGTCGCTGTCCGGACTTCGGAGCTGCAGCGCTCAAACCTTCATCTGGAATCCGAGATCGTCTACCGCAAGCGCATCGAGGAGGAGCTCAAGGTGTACGAGCAGCAGTTGGAGTATAAGGTGGAAGAGAAGACTGTCGAGTTATCCAATACCGTGGATACCCTCGAGCGGGAAGTCCTTGAGCGTAAACGGATCGAGCAAAAGCTTCTGGAATACCAATGGCACCTCCGCTCGCTCGCGTCAGAGCTCTCGACAACCGAGGACCGTGAGCGGCAGCGGATGGCAAATTATCTCCATGATTACGTGGGGCAGGCGCTCGCAATGTGCAAGCTCAAGGTTGACCTGCTGTCGAAAGGCCGGGGAAGCGTCGAGGAAATTAACGCATTGTTGTTGCAGGCTCTCGACCACACACGCTCGGTGACGTTTGATCTCAGCCCGCCGGTTCTGCGCGAACTGAACTTCACCGGCGCCATTGAGTGGCTGACGGTCCAGTTTCAACACCAACATCATATCCCGCTTGCGTTTGAGAGTGACGGGCAGGCGTTCAACCTCGACGAAGACCTGAAGACGTTTCTCTATCATGCAGTGCGTGAACTTCTGACGAATGTCATCAAACATTCCCACGCAGCGAATGCGGCGGTTTCGCTGCGCTCAAATGACAGCTCGCTTATTATTCGGGTCGAAGACGACGGCGTTGGGCCGTCGTATCCAGACGCCGGCGATCAGCATCTTAAGGGCGGTTTCGGCCTCTTCAATATCAAGGAGCGAATGCTCTATTATGGAGGGACGTTTGAAATGCGGCCCCGGGCCGACCGCGGCACTTCCGTTGTTTTGACCGTCCCCCTCGAGGAAATCCGGAGGTAATTCGCCTCCCGGCTGGCTCAAATCTTTCTGATCCCTGCCACATATTGCCCTAACCGGAGGATTTACAGCACTTTGAGTGAGAATACCACACGATGCGGGTGATAAGAAAAATAGGGAAAACCCCCATTGCGGATGTCCCGGAAGGTGCTTAATTTTTGGCATACTATAAGGAGTTACCCCATGTACTCTCTTAAGTGTTTTTCCGTTGTTTCGTTCGTCCTTCTTATCTGCGTCGGATCTGCACTCGCCGGCCAGTCCAGGACTCCCTCCGATCCGCCATGGATGCCCTTGCATAAGCAGGTCCAGGGACCAATGAAGCTGTTCACGACACAGACCCATTCCGACACCTCAACATTCACGCTCTACCCGGCGGATCTTCCCGGTGTCTTCATCGGAGACGCGGTGTTTATTGATTTCGATAATGACGGCGACCTCGATATTCTGATCTCGGGCTACGACGGCTCAGAACCGATCACGAGGATATATCGCAACGATAACGGCACGTTCACCGACATCCAGGCTGGACTCCCCGGAGTGATCTCCGAACACGGCGTGTCATGGGGAGATTATGACAACGACGGTGATTACGACCTTGCCATCAGCGGCATTACCGATACGCTCGGCCAATATCCGATTACGAAGATTTTTCGCAACGACAACGGCACGTTCGTCGACATTCACGCCAATCTCCCTCTTGTCCTCGGAGGCGTCACATCCTGGATCGACGATAATCTCGACGGCAAGCTCGACCTTCTCATCGCCGGATCTCCGGACAACGGTTCGACATTTATCACGAAACTTTACCGGAACAACGACAGCACCTTTACGGACAGCGGTATATTTTTCCCCGGCGTCTGGGGCGCGTCTGTCGACTGGGGAGACTACGACAATGACGGCGATCCCGATCTGCTCTTATTCGGATATGGCACATGGGGGGTAACGGGAACGCTGTGGCGGAACGAACTCGCAGGCTTCTCGCAAGTGTCGATCCCGGCGACTCCCGCCAATCACGTCGAAGTTCGATGGGGCGATTTTGACAATGACGGCGACCTCGACTTTATCGTCGCGGGCGATCCGCCGGGCGGAGAAAATAATTACACCGCACTGTTCAAGAACACAGGCGGTGGAAATTTTGAGCAGGTGCCGGCGGACTTTCCGCAACTCAACGCCGCATCGGTCGCATGGGGCGATTACGATAACGACGGCGATCTCGATTTCGCAATATGCGGGTGGCTGAACGATTCGACGAACATCACCAAGATTTACCGCAACGACGGCGGGGGCGTATTTACCGACATCGATGCTAATCTTCCCGGTGTATGGTGGGGATCGGTCGCCTGGGGGGACGTCGATAACGACGGCAAATTAGACCTCCTCATCACCGGCGGAGAAGGACCGCAGCTTTATGGCTCGCGCTACCAGGGGGGCCCGCCTCCCGGGCCCATTCTCCCGGTCACTCTAATTTATCACAACAATTGCCAAACCGGGAATCAAAAACCTGCGGCGCCTGCTGCTCCATCGGCAAGCGTCAACGGGAACCAGGTAACATTCTCGTGGGCAACGTCAACCGACGACAAGACTCCGCAATCGATGCTGACGTACAATTTACGAGTCGGCACCTCTCCCGGCACGGGCAATATCGTCGCGCCAGCTGCGGATGCGGCCACCGGTTACCGGCGGGAGGCGAGCGTTGGAAATAATGTTCATAAACTTTCCCGCACGCTGAATCTCCCGCAAGGGACATACTACTGGAGCGTTCAGGCAATCGACAACTCGTATTCCGGCTCCGCCTTTACCGCCGAAGGTGTCGTCGGCCCGCCGCAAACAGGGCCGCGATGGCAGCTAATTTCGCTGCCATTCTCGCACGCGGATATGCATACCTCCCTGCTCTTTCCTACAGCAGTAACAAACGCTTTCGGATTTTCTCCGAACACCGGTTACCAGGTGCAGGATGTACTGGCAAACGGAGCAGGATATTGGGTGAAGTTTCCGACGGAGGACTTCCCTACTCCCTCTTCGGGAGGAACTCTCGGATCGGCGACGCGCCATGTGATGCAAGGCTGGAACCTTCTCGGGTCGATATCTCAGCAGATCGACGCTTCACAAATCACTTCACAGCCCCCTGGAATGATCACCTCTCAGTTCTTCCAATATGACGGATCGTATCAGACGAGCGCTACGATCGATCCGGGAAGAGGATACTGGGTGAAAGTAAATCAGGAGGGAGATCTGACCATCTCTTCCACCGAGATTGGGGACCCGGCGAGCAGGATTAACATTGTCCCGACCGTCGAGTTACCACCGCAGCCTCCTGCGATTTCTCCGGCGTCAGTTCCGAAAATATACGTGCTTGATCAAAACTATCCTAATCCGTTTAACCCGGCAACTGTTATCCGCTACGAGGTGCCCATAACGAGCCGGGTGATGCTGAAGGTCTATAATATGCTCGGACAGGAAGTTGCAACTCTCGTTGACGGGGATCAGGATCCCGGGTACAAGAGTGTTGCATTCGACGCTGGAAGATATCCGAGTGGGGTGTATTTTTATCGACTGTGGGCCGGATCGTTCACGGATGTCAGGAA
>DATJGD010000057.1:0-21484 GCA_035495255.1 Bacteroidota bacterium | reverse complement strand
ATCGTTACCGACGAGCTTTCGAACGAGGTAAAAAAGCTCGGCGCGGCCACGGCTGACAAGCGGGAGAAACTCAGGAAGATCGCTGAGTACGTTCGGGAACGTATTCGTTACGTCGCAGTTGAAGTGGGCAACGGCCGCTGGGAGCCGCGGTCAGCTGCGGCGACGCTGTTTGATAAATATGGCGATTGCAAGGACAAGGTGACACTCATGCGTGCGATGCTTGAAGTCGAAGGGATCCCTTCCTGCATGGCTCTGGCGAACACCTCCTTCTTTGTTCATACCGATCTCCCCTCACCATTTCAGTTTAATCACGCGATCGTGGCGATTCCCGTGAGTGCCCTTGAATCAACCGCATCTCTTGAAGGCGCAATCGCCGGCGGATGGCTGTTTTTTGATCCCACGGACGAAGTCAATCCTCTGGGAGCTTTGCCTATCCAATTGCAGGGAAATTACGTTCTTGTCGCCGGGAAGGCAGATTCCATTCTTGTGCAGTTACCGTACGCGAAGCCGGACGAAAACCGGCGGACGTACGAGGCGGATATCGTCGTGGAGAGCACTGCGGCAATGAGCGCGAATGTTAGAATCATGGATTGCGGAGTCTATAGCAATTATGTTCGATACTATGCCCGGACGACGGTAAAAGAAAAACAAGTGGAGTCGTTGCGGAAATCGTTCGCAGCCCTCCTCGGTGATTGCTCAATCCTTGACTATCAGACCGGCGAGAACAATGATTCGATCTGGACGACGTTCAATGTCAATGCACCGCAAGGGGCCAGGATGAATAATTCCATGATGCTCGTGAGGCCGAATATTTTTCAGAAGGAAGACTTTCCGTCTTTTGCCAAATCAATCCGCCGCTACCCGATATGGTTCGGTGGTCCGCACAGGATCGAAACAAAGATTAATGTCCGGATTCCGGGCGGTTGGCGCTTACAGGATGAAGCCCTTCCATCGGCAAAGAGTGCTTGCAAGAATGTTGCGAGACTCGAATATGAGATAAGCGCGAAGGCCCATGCAGTCCATTTTAGATCTCTCTATGAGAAGAGCGGGGAGCTCCTCGAGCCTTCGGACTATGAGACCGTGAGAATGTTCGGGCGGGAAATGCGGGCCTACAACAAGCTTACCTTTATCCTGAATTCAAAATAACAGCAGGCGACAATGATTCGTATGACGCTCAGGTTTGTTCTTCTCATGCTGCTGCTGTTGCGTGTTGCATATTCAGTGTCAAGCGATGACAAACCCGTTTGGCTTCCGGTCACAGGTACAGATTGGAGCATCTCTCAGGATTCTGCGAAAGGAATACGCGACGCAGTCATGATCTTCGAAAAACTTGTCGAGGACGACAAAAAGTTCAACGACAATAAATTCAGGCTGAAAACGTACCGCAGAATCAAAATTCTCAGCCCGCGAGGAAGGCAGTGGGCGGACGTGAGCTTGCCGTATGATCCCGAAGAATCTGAAATCAAGTCTGTTGCGGGTCGAACCATGCTTCCTGACGGCAGGGTTATTGACTTGAGCCCTGAAAAGATTCTAGAGAAAGAAGTTGTGAAAGTCGGCGATGAGCGAATTCGGGAGAAGTTTTTTTCACTTCCTGGGGTGACGGATAGCTGCATTATTGAATACGTATATGAATATGAGAACAAACGAGTCAATCCTTTGTGGGTCGCGCAAAAGGAAATTCCTCTCATCGAGGGGGAGTACAGATGGAAGTTCTTTCACGGAGAGATTTCTGCCGCTAACCCCTTCCTTGCGTGGATACTGGGATCCAGGTCCGTTCCGAACTACCTCTCAGTCAACGATATGAAAAAGATGAAGATTGAGATGCTGCCGAACGCGGACGCACCAGAGGAAGTCGTATTTCGATTCAACGATCTCCTCGCGTTTGAGCCTGAACCATTTTCGATTCCTGACGAAGCGGCAAAAACGCATCTGCGGCTGTACTACGGCGGCGCCGAACATGAAATCAGCTTCTGGAGTATCGAGTCCGCGCAAATGTCACAGGTGATCGGCCTCTTCATCAAGGAACATGAGAAGGTGAAAGAGCTGGTGGACAACAATTTCTCGAGTCTTCCCTCGATTCCAATAAAAATTGATTCCGCGTTCTACTGGGTGCAAAGGAATATCAAAAGAATAACCTATGAGGAATATCTTAGGGATCGCGACAAGATTGAAACGGTCGACGATATTCTAAAATATCGCAAAGCACTGCAGCCTCAGATCGCTTTTCTTTTCTTCGCAATGCTCAAGGATATGGGCGCGAGCGCCGGCATGGTCTACGCCATTAACAAGGAAAAACATCTCTTTTATGACGTTGCAAAATATTGGCAGTTCGATCAGCCTTTGGTCTTTGTGAATGATTTCAACATGCACTCTACGTTTTATTCACCGGCGGATAAATTTCTGAAGCCGGGGCAGGTTCCGTGGTACTTTGAGACGACGAGGGGGCTGACGATCGGAGCGCCGGTGGGAACACCTTTGTTCGCAAGGTTTGAAAAGACCCCTGCTGATATGAACGCAATCCGCAGGGTAATACGGCTGGAAATCCCCCGCGATGAGCCGGCGCGGAGTACTATCGTCGAAACATATACCGGGCATCCTGCAGAACAGCTAAAGATTCTTCTTCAGGACAAGCAAGACCGCGAGCGGTCAGAAATCCTCAAAAAACAAATTCTTGACAATCTGTCGACGGAATGGAGGGATTCTGTCGCGATTCTGGATTTCCGCGGAGGAGAGGATTCTCTCGTTCTTACTTATGCGCTCCAGGGCCCAACAACAGAGCTTTCGGGCGGACGCATTATTTTTTCTCCTCATTCTCTTTTTGGGAAAATGCAAAACCCTTTCACTTCGCAGACGAGACTTCATCCCATCATGTTTAAGTACGCGACGCTCCAATCCTACGAGTTTACTATTACAACGCCGCCTGGCATGGTGTTGGAGAATGTTCCCGAACCTCTTTATTTTGCGAACGATGTCGGAGACGTGCAGGAACATGTGAATTTTTCGGGAGATTCTATCAGTGTCTCTTCCAAATACGCCCTTCGCGAAACAATATTTTCGGAAGACTTTTACACAAACGTGAAAGATTTATTCCAGCGGCGGCAAGCGCTTGGCGATTTTGTCCTTGTGATGAAGAAACAAGCAGACGAACACAAGACTCCCAAAACGAAGAAGAAATAGAAAGGCTGTGCGGTGATACTCGCTGTTGCAGAGGAGCGACAATCTCTTCCCAGGCACGTGCTCCCACCTCAGGAGCCTAAGTAACTGCTCACGATTGTTGACATCTTTTCAGCACTCATCAGACAATCCCCTACCGATATCCCCCCGCGATAATTGCTGCAGATAAACGCTCCCTGGAAATTCTGCTCGAACCTTTCGATTGCCTGAAGCGTCTTATAATAACCGACGTTATATTGCGGGATCGCTTTTTCCCAGCGGATAATCTTCGCGTATGCGGGGTTTCCCTCCGCGCCGATGAGGGAACGCAGTTCACGAAGGACGATCTCTTGTATCTCTGCTTCGTTCTTCGACGCGAGATCCGGCTGCCGCGCCCCTCCCAGGAACGACGTCGTTGCGACGTGGCCCGCAGGTGCGCGATCCGGGAAGAGGGAGGAGGACCAAATCGTTCCGAGTATGTTGCGCTTTTCTTTTTCTGGTATCAGGAATCCAAAACCATCCAACGGCCGCTTCACCTGTTCCTGACGGAACCCCAGGAATACTTCCGCCACGGGAGGATAATAGATCGATGAGAGAGTCTTTGACATTTCGGGGTCGATCGATTGAACAATTGCAGCCGCCGCGTGTGCCGGTGTGGCAAGAATGACCGCGTTCGCCTCAAGGGTGCGAGGCTCGTTGTTTTCCTTCCAGAAGACAGTGTAGACCGGAAATTTCCCGGCGCGCATCGGGACAATCCTCTCCACGGAACAGTTCAGCCTCACTGCATCGCCAAGCGCAGCTGCGATCGCGTTCGGAAGGGTTTGCATGCCGTTTTTGAATGAAAACATTTTCGCGCGGTCTTTTGCCACCTCGTTGCGGGCGTTGCGCTCCCTGCGCGAACGGATCATGCCTATTATGAGCCCGCCGTATTTTTCTTCGAGCGCGTAAAGCTTCGGAAAGGCGGAGCGCACGGAAAGCTGTTCAGGATTTCCGGCATAGACCCCGGCCACAAAAGGATTAATCGCATACTCCAGAAATTCCCTGCCGAGCCTGCGCGTGACAAACTCCGCTATCGATTCTTCTTTTGAGGCGCGGCCGACAAACGGTTCCTTCAGCAGCCGCAATTTACCGCCGGCCGTCCACAAGGATGAGGCGAGAAAAGCTCCCGGCTTCGTCGGAAGTGTGTGAAGGAGTCCGTCGCGCAGAATGTATCGTTTATCCGCGGCTTCGTTGGCATACTCCCGGTCGCCCGTGATTCCGAGTTCGTCGATGAGTTTGCCGAAGAGAGGAGTTGTCTCGAGAGCGCTGTTTGGCCCCGTCTCTACCAGCCAGCCGCCATCATGATAAGTTTTCATCGTGCCGCCGACGGAGGCGTCGCGTTCGAGGACGGTAACCGTGATCCCCTGTTTCTTCAGCCAATATGCGGCACAGAGACCGGAGATCCCGGCGCCGATAACGACGGCAGATTTGTTCGCGTGGGGCCGGTCTTCCATATTACCTTCCTTCAGAGGTCCAGTACGGGCACATCGTCGGAGCGACCCGGCCCGGATCTTTCTGGAACAGCGATCTGCAGGTCGGCAAGCCGAGCGCCGGGTTCATCGCTTTGTTGATGACGAGATCGGTGAGACAGGAGATGAATGTTGCGCCGGCGTTGAGCGCCGGCATCATTTCGAACTGCGTTATTCCCAACTCATGTGCTTCTTCACGCGCTTCGATATTGATCTCGTGGAGAGTTTCGACGTGGTCGGTGACGAACGAGATCGGTACCACCAAAAGATGTTTACGCCCCTGGGCCGCAAGCTCGCGCAATTTTGTATGAAGCGACGGCGTCAGCCACTCGCCGGGCCCTACGCGGCTTTGATAACAGAGGTGATGCGGGGAGGTCCAGCCGCCGGCGCCGGAGACGAGCCGGACTGTTTCCTCAATCTGATGCTGGTAGGGATCACCTGCTTTTATAAGGCTGAGCGGCACCCCATGTGCGCTGAAGACAATATCTACGGCATGCTGGTTAACGCTGGAAAATTTCTTGTACGCACTATTGATGTTCTCTACCAGTGCCTTGATGTACAAAGGATGGTTGAAGAAACAGCAGATGGATTGCATGGGAATGGAGGTGTATTCGTGCGAACGGGTCTGGAGGTTCCATTCCTTCAGGCTGGATACGGTGGTTGCCTTCGAAAAGTGGGGGTAAAGAGGGAGAAGGACGATCCGTGCGAACGACTCCTTCTTCATTTCTGCGATCGTGGCTTCCGTCAGCGGGTTCCAGTATCTCATGGCAACGAACACCTTTGAGGAAACGGTTTTGTTCAATTCACGCTCGAGCGCCGACGCCTGCTCGAGGGTAAGATCCTTGATCGGAGATTTTCCGCCGATCTCCCGGTAATGAGCCGCAGCTTTCTTGTGCCGGCGCGACGAAATGAACTTTGCAAGCGGTTTACGCGCAAGAAAGGCTCCCGGGAAATTAATGATGTCCGGATCGCAGAAGAGGTTATAGAGAAAGGGTTCGACTGCCTCCAGCGAATCGGGGCCTCCGAGCTGAAACAACACGACGCCTAACTTTTGTTCGGCCATCAGACCCACGTACGCGGTTGTTTCAGGACCGAGAGGAGCGCTGCCTCACGCGATCCGTCTTCGGGCTGATGATTATAGCGCCAGTGAACTTCAGGAGGAAGCGACATCAGGATCGATTCCACCCGGCCTTCGGTCTCAAGCCCGAACAGCGTTCCCCGGTCGTACACGAGGTTGAACTCGACGTACCGGCCGCGGCGCAGATACTGCCACTGCTTCTCACGCTGCCCCCACGCCTCACTCTTCCGGCGCTGGGCGATCGGGACGTAGACATTGACAAATGCGTTACCAAGCTCCTGAACGAATGCCCACGTCTTGTCTCTGTCCTCTTTCAGGTAATCGAAGAACACCCCCCCGACACCTCTCGTCTCTCCGCGGTGCTTAATAAAAAAGTATTCGTCGCACCACTGCTTGAAGACGGGATAGAACGTCGGATCATGCTTGTCGCACGCCTCTTTGAGTGATTGGTGAAAATGCCGCGCATCCTCCTCGAAGAGGTAGCATGGGGTAAGATCCATACCGCCACCGAACCAGGCCTCGCCGTTTGCGAGCTCGAGATAGCGAAGGTTCATGTGGACGATAGGGACCATGGGGCTCACCGGATGGAGTACCAGGGAAATTCCGGTCGCAAAGATATTCTGCGGCTTGACGCCAAGCCTGACGGCGAGCGTCGGCGACAGCGTGCTCGTGATTGCGGAAAAATTCACTCCCGCTTTTTCGAACACATTTCCCTGCTGAAGGATCCGGGTCTTCCCGCCGCCGCTCTCCTTGTGCGCCCAGACGTCCTGCGAGAATTTGGCTTTGCCGTCAAGCTGTTCCAGCGCCGTGCAGATGGAATTCTGAAGGCTCTTGACGTAGTCTTCGACACGGCGCTTAAACACGATATTGGTGGGTTCAGTTGGCATGAAGTTCCAGGATTAGCTCCAGGTCTGAGAGATCACATTCCTCTCAGGAAGCGTTCAATTCTCTCCGCATGTGTCGTTTCATCCACGATGAGCCCTTCAAGCTGAATCTTCAGGCCGATTTCTCCGGCTTCTTCAGCCTGCATGCACCGCTGACGGTAATTTTCGACTGCTTCGCGTTCCAGCTTGAGATCATATTTCAGCATTCCCTTAACATCCTTCGGGCATTTGTGCTGAACCGGCTGCGTCGTCGGTTTGCCGCCAAGCGCGGCGATTTTTTCTGCGAGGAACACCGCGTGCGCCATTTCTCCGTTGATTTCCGGTGTAAGAAATTCCCGCAGCTCTTCGCCGTCCCAGCCTGTCGCTACCGACGTCTGGTAGAGATAAAGAATCGATGCTCCGAGTTCGTTCGCGAGGTCTTCGTTCAGTCCCGCGAGAAGTGCTTTTTTATCAGCCATTGTAGTCTCCTGGATGTTTAGGGTGAATTGAATTCGACATCAGATAATACTGTAGCCCGGCCTCAATGATACGCCGCGCTTTCTTCTTTCACAGCTTTGACAAGTTCCTTCACGTGCTCAACAGGAATGTCGGGCAAGATACCGTGCCCGAGATTGAAAATATGTCCCGTGCCTTTTCCATATTTCGACAAAATCTTCTTCACCTCTTTGCGAATGGCGTCGGGACTCGCATAGAGAATTGTCGGATCGAGGTTACCCTGGACGGCGACGCTGTCTCCTGCGAGACGGCGCGCCTCACCGATATCTATCGTCCAATCCAATCCTACCACCTGGCATCCGCTCTTCGCGATCTTCTGGATCGAATGGCCGCAGTCCTTACAAAACACGATAACCGGTGCGCCGTTCGTCTTCACTTCCGAGATCACCTGCGAGATGTATCTCAATGAAAATTCCTGAAATGCATCCTGCGTCAGAATTCCGCCCCAGGTATCGAAAATCTGTACGGCCTGAGCGCCGGCTTCGATTTGTGCCGTAAGATAGCGCGACACGACCTTCGAGATCTTGTCCAGAAGGAGGTGGGCCTCCTTCGGCTGGCGGTAGATCAGCTCTTTGACATACCGGAAATCTTTAGACCCGTGCCCTTCAACCATGTATGCGGCGAGAGTCCACGGCGAACCCGAAAAGCCGATCAGCGGCACTCTTCCGTTCAACTGCTTCCTCGTCAAACGAAGGGCGTCCATGACGAATTTCAGCTTGTCGCTTGGATCGGGGAGGCAAAGCCCGGCAATATCGGCCGGTGTCCGGACCGGAGACGGAAATCTCGGGCCGCCTTTGCCCTCTTCCACAATGAGCTCCATCCCCATCGCTTCCGGGACTACGAGGATATCGGAAAAAATAATGGCGGCATCCACACCGATGATATCTACGGGCTGAATGGTCACCTCGGCTGCAAGTTCCGGAGTCTTACACAGTGTGAGAAAATCAGCCTTCGCGCGGACCGCCCGGTACTCCGGAAGATACCGGCCCGCCTGCCGCATGATCCAGAGTGGAGTTCTTGGAACCTCCCCGCGAACGCAAGCCTTCAGAAAGAGATCATTATTCATTTAAGCTCCAACGCCTGGCAATATTCGTTTATCGACTCGACAAGCGAGTCGATCGTTTGCTGCTTCGCGGTGATCGCGGGTTCGAATCCCGCGTTCCGGACCGCTTCGCTTGTCACCGGGCCGATAACGGCTATTTTGGTCTTCATAAAAATGTCTGAAAGATCTCCATGCGAAAAGAATGTACAAAAATTCTTGAATGTTGAGGGGCTTGTAAAGGTCGCGATATCAATTCCCCCGTCCATCAGCGTCGCGCGAACTTCGTCGACAGCGTGTTGTTCGGGTTTTATCGTGCGGTAGACAATGACGGGGTCGACACTCGCTCCCAGGAGTTTGAGATTGTCCTGTACGATGTTCGAGCCGAGATTTCCCTTCGGGAACAAGAATGTTTTTTCACGGAGATCCTCCGATTCAAGTTTCCGTGAAAGGTCGGCGGCAGTGAAGTTCTCTGGCATAACGGTGACTGCGAGCCCATGCCTGGACAATGCCTGTTCTGTTTTTTCCCCCACGGCGCAGACGAGCTTCGCGTTCAGCCCGGAAGAATCCAACTTGAGTTCTTCCATTCTCCGGAAGAAAAATTCCACCCCGTTTGCGCTGGTAAAGATGATGCCGTCATACATGGTCAGCGCGTGCAGTGCCCGGTCGCATGCGTCCCAATCCGCAGGCGGGACAATCTCAATCGTGGGGAAGAGAACAGCGATTCCCCCGTTGTCTTCGATCATGAGGAGTAGTTCGCGGGCCTGGTGCGCTGAGCGCGTGATGAGGATCCTTTTTTTTGAAAGGCTCATACCGCGGGGGCAGCCTGTTGCTCCGAAGCGCGGATTCCGTCGAGAATTGTTTTGCCGCCCCCCTTGAGGAGGATTTCTGCCAGCTTCACGCCGAGCTCTTCCGATGTGTCCGGATCCCCGTGGACCTTTCCCCGAACAATTTTCTTTCCGTCGAGGCTGCCGATAACCGCATCGAGATAGAAAACGTTATGTTCAATTCTGCCGTGCGTTCCGATCGGAACCTGGCAGCCGCCTTCGAGCCGGCGCAGCAGCGAGCGTTCACCCAACGTTGCGGCGGTGGTTGCAGGGCTTTCAAGAGGCTTCAGCATTTTCCGCAGTTCCGTATTATCGGCGCGGCATTCGATCGCAAGCGCCCCCTGGCCCACGGCCGGAAGAATTCGCTCGAGCGAAATGACTTCGGAAATGCGGTGTTCGAATCCGAGGCGCACTACGCCTGCGCGCGCGAGAAGCATCCCGTCCCAGTCCGACGCATCGAGTTTCGAGAACCGGGTGTTGAGGTTCCCACGGATGTTCACGATCTTCAGATCGGGCCGCCAGCTCATGAGCTGACAACTTCTCCGCAGGCTTCCGGTTGCGATCGTTCCGCCTTCGGGGACGTCATCGAGACGCTTGACCTGCTTGTTCGGGTGAGCGATGAACACATCGCGGACGTCTTCACGGGATGTGATCGCGGCCAGCACGAGCCCCTCGGGCAGCCTTGTCGGCACATCCTTCAGGCTGTGGACCGCCAGATCGACGCTACGATTCAGGAGCGCGACTTCAAGCTCCTTCGTGAAGAGTCCCTTGTCACCGATCTTTGCAAGAGGAGAGTCCAGGATCTTGTCTCCGGTCGTCGAGATGGTTTCGATGACGACATTCACGGAAGGAGTGAGCCGCTGAAGCTCTGCCTTGACCCAGTTTGATTGCCAGAGGGCGAGCTGGCTGCCCCTGCTGCCGATAATAATGTCGTTCATTCAGTTCCGTTCCGATCGAGCCCGAAGAGGTGGCGAAGAAGGGAGACTTTCTCGCCGACCGTCGGGGCATCGTCTGCGTTCGATCCGTTTTTAAGATTCGTGATGGGAGTGTGGAGAATTTTATTGACAATGCGCTTCGTCAGGAGTTCAAGCTCCTCCTGCTTTTCCGTTGAAAAATGATGGCGGTGTTTCTCGAGTTCCGACGTCCGGATCGCCTCAAACTGCTTGCTGAGCTCCTGAATCGTTGGAGTAACTTCACGGGAGCGATGCCAGTTATGAAAGAGTGTAAGTTCTTCGAGAATGATCTGCTCGACGCTGCGTATCTGCGCGACACGGTTTGCAAGGTTGCGGTCGATAATATGATTGAGCGTATCGACGTCGTGAAAAAAGATGTTCCCGATCGTATTCGCTCCCGGATCGATCGTCCGCGGCACCCCAAGATCGATGATGACAAGCGACATATTGCTTCGCTGCTTCAATGCGTGCCGCAGCTGCGCTGTGGTGAGGATATATTCCGGGGAATCAATGGCAGATATGACGATGTCGACGGAATTAAGATGAGTTGTGATATCCTGGAGTTCGATGACCCTTCCGCCGAACCGGCGCGCGAGCCCTTCGGCCCGTGTGCGGGTGCGGTTGGCGAAGACGAACGATCCGATGTTCCTGCTTTCCAAATGTTGTGCGGTAAGCTTGCCGGTTTCTCCGGCGCCGATGAGGAGAGCGGTCCGCTTTGAGAGATCGTCAAAGATTTTCGAGGTGAGTTCGGCCGCCGCGTATCCCATCGAGACGGCTCCCTCGCCGATCTCGGTCTCTGTCCGGGCCCGTTTTCCCACATGGAGCGCCTGGGCGAACAGCCGGTTCAGGAGCGGGCCTGTGCAGCCGAGTTCCTGGGAGAGAGAAAAACCGTCCTTAATCTGGTTGAGGATCTGAACATCTCCGATGACCATGGAATCGATGCCGGATGCGACGCTGAACAGGTGCCTGGCCGCATGGAGGGAGGGGATCGAATAAAAATGACTATCCTGTGCCTCCACATTGGACTTTTTCAATGCCACGAGATCTTTCCAAGAAGGAACTGGGGCCTTGGAGTGCTCATCGACCGAAACATACAGCTCGGTCCTGTTGCACGTCGATGCGAGCACACATTCGGAAATGCCGCGCTCCTTCAGGGTCGCGATCATCTCGCGATTCTCATCGGAGGAAAACCATACTTTTTCTCTGACTTCCAGGGGCGCAGTGCGGTGATTAATACCGAGGCAGGAAAGATTCATGCATCAATAAAACTTATGGAACTCGGTAAAGAACATATTAATAATCGTTATCGAAAGCAGTGCGACGACAAATCCCGCGACGGAAAGCACCATCATCTGCCTTCCCTGAAAGCCCCCAACTTTTTTCGCGACAAGGCCGGCGGCATAAATGAGCCAGATGGCCGCCGTACCGAAGAGCTTCGGATCGGAGTAATCGAAGTTCTCGAATACCCGGGGAAGCCAGATGATGCCCACAATGATCGCGATCGTCAAGAGGACAAATCCGAATATTGCCGCCGTCAGGCTCATCCGCTCGAGCGTTTCAAGGTTCGGAAGGCGTTTATAAATCACCCCGAACTGTTTCGACTTGATATCGTGATACAACATAAGATAGAGAAAGCCATACACTGCAGAGATGGTTATCGCGGCATATCCCAGGAACGCGCTTGAAACATGGAAGCCCAGAAGATTGCTCTGGAGCATGGGGGGGACATTCGGCACTTCTTTGATGAACAGCGACGAAATGAGCTGAAAGAAGAACGGAAGTATGAGAATGAAGTACCCGGTAGCTGAATTCTTGGTTCGGAACTCGATGTAGGCATACACGAGAACGACGGTAAACGCGATGAGCGAGAGAATTTCAAAGACGGAGGTGATGGGAGGATGATGCAACAGCGTCGCACGGAGGATAATATAGAGCGCGTGAGCGCCAAGGACGACGCGGAGCAGAATGCTTTTAAGATCTTCTGCGAACTTTACTCCACTGAAAAACGCTTTAGCGTATGCCCAAATCGCAAAAAAATAGAGGAGCGGAAGTAGGATTTCGAGAAGATTGATAAGGAAAAACATGATAGATTATTTCGTTCGCCTGTAAAGATACAAAAAGTCGCAGGGATTAACAAAACTCTCCTCGGACCCGAACGATTCCTCAATTCTTGCGAATTTCTGTTGCATGTACCACCCTTCTTTGTTATATTCAATTGAATTTTAGTCATCCACCTCCAGGGCATCATGAATCAGATACTACAATACGTTGACGCGAACAAGCATCGGTATCTCGACGAGCTGACATCATTTCTCGCGATTCCAAGCGTCAGCACAAATCAGGAAAACAAGCCGGATATCGATCGTTGTGCCCGGTGGGTGGCCGATCATCTCAAGTCGATCGGTATGCAAAACGTCCGTATATTTCCGACGGCGGGCCATCCGCTTGTCTATGCCGACTGGCTGGGGGCGCCCGGGAAGCCGACCCTGCTTCTCTACGGCCATTATGATGTTCAACCTGTCGATCCGATCGAACTCTGGACTTCCCCGCCATTCGAGGCGACTGTGAGGGGCGATAATATTTACGCGCGCGGATCCGCGGATGACAAAGGCCAGGTCTTTGTTCATTTGAAGAGTATCGAAGCCTACATGAAAAACGGCGGCAAGCTTCCCATCAACCTGAAAGTCATCATTGAGGGGGAAGAAGAAATCGGCAGCGAAAATCTTGCTCCGTTTGTGAAGGAACATAAACAGCTGTTACGGAGCGACCTTGCGCTCATCTCGGATACCTCGATGTTTGCGAAAGGGGTCCCGTCGGTGTGTTACGGCCTTCGCGGGCTTGCCTACATGCAGATTGAGATTATCGGTCCCAACCGGGATCTCCACTCCGGCTCGTTCGGAGGATCCATTCACAATCCAATTCAGGCGCTTGCGGAGATCATTGAGCAGCTTCATGATAAGAACGGCCGTGTGACGATTCCGGGATTTTATGACGACGTGATGAAGTTGACCGCCCGGGAGCGCGCGGCCTATAAAAAGCTCCCCTGGAACGATAAGAGCTATGCGAAAAATCTTGGCGTGCCGGCGCTCTACGGAGAAAAAGGATTCTCAAGCCTCGAGCGCGTATGGGCGCGCCCGACGCTGGAATGCAACGGCATATGGGGAGGCTTCATCGGGGAGGGAGCGAAAACGGTTCTTCCCGCAAGAGCCTCCGCAAAGCTTTCCATGCGCCTGGTGCCGAACCAGAATTCGGAAAAGATTTCCAGATTATTTGAAAAGCATATCAGGAAGATCACACCAAAGACCGTGCAGCTGAGAGTGAAATATCTCCATGGCGGCGAGGCGGCCCTGACGCCGATTGATAGCCCCGGAGTGCAGGCCGCGGTCGCTGCTCTTGAAAAAGGTTTCAAGAAGAAACCGCTGTACCAGCGGGAAGGGGGATCGATCCCGATCGTCGTACAGTTCAAACAGCTTCTTGGCCTCGATACGGTTCTTCTCGGCTTTGGCCTGCCCGATGAAAATGCCCACGCCCCCGACGAGCATCTCAACCTCACGAACTTCTACGGCGGCATCCGTACGGCGGTTCATTTCTACAACGAGCTGCCGGCGTACATGAAGAACGGCAGGTCCCGTCGACGTGGGTAGTCCAATCCCGGCGAACCCGTGAAGATTTATACAAAGACGGGCGACAAAGGGGAGACTTCACTGTTCGGAGGCAAGCGTGTCCCAAAAGACACGTTGCGCATTGAAGCGTACGGTACCGTTGACGAGTTGAACAGCATTCTCGGCGTCTGCCGGTCAACGAACGCAGCCAGCGAAGTTGATGCGATCCTCAATGAGCTTCAACATGACCTCTTTGTCCTCGGCGCAGATCTCGCGACTCCCAAGGATGGAAAAGAAGTGACCCGAATTTCAGCCGATGACATTTCCCGCCTTGAACGCCACATCGACGATATTGAAAAAAAATTAATCCCACTTCAAAGCTTTATTCTTCCCGGCGGAAACCGGTCTGCCTCCATGATGCATTTTGCGAGAACCATTTCGCGGCGGGCTGAACGCCTCGTGGTCCGTCTCCAGCGTGAGGAGCCGATCGGAGAACTTCCGGTTATTTATCTGAACCGGCTTTCCGACCTTCTGTTTGTCGTCGCGCGCTGGATCAATGCCCTCGGCAACACACCCGAAACGAAATGGCAGTCGTAGCCTCTTAGAATCTTGATTTACACGTTGTTAGCTCGTCTTAAAGACAAGATTCCTTCTCCGGAGTCAGCCGGAGTTAACCAAAGTTAAATAGAGATGGAGCAGGGAAGAGCTGCAAGAGGTGAACAAACTGCGGACTAAAAAATAAAATGAGCGTGAGGTAGGTGTGGCATTCCAACTTGGGAGGCGAAGTCAGAAACCGTGGAGTCCTACTCACACGCTCGTTGTCAATATACTAACGGGATTTTATAAAGTCAAGTATTTTCTTCCGGGGAAATGGGAACTTCATCCCATAAAGTTCTTATTTTTCCCGCTGTGTGTCGACTTTGGTGGACATTTCGTCAAGTAGGTTCTTTGACTTTCGATTCCTTTTTGTCTATATTGGAGCGCCGAAAAATAGAATGTCAACAAAGCATGAATTCAGCAATTCCAGGAACCAACGCATCATCAGTTTTTCGCTTTTGACCTCGTAATGCTCACAGATTTCGGACGCGTCCTCGTTTTCTTTATCATCGGTGCAATCTTTGTCGCGGGCGGATTCGTTATGTCCTGGATCATCCGGCCGCGGCGCGGCTATCCCAACAAGCTCACGTCGTACGAATGCGGTGAAGAACCGATCGGCAGTTCGTGGATAAAATTCAATATCCGTTTTTATGTCGTTGCCCTCATCTTCCTCGTATTTGACGTAGAAGTCGTCTTCCTGTTTCCATGGGCTGTCGTGTTTCAAAAACTCGGCATGTTTGCGTTCCTCGAAATGCTCGTATTCCTCGCAATTCTGCTCATCGGGTACGCATACGTTTGGGCAAAGGGGGACCTCGATTGGGATAAGCCGAAACCTCAAATTCCTGTTCTTCGGCCAAGAATGAAAGATACGTTGGCAGAAAAAGAACATTCCGGAGAACTCGTAGCATAGCGCATGGGACTTCTCGACAAACAATTTAACAATAGCAACGTCATCCTCACGTCGGTCGAGGATCTTCTGAAGTGGGCCCGCCTTTCCTCCTTGTTCCAGATGCAGTTCGGTCTTGCGTGTTGCGCGATCGAGATGATGGCCGCCTCCGCTTCCAACTTTGACATCATGCGGTTTGGCGTCATTCCGCGGGCAACTCCCCGCCAGACCGATCTCATGATCGTTGCCGGCACGGTGACGCTCAAAATGGCGACGCGCATTAAGCGCCTCTACGATCAGATGTCGGAACCCCGGTACGTGATCTCGATGGGAAGCTGCTCGAACTGCGGCGGCCCGTATTGGGAACACGGCTATCATGTCTTGAAGGGCGTCGATCGCGTTATTCCCGTCGACGTGTACGTGCCCGGCTGCCCGCCGCGCCCCGAGGCGTTACTGGAAGGCATTATCAAGCTGCAGGAAAAAATCCGTAACGAAACGTTAGTGAAGAAGTCGGCCTACGCATGACACCTCAGGAAATCCTGGATCAATTAAGAGCGAACTTCGGAGAGGCGATCCTCGAATCGAAACTCGATGCCCCTCAGCCGTGGATCAGCGTTGCGCCGAACCGGACCAAAGACATTTGCTTCTTCCTTCGCGATACCGCGTCGTTACAGTTTGATTACCTCATGTGTCTCAGCAGTGTCGACAATAAGGACAAGCAGCTCTCCGTCGTGTATCATGTGTGGTCGACGACGCAGAAGCACAAGATTGTTCTGAAGGCGTTCTGCCCGCGGGATAACGCGCACATTCAATCGGTCAGCTCCGTCTGGGGCACGGCCGACTGGCACGAACGTGAGGCGTTCGATATGATGGGGATCGTGTTCGACGAGCACCCCGACCTGCGGCGCATCCTGTGCCCTGATGATTATCCCGGCAATCCGCTGCGAAAAGATTTTAAAGTCCCCGAGTTCTACCAGGGAATTAAGGTGCCGTACTAGCAGCTCATGATCGATACCCTTCCAATTAAAACTTCCACCGGCCGCCCTCTTCGCAAAGAAGAGATGGTGATCAATATGGGACCCCAGCATCCGTCGACGCACGGCGTGCTGCGCCTGGAGGTGGTATTGGATGGAGAGATCGTTGTCGACGTGATTCCTCACATGGGCTACCTGCATCGCTGCTTCGAAAAGCATTCCGAGCACATGACGAACTACCAGCAGGTGATCCCGTACGCCGATCGCATGGACTACCTCGCCTCGATGAACAATGATTGGGGATATGCCCTCGCCGTCGAGCGTCTGCTGAAGATCGAAGTTCCGCCCCGCGTCGAATACATCCGCGTGATCATGGCAGAGTTGCAGCGGATCGCAAGCCATCTCATCGCCGTCGGAACATACGGAATTGACATGGGAGCGTTTACGCCGTTCCTCTGGTGCTTCCGCGACCGCGAGCGCATATTAGATCTTTTCGAAATGACCTGCGGCGCGCGACTTCTCTACAATTATATTTGGGTCGGCGGGCTGTCGCACGATATTCCCCCGGGATTTGTCGACAAGGCAAAAGCATTTTGTAAGTACTTCCTCCCGAACATTAAAGAGCTCAACGACCTCCTCACGTACAATACTATCTTTGTGAAGCGCACCGCGGATATTGGCGTGCTTCCTGCCGATGTCGCGATCAACTACGCGTGCAGCGGCCCGATGCTTCGCGGATCAGGCGTGAGCTTTGACCTGCGCCGCGATGATCCGTACGGCGTCTATGACAAGTTCGAATGGAACGTCGAAGTGGGGAAGGGCGAAATGGGGACGCTCGGAGATTGTTGGGACCGTTACATCGTCCGCGTCCGCGAGATGGAGCAGAGTGTCAAGATCATCGAGCAGGCGCTCGCGGCAATTCCCGAAGGTGACGTTCAGTCGGCACTGCCGAAGAGAATCCGCCCCGATGCGGGTGAAATTTATGTGCGTACGGAAACTCCGCGCGGAGAGCTTGGATTCTACGTCATCAGCGACGGATCGGCGACCCCGTACCGCGTCAAAGCGCGCGCCCCGGCGTTCGTCAATCTGAGCGTGATGTCTGAAATTTCACGTGGATGCATGATCGCAGATCTCGTGGCGATCGTCGGAAGCGTCGATATTGTCTTGGGTGAGGTGGACAGGTAATGGAAGACATCATCAAAAACGCGCTGGAGGCGATTCCAGTACTCGGACATTCTCTCGCAAATTTGCTGGGGACGCCACCTGGTGTCTACGTCGTAATGGCGGCTCTTCCTCTGGTCTTTATCCTCCTCTACGCACTCGTCACGCTGTACATGGAGATGAAAGTCTCCGCCCACATTCAGGACCGCCTTGCCTATATGTACACCGGCTGGCATGGCGTGCTTCAGCCTGTCGCGGATATTCTGAAACTCATCCAAAAAGAAGACACCATTCCCGCGGCTGCGGACAAGCCGCTCTTCATTTTAGCTCCTTATCTGGTCTTTATCGGCACCTATGCAGGATTTGCTGCAATCCCCTTCAGCAGTATGTATGTCGGCAGCGATCTCAACATCGGTGTGCTCTATATTATAGCGGTCTCGTCGATCGTTGTGGTCGGGATCCTCATGTCGGGCTGGGCTTCCAATAATAAATGGTCGCTCTTTGGCGCCATGCGTTCGGCCGCGCAGCTCGTGAGCTATGAAATTCCCAGCGCACTCGCCATCCTGGTCGCTGTGATGATCACCGGTTCGATGAACCTTCAGGAGATCAATCATTTTCAGGATGGGGGCATTCAAAACTGGCTGGCCTTCGGCGGACCGCTTCCTATCGCGAAGAAACTCCTTCTTATGCCTTTTACGCTGACCACCTTCTTCATCTTATTCGTGGCCTCGCTGGCAGAAGTCAACCGCACTCCGTTTGACCTACCCGAAGCGGAGTCCGAACTCGTGCAGGGATTTAACACCGAATATAGCGGGATGAAGTTTGCGATTTTCTATATGGCAGAATACGCGAACATGTTCCTTGTCTCAGGTGTTGCGGCAACGCTGTTCCTCGGAGGGTGGGGGAGCCCGTTCGGCAGCTTCATGTCGGGACCGGTGTGGGGAGTCTTCTGGTTTGTCCTCAAAGGGATGTTCTTTGTGTTCCTTCAGGTCTGGCTGCGATGGACGTTGCCCCGCCTTCGCGTTGATCAGCTCATGTACGTATCGTGGAAGGTGATGATGCCGTTTCTCTTCGTCTGTATTCTCGCAGTAGGGATGATTCTTTCGTTCTGATGACCGAACTTCAAACATATTTTAAAACAATCTGGCTCGGAATCTCCACCGCGCTCATCGGAATGCGTTTGACGTTCCGGCATTTGTTTACGCCGGCCGTTACCGTGCAGTATCCGGACGTGAAACTTAAACTTCCCGAACGCGCCCGTAACCGTCTGTATGTCAACATGGACGACTGCATCGGCTGCTTCCAGTGCGATCTGGCATGCCCGGTGGACTGTATTGCGATCGAAACCGTGAAGAGCCTGCCCACGGAAGACCTGGGAATGACTTCGACAGGCCAGAAGAAGAAATTGTGGGTGACAAAATTCGATATCGATATCGCAAAATGCTGCTACTGCGGCCTGTGTGTGTATCCCTGCCCGACAGAATGCATCAAGATGACGGACGTCTATGAGTTCTCCGAATCGAACCGGAAGAATCTCATCTACAATTATGTGACCGTTACTCCGGGCGAGGTTGTCGATATCAAAGCCCGTGCGGCAGAATTTGAAAAAGAGGCGGCAGCAAAGAAGGCAGCAGCCGCAGCCGAAGCGGCGAAAGCGAAAGCTGCCGCAGCAGCTGCAGCTCCTCCGGCCGGCACTCCGGGTCCCGCGGCTCCGGCAGCGGCAGCACCAGGAACAGCTGCACCGGCAAAACCGGCAGCGCCCGCGGCAGGATCAACGCAATCTTCGCCGGCAGCTCCGGCTGGCACTCCGGCCCCGGCACCTCCTGCTCCTTCGCAGACACCCCCGGTAGCGGGAACAACTGCTCCTCCGGAGAATAAAGCATGACGCTCTACGATATCGTATTCTATTTTTTTGCGGTGATTACAGTGATCTCCGGAGCGACTGTGGTGATGTCAAAGAATATTATTTATTCGGCGTTTTCGCTTCTGTTTACTTTCTTTGGCGTCGCCGGATTATATGTCCTTTTGAACGCCGATTTTCTTGCGGTCACGCAACTTCTCATTTATGTGGGCGGAATTCTTGTGCTGCTTCTCTTTGGAGTCATGCTGACGAATAAGGTCATCAACGTTGACATGAAGACGGGCGTCATGCAGACGTGGCCGGGAGCGATTGTCTGCGGCATGACGACAGGAGCCCTGGTCGTGATCTTCATGGCGACAGACTGGAATATCGTCCGTGAGGAAGTCACGATGACCTCCACCACGCATACACTGGGGGAGATGTTCATGACGAGCTATTTGCTACCCTTTGAGATCGCATCGGTCGTCCTCCTCGTCGCGCTGGTCGGCGCTGCGATGATCGCCCGTAAAGACACGAAATCAGAGGCCTGACCACATTTACGTATTTTTAAGACTATCGAACTCGTACCATACTTGAACATCGGATTATCACATTATCTTGTCGTTAGCGCGCTGTTATTCGGCTTCGGGCTGTTCGCCGTGGTGACGCGCCGCAACGCCATCATGGTCCTCATGGGAATCGAGCTGATCCTGAATTCCTCGAACATCAATTTTATCGCCTTCTCAAGGTTCAATGGAATGAAGATGGACGGACAGGCGGTAGCCGTTTTTGTGATCATCCTGGCGGCTGCCGAAGCTGCGATTGCTCTCGCGATCGTGCTAAATATTTACCACCGGTTCAATACGGTGAATATTGATGAAGTCAGCAAGCTAAAAGAATGAGCTCTCTCGGTTCCATGACCCTCATACAAGCCGCGATCGATATTCTTCTCCTGCCACTGGTAGGCTTTGTCATCCTCATTTTCTTCGGCAAGAAGCTTGCACGGCAGGGAGACTGGCTCGGCATGGGCATCATGTTCATTGCTCTCGCCCTTTCCATATTCGTCCTTGTTAATAAGCTCGCAATCCCGGAGACGCTGGAATATACGTTCCATTGGGTTGACTTCGGCAACGTTCCGCTTATCGGGCATCTGCAAATCGAATTGGGGATAACGCTCGACAATCTTTCGGCGATTATGCTCGTCGTGGTCTGCCTCGTGAGCTCACTCGTACATCTGTTCTCCACCGCCTACATGCACGGGGATATCCGGTATCACCGGTATTTCGCCTATCTTGGGATCTTCACGTTCTCGATGCTCATCATTGTTCTCACGAGCAATTTCTTCATGATGTATGTGGGATGGGAGCTTGTGGGCCTGAGTTCGTATTTGCTCATCGGCCATTGGTACGAGAAGACATCTGCCAGCAATGCGGCAAAGAAAGCGTTTATCGTGAACCGCATCGGCGACATCGGGATGTTCACCGGCATCATGATTTTATATCATACGTTCCGGACGTTCGGTTTCCACGATATCTTCGAAGCCATGGCGCACGGGAAGATCCCGATGGGAAGCGAAGCCTGGCTCACCGCCGCGGGTATTCTCATCTTCTGCGGTGCGGTCGGCAAGTCTGCACAATTCCCGCTGCATGTCTGGCTTCCCGATGCCATGGAAGGCCCGACACCGGTGAGCGCGCTGATCCATGCCGCGACGATGGTTGCCGCAGGAGTCTATCTTGTCGCCCGTACGTTCCCGATCATGACGGCGGACGCGCTTACGGTCATCGCGTATATCGGTGCGATCACCGCCTTCATTTCGGCGACGATCGCCATCGCGCAAAACGACATCAAGAAGGTGCTCGCGTATTCGACGATCTCCCAGCTCGGATATATGATCATGGGGCTCGGAGTGGGAGCCTACACGGCAGGGTTCTTCCACCTGACCACCCACGCGATGTTCAAGGCAGGGTTGTTCCTTGGCTCGGGCTCAGTCATCCATGCGATGCACCATGCGCTGCATCATGCCAACGATCATCATACCGATCCGCAGGACATCCGCAACATGGGCGGTCTCAGGAAGAAAATGCCCATCACGTTCCTGACGTTTCTCATGTACACACTGGCAATCAGCGGCGTACCGTTCACATCGGGATTTTTAAGTAAAGACGCGATCCTTGCCGGCACGCTGGCGTACGGAAGTATGACCGGGCATTATCTCATTCCGATCATCGGATTTCTTGTCGCGGGGCTTACGGCATTTTATATGTTCCGCCTCGTGATACTCACATTTTTGGGAGAGCACGTCGATCATCACCGGATCGGTGAAATTCATGAATCTCCCGCGCCGATGATCATTCCTCTGGCGATTTTTGCAATTTTAAGCTTCTTCGCATTCTATTCGCTGAACCCGATCGAGGCCGACGGCGGATGGTTTTATCATGCCGTTCAGCGTCCCGAATCGGTTGTCCCCGCCGCGGCGCAGGCAGCGAA
>DATJGD010000056.1:0-44100 GCA_035495255.1 Bacteroidota bacterium | reverse complement strand
TCTCCGAGTTCAAGAACTTCCGGGTCCGCCGGCAGTACGTCAAGCTCCAGGAATCCGCGGAGCAGCTCGAAAAGAACCTCATGCCCCTCCCGTCGTACCTTTTTATTCATACCGATTCAAGACTCTCTGAGCAGCAGAAGGAAAGGCTTATTTCATGGATCAACGCCTCACGGGATTCCATGAAAAAGATCTATCCGCCCGATAGTTTGGAACGAAGACGATAGGATTCTTCTTGCCGATCTTTTCCTAAACATTTTCTCAACAATGGCTGCTGAACGAAAACGCGGCGCGGTCATGTACCGGCAAACGCTCTCCCCGATCCTCGAGATTTTCCGGGTTGTCCCCCTGGACGGGACTCCGTTTCCCGAGTATAAGGCGGGGCAGTACATGGCACTCTCGCGCGAAGACTGCAAACTCACCAGAAAGATAGTTTCGCCGGAAGGCGAGCTCAGCTATGTGTATGACACTGACCCCGAGGGGAACGTCAGGAGGGGACAGGTGACGCATTCCTATTCGATTTCGTCGGCCCCGTTCGAGTCCCGCCTGCAAAAGTACATCGAGTTTTATGTTGTTCTTGAGATGATCAAGACGGAAACGCCGGGAAGGCTTTCCGAATCGCTGTTTCAGATCGACACGGAACGGGATAATAAGCTCACCTACGTCAACAAGATCACGGGAGATTTTACGCTCGAAAAGCGGGCGCAGGGATTTAACAACGTCGTCCTGGTCGGCACCGGTACGGGGCTTGCTCCCTTCGCGTCGATGATCAAGGAGCTCAACTATCAGGCGTCGCAGGGGATGCGGGACGGTGTCCGGTACACGCTCTTTCATGCCAACCGAACGATTGCGGAGCTGGGATTTCACCGGGAACTGCTGGATATCGAACGCGCGGGGAAGATCGATTTTGTCTACGTTCCCTCTGTGAGCAGGCCTACGAAGCGGGACTACGACGATCCTTCGATCGGCAAAGGGCGCGCGAATAACCTGCTCCGGTGCGTCGTTCACATGCCGATGAAAGAGGAGGAGGATCTTGCCTCTCTCTCAGGCCATCCAGAGGCGCTTGACCGCGCAAACGAGAGCCTGCGAAAGGCTGTTCGACCGGTGCTGCCCGGGCATGTTACTCCAGCATCCGTCGTCGACCGGATGGATCCCTCCACGACGGTGGTCCTGACATGCGGCAATCCGAACGTCATGGAGGATATTAAGCATATCGCCGTAGCCAACAATATGAAGTTCGAAAAGGAAGACTGGTAAGGCAACGGTTCGGCAGGGGCGGCCGGCAGGTAGCAGGCCGCAGGTACATCGTACTTCAGTTCTTCATCCCCAGGTCCGCGTACAGCTTCAGGACACATTCCCTGCAAAAATAGAGCAGCTTATAGTCCCCGATCGTCCGGAGAAGTAGTTCGTTGCGGGTGAATTTCCGGCGGCAGACAGAACATTTCTCCACATCAATCTCCTCCGGGGAAGGGCCGCCTTTGAAGATGGCCTTGTATCCTACGACGACAATGAATCCGATAACAATAAGGAAGGCTACTGCGAGGACTGTAACAATCATGCTAGCGTTTGATGCTGACAGCAACCCCGTCGCGCAGCGGGATGATCGTGGTGAACAATTTTTTTGAAGAATAAACGAGGTTGTTGTACTTCAGGATGCCCGCCGTGTTGGCGTCAGGATTCTTGTTGAGAATCCTCCCGCTCCAGAGTACGTTGTCGGTGATCAGCAGCCCGCCTTTGCGCAGGCGGGGAAGAGCTTTCCGGAGCGCAGCAGGATACTCATGCTTGTCGATGTCGTTAAGAATAATGTCGAACTTGCCGGTGGTTTGGTCGATGAGCTGAAGCGCGTCCCCAACCATAAAGTGGATATTTGTCGTGACCTTCGCCCGCCTGAAATACTCCATAGCGCGCTTCGCGTTCTCCGGATCGCCTTCGGTACAAAAAATCTCGCCTCCTTTGCCGAGCGCCTTGGCGAACCAGCAGGCTGAATACCCGAACCCGGATCCGAGCTCAAGGATCCGCCTCGCTCCGCTGACCTTCGCCATTGTGTACAGCATTCTTCCGACCAGGGGCCCGATGATGGGAAAGTTCTTCGAAGCGGCGAATTTTTCCATTTCCTGTATGACGGGATCACGCTTTGGCGTAACGCCGAGCATGTATTCTGTGAGTTGTTGGTTGACGATATCCATATTGGGAAATATAGAAAGATTTCAGTTAATTACCTCGACTCAAATTTCTCAAAACGTATGACCCGCATTGACGCCCTCGGGCTTCTCAAAGAATACACCAAGAGCGATGCTCTACTCAAACACATGTACGCCGTCGAAGGCGCCATGCGAGCCTACGCGCGCAAGAGCGGGGCAGACGAGGAGAAGTGGGGCATCACCGGGCTTCTCCACGATTTCGATTACGAAATGTATCCGAACCCGCCCGATCATCCGCTGAAGGGTTCGGAAGTCTTAAAAGAAAAAGGGTATCCGGACGATGTGCGACGCGCGATTCTCGGCCATGCCACGTATACCGGTGTCCCGCGCGATACCGACATGGCGAAGGCGCTCTTTGCGTGCGACGAGCTTTGCGGATTCATCATGGCATGCTCCGTTATCCGGCCGAACAAAATCGCCGATCTGGAAGTCTCGTCGGTAAAGAAGAAATTGAAAGACAAGGGATTTGCGAGGAACGTAAGCCGCGAGGACATCACGCAGGGTTGCCTGGAGCTGGGTGTGCAGCTCGACGAGCATATTCAATTTGTCATCGACGCGATGAAGTCCATTGCGCCCGAGCTTGGACTGTCTTAAAAGAACTCGACGGTAAACCCCGCCCCGATCGTCGTCAAGGGTTCGTTGTAGTATTCTCCGAACAGGTGCCTGCCGGTATGGTACATGAGAAAGACTGAAGGCCCCTTCTTGTAAAACTCCCCAAACTTCACACCGAGCTGAATGTCATGCGAGGCAGCGTACACCGGAACTCCATCGAGCGATAAATTGTACGAGGCATAGAGATTCGCAGGTTGTTCCCACAGCGCCCCGATCTTCCTTGAAATTTCTGTTCCGCCGAGGTACGCGAACCGCTCGATATCAGAAGGGCGGACGAGGGTTGCGTAGGAAAGCCCGCCGTAGTATCTCACCGACCAACACTCAGCGATGATTGCATGCGCGAGCACCATCTCACCGAAATCTCTGGTAAACGGAATCGGGCTGCGATTATCGATCCAGGAATTGGTTGCCGGGAGGTAATGCCCATCCACAACGTGCGCACTCTGGTGCAGAACTCTCAGCCGGGCATAAAGTTTATCGTGCCCTTCACCGCTCAGTTCGCCTGAATAGGTGAGGTTCCCGCCGAAAAAACCGTCAATAGCGTCGATCTGCAGCCTGAGCCCCTGCGCTCCTGTAACGAATGCGTAAGCAAAAAAATCGATCCCGGCGGTCAGCCGGGCATGGCTGAAATTCAGGCCGAAGAGATCGATAGAGTTGCCCACATCGACTTTCATTTCCGACGCATCGAGGAACTTGAATACGCCGATGCGGGGCTCCTGCATGTGTGCTTTCAATGGGGCGAAATGGAGCCCTCCGGGAAGAAAGACAAATTGCGCGGTAGAATCTCCGGTCGACTGTGATGGAGCTGCACACGTCGCGGCGAAGGTTAACAGAATCAGGAGTGCAATTTTCATAGGGTCAGATTTTGATGCTGTGAATATACAGATTGACCTTTCGATTCGCAATACATCGCCGGAAATTTGCTTTTCCCCTTTCCCTCCATATATTGAATTCTGAACTGAGAATGCCCCGACGATGATCAATATGCTAAGCAGTGTCCGGAGAAAACTCTACATCCACGCCGAAAGCGTCTACCCGGAAGAATGCTGCGGATTCCTGTTCGGCGCGGAGGTGGACGGCTTCCGCAAGATCATCGATTCACTGGATGTTCCAAATTCCGAAGGAACGCGTCTCGACCACCGCTTTCTCATTACCCCCAAACATTACCGGATGGCGGAGGAACATGCGAGAAACGAAGGGATGAGGCTTCTCGGTTTTTATCACTCTCATCCCGATCATAAGGCACTGCCGACCCAGTACGATCTCGAAAACGGGATTCCGTGGTTCCTCTCTGTCATTATCTCGGTAACCGGAGGCACCGCAAGCCACATGACCGCCTGGATAATGAATGACAGCCGTATGCGGTACGATCAGCAGTCGATGCTTGTCCTGTAATGGAAGTAAAATTCCTCATACCCACCCCATTTCGAAAGCATACCGGCAATAGCGACACGGTCATCGTCCATGGCCAGACCGTCGAAGAAGCTTTAATCTCGCTTACCGAGAAGTATTCTCCCCTCTACCGGCACCTGTTCTCGGACGATGGCACGCTTCGGGGCTTCATTAATGTTTATATCAATGACAACGACATTCGTTACCTGGAGCAGGGCAGAACCGGATTGAAAGACGCAGATGTGATATCGATAATCCCTTCGATCGCCGGAGGAATAGACGTACGCCTGCCGGACTTATCGCAGGAAGAGATCCTTCGCTACAGCCGGCACGTGATCATGCCGGAGGTAGGGATGGAGGGACAAAAGAAGCTGAAGGCTGCCAGCGTTCTCGTGATCGGGGCGGGAGGGCTGGGTTCGCCCGTCTGTCTTTATCTGGCAGCTGCCGGGATCGGGAAACTGGGTATCGTAGATTTTGATGTTGTCGATGTCACCAATCTTCAGCGGCAGATACTTCATTCGACTGAGAATATCGGGAGATCGAAACTTGATTCAGCGCGTGAACGCATCAGCGAGATCAATCCTCACGTAGAAACGAAGGCCTTCAACACGATGCTGACTTCGAAGAACGCGATGGACATTCTCTGCGATTTCGACGTTATCATCGACGGGACGGACAATTTTGCTACACGTTATCTCGTGAATGACGCCTGCGTCCTGCTTGGCAAGCCCAATGTCTATGGCAGCATATTCCGGTTCGAGGGCCAGGTAAGTTTGTTCGATGCCAAACGAGGCCCTTGCTACCGGTGCCTCTATCCGTCGCCGCCGCCTCCGGGGCTCGTTCCGAGCTGCGCTGAAGGAGGAGTGCTTGGAGTATTGCCCGGCATCATCGGAACACTGCAGGCGCTTGAGGCAATGAAGTTGATTACCGGGCAAGGTGAATCTCTTGCCGGCCGGTTGGTGCTCTTCGATGCGCTTGCCCTGACATTTCGGGAGCTGAAGCTGAAGAAAAATCCGAACTGTCCCGTATGCGGGGAACATCCTTCAATCCGTGAGCTCATTGATTATGAAGAATTTTGTGGTGTCCAATCGCATCAGGCTGGTTCAGCGCAGAAACCAGCAGGAAGAGACAACAAGACCGAGATTACTCCAAAAGAATTGAAAGAGCGGCTCGACAGGGGAGAAGACATTGCCATCCTCGATGTCCGCGAGCCGGTCGAACATGAGATTTGCAGTATCGGGGGGAAACTTATTCCTCTGGGATCTTTGCGGCAGCGGATGAACGAGCTTGATCCCGAGCATGAGCTCGTCGTGTATTGCAAGACCGGCCGCAGGAGCGGGCAAGCAGCAGAGTTGCTCCGGAAGGCAGGATTCAAACAGGTCGAAAATCTCGTGGGAGGGATTACAGCCTGGGCCGCGGACATCGATCCGAAGATGGCGAGATACTGACGGGGAGTTCTTGTAACTCCCCGATTAATTTCCTACATTTTTCAAACTTTTTTAAACTTAGCGGAGATGAATAGCATGAAAACAACTACCTGGTACGCCCTGATGGTGCTTTTTGTGATGACCACGCTCGCGGTCGCTCAGGATGAGCCTGATGACGAGCCGCTGCCACCGCCTCGCCGGGCCGGCGCGACCAAGATCGGCGGCGCGGTAGGTTTCACGCAGGGGCTGCTGTTCATGAACTTCGATCCGATCAATGAGGTGATGCGGCGGGAGAATCTCGCTGAGTTTACGAATAACGGGCTTGCGATGTTCGGCGGACAGGCGTACGGCTATGTCCTCTTTGTCCCGAATCTCCGCCTCGGATACCAGGGAATGAGCGGAAGTACGAAATCCAAGACATATACACTGGCGAGCAACACGACGCGGGAAGTCGAACTCTCCGTCGGTTACCATGCCGCGACGTTCGATTATACGATCCCTGTTGTTCCGCGATTGGACGTCTCAGTCGGCATGATGCTCGGCGGAGGTAGTTTAAGCATGGAGTTTACAAGGAGTTCCGGCACCGGTCAGCAATGGCTTTCGACATGGGATGAATTTGGAAGCAACGTGCCTGCCGCAGATTATTCCGGAAAGCTTTCGTCCGGCTTTTTTATGTATCAGCCGACCTTTAACGTCGAGTTTGCGATTCTGCGGTGGCTCGCGTTCCGCGGAGGCGTGAGCTATCTCGGAATGGCGGGAAGCGATTGGAAGCGGGATGACAGGTATGAGGTGTTTGGAGTTCCCGACAACATTAACGGGAAAGGGTGGATGATCAACTCAGGGATCTATATCGGAACGTTTGTTTTCTAGGCTACGTCTTGTTCTCTTTGAACTGGGTCTTTTTCCATTCCGCGAACAGCGGCTTCAGCTTGTTCCGCTGATATTTTCCTGTTGAGGTGACGGGAATGTCTTTCCCGAAGACCACTACCTTCGGGCTCTTCTGGAAGGAAAAATACTTCCGGCAGTATTTCAGGACGTCAGCTTCTGTCAGGCTGGCCCCCCCGGTCAGGCGGACATACGCTCCGACTTCTTCACCGTACCAATCGTTTTCAAAGCCCACTGCAAGGCCCGCGCTGACTCCGGGCATATTCATCAGGACCTCGTCGATCTCAAATGGTGAAATATTTGTTCCTCCACGAATAATCAACTCTTTAATCCTCCCGGTAATAAAGAAGAATTTTCTCCCCTTGTCATCAAGTTTGTAAAATCCTTCGTCCCCGCTCCGGAACCACCCGTGGGCAAATGTCGTTTCGTTTGCCTGGGGATTCTTGTAGTACTCCTTCATCACGTTGTGTCCCCGTATGACGATCTCGCCTTTGACTCCTTCTGCGAGTTCCGTCCCGGAATCGTCGTGGATGGTCATTTCGTTCGGGCCGACGGGAACACCGATGGAGGGGAATCCGAAATCTTTCAGCCATTGTCTGTGCTGTTCACGCGTCAGCTCGACCGGCAGAAAACAGGAGTAGCACGTCGTTTCCGACAACCCGTAGCCGTGCATGATGGGGATATGAAAGTGATCCTCGAACGCAAGGGCGAGCTCGCAGGTCAGCGGCCCCGCTCCGCAAATGATATGACGGAACGTTGAAAGGTCGAAATTCCCGGGGTCGATGTTTTCGGCGAGCAGGAACTGCAGGAGTGTCGGCACAACGCTGACGATCTGGACACGTTCTTCAGCCGCTCGCTGAAAAAACTTTCCGGAATGAAATTTCTGATTAAGGACGACGCTGCCGCCGTAATACATGGGGGTCACAAGCGTGACGACTGTCCCGTTGACGTGGTGAATGGGAAGGACGCACATCATCCGCTGATCGGGGGTTAGTGCATGCCACTCAGAGATTGCCTTCGCGTCAACGAGGAGGTTGTAATGTGTGAGCACAACTCCTTTTGGCAGGCCGGTCGTCCCTGATGTGTAGACAATGAGGGCCTCATCCTCGTGGCTTGATTCCGGTTGCAGCTCCATCGTTGAATCCTGAAATCCGACGTTGATGTGGAAATCCAGATGCCGGTCGTCCATTCCGGCCGATCCTTTTGTCGCGACCGAAACAAGCGTGATGCGGCCTGCCAAGGATTGTTCCGCAACAATGCCCTGCATCCGTTGCATGTATTCCTGCCGGACAAAGGCCAGCTTCGTTTCGGAATTTTCAAGAATAAACGCGATTCGTTTGTCATCCTCCCCGGCGTTGATCGGAACGACAACGGCTCCGACGAGCCACGCGGCGAAATACTGGATCACGGTGTCGGCATGGTTATACGCGACGGTCGCGATCCTGTCGCCCCTGCGAAGGGACTGACTTATGAGAAAATTGGCAGTTTTATGAACGAGCTCGGAGAATTGCCGGTACGTATATTGCTCTCTCGAGCCGGTATCATCATAAAAGATCAGCCAGGGTTTTTCACGATAGCGGACAGCTTGTTGGATCAGCAGATCGCCGATGCTCTTGAACGGAACAAGATACTCTGACGGCGATGTACCGTGAACAGTTCTGGCCTGGGTGATTTTGGATGAAAGGAGGGTATCGTGAGTCATCGGAGAGAATATACGGAATCTCCGCGCTGAACTCAACAACATCTACGGATTTGGCGGGCTCGCCTCATCCGTCGGGTCGGAAGGATCGGCGTCCACCTTGGCGAACAACGCGCTCAACGGTACGTTCAATGCCCGCGCCAATTTTGTGACGCTCTCCATCGTTACGTTTCGAGCGCCGCGCTCTATGTCGGTGATGTAGGTACGATGAAGGCCTGATCGATGCGCTAATTCTTCCTGTGAGATGCCGAGATTCTGCCGGAGACTTCTGATCGCAGAACCTAATTTCGCTAACGTATGTTTGAGAAAATCTTCCGTCATTTATTTGAAAAACAAAATTACATTATTTACTAACGCAAGTCCACAGACTATAAGTGACATTCTTGATATATTCAGTTCAGTCCAACGTGCACGCCGGACAAGAGAGTTCGCTTCGGAAGCCGGAAATGTCCGGCCTCTGATCACATGAATGACAATCGAGAGAATGCCTGGAGAAGCGCGCCTGCTGGTCCAAACAGGAAGAGATGTTGGTGTGTCGGAGCTACTGCAGTTTTAGGCGAAGGAACAAAACCTCAGTACGAATTTCAGTTACAACTCTCTGAATCCTGCGGTGATTCTTCTCGTGCAAAGAGAATCCAAAGACTGACTACTTCCTAAGGATTCTCTTGAGAAACTTCTTATTGAATGATAACCATCCCGGCAGAAAATAACAAGGGCTTACGGATTAATTAATTTACATTAACTCCCGAAAGCCCTCGATGGTGATCCTTAATTTACAGAAGTATAATTGCCGTTACTTCTCCATCCAGCTTTTCCAATAGTCTTTCCACTCGGCGGCGTCGCCGGCAGGAAGGACGTTGAGGGGATTGAGTCCGTCGAGCATGACGGCATACTCATCGGTATGTGTCTTCGTGCTCTGGGCTTTAAGAGCCTTCGGATGAGGACCGTGATGGATTCCCCGCGGATGCAGCGTCACCATCCCCGGGCCGATGTTGTCGCGGCTGAAGAAGTTCCCATCATGATAGAAAATGAACTCGTCATAATCGGTATTGCGATGGAAGAAGGGGACTTTTAACGCCTCCGGATCCTCCTCGAGCGGCCGCGGAAGAAAACTGCAGACCACGGCTCCCTGCGTGACAAATGTCGTATGGGCGCTGGGAGGGAGGTGTGCCCGCGGGCTCATAATCGGCCGGATATCCCGCATGTTGAGTTTCCACACCGTCAAGTCGCCTTTCCAGCCGACGACGTCCATCGGATTAAAGGGGTAAAAAATCGATGAGAATTCATCATCGACCTTAATCCGCACCTCCCATTCTTTCTTATCGTCCAGGATCGGCATTGGATCCGGGGTAATCAGTATGGCAGGATCATACAGCGCGTGCTGCCCGATGAGCCCCTTATCAGGCTGCTCGAACTCCGACTTGGACTGTATGATGAGGAAAAAATTATCCTTTGTTTTCGGGACGATCCTGTAGGTGACGGCGCGAGGGATATTGATGTAGTCCCCTTTTTCAAAACTCAAGGGGCCAAAATCCGTTTCTACTGTTCCTTCGCCCCGGTGCACGAAGTACAGCTCGTCGCCGTCTGCATTGCGGAAGTAATAGGGCATCGGCTCGGAGCGCCGGGATACGTAAACTTTCACGTCGTTATTCCCCAGGAACGCAACGGGCGATCCTTTCGGATCTTTGAGATCTGTGGGCTCGAGCTTGTTGCAGTCGATGCAGTGCGGCCTGAGTTTGCCTTCGAACCGGATCCATGCGGTCGGCGGATTCGCGTGATAGAGGTGCGCCGACTTGCCGTAAAATCCTTTTCGGCCGTGTTCTTCCTCGTATGTTCCGTTCGGAAGCCCTACGTGCGCCTGCTTTGCTGTCTTGCCTTTTTGGAGTGGATACATGATACGTTCAGTTTAAGTTTATCAGAATATATTCTCTATAGATTTCCTCTGCTTGCCTGCTCCCGCTCGATTGCCTCAAATAATGCCTTGAAATTTCCCTTGCCAAAACTCTTGCTTCCCTTGCGTTGAATGACCTCAAAGAAGAGCGTGGGGCGGTCTTCGACAGGTTTTGTGAAAATCTGCAGCAGGTACCCGTCCTCATCGCGGTCGACGAGGATGCCGAGCTTTTGAAGTTCAGCGATCGGCTCGTCGATTTTCCCGACCCTGTCCTGAAGCTCGGCGTAGTACGTCGTCGGGACACGCAGGAATTCCACCCCCTGAGCTGTGAGCTTACCGACGGTATCAATGATACTGTCCGCGGCCATCGCGATATGTTGCACGCCGGGCGACCTGTAATATTCAAGATACTCTTCAATCTGGGATTTCCGTTTGCCCGCGGCGGGCTCATTGATCGGAAACTTTATCCTGTCGTTTCCGTTGGCCATGACCTTCGACATAAGAGCGGAATATTCGGTCGAAATGTCCTTATCGTCAAAATGTTTAAAGAGCCTGAATCCCATGACGTTCATGTAAAATTCAACCCATGTGTTCATGGCGCCGAGTTCCACATTGCCTACGCAATGATCGACGTACTTCAACCCGACAGGACGGGCGATTGGGTCCTCTGCCACCGGTTTGTACCCCGGCATGAACGGTCCCTTGTAATTCTTCCGTTCGATGAACGAATGGATCGTGTCACCGTAGATACCGATCGAAGAACGCTTTAGTTCGCCGTACTCATCGGAGAATGTCGTAGGTTCCATAACGCCGCGTCCGCCGCGTTTTGTAGTTTCGAGATACGCAGATTCGGCATCGTCGACCCACAGTGCGATATCGCGGACGCCGTCGCCATGCAGTTTAATGTGGTCGCTGATCGAATGCTCAGGGATAAGGGGGGTCGTGAGGACGAACCTGATCTTATCCTGCTGGAGCACATACGATGTCTTGTCGCGGACACCGGTTTCGAGCCCGGCGTAGGCGACAAGTTTAAAGCCGAACGCAGTACGGTAGTAATGCGCGGCTTGTTTCGCATTCCCGACATAGAATTCGATAAAATCGGTCCCGTTGATCGGCAGGAAATCTTTCACATCCTTCGATACAGAGGGTGCTTGCTGGGTCTGTGACATAGTTACCTTCCTTCCTCAATAATCAGAGTTCAGACGAGAGTCTTCGAGAGCACTTTCTTAAGCCCGTCGAGCAAAAACCTATTCTCCTCATCGGTTCCAATCGTAATGCGGACGCAATTCGGCAATCCAAACGCCTTCAGCGGCCGTATGATCACGCCGAGCTTGAGCAGCTCGTTGTACATCGTCATTGCATCCTCTTCACGTTCCCGGGTCACCATGACGAAGTTTGCTTCCGAGGGTACGACATCAAGCTCCAGCTCGCGGAGCGAATTGGTCAGAAAGGCCAGCCCGCGCGAATTCACTTCGAGCGAGCGGTGCAAAAATTCTTTATCCCTTAGCGCTCCGATGCCGGCTGCCTGCGCGAGCGAACTCGGTTCGAAGGGTAGCTTCACTTTGTGAAGATTGCTGATGAGATTTTCGTGCGCAAAGCCGTATCCGATGCGGACTCCCGCGAGGCCGTAAATTTTCGAAAACGTACGAAGCGTAATGACGTTGTCGTACCGGTAATGCATGGAGTCGGGGTAAATCGGGTTATCGCGCGCGTATTCAAAATATGCTTCATCAAGAATAATAAGCACCCGCTCAGGGACGCGCTTGTAAAACGCGTCGAATTCCTGTTTCGAAAATATCGTGCCGGTCGGGTTGTTCGGGTTCGCCAGGTAGATGATCTTCGTATGTTCGTTGATCTGTTCCGCCAGTGCCGGAAGGTCGTAATGCCATTTGCGGTATGGCACCGTCCGGTATGCAACGCCGCGGGATCGCGCGAGCACCTGAAATCCGATAAAGGCCCCCTCAGTTGTCAGCACTTCATCTTCGTCGCAGAGGAAGGTCCTGATAATATTCGAGATAATACCTTCGGAGCCGCTGCCGGTAATGACGTTTTCGATTTTCAGGTTAAATTTCTCTGCAAGTACTCCGCGAAGATCGTATCCGCCGTTCGGATAGTAATGCAGATGCGTCATCTCATGACGAAGCTGCTCGATAGCGAGGGGAGAGGATCCTAAGGGATTTTCGTTTGAGGCGAGCTTAACCACCTTTTGCAGTCCGAGCTCCCGCTGCACTTCCGCGATCGGCTTCCCGGCTTTATACGGCTGAAGAGATTCAATATATGGGGGAACAAGAGGCATTCACAAGAAAGATAGCAAAGCAGGCCTTGAAAATCAATAGTGTACGCTCGCTTGGAAGTAGGTGAAAAAATACCTACAATCATCTAACCAGTACGACGACGAAAATAGGATAGATGGACCTCTGCTACTAGTTCGTAGTTCCCAAACTAACACCTGATGCGTTCCATCATTCGTCGCAATTATCCCGGCCTTATGGTTCTTCTCTGTGTCTCCGGATATATACACTATTCGGCGGCTCAGAGTACCGACTCTCTCCATTCCGAAGCCTATCACGCCGCACGGTTTACCGCGTCATCCCGCGATACGAGTTTCGTTCTGCCGCACCAGTTTATTCTTCAGGGGTCCGAGACCGTCCTGCTCGATTCCATTCGGCTCACCGGTGAATCAGGCTACTCCCTGCAGCCCCGGTCCGGCAGGATAACGCTTCACGCCGGTACGTTGCCGGCATGGTTCGCATCGGGCTCTCATGCGCTCGTGGTGTATTACACGTCGCTCCCATTCACGTTCGGGGAACGGTACCGGCATCGTGAGCCGGTGGCCCGGTCTGATTCCGGAAAACCGAAAAGCCCGGCTGCGCTCAAACAGACGCGGCCATTCATATTCGACGACCTCTTCGGATCCAACCTTCAAACCAACGGCAGTATCGTGCGGGGGCTTACCATAGGCTCGAACAGGGACCTGACGCTCAACTCAGGATTCCGGATGCAGATGTCCGGCAATCTCTCAAGCGACCTCCAGGTGATCGCCGCGCTGACCGACGAGAACACCCCCCTTCAGCCTGAAGGCACAACCCAGACGCTGCAGGAGGTCGACAAAGTATTTGTCGAACTCCGCGGCACAAATGTAGGGGCAACGCTCGGCGATTTCAATCTTTCGCTGACAGGATCAGAATTCGGAGGGCTTAACCGGAAGCTCCTTGGAGGCAAAGGAACCGGGAAATTCGCCGGTACGGATGTGAACGGCGACATCATGCTGACGGGGGCGACCGCGCGGGGTAAATTCACCACGAACCAGTTTCAGGGAATCGAAGGGGTGGAGGGTCCGTACCGTTTATCCGGTCAAAATGGTGAACGCACGATTATCATCATTGCAGGAACAGAGAGGGTCTACCTGAATGGCGAGCGGATGACCCGCGGAGAAATCAATGACTATATAATAGACTACGCGACGGGGGAAGTGACGTTCACATCGCGCAGACTCATTTCAACCTCTTCCAGAATAAGCGTCGATTTCGAATATACGGACCGTCAGTTCAGCAGGAATCTTCTCGGAGGGAGGGTCCAGACCGGATTCCTCAATGACAGAGTTCAACTCAGCACGGCGATTATCCGGGAAGGGGATGACGAAAATTCCCCTGTAGACGCCTCGCTGAGTGATAGTGACAAGAGCGTGCTGCGTCTTGCCGGAAGCGACCGTTCCAAAGCGATCCAATCCGGCGCGACGATGGTCGGCCCCGGGAAGGGGCAATATGTTCTTCGCGATACGGTTGTCGTCAGTAGTGCGGGCGATTCGGTCCATGCGGCATACTACCGCTACGCGCCGGCGGATACTGCGAACGCAATTTATAGTGTGATATTCAGTTTTGTCGGCGAAGGACAGGGCGATTACAAAAAGATCACATTGAGCCAATATGAGTTCGCAGGGATTCATGGGGGCGGATACGCACCGGTGCGGATGCTTCCTATTCCTCAATCAACTGCCCTGTATGATGCGGCGATCAGCGCCCGCATCACCGATGGACTTTCGGTCACAGGAGAAGTTGCGGCTTCGGATTTTGACGCTAATCGGTTTTCGACCCTCGATGACGGTGTGCGGAACGGGTCTGCTCTCAAATTCGCACTGAACTATGTTGATGAACATGCGTGTCTTTGGGGTGCCGATCTTGGAGCGATCGGCTTCAATTTCAAAGAGCGGTTTGTCAGCAGGACGTTTGTGCCTCTTGATCGGTTTAATGAAGTCGAATTCAATCGAAAATGGAATCTCACGGATTCCTCGAAAGCCGATGAAGAGCTGCGGGAGGGATCCCTGAGGTATGCCCCCGTTTCCTCAATTGTTGTGACCGGCGGCCTGGGGTCGGTGAAACGGGAAGAGTTTTTCAGCTCAACGAGAGCTACAGGGTCGCTCGATATCCGCCCGGCGAACCTTCCTTCGCTCTCCTACGACGTCGAACACATTTCGAGCAGGGACGTACGCCAGGATAATTCGGGCGATTGGGTGCGTCAGAAAGGGCGTGTCGAAGATACTCTGGGGCACATACTTCCCTGGATCCGGTACGAAGGCGAAGTGCTGCAAAGCAAGTCGTTCGCGCTCGACACCCTGCGCAAGGAAAGCTCCCGGTTCAATGAGATCGCTCCCGGCGCGAGGCTCGTTGATCTTGGAAAAATGATGTTGACGATGGAAGTGGGCTGGCGGCGTGAGGATTCGCTCGTCCATGGTGTGCTGCAGCGGGCATCGACTGTGCTGACGCAGCAATATCAATGGCAGCTGAGGGACTGGAATTCGCTCTCGTCAACGTTAGATTTTACCTTCCGCAACAAGTCATCAGCCCTCATGGACGAAGATCTGCAGACCGTCCTGGTCCGGTGGCAATCGCACTATGTGCCGTTCGACCGGGGAGTCGAATCGGACCTCTTTTATGAGGTCTCATCCGGGCGGTCGTCGAAATTCGAGCGTGTGTTCGAGCGCGTTCCACAGGGTTCGGGAAACTACGTGTACGCCGGAGACCTGAACAATAACCATGTGGTCGATGCCCCCGATTTCCGGCAGGCAAGATTTGACGGCGATTTTATCTCCGTGACCGTTCCGACCGATCAGCTCATCCCGGTGGTTGACGTTAAGTCGAGCATCCGGTTGAGACTAAATGGGTTTAAAATTAGCTCACCCTCCAACTGGCTGGCAAGTGCACTTTCGGTTTTCTCAAACGAAACCTACGCGCGGGTCGACGAGCAAAGCTCAGATCCCGATTCCAGGCAAATTTACCTCCTGCATTTCAGCAGGTTTCTCAATGACCAGACCACCATCGCGGGATCGAACGTGTTCACGAACGACCTTTATCTGCTCGAGAATAATTCCTCGGTGTCCTGCCGCTTGCGATACGCGCAGAGAAACGGATTAACGCAATTTGCCCTTCAAAATGAGCGCACATACAGCAGAGAGCGCTCCGTCCGCCTCCGGTGGCAGCTTATCAGGGAATTCTCGAACCAGACCGACTTCATTGAGCGCCGCGATAATCTGGCGTCGACACTTTTCAGCAACCGGGTCCGCGGCGTCAGTTCCACTGCGGTTTCCACAGATTGGTCGTACCGGCCCGAACAGGCGGTTGAGGTCGGTTTTAGGTTCGGTTTCGGCAATTCTTCGAATTTTGACACGACACAGGCAAGCCTGAACGACCAGTCGCTGCGGCTCGTATACGCCATTACTGAGCGGGGGCAGGCGCGGATTGAATTCAGCCGCGAAGAGGTAACGGTCAGCAACGCATCAACCGCCGTGCCGTTCGAATTCACCAACGGCAAGGTATTCGGAAAATCCTGGCTCTGGCATGCGAGTACAGAATACAGGTTGACAAAAGTCATCCAGGCATCGCTCATGTACGACGGAAGGAAAGAAGGGGGACATGACGTGGTGCATACCGTAAAAGCAGAAGTTAGAGCATTCTTTTAAGCTAATTCTTTTGAGAGCCGCCGTTCGCTTCGAAAAATTTCCCGCTCCATGTTCCACGTGTTTTCACATACAATGTTTGTAAGAAATTTCTTAACATTTTCTTTGTGACGGAGAGTGAAGAAACGGAAAAATTAATTCCGGAACTCATTTTTTGTCTTGCATTTCACTATGATATTGTTTATCATACTCAGCGTCGTTGGTAGGGCCTCACAACAAATGACAACTCACCGGGTATCATCACTTAGAGATCGAAAGGGAACTTCAAGGGGGAACACAGCCGCAGCAGGAGCTTGAAGTTTTTGCAACACAAAATCTATCACGCACTCAAAACTTTTATCAGCACAACACATTCACTATGTTTGAAGAAATCGAAACACTTGAGCCTTCAAAAATAGCAAGCTTCGTTAAGAAAAAAAATCGTGGGGATGAGGATTCACATCGTGAGAATGGAAATAGCGGACAGAAATCGATAACGGTATACTGCACTTCGTTCGATTCGCGCATCGGTAGAATTTACGTCGCCTCGACGGAGAGAGGGGTGTGCAAAATCAGCGTGCCCCGTGAGTCGCGCAAGGACTTTTTTGCGTGGCTGAAAGAGCATTTCGATACCGATTCGGTTGTTGACAACCGGTCCCGGAACAAGGATGTCATCGACCAGCTGTCAAGGTATTTTAACGGCAAGCTCGCCAAGTTTACATGCCCGATCGACCTCATGGGAACCCCGTTTCAGGTTCGTGTATGGAAAGAATTAACAAGGATTCCCTACGGATCGACGATTTCATACAAGCACCTCGCGAAACGGGCGGCCGCACCCAAAGCGTCACAGGCCGTGGGCCGTGCCAACAGTCAGAACCCGTTGCCGATCATTATTCCCTGCCACCGGGTGCTCGGCTCGAACGGAGCGCTTGTCGGCTATTCGTGCGGAGTGAAGACGAAAGAATTTTTGCTGAGGCTTGAAGGCGCCATTATGTTATAATCCGGTCTCGTCATCAGCGCCGGTCTGAATGCCGATCTTCGGGTCGGCATTTTTGTTTTTGGAGTGGAGGCAAATATTTTTTACTTTTCATCAACTCGTATGCTCATTCCCGGTCAATGTCGCTCAGCCATCTAAACGCGCAGCAGCAGGAAGCGGTGCGTTCCGTCGAAGGCCCGCTCATGGTGGTCGCCGGGCCCGGAAGCGGCAAGACACGCGTGATGACCTACCGGATCGCGCATCTCATCGGGATCGGAGTGCCTGCGTACCGCATCCTCGCGCTGACGTTCACCAACAAGGCTGCCAACGAGATGAAGAGCCGGATCGTTCAACTCGTCGGCGAACCAAGCCGCCAGATCCGCATGGGGACATTTCATTCGGTGTTCGCCAGGATTCTTCGCACGGAGGCGGAGAAGATCGGATATCAGAGAAATTTTTCGATCTACGACGAGACCGATGTTCTCGGCGTTATTAAAGATATTCTTTCTTCGTTCGGCATCTCTGCCCAGCAGTTCAACCCCTATGCCATACGGTCCCGGATCAGCAACGCAAAAAACCAGCTGCTGAGTGTCGACGAGTATGCCCAGATAAGCCTGGATCTCTTCGAACAAAAGACGGCGATCGTATTCCGCGAATATCAGCAGCGCCTCAAGCGGAATAACGCCATGGATTTCGACGATCTGCTCCTGAAACCCATTGAGCTGTTCCGGGGCAACACGAAGGTTCTCGAAAAGTATCAGGAGTATTTCAGGTTCATCCTTGTGGATGAATTTCAGGACACAAATCGCGCGCAATACGCGCTCATCCATGAGCTCGCCTGCCGTTACAAGAACATCTGCGTCGTGGGCGACGACGCGCAAAGCATTTACGCATTCCGTGGGGCCGACATCAGGAATATTCTGGATTTCCAGCGTGACTACCCCGAAACCAAAATTATCCGCCTGGAGCAAAATTACCGGTGCACGGGTACCATCCTGTCGGCGGCGGACCATCTTATCAAACACAACCCCGACCAGATTGCGAAGGATCTCTGGACGCAGAATCCCGGCGGCGATCTCATAACGGTGCTCGATTGCCGGGATGACCGCGATGAGGGGGAGACGATCGTGACACGGATTTTCGAACAGCTACAGCGGCTGAAGCTTGACCTCAAAGATGTCGCCATTATGTACAGGACAAATTCGCAGTCCCGTTCACTCGAAGACGCCCTGCGAAAAAACAGCGTTCCGTATACGATCGTTGGCGGCGTGGAATTTTATCAACGCAAAGAAGTAAAAGACGTCCTGGCATACCTGCGAATCCTTGTCAACAGGCAGGATAATGACGCACTGTTGCGCGTACTGAATTACCCGGCCCGGGGACTGGGGGATGTTGCGGTCTCGAGACTGGAAGCCTTTGCCGGGGAACACAGCCTCTCGCTTGCAGACGCTCTCGTTCGTTCGAAGGAGATTGCAGGGCTTTCAAAGAAAGCAAGGGAGGGATTTCATGTATTCTCGGCTCTCCTGGAAAAATATTCAGCGCTCCTGCCGAAGATCACCGCAAGTGAGCTTTCGCGCTCGCTGGTCGACGAGATCGGCATCCTGCGGAACTTTAAAGAGGAGGGAACGACCGAAGCACTGTCAAGATGGGAGAACGTGCAGGAACTCTTGTCCGCCATTTCGGAATTCACCGCCGATCACGAGGGATCCGGGCTTGCGGAGTTTCTGGAGGACGCTGCTCTCGTTGCTGCGGTCGACGACCTGGATGAAAACCGGAACGCGGTGACGCTTATGACGCTCCACAGTGCGAAAGGCCTTGAATATCCTGTCGTCTTTATTACAGGGCTGGAGGAAGGCCTGCTCCCGCTCTATACTTCGATGATCGAGACAAAGGAGCTCGAAGAGGAGCGCCGGCTTTGTTATGTGGGAATAACAAGGGCCATGAAAAAGCTTTTCTTTTCCTATGCAAGGATACGCTATCGCTTCGGCGAGATGACCTACCAATCCTCCTCGAGGTTTCTCGAAGAGATTCCGGATGAACTGGTGGAGAAGTCTGGCCGTCAGCGCTATACCGGACTTCCGGAGCGATCCGTTCATACACCTGCGTGGCGGCGCCGGTCTTCACCGGATGAGGATTCGCACTACCATTCCGATGTCGTCCCTGATTACGACCACGGAGATGAGGAAGGAGAACGGATGAACGTTGGAATGCACGTTGAACACAGCGTCTTCGGGAGGGGTAAAATCCTGGCGATTTCAGGACAAGGGGAGTCGCTCAAGGCGGTTATTGATTTTGATTCAGTGGGAAGAAAGAATCTCCTGCTGAAATATGCCCATCTCAAAACGCTCTGACCGGGTATGGGAGGAACGTTGCGCTCACTCGTACGGACAATTTGGTATTATCTGAAGGGTATTTACACCCGGTTCCGCGAGGAGCAAATGCTCTTCTACGCATCGGGGATCGCGTTCAACGGCATCCTCTGTCTTATCCCGTTTCTTCTCCTGCTGACGTCGCTGCTGGGCGCTCTCCTGAGCTCCTCAGATCTCGCGATACGGCGCGTCAATGAAGTGCTGAATGCGGCATTTCCGCGGGAGGCCTATTCGCAGGAAATTAAGAGGAATATTCAGAATGTCATCGATGACATTATTCGCCACAAGTCTTCGTATGGCATTATTGGATTGGGGATTCTCACCTGGACCGCGACATCTCTTTTCAGCGCAGTCAGGTCTGTCCTCAACCGCATCTACAAAATTACGACGCGTAAGCTCGTAATAATTAAGATCGTAGAAGAGATTCTGCTCGTCCTCGTCCTCGGGATGCTCTTCTTCATGGCAAACGTATTCATCTGGACTTCTTCAATTTTGAAGAATTTTGTGAGCAATATCCCGATCCTGGACATAAGTCTCTACGGCTTCTTTCAGAGCATTAACTCGTTTGCCGTGGCCTACATACCCGGATTTGTGATGTTTTTTCTCATTAACCGTCTCATACCCGACCGCACGGTGAACGCGAGGACCGCAATGGTTGCGGCCCTCGTGACGACTATTCTCTGGTGGATCGCAGGGAGGGGATTTGTCTGGTACCTTTCCGCGTTCCATTCTTATAGTATGCTGTATGGAACCTACGCATTTCTTATCGTCTTTATCTTCTGGATTTATTACAGTTCCATCGCCTTTATTGTCGGCGTAACTGTGGCGCAGCTCCATCGCGAGCGAACGCATGCAAGATCCGCTGTGTAACTACTTCTCACTCATACCCGTTTTTCCCGATTAAAATTTTTTCATCGGGAAGAACGTACCTCATGTAACGAAACGGTGTCCCACATCACGTCTTTGAAGCGGGAGTTTCGTAATTTTTCCTTGACTTTGTAGGCGGATCGGATTACTTTAGTATAGTTATTTTTCTCCAAGTATCGCCCGCAAGGTACTTCCGCGTAACGCAATAGCCTGAACCTGTAATCGTGCTGAGAGATCGTTGTTCGGGGAGTTCAGGTTAAGTTCACGAAGTGTTTTTCTTCTGTTGCCCCCGATGCATTAAAATGTTTCAGATTTCTTAGGGGTACATGGGTTCCAATCAATTGCTCTTGATCGTCGCTGCGTTGGCGATACTTATAACGCTTCAGCTGGCAATCAATGGCTCGCTCATCCGCTCGTTTGCAGGCGACCTCGATAACGAGGCGACGATCGATGCGACAGCCATCGGTGAAGCCATGGTCGACGAGATCATCGTGAAGGCCTTTGATGTCAAGACGAAGAATGCAGTCATTTATAATCTCAGCTACCTCACGCGGTCCGACTCGCTCGGGCGTGATGTGGGCGATTCGACCACCGTCGTGAATGAACGGGAACCGTTCCGGTCAAGGCTCGGTTTTGATGATGTTGACGATTACAACAAGTACACCCGCATCGTCACATCTCCGCGGCTTGGCGACTTTTATGTGAAAGATACCGTGTATTACGTTGGTGGCGCAAACTACGATTCGACCACCAATGCCCAGACGTTTTACAAAAAGATCGTTGTCAACGTAACGCATCCGAATCTGTTACATCCGGTCACGGTGAAATCAACGGCCGTCTACCGGCAGTTCTTCTGAACCCTATGCATGAATTTCGATAGCCTATGTCATCTTTGCTAAACATTACCGGCGCCGTTGTCATCGGGGGACTTATCATGCTCTCGATCCTGGGCCGCGCAATCAATCTGAATCAGACAAGCATCGAGAAAACAACAACGCTGACCATGCAGACGAATGCCGTTACCGCGGCACGAATTCTGGAGTATGATTTTGTAAAGGCGGGATACAAAGTTCCGAAGGGGACGGCGGTCACAGCGGCGGATTCGGTGAGCATCACCTTCACGGCCGATCTGCTTGATGACGGTGTTGTTCGAACCATTCAATATTCCCTGGGGTCTACGAGCGAATCGAATGTCGCATCAACGAGAAATCCCCGCGACAGGATCCTCCACAGAAGCGTCTCCGGCCAGTCATCGACCGACGCTATTCTTGGCTTGACCAATCTTTTGTTCACGTACTATGATTCATTGGGCAAGAAAACGACAACTCTCTCCCAAATCAGGTCCATCTATGTTCACATGGACTTTGAGGCATCGGAGCGCGTCATAAAAACAACCGACACCCCAAGCGACACCGGCTATCAGGGTGTCCACTGGGAAAAAACGATTTTTCCGAGAAACCTCTAACCTCGAACTGGATGAACTATGGGTAGCCAGGTCCTCATCGGCGTGCTTTTTTTGGTGATCTTGTTCAGCATGATCAATTCGAGCCTGAATCACCGGCAGAGCTATGCGGATATTCAGATCTACGGTTACGTCAAGTACAGCGCCTCGCGCGATATCGCCCGTGCGGCCATTAATCTTTCGTTAAAGAATCGAGAACTCAACGGGCCGTCGGGATTTAACATTTCAGGGAATCTAGACCGTGGCAGCTACACAGTAAGTGCCACACCTATCAATGATACGACGTTCCGGCTGGTGTCGACCGGCAAATTTGAAGACACGCTCTACACAGTACGAACAACGCTCCGGGCATACCCAAAACCATTTCCGGGGATTGGGGGGGCGGTAAGCCTGCATATCGATTCGGTGGGCTCGTTTGACCTTCAGCACGGGAGTAATCCCAAAATCTACATTGACGGCCAGAATTACGATACCTCAGGGAATAATCCGATTCTTGCGACGGGCGTTCCGGGCGTCGCCGTCATGAATTCCTATGATAGTACCAAGGTTCTCGCCAGCAAAGATTCGGCGAATATCATCGGGAATCCCGGCGACATTCAGATAAATCCTGCACTGACCGACCCGGCCTCCTTCATACCTCTCTATATCGACGCTGCCGATAATAAGCTGGTTGCGTCGGGGAGCGGCACGACTACATTTTCCGGCAATACGGTCAACTGGGGGACCAGCAACGATCCGAAGATCACGTATATCGAGGCGACAGATCCATCCGCGCAGGCCAAAATCTCAATGAACGGAAACACCGACGGGTGGGGGATTCTTGTCGTGAACGGCAACGTGAATTTTACGGGGAACGGGAATCTCACATGGCACGGGCTCGTGATCATGTACGGGACGTCACAAATCCAGGTTACATCGCTGGGCTCCATGAAAATTATTGGCGCGCTTCTCATGGGCGGAGCCAATGGGAGCACATACGACATGAACGGAAGCGCCCAGGTGCTCTATAGCAGCGAAGCGCTGCGCAAGGCGAGCCTCGTAGGCCACCTTCTCGCCTATCGGGTGGTGGACTGGTACGAATAATCAGTCAAATTTGATCAAAAAAGAGACGATGTGATTCTTGGCATCGTCTCTTTTTTATTATCTTCTTATAATGTGGTATATTCATCTATCGTTTCATGTTGTTGATTCATGGCAAGCGAACAAGATAACATAAAATCGTTTTCACCCGGGGGTGTCAAAGAGGGTGAGAACGGCAATTCTTCGGAGAACACCTCTTCATTTGGGCAACTCGGTTCGATAACGGCCAGCGCCGCGAACAGGGCCCCGGACCAGTCATCCGATTCCGCAGACCTCAAAAACGTCATCACCGCCGATGGGGTATCGCGTTTCGTTGAGACGCTGATCCGGAAGAACATCGTTTCCCGGAAAACGGTGAATGATGCGGCCGCATGGAAGAAAATGCAGGGCGATGGCGAGAAACGCCACCTCTTTCAGATTCTTATCGATAAGTACGAAGTAGACCGCGAGGCGGTCTACGGGGAATTCGTCCGCTATTATTCGTTCAAGAGTATCGACCTTTCCGCGATCGAGCCCGATGGTGAGCGCCTTGCGTTTATCAACAAGATTCTCGAAATGCTTCCTGCCCGCATCCGGGACATCGCCAAAGCCAGTAAGATCCTCCCGTACCAGATTTCGGATAATGATGTATCGAAGATCCAGGTCATTACTCCTGATCCCACGAATCCCGAAGTGACGACGGTCGGAAGGGCGCTTCCGTACTCCAAATATGAGATTGTCTATGTAACGCTTCACGGCTTTGAAGAACTGAGCCGTGAGCTCATCGTCGATAACCAGAGCAGGCCATCCACCAAGACGATGGACTATATCGACGAGGAAGCGGCCGATATTATTGATGAGCTTGACGAAGAGATACGGCGCGGCCATCTGGCCGAGCTGGTCGACAATATTTTCGCCGACGCCGTCCGGCTCAGTGCCAGCGACATTCATGTTATCCCGCGCGCGGCGAGAAAGACGGAAATCCATTTTCGCGTCGACGGGCATCTGAGCCTGTGGCAAACGATCGATGACCTTCGTGCCGACGCTGTCTCGGCCGTGATCAAAGACATCGCAAAGGGGACGGACCGGTTTGAGCGCAATATGGCGCAGGACGGATTCGTGCAGAAGACCGTCGATAACAAAATCGTCCGATTCCGCGTTTCGATCATCCCCATTGAGGGAAAGGAACTCAAGGTCAAATTTGAATCGATTGTCATCCGCGTATTGCGTGATCCTGAGGCAAGCATCACGGTGGACAACATAGGATTCCAGCCATACGCGCTTGAAAGATTCAAACTCTCGATTGCGAAGCCGTACGGAATCGTTATTCTTACCGGACCGACGGGAAGCGGAAAAAGCACGACGCTGCTTGCCGCTCTCAGAGCGGTCATGCACCCGTCGCTGAACATTCTCACGGTCGAAGACCCCGTCGAGTACTTCATCGAAGGGGCACGGCAGGTAAAACTCAATCCGAAACTGGATTTCGAAGGGGCGCTGCGCGCAATTCTCCGTCACGATCCCGATATCGTCATGGTGGGTGAAATTCGCGACAGGATAACGGCGGATATGGCGATCAAGCTCTCCAATACCGGGCACCTGACGTTCTCGACGCTTCACACGAACGATGCCCCGAGCGCTATTTCACGCCTTTATAAAATGGGAATTGAGCCGTTTCTGCTCGCGTACTCCATCAACCTTATCGTCGCCCAGCGGCTTGTTCGCAAGCTCTGCGTACGGTGCAAGGCGATCGACAAGGAGGTCATCCCGGTCACGCTCGACAAGATAGGTTTTCCAAAGGATGAGATTGCCGATACCAATTTCTACCGGCCCGTGGGATGCCTCCACTGCCTGAATGGATATAAAGGGAGGACAGCGATTCATGAAGTGCTCTATTTTACGCCTGAAATCCGGCAGATGATCATGGATTCGGGATCCTCGATCAACGAAGAGGCGCTCCGGCAGATCGCGATCAAGCAGGGGATGAGGACCTTGCGCGAGGCCGGCATTGAACTTCTGAAAAAAGGCGTCACGACGATCGAGGAAATCGCTAGCACCACCGCTGACGATAAGCTGTAATCGCGCCCTGCGATTGCAATTCGCGTAAATATTCTGTAAGTTCTCTCGTACACTATCGGGAAGGGGGACCACATGGAAGGTTACGTCAGCGTTGCGGTTTTTGCCAATGAAGTCGATGCAGAGCTCGCCCAGGCTACGCTTGCGGCGGCAGGGATCGAGTCGTTTGTTCAGAGCGACGATTCAGGGGGAATGATGCCCGTGTTCCAGCCGATCCGGGGAGTCCAGGTGTATGTCGAACCCCAGTATGCCGACGAGGCAAAAATGGTTCTTTCAACCCCCTCGAAGGACGAGCAACCCACGTAAATAGTGCTTGACTCTCAGAGTTTCTTTCCTTAGTTTGCACATCATTTTATCCTTGCGCATCATTTTATCCCGCTCACATTCTGCAGGGCATGCTCAAAGCTCTTTTTAAGACCAAGAACCTCGACGCGATTCTTCGGGATTCCGAGGAACCCGAACATCAGCTGCGCCGGGCGTTAGGGCCCGTCTCCCTCACTCTGCTTGGCATCGGCGCGATCATCGGCGCCGGGATATTTGCCACGATCGGAACCGCAGCTGCCGGCGATGTCAATCGCCTCGGTGCCGGGCCGGCCCTCATGATCTCCTTCGTCCTCACTGCCGTCATCTGCGGCTTTACCGCCCTTTGCTACGCGGAATTCGCTTCGATGGTGCCGATCTCCGGGTCGGCGTACACATATTCCTACGCCACGCTTGGCGAGGTCATCGCGTGGATCATCGGCTGGGACCTCATTATCGAATATGCAGTCGGGAACATTGCCGTCGCCATAAGCTGGGCGAACTATTTCAAAACGCTCCTGGCGGGCCTCCATGCCCCCGGCATCGGCTTGAACGGGATTATTATTCCCGATTGGCTTTCGATGGATTACCGGACTGCGGCAAAAATCCCGGGAGTCTACGAAAGCGCTCCCCATATTTTCGGCGTCCCCATTATTTTCAACCTCCTCGCCGTTTCAATCGTCGCAGTCATCACCATGGTGCTTATCTGGGGGATTCGGGAGAGCGCGAGGTTTAATGCCATTATGGTGGGCATCAAGATCGTCGTGCTTTGTTTTTTTATGTTTATAGGATTTACGTATGTGCAGCCTTCAAACTGGACCCCCTTTGCGCCCAACGGATGGGTGGGAATCAGCGCAGGCGCGGCGATCGTGTTCTTTGCGTATATCGGGTTTGACGCAGTTTCGACGGTGGCAGAAGAGACAAGAGACCCTCAGCGCAACTTGCCGATCGGGATCATCGCCTCGCTCATCGTCTGCACAATTTTCTATGCACTTGTCGCTGCCGTCTTCACAGGCCTGATCTCCTATCCTGACCTCAAGGCGAAGCTTGCCACAGAACAGGCCGAACCGCTGACCATGGCCCTTCAGCATGTCGGGCACCAGTTTAATGTCAATCTTGGCTGGGCGATTGGATTCGTGGCGTTCGGTTCGGTCGTTGCACACACGGCGGTCCTTCTCGTGTTCCAACTGGGCCAGCCGCGTATTTTCTTCTCGATGGCGCGCGACGGTCTGCTGCCCAAGACATTTTATAAGGTGCACAAAAAATACAGAACCCCGTATATTTCGACGATTCTTACCGGAGTCTTTGTCGCTGTCTTTGCCGCGGTGGCGAGCATTGATGAGATGGTGGATCTTACGAACATCGGTACGCTGTTCGCCTTCATCCTCGTCTGTATCGGTATCATGGTGCTTCGCGTGCGCGAGCCTGAGCGAAAACGGCCGTTCAAGGTGCCCGGCGGGATGATCATTCCGGCACTCGGCGTCGTCTCCTGCCTGTATCTTATTTATTATCTTCCGCCAACCTCATGGTTGCGGTTTGCGGCGTGGCTGAATCTGGGATTCGTGATCTATGTGGGATACGGTTCGGTTCACAGTAAATTAACCGGCCGCCATAATACGGGAGATCCTACCGCGCACGACGTGAGCACTGCCTATGCGGGCGCCTGGCTGGGTGTCATCGGGGTGGCGATGCTGTTTTTCATGAGGGGGATGGATATCTGGATTGAAGCCGCGAAGAACCAGGGTGCCGGCATTCTCAGCCAGGTCATGAGCTCAGCACCCTGGCTGGATGTATCATGGTTTCTCGTCGTACCACTCGCACTGAATGGTTTCCTGCTCTCTCCGATCATTATCCGGAGAGCGATGTCCGCAAAACAACGACTCACTGATCCCGCATTGCTCGCAACTGCCGGCAGGAGCATCCTTATCGCATCTGTTATTGCTGTCGGGACGGTGATCTACCTGCTGCTCGTCATGATGCATGGGATGGGACAGGGTTAACATACAAAGCGGATGCCTGATGGCACCCGCTTTCCTCGCCTGATAATTTGAGCCTGCGTTACTGGCTCATCCTTTTCGAAGCAATCGTGTAAAACGCTACCAAACCGATTCCCACAAACAGAATCACCATCCCTACGACAACGCCGCCGTCCACGGCATAGGCATCATGAAGATAGTTTCCAAGCATCAGGGCGATGCCTGCAAGGACAAAGAGAATTCCCCATTTCAGAGACTGTAACGGATCGCGCTTTACATCACGGGCGTAGAGAGCCTTAATCTCATCGCTCGACAGGCCTTTTTCGATCATCGCCATACGCTCGCGGTTTCTAGAAGTGAAGAATGTGATAAGGACCCAGGCGGTTGCAACCACGCTGAGTATCGGGACTAATACTTCCGGGCCATTCATGTTGGCTTCCTTTCGTTAAAATGATTACTTTTTTCATATCTGAACCATTGGACTCATGTTCACCGGGCAAGGTTTCACTGTAACCCCAAACTGTTTTCAGGAGTCTAAACGGGCAAACGCATATGCCGTTATCGGACAACGAAATTATCGCCAGCATTCGTAAGGGTGACCACCGCCTGTATGGCCGGCTCGTTGACCGCTATAAGGATCGGGCGATGACGCTCGCGTTGCGCATACTTCGCGACCGGCGCGATGCAGAAGAAGCTGCCCAGGACAGTTTCGTGCGGGCCTATAAGGCCCTCGACTCGTTTCAGGGAACGGCAAAATTCGGCACCTGGTTGTACCGGATTGTGTACAACGTCTGTATGACGAAGGTTGCGCGTAACCGGCGCGATTCGGAATTCCTGGCGCTGGATGAGGATCAGCTTGAGGTTGAATCAGATATTCCCCTTGCACAGGAGATCGAGATGAAGGAGACGGCGCGCATCATGAAGGATACTGTCGAACAGCTTCCGGAAAAATACGCGCTCATGCTCTCGCTCTTCTATTTTCAGGAATTGTCGCACGAAGAGATTTGCGAAGTGACACAATTGCCGCTCGGCACGGTGAAGATTCATCTCTTCCGGGCGCGGAATCTCCTTCGGAAGCGGCTTTCACAAAAACTTTATCCGGAGAATATTGCCGTATGAACCATCTTACATCCGACCAAGTCCAGGAATACGTCGACGGCGCGCTTTCGAGCGACGTTGAGTTGCATCTTCGTGCATGCTCGTTGTGCCAATCACGTGTGAACGCATTCCGTACGATTGACCGTTCTCTCCGGAGCCTTCCTCTTGAGGAGGCTTCCCCGAAATTTACCGAACGGGTGCTTCGTGAACTTGGGTTGCGTTCGACTCCGTCATTCACATGGCTCTTCTTTCGCAATCTCGCTCCGTTTCTGGCGTTGACCTTTGTTGCCGGCGTCCTCATTCTTGCGCTGAAGGTGACGGGGAAATTCGATTCCACCGAGCTCGGACAGACAAGCGTCGCGACGCAGGAGGTGTACAAGCAGGTCGGGGGGGGCGTGAGCACGGGGCTGCAGGCGTTCAATTCCTGGGTCGGAAACTATCTCTCGTTCGCCTTCGCGAAGAATACCTACGGCCTCACCGCGTTTATCTTCATTTTCCTTGGGGGGATCGCGTTGCTCGACAAGTTTCTTATCATGCCGATGATGAAGAAACGCCACGGCGCATCAGCCTGAGTACTCCGCACGCCACTATTCCTGACATAGTTGCAAGGATACGCCTTCCCGGCAGGGAAGCAGGCAGTTCTCACCTCAACACCAATTCCGTAATTCAGCCCTAAATTGCAAAATCGATTGGATGCCACGTGGCAGGGCATTTGCATGGTAATTGTTGTACAATATATCCTCACTTCGCACGTCTTCTATTAAAAGGGGCAATTTGCCAGATACAGTACTATCGGATTACAATGCGGCGACGGCGACAACCGTTGCAACGGTTGGAAAGGAAAGAAGGAGGCTCTTTGACTTTATCCGGAGACGGGTTCGGACCGATGAGGACGCCGAAGATATACTCCAGGACGTTTTTCTGCAACTCACCTCAAGCTATAATGTCACAGCGCCCATTGAGCAACTGACGTCGTGGCTCTTTACGGTCGCACGCAACAGAATCATCGATTGGTACAGAAAAAAGAGGCCGGCGTCTTTCTCCGGAAATGAAGATCCTGAGGAAGGCCCGGTCAATCTCGAAGAGATTCTTTTTGATCCGGGACAGCATCCCGACGATATCTATGACCGTTCCTTATTCTGGCGTGAACTTGCCGATGCGCTTGATGAACTCCCCGATGAACAGCGCGAGGTGTTCGTCATGCATGAGCTCGAAGGAAAGAGCTTCAAAGAAATTGCGGAACAAACAGGAGAGCCGGTCAACACGCTGCTTTCAAGGAAACGTTACGCAATTCTGCATCTCAGGGAACGATTGCGGGAATTGAATGAAGAGATTTAACACTTACCGGAGAATGATATGAGAACAAGATGGGTGTTCAGAGGAATGAAAATGGTTGTTTTGTTTGCAATTGGAACGCTCTTGATAGGATTCATCGTTTTGCAATTGTGGAACGCTCTGATTCCCGAGCTCTTCAAGGGACCGCAGCTTTCATTCTGGCAGGCAGTGGGATTGCTGGTTCTTTCCCACATACTGCTGCGCGGATGGGGAAGAGGGGGATATGGCAGCGGCTGGCGCCGCGACCGCTGGAGAAAGCGGTTCGAGGAGAAGCTGGCGGCAATGACGCCGGAGGAGCGGGAAAAATTCAAATCGGAGTGGCGGCACCGATGCGGTCCCGGAAGCAGCGAACCGACACCAGGAACGAGATGAGCAGGATCAATTGGCCGTAACGAACAACAATAACAACACCCACAGCACCCGCACCAAAAGAGCTATGAACGTATCGTGGATTACCATCGTCTTCACAATCCTGTGCATCGGGTGTGTGTACGTTGGATTGCGGCTCATTGTGCCGGCGAAAATCGGCATGATGTGGAAAGTGATTGCCTGGACAGGCCTTATACTCCTGTTCGCACTGCCGGTAGCATCGAGTTTTCTCATGCGCCGGTTTGAGAATTTGACGGATCCGCTTTCCTGGATCGCCTACACGAGTCTTGGATTCTTATCGTTTGTGTTCACATTTCTGGTGATCCGGGATGTTGTATGGCTTATCGCCCTCGGCGCGGTGAATCTCTATGCGCTTGGCCAAAAACTCACATCGCACCCTCCGGTACAGCTTGATCCTTCCAGAAGAAATTTTCTTCTCCAGGTGACGAATGTGGGCGTCCTGGGCGTTGCAGCCAGCCTCACCGGCTACGGAATCTACCAGGCGCGCAGGAAACCGGGCATCGTTGAGATCACCGTTCCGATCACCAGGCTGCCCAAAGAGTTTTCGGATTTCAGGATCGTTCAAATCACCGACATTCATGCAGGCCTCACGGTGAGAAGAGACTGGATTGAAGTTGTCGTCAATGAGGTGAAACAGCTGAAACCCGATCTCATTGCGTTCACCGGGGATCTTGCCGACGGTTCGGTACCGCATCTCCGGAGCGACGTTGAACCGTTCGCGGAGCTTGAGGCCCCGCATGGAAAATTTTTCATTACAGGGAATCACGAATATTATTCCGGCGTCGAGCAGTGGGTGGAGGAAGCCCGCCGGCTCGGGTATGACGTCCTCCTGAACGAGCACCGGCTGATTCAACGCAACGGAGCCTCCATCGTTCTTGCCGGAGTGACCGATTACAGCGGCGGACAATTCCTGCCGAGCCATAAGTCCGATCCCCGCGCCGCGATTCACAACGCGCCGCAAGACCGTCCGAGAATACTTCTTGCACACCAGCCGAGATCGCTGTACCAGGCAGAGTCGTTGGGGTATGATCTCATGATCTCCGGCCATACGCACGGGGGCCAGTTTTTCCCCTGGAATCTCGTCGCCACCCTCGGACAGCCGTATATTAAAGGCCTCCACGATCATAACGGAACATGGGTCTACGTGAGCAAAGGCACCGGATACTGGGGACCGCCGGTCCGCCTCGGCGCGCGATCAGAAATAACAGTCATTACTCTTACGAATAACGCATAGAACAACCATGCCGGTAACTGTAGTACGCAAAGCGAACGGACAATCCGCACAGGATCAACAGGAAGCGGCCGAGCTTGCACTGCTCGATTCTTATTCGCAGACCGTCATTAACGTCGTCGATCGCGTAGCCCCTTCTGTCGTGATGATCGATGTGTCGCACGCTCGCCAGAAGCGCATGGGGCAGCGCCAGCGCCAATTGCCAGAGGAAGTTCGCGGCAGCGGTTCCGGCGTAATCTTCACGCCCGATGGATTTGTCCTGACCAACAGTCATGTCGTCCACGGCGCTCTTTCCACAAAAGTCATGCTTCAGGACGGCCGGGAATTTGCCGCCGAATTGATCGGCGATGATCGGTACACCGACCTCGCCGTCATTCGCGTCAATGCACAGGATTTGCCGGTGGCATCGCTGGGTGATTCAAAATCGATCCGCATCGGCCAGCTTGTCGTTGCGATCGGTAATCCATACGGGTTTCAGGCCACGGTCAACGCGGGCGTTATCAGCGCGCTGGGCAGATCGCTCCGGGCAGAGGGGGGAAGACTGATTGATAATGTTATCCAGACCGATGCCGCGCTGAATCCCGGGAACTCAGGTGGCCCGCTGGTTGACAGCCAGGCCAACGTCATCGGCATTAATACCGCAATGATCCCTTGGGCGCAGGGGATTTGTTTTTCCATCCCCGTCAACACCGCTAAGATCATCGCCGGCAAGCTCATGAAAGACGGGCGGGTCACACGAGCGTACATCGGCATCGCAGGCCAGGTTTTGGAAATTGCGACAAATGCCCGCCGTGTCCACCAGCTTGAAGGTCGACGGGGAGTGATGGTGAGCGCAGTGGAACCCGGCGGGCCTGCGGAAAAATCAGGGCTCCTGACCGGAGACGTCATTGTCGGCTTCGACGGACAGCGCATCGAGAGCATCGATGATCTTCATAAGCTCCTCTCCAGTGATGTCGTCGGAAAACGCATTGAGCTTACTGTGTTGCGCCTGACCCGGAAGATGACCGTCCTCCTCGTTGCCGAGGAGCTGAAGGGCTAGCCTTCCAGGTAGCACCTCGCGTTCGTTGCGGCGGGCCCCGGGCCCGATCGTTTTGCGGCACGAAGAGTGGTTGACTCTCATCCGGGCATCGTTTATATTCCCTCCATTATTTTCCCACTTCAAAAAGTCACAACGTGGAACAGGACGCTCCGAAACGGTCATCATTTGCCGGCCTGGCCTTTCCTACAGGGATCGCCGTTGCGCAATTCATTTTTGTCGCCGCCTTCCACAACAATTACGGCTACTTTCGAGATGAGCTCTACTATATTGCTTGCAGCGATCATCTCGCGTGGGGATATGTTGACCAGCCGCCGTTTTCAATAGGTCTGCTTACCGTCGTCCGGTGGATTGCGGGCGATTCGCTGCATGCCATCCGTTTCCTGGCCGCCGCTGCGGGAGCGTGTGTCGTCGTTCTATCCTCTCTCACGGCCCGCCGCCTTGGTGGGGGGACGTTCGCACAAACACTGACTGCTCTCGCCGTTGTTGCCTCACCTGTGCTCCTTGGGCACGGAAGATATTTTTCGATGAACGCGTTCGACGTTCTTTTTTGGGCCCTGGCTTTCACCCTTGCTGTGACAATTATAGTCACAGGCCGGGAGAGGCTGTGGATCCTCTTTGGCCTCGTCGCAGGCCTTGGCTTGCTGAACAAGTATTCGATTGGATTTTTGTGCATTGGATTGGGTGCCGGCCTGCTTCTGAGTCCGTATCGGAAACATCTACGATCACGGTGGTTCTGGATCGGCGCGGCACTGGCGGCCTTGATATTTTCGCCTCATGTGGTCTGGGAAATCCAGAACGGGCTGCCGTCGCTGGAGTTCATGCGGAATGCCAGCCAGGAAAAGAATGTGCACCTCCCGGTATCTGAATTTCTTGTCGGACAGGTGAAGTACAATAATTACTTCACGGCTCCGGTCTGGCTGCTCGGGATCTATTTTTTCTTCTTGGATCGAAACGGCAAGAGCGTTAGGGTACTTGGCTGGACCTACCTCGTGATCCTCATCATGATGACGATCGGGAGCGCCAAGCTCTACTATCTCTCGCCGGTCTATCCGCTCCTCTTTGCCGGAGGGGCAGTCTTCATCGAACGTGCTGTTGCATGGAATTGGGTGAGGGCTGCCGCGGCGGGTCTCGTTCTCGCAGGGGCGGTGCTTGCGGCGCCATTGACAATTCCCGTTCTTCCCGTTGAGAGTTTCATTGCATATCAAAAATCGCTTGGGCTGACCCCGAAGGCCGAGGAACGGAATGCTCTTGGCATACTGCCTCAACACTACGCCGATATGTTCGGGTGGGAGGATCTTACTGCGATCGTCGCGAGAGCGTACGGGGAGCTGAGTCCGGAGGAACAATCGCGCTGTGTCGTGTACGTACGGAACTACGGTGAGGCGGGCGCCATTGATTTTTTCGGAAAACGATATGGCCTGCCGCCGGCTCTTTGCGCTCATAACAACTACTGGCTCTGGGGGCCCGGAACCCGCTCGGGAGATATTGCGATTATCGTCGGGGGCAGCAGGGACCTGCAGGAGAATCTCGCTGACTTGCGTAGCAGGTACAAGGAAGCGGAACTTGTCGGGACGACTGATTGTACATACTGTATGCCCTTCGAGAACGGACGGATGATATTTATGTGCAAGGGAATGAATACGACGTTTCAGGCGCTTTGGGCCCACGAACGCTTTTATATTTAACCTCACTGAATTCAGGAAGGGAAGAGAGATTATCGTGTCAACGTCCGAAGAAGAAAGAGTGCAGGAGTTAATCCGGGAAGAAATCTCCCTTCTTCCCTATGATCCTGAATGGCCGAACGCTTTTCAGGAGGAGGCCGAACACCTCCGCGGTCTTCTGCCCCAAAAGCTTATCCGCAGGATTGAGCATTTTGGGAGTACCTCAGTACCAGGGCTTTCCGCAAAGCCGGTTGTCGATATGCTCGTCGAAGTCTCCAGCCTTGAGGAAACAAAGAACGTTGTCGTTCCAATATTGCGAAGCGCCGGGTATGAGTATTTTTGGCGGCCAACGATTGATGATCAACCCCCCTGGTATGCCTGGTTCATTAAACGGAATCCCCGGGGCGAACGCACCCATCATATTCATATGGTCGAGGGAGATTCGGAGCTCTGGGAACGACTGCTCTTCAGGGATTATCTGCGTGCATTTCCCGCAGAAGCCGGGAACTACGCTCAGCTCAAACGTACTCTATCGAAGGATTTTCAACATGACCGAGCCGCCTACACAAAAGGAAAGACGGAATATATTCAATCGGTGATGAAGAAGGCGAAGGAGTATTTTACGAAGGTGTAAGGAAGGGGTAGCCCGGAGGCATGAATCTATATGAGTTTCGCCAGCAGCAGTCCCCACAAAATCCCTCCAAGAAGTATCCTGTACCAAATGAAGAGAAACGTCGAGTGCGTCTTCAGGTAACGCAGGAGAAATGCGATCGTCCCATATCCGACAATGCCTGCGACGATCGTCGATATCGCCAGGGGTACGAGGCCGATACTTCCAAGGTCGTGGCGTGCACGCCACATTTCAAATAGTCCGCTCGCGACAACAGCTGGAATACTGAGAAGAAAGGAAAACCGCGCAGCAGTCTCCCGCGTCAATCCAAGAAAGAGCCCTGCGGTGATCGTTGTGCCCGAACGGGACGCTCCGGGGACGAGAGCGCACGCCTGTGCTATGCCTATCGCGATCGCGTCCTTCCAGGTGGTCTGTTCCTCGGTCCGTACGCGCTTGCCGGCTTTTTCCGCCCAAAGCAACATAAGAGCAAAAACGATAAGGCTTGTCGCGAATGTGCTGATCTCTTTGGTGAACGTCCCCTCGATCACTGATTTTAATGCCAGGCCGATAAGGACGACAGGAATGGTCCCGAGGACGATCTTCCCCGCGAGCCGTGATTCGACGCTCCAGCGGCTCGTTTCCGCAGGCGCGCTTTTTCTGAAATCACCCAGAACGGAGACGAGCATTGATGTGAGGTCGCGAAGAAAATAGATGCACACCGCAGCGACGGTCCCCAACTGCATAATCGCTATAAAAGCTGTCCAATCTGCCGGCCGTGCCGGGTCGATGACGCCAAGAATCTTCCCCGCCAGCGTCAAATGTGCGGTGCTGCTTACCGGAAGAAACTCCGTAAGCCCCTGGACAATCCCGAGCAGTATGGCATAAACGACATTCATGGTAGCGTAAGCCTCAAGAAAAAGTATCAGACCGGCTGAGCTTCACCCGCAGAAACAAATTCACCTTCCCATTTCGCGATCACAGCGCTCGCGAGGCAGTTGCCGACAACATTGACCGTGGTGCGACCCATGTCCAAAATCTCATCGACGCCCAGAATGACGGCGACCCCCTCAATGGGAAGCCCGAACGATGCGAGCGTGCCTGCGAGGATGACAAGCGACGACCGCGGGACTCCGGCGACGCCTTTGCTCGTAAGCATGAGCGTCAGCATCATGAGAACCTGCTGTGAGACGGAAAGCTCCACACCCGCGGCCTGCGCAACAAAGATCGCCGCGAGGGAGAGGTACATCGTCGAACCGTCGAGATTGAAACTGTACCCGGTCGGAATGACGAATGCCACGATGCGCCGGGGAACGCCGAGCCTCTCCATGACCTCCATTGCTTTGGGTAATGCCGCCTCAGAGCTGGTTGTTGAGAAGGCGATGAGAGCCGGTTCCTTGATCGCGCTGACAAATGCTTTCACAGGGAGCCGGAATATCAGCACCACCGCTCCGAAAACGATGACGACAAAGAAAGCAAGAGCCACATACATTGTTACAATGAGCAGCCCGAGATTGATGAGGACAGAAAGCCCTTTGCTTCCGACCGTCACGGCGATCGCAGCTCCGACGCCGATCGGCGCGTACCGCATGACGATCCCGGTGAACTTGAACATGGTCTCGGCAAGCGAATCGCAAAACCGGAGCATCGTTGTCCGCTTCTCGGCAGGAATCAGCGCCACCGCAAAACTAAAGATCAGGGTGAACACGACGACCTGAAGAACCTCGCCGTCGGCAGCAGCCTGGAAAAAACTTTGCGGGAAAATATGGGTGATGACGTCGGCGATCGTTTGTTTCTTGGCCGCAAAATCCGCGGCATGAGGATCGGCCGCGAGGTGGACGCCGACGCCCGGCTTGATGATATTCACGGCAACAAGCCCGATGACGAGGGCAAGCGTTGTGACAATTTCGAAATAGATGATCGATTTGAACCCCATCCTGCCCACCTGCTTCAGGTTGCCGTGGCCGGCGATGCCGACGACCAGCGTGGCAAAGATGAGGGGAGCAATGATCGATTTAATGAGCCGGAGGAAAATTGTGCTGAGAGGTTTCAGCGATGTCGCGGCATCGGGGACGAGCCAGCCAAGAATCAAACCGCATCCCATTCCCACAAATATCCATTGCGTAAGGGAGAGTTTGAACTTCATGTCAGCTTTCGCCGAGGTATGCTTTGCGGACTTCCGCGTTTTCGGCAACTTCGGACGCTTTTCCCTGGATGACAAGCTGTCCGGTTTCGATGACATACGCGTAGTGAGCAATCTTCAGGGCGAGATGCGCATTCTGCTCGACAAGGAGGATCGTCATGCCGAGTTCTTTGTTGATCTCAACAATTTTTTCGAAGATCGTTTTCACGAGGATCGGGGCGATGCCGAGGGAGGGCTCGTCCATCATGAGAAGGCGCGGCTTTGCCATAAGCGCCCTGCTGATGGCCAGCATTTGCTGCTCGCCGCCGGAGAGCGTCGCTCCGGCCTGCTTGATCCGCTCTTTGAGGCGCGGAAAAACTGAGAACACGAACTCAAGATCCTGCTGGATCGCTGCCTTATCTTTGCGAAGATAGGCTCCCATCTCAAGATTTTCCTTCACCGTGAGGTTGCCGAAAATCATTCTTCCTTCCGGAGCCTGCGCGATGCCGCGCGCGACGATTTCATGCGACGGCGTGTTGGTAATATTCTTGCCTTCGAGCTCGATTGTTCCGCTTGCCGATTTTACAAGTCCCGAGATCGCGCGAAGCGTCGTCGATTTTCCGGCGCCGTTTGTCCCGAGGAGCGTGACAATTTTTCCCTGATCGATCGTGAGGGAAACGCCCTTGAGCGCTGCAATGGCGCCGTATTTGACGTGAAGATTTTCTATGCGCAGCATGGTTTCATTAGAGTACGGGACAGAGTTACGCGGTTCGCGTGATCAGGTTTCCACCTGCTCGCCAAGATATGCCTCAATAACTTTCGGGTTGCATTGAATTTCCGATGGGGTCCCTTCGGCGATCTTGATTCCGTAATCGAGGACAAAGATCCGCTCGCAAATCCCCATGACGACTTTCATATCGTGTTCGATGAGAAGGATCGCGATATCGAACCGTTCTTTCACCTCTTTGATAAGCTTCATGAGCTCGACTTTTTCCGTGGGATTCATGCCCGCCGCCGGCTCGTCCAACAACAGGAGCTTGGGTTTCGTCGCGAGGGCGCGCACGATTTCGACACGCCGCTGATCCCCGTACGGAAGCGAGGTCGCCAGTTCGTCCTTGACGCCGTCGAGCTTGAAGATTTTGAGAAGATCGACGATCGTCCGGCGGACGGAGTCCTCTTCCTCCCGAAATTTCTTCAGTTGAAGCACCGAATGTGAAAGGCCGTGGTTGAGACTCTTGTTGAAGGAAACCTGGACGTTTTCGAATACCGTAAGACTTGTGAAGAGGCGGATGTTCTGAAACGTCCGCGCAATCCCGGTCGCCACGATGTCATAGGGTTTCTTCCCGGTCAGGTTGCTTCCGTTGAACGTCACCTGGCCGCTTGTGGGGCAGTAGACCCCCGTGATCATATTGAACGCTGTGGTCTTCCCGGCACCGTTGGGGCCGATCATGCCGATCAGGTCGGACTTCCCAATGCTCACGCTCAATCCGGAAACTGCGGTGAGCCCGCCGAACTTCATTGTGCAATCTTGTAACTCGAGGAGGCTCATCCTACGCAGCCTGCTTCTTGAAAAACCGTTTGAACCCCGTGCCGAACAACCCCTGCGGGCGGGAAATCATGATTACCACGAGCATGAGCGAATAGAGGACCATGCGATATTCAGCGACTCCGCGAAGCGCTTCCGGCAGGATTGTCAGGACGATCGCCGCAAGAATGACGCCGACGGTATTTCCCATGCCGCCCACGATCACCATAACGACGATCTCGATCGACTTGATGAAGCCGAATTGCGACGGCGTAATATAGGAAACGAAGTGCGCGTACAGCCCGCCCGCGACTCCGGCAAAGAACGCCCCGATGACGAACGCGATGACCTTGTATTTCGTCGTGTTGATGCCCATGGCTTGCGCCGCCACCTCATCGTCGCGCACGGCAAGGAATCCCTTTCCGTACGTCGAGTGTATCATATTGGAGATCATGAAGATGACGATCGCGACGACGCTGAAGACCCAGAAAAAATCGGACAGTTTCGGAATGCCCACAAGTCCGCGCGCACCTCCGACAAAATCCAGATTCTGGATGATCACGCGGATGATCTCTCCGAGGCCGAGCGTCGTGATGGCGAGGTAGTCTCCTTTTAACCGCAGGCTGGGGATCCCGACGAGGACACCGGCAACAGCCGCAACGATGCCGCCGACAAGCAGTGCGACGGGAAACATGACATAACTGGATGTGGCACCCGGGGTCGCCTGAAAGGTAATCGTGATCATCGAAGCCGTGTACGCGCCGAGGGACATGAATCCCGCGTGTCCGAGAGAAAACTGCCCCGTAAAGCCGTTGATGAGATTGAGGCTCGATGCGAGTATTGTGTTGATCCCTACATAGATAATAATCTGAAGGAAGTAGGGGTTGATCTCCCCCTGAAATTGCGCGAGGACGAAGCTAAGAACGATCGCTGCGATGAACGCCCACTTTTTCCCCGATGCGTTCATCATACTTTCTCCGCCTCATATCGCCCGAGCAGGCCGGAAGGCCTGAAGAGAAGGATAAGGATAAGAATGCCGAACGAAATCGCATCACGGAAGGTGGGGGAGAGATAGCCGGTAACAAACGTTTCAAGGAGCCCGATGATGAGCCCTCCTAATGCGGCACCCGGGATGTTCCCGATTCCCCCGAGGACCGCCGAGATGAACGCCTTCAACCCCGGGAACACTCCCATGAGGGGGTTGATGCTCGGGTAGAGAGAACCATAGAGTATCCCTCCGGCAGCCGCAAGGCTCGATCCGACGATGAACGTAAAGGAGATAACGGTATTAATGTTTATTCCCATCAAACTCGCCGCCTGCTGATTGAACGAGAGCGCCCGCATCGCCGTGCCGATTTTTGTCCGCATGACAATGAAGCGAAGAAGAAGCATGAGGACGACGGCGGTTGCTATCACGATGACCGGTGTACTCGTGAGAATAAGATTCGGAGTATCGATGAGCGTCGTCGACGGGATGAGTGTCGGAAATGACTTGGGATCCGGGCCGAACACCAATTGGCCGCCGAATTCAAGAAACAACGAAATGCCGATTGCGGTGATGAGGATGGTGATTTTCGGCCTGAATCTCAGCGGCTTGTATGCGAGTTTCTCGAGGGTGACCCCGAGCGCCGAGCAGACGATCATCGAAAGGAGGAGGACGATCGGGCCGACAAGAAAGAGGTTGCCGCCGACGAGCGGAGCTATACGCGGCGCCGCATAGTAGCCGACAAACGCGCCGACCATGAAGACATCGCCATGCGCGAAATTAATGAAGCGCAGGACACCATAGACCATGGTGTACCCCAACGCTATCAACGCGTAGATACTCCCGAGCGAAACGCCGTTAATGATTTGCTGAAGCAGCTGGCTCATGTACTACTATTGAGCCGGCGAGGAGGGTGCGATGCGTTCCTTGAGCGCCAGCTGTCCGTTCTGGATGGCAATGATGACCGCAGATTTATGAGCGTTGCGCTCTTTGTCAATGCTGATCGTGCCGGTGACGCCGCTGAAATCCGTCGTTTGAGAAATCGCATCGCGCACCTTCGGGCCGTCCGTGCTACCGGCCCGCTTGATGGCGTCGAACATGATGCGTCCGGCGTCGTATGCGAGCGCCGCGAGAGCGTCAGGTGTCTGGTTGTGCGCCGCGCGGTATTTTGAAACGAAATTCTGCACGACAGGGTTCGGATCCGACGTCGTGTAATGATTGGCGTAGTATGTATTTTCCATCGCCGCGCCGCCGATTTCGAGGAGCTTTGCGGAATCCCATCCGTCACCGCCGATAAACGGAACATCAAGCTTCAATTCGCGTGCCTGCTTTACGACGAGTGCGGCTTCCGTGTAGTACCCGGGCACAATGACGGCTTCCGGATTCATCCCTTTGAGCGCGGTCAGCTGGGCCTTGAAATCATTGTCGCCTTCGCTGTATGCCTGCTCTCCGATTACTTCCCCGCCCATGGCCTTGAAATTCGTGGAGAAAAACTCCGCCAGGCCTATGCTGTACTCGTTCTTTACGTCTTTGAGGATCGCAACTTTCTTGACTTTCAGGGTATTATAGGCAAACTTTGCGATCACTTCTCCCTGGAATGGATCGAGGAAGCAAACACGGAAAATGTAGTCGCCGATCTGAGTGACTTTCGGATTTGTCGAAGAGGGGCTGATCATTGGGACGCCGTTGGATTGGCAGATCGGACCGGCTGCAAGGCTGCGCGATGAGGAAACCTCGCCGATGACTGCCTTGACACGATCGCGGTTAATAAGCTTCGTGACCGCCGTTGCTGCCTCTTCGGGTTTTGACTGGTCGTCTTCCGTCAGCAGTTTGATTTTTTTCCCGTTGATTCCGCCGCCGTTGTTCACCTCTTCGACCGCGAGGAGCAACCCATTGTGAGTCGATGTGCCGAATGTGGCTGTAGTGCCGGTGAGAGATGAATACTCCCCGATGAGGATCTCGTCGCTCGAACCACCACCGGAATTACAACCAATCGACGATAACGCCAGAACGCCGAGGAGCGTTACAAGCCCGACGACCAAAATCTTTAGGGATAACGGAACATGAAGCTTCATATACAGATCTCCTCTACGATGTGGGTTGGATGGGTAAAAATCATTGTTGAGTATACAAAATTCCCTCAAATATTCAAAGAAATTGAGTGAAAATCCGGCTCCGCCTGAAGAGTTATGGCTGGACACTCTCTTTATATGTGAGCTTTCCCTCTCTTATGGCGAGAACAACTGCCGGCTTGGTGGCATTCCGGTTAGGATCAATGGTAATATCGCCGGTTACTCCCTGGTAATGTTTGGTTGAAGCGATGGCATCCCGAAGTTTTGGGCCTTCCGTCGTGCCTGCGCGGCGGATCGCGTCGGCAAGCAGTTTTCCGGCATCGTAACCCAGAACACCGTTGACGTCCGGAGTTTCACTATAGCGCGTCCGGAATTTGTTGACGTAGTTTTGAATCACCGCGCTCGTGTCCATGGCGCTGTAATGCGTGCAAAAGAATGTATTCTCCATCGCGCTGCCGCCAATCTCGAGGAGTTTCCCGGAATCCCAGCCGTCTCCACCGAGGAACGGAACCGTGATATTGAGCTCACGTCCCTGTTTTACGATGAGTGCCGATTCGGTGTAATACCCCGGCACAAAGATGACCTCAGGTGAAAGGGCTTTCAGCGCCGTGAGCTGAGCCTTAAAATCGTTGTCGCCTTCGCTGTATGCCTGTTCTCCGACGACCGTCCCGCCGAGTTCTTTGAATCTGTTGGTGAAAAATTCCGACAAGCCGATACTGTATTCATTTCGTACATCTTTGAGAATCGCCGCCTTCCGTACCCCAAGCGAGTTGTAGGCAAAATTGGCGCACACCCTTCCCTGAAACGGATCGATGAAACATATCCGGAAGATACAATCACCGACCTGCGTTACGCGAGGGTTCGTTGAACTGGGAGAAATCATCGGCACGCCGTTCGACTGGCAGATCGGAGCGGCTGCAAGGCTGCGTGAGGAGGCTGCTTCGCCGACAATGGCAACAACGTTGTCCCTGGATATAAGTTTTGTCACCGCCGTCGCCGCCTCTTCCGGTTTTGATTGGTCGTCTTCAGTGATAAGCCGGATTTTCTTGCCGAGGATGCCACCCGAAGCGTTAATCTCGTCAACTGCAAGTGAAAGCCCTTTGTGGGTCGAGGTTCCGAATGCTGCAGCTGTGCCCGTCATCGATGCGTATTCGCCCACGAGGATCTCATTCTCAGCGCTGGCCGGCTTGCATCCGGCGAGGGCAAGCAGTGATATGATGACAAGAATGCAACACATCCACTTGGTCTTGTAGCTCTCCATTACTCTCTCCTTAGTATACTTTCTGTCTGTGTGACTATCTGACCGGCTTTGGTACCGATATGAGACTTGCATTGCCGTCCTTATCGACTGCCTGGACTCCAAAGAGATAATCATCTTTGGAAATTTTTAACGTTAGCGTTGTATCGGTAGTAAACGATTGGTATTGCCATGTCGGCGAGGTCGTTTCCCGGTACCTCACAATGTATCCGGTGAGATCGGCACCGGTATTCTTGTCCCAACGAAGTGATGTGCCATATTCCAGATTCTTTGTCATGATTTCCGCGTTCGATGGGGCGACCGGTGCCAGAGCGAGCGATGCGAGAGCGGCCGCATTTGCCCGTGCTATCCGGGCACAATATTCAAAGTCCATAAATTCCGGTAGATCGCCGTAGGACCGTCCATTTTCGGTGCGGACATCCTGATGCTGGCGGTCGAAATTTTCCTTCGCCTCCGTAAATCTTACCGCGGCAAATCCTTTTTCGTTGAATGAGCTGTGGTCGCCTCCCCGCAGGAACCGGTCGCGCCGGTAGATAAGCTTCACGGAAAATCCAGCGACATATTGTTCAGCCGTTTCCTTAATGTACCGGGCAAGCGTCCGGGAAGGGCCGTCACTCTCGAGGCCGAGGGAATTACGCTGGCGGAAAACTCCGCCGGTATCCAGGGCGCCGTATGCTTCCGAAAACAGCCGCACATACGAGCTCTCGATCTCTCCATTTCCTCCGTGCGAGCTACCAACAATATCGTTGTTCAGCACGCCGGTGATGTTCCATTGTTGTTCCTTTGCCAGGCTCGCAAGGGCGGAAGAGCCATTGAGTCCCTGCTCCTCGCCGGCAAATGCGACGAATTTTATGGTACTCCGGACATCGGCGTGAGAAAAAACCCTCGCGAGTTCCAACACGAGGGCCGTTCCGCTTCCATCGTCATCCGCGCCGGGGGCCCCGCTTGTGGAATCAAGCGGGTTGCTTGCCCGGGAGTCATAATGTCCGGACACAAGAAAAACCTGGTTTGAGGTATGAGGATGAGAAGAAGGAGGCCTTAGTGTTGCGATGACGTTGACAATTTTTGTGGGATGCGGAATTCTCTGCGAGGGAGGGGCGAGGGTTTCATGAAATTCCGCAGTCATTTTCCCATTACTGCTCTTCGCATATCGCTCAAATTCCGACAGGATCCATCTTCGTGCGGCTCCTATACCGGTGGTGCCGCCCGACGTATCGGACAACGTGTGGCGCGTCTTGAAACTGACTAATGTCCCGACATTGCGGCGGATGCTGTCGGGAGAGATTTCCGCAACGATGCTTTCGATCGCAGGGTTCTTCCTGTGACCATCCTGACCGTGGAGCTGTTGTCGGAGAAGCGGCACGATGAAGAAAAGAGTGAAAAGAACTGCACTGCATCTCTTCATAGGGCAGGGACAAGAGCTGTTATTTTTCTCTGACGATTTCTATGACCCCCGGAGCATGCCACAGCTCCGCGAGAAATCGGGAATGCGAGGGATGCTTATCGCAAACGCTTACCTTGAGCTGCGAACGTCCCTGGTCGAGTTTCTCGATATCCGTTTTTGCCATATCGACGTCATGTTCCGTAAGGATCGTCGCGAGCTCCGCTCGTGCCTGGCCGCCGTCATCAGAGAAAACAATATTGCAGTTCACGAAATGG
>DATJGD010000055.1:0-7312 GCA_035495255.1 Bacteroidota bacterium | reverse complement strand
GACGCATGGAACAAAGCGAATGAATCGTATATGAATCCAACCCCCGAGATGAAAGCATCGATGGAGAAGATGAAGGGTTATACCGATATGTATTTGACAGGGTCAAGGGAGATTTTCCGAACCTGGTAATTCGCTGCTTCGATCAGAGTTTTGGCGTGAACTTGGAAAGCTCGTAGATGCCGAGGCTTTTCTCGATGCCGGCGACCTGGTCGACGACTCCCTCAAATCCTTCTTTGCCAAACAGCTCGTGCTCTTTTCGCTCGAAGTCCTCGCCGAGCGCGTCGTACTCGTTCGCCGAAACGATGCCGTGTAAGGCGGGGAAGAGCACAGTATCTTCGCGTGCTTCGTGCGGCCTGTACATATAAATAAATTGATCAATGGCGCCGATCAATTGTTTCCGCCCGTGCGGTTGTTTGAGGGAGGCAGCAGAGGCATGGTGAAGAATTGTGTCGGTGAGCTTCCGGCCCGCATCATGCTGCTGCCGCAGGACTTTTACCAGTTCTATCAGTTTACCCGCCTGTTCAAACCGGGGAAAGAGATGATCTTCCTCCAGTTTCTCGTGATAGTCTTCGATGAAGTGGCGGATAATTCCGGCGGACTTTTTTAGCGGTTCAGGGTTTACGTCCGGCTTCGATGAACGAAGCTGGCGCTGTACCTCCCCGTAAATCAAGAGTATCCGGTTGAGTACTCCGTGCTCGCGCATGAGGTCCTCAGCCGGAGCGACATCTTCTTCTTTTGTCTCCTGGGCAATGAGGGATGTCGTCAGGGATGTGGTCAACGCAATCCCGGCAGTGCCGGCCCCTAACGAGTGAATAAACGAACGCCGCGTTGTGCTCATATCCTACCTCCATAGTGTTAGCAGATCGGATCCAATATAAGTAACCAATCCGTGGAAACCCAAGGTTCCAATTGTCCCCTTTACGGGAGTGTTCATTCAGCCTGTTTCGTGCGCGATAATTTGTTTTTCAGTTTGAGAACAGGTATTCTTATCAGAATTTCTAACCTTCAAATTTGCAGGTACAATCCATGAAATTGAACGTCGTCGTACTGGGGGCGGGATTCGGCGGGCTCGAGCTCACGTCAATGCTCTCCGAAGTTCTTGGGGAGAGCCTCGACCTCACGCTCATCGATCAGCACAACCACTTCTACTTTGGATTCTCAAAACTGGATGTCATGTTCGGCCGCAAGCCGGCCGATGCCGTGAAGATCCCGTATGCCGGTATCGTTAAGCCGGGAGTGCGCTTCAAACAAGAGGTGGTCACCGGGATCGATCCGGCGACGAGATCCGTGACGACACAGAATGGCAGCTACAAGCCGGACGTGTTGGTTGTAGCCCTGGGAGCGAACTACGACATTCCCGGAACGCCGGGATTGGCGGACGGAGGGAACGAGTACTACAGTTTTGCGGGTGCGGAAAAGCTTCGCGATATTCTTCCGAATTTTAAGAAAGGCCATGCAGTTGTGGGAGTATGCGGCGCGCCGTTCAAATGCCCTCCAGCGCCCAGCGAAGGTGCGCTCATGCTGCACGACTATCTCAGTGCCCGGGGTGTCCGCCGGGACTGCACCATCACTCTCGTTATGCCGTTCGGTATACCGATCCCTCCTTCACCGGATTCTTCCCGAGCCCTCCTGGCCTCGTTCAGCCAGCGCGGCATTACGTTTGTACCTGATCGGGTCGTCAAGGCACTCGATCACGCGCGCGGGGTCGTCATCGCAAAGGATACCAAGACTGAAAATACCATCGAGCTTCCCTACGACCTGTTCCTCGGAATCCCAAAGCACGTCGCTCCGGATGTTGTCCTGAAGAGTGGATTGGCCGAAAACGGATGGATCCCTGTCGCCAGGGAAAATCTCATGACGAAGTTTCCGAATGTCTACGCGATCGGCGACGTCACGAGCGTCGGGACGCCGAAGGCCGGAGTATTTGCCGAAGGGGCCGGCAAGATTGCCGCGGCGGCGATTATCGCGGACTTCAAATCGGGAAAACCGCCCGCTCCGTACGCCGGAACAGGTTCATGTTACATCGAGTTTGGCGAGGGAAAGGTCGGGAGGGTGGACGTCGACTTTTTCTCGGGGCCGAAACCGGTCGGAATTCATTACGAGCCGACCATGGAGCTCGTCAAAGACAAAGAGCATTTTGGCTCGAGCCGTAAGTCCCGATGGTTCGGGAAGTAGAAATGGATTCTGTTGCCTTGTTGGATCTGTCTCTCATTCGTACATGGGATCTTTTTTTTCTTTCCATATACTATCGGTCCCCTCGCCGGACATGCCAAATTTTCAGCGATGTGAAGAAGATGATGGTTGTGAAGTAACGCCGTAAGGCTTACAATATCTCTTCGATATATAAACGAGAAGGTTTCCTTCAGATCGATCCTGAGGGAAACCTTCTTTCGTTACGGGCCACCTTTCAATGTGCTTTCGAATCCAGGAGTTGCTTCCAGTTTACGACAAGCGAAAGCTCATTGCTGCCTTCGGAATTCTCCGGCCGATAAACTAGGTAACGTTTTCCATCGCGCGAAGTCCCGTACAAAAAGTTGGCAAACTGCTTTCCCCCAAGTAACAACGGCTGCGGAGGCCCAAATACCGGTGTGCCCGATGAGAGGGAAACATCGATGACCTCCTCGCGGTCGTTGGCCCGCGAAAAGTACATTATTTTATTGTTATCCCAGCGCGGGCTCTGGCTATCGAGCGCAATCTGCCACATTCCTGTGTGGCCTTTGAATGAAGTCACAGAGATCTTGGAAGTTACCGCCTCGTCCGACGAGTAAACGATCCACTTGCTGTCGGGTGAAAACCGCCCGAAACGGCCTTTGGTGCCGAGCTTTTCAACCGGAATAGGACGAGTTGTGACCGACAAATCAACGCATCCCAGTTCACCTCCGGATTCATTGAGCATGGAAAGAAGCAGATAGCGTCCGTCAGGGGAAACGTCTAAAGGATAGTAACCGACCTTCGTGCCTTCTTCTCCACGTGCAATCAACTCTTCATTCCCCGTGCCATCCGTCCGCTTGGCAAAGATGTATGCCTTGCTATTGCCAATTTCCTGATTGTAGTAAAATGTTTTGCCATCGGCAGACCATTTGGGTTGGTCGCCCATGTTGATACCACCCGTTACCTGCGATTGTACTTTCGAGATCAGATCATACGTCCAAATCTGCCCATTCGCCTTGACGGGATCGTATGCATCGTACAGAATGTGGGTTTCATCCGGGGAAAGTTCGAAGGTCAGGTATCGGTTGAATGTGCCAATGACCTCTTCCGAGCCGTTTCCATGAGCCCAAAGTAATTGCCCGCTGTTTGCGGCTCCACCCGATGAGTACAATAGGAGTCCGCCGCCGGACACGGAGAAATCTGCTTTTGCGCGGGCTGCCCATGAATTCACGTGGTCCTGAATCGAAACAGGTGCTCCGGTCAGTACGAGTGAGGTCGCGTCAAACTGTTGCGCCATGAGGATCCCCTGCCGGAGGAAAAAAAGATGTCCTCCCGCGAATCTTCCGTACGAACAATCCGCACTGAGCTTGCGGGGCGCAGTCCCGTCGAGCGCCGCGATGTACAGGTCGGATCCGTTTGTCGTCACGTTGAGCAGGGAAACCAGTACGTGATTTTCGTCCGGCAGGATCTGAGGATATCGCGGCGATGCGTGAAGCGCGGAATCAATGACGATCGCTTTTTCGACAGTGCCACCGGAGGCCGGAACGCCGCAAACGATCGGATCACTAAGATTAGGCAGGAAGAGGATTTGACCCTTTCCTGTCCAGGAAATACCGCGGCCGTACGGAGCGTCCGCAAGCGTCAGCACAGGTCCCCCCGCCGCATCAATGGTCTTAAGCTTCCCGTCGGCAAAAAATGCGACGGTCCGGCTGTCCGGTGACCACGCGGGATACGTGGCGTTCTCAGCGCCGGCAAGGCGTTTGGCCTCTCCGGTGCGCAGTACATGAATCCAAAGATCGTTGTGCGAGAGGGAATCGACCCCGACGAACGCGATCATTGAGCCATCCGGAGAGAGCTCCGAATTGCCGCCGATTACATTGTAGTATTTTACGTTCCTGGGCATGTCTACTGTCGCCCGGATGACGGGTAACTCGATTGCAGGAGCACGTTTCAGGAGCGCGATGCCGTAGCCCAGGGCAAGCATGACGACGGCAACCGCCACGGTGACAATCCATCCGGACATCGATTTCTTTGCCGCTGGTTCCGCGACACGGGAGTCTGGTTCAGAAGGACCCACCGATGAACTGCTTCGAATCTGGGACTGCCGGAGAGCGGGGCGTGCCGCAGTAATCCGGCTGTGCCTCTGCCGGGTCGACTCGCGCTTGATCCGGCGTAAGTCTCTTCCGACTTCTGCAATCGACTGGCAGCGTTCCTTCGGATCTTTCTCGAGGCAATCGAGAACGATTGCGTCGAGGCCGGGGTCGAGCTCCGGTTTGAGCGTGGACATAGGAGCGGCATCGACGTTTACGATTTCGTACGCCAGGGCAGTCTCATGAACTCCCCGGAAGGGGAGTTGCCCGGTAAACATTTCGTATAACATGACCCCCATCGAAAAGATATCGGAACGATGATCGGCGTCCTGTCCCAGTACCTGCTCGGGGGACATGTAGCCTGCAGTGCCGACCGTACTTCCTTCTTTTGTCAACCGGTTGACCTGGCTCGATGCGTTCCGCAGCTTTGCCAGTCCAAAGTCCATAATCTGGCAGATGCCGTCTTTGCGCACCATGACATTCTCGGGCTTTATGTCGCGATGCACGATCCCTTTTTCATGCGCAGCCGCGAGCCCGTCGGCGATCTGAATGCCGATATCGATTGATTGCTTAAGCGAGAGTGTCCCCAGCTTAGCGCGCAGAGTCTGGCCGTCGATGAATTCCATCACGATGAACATTTGCCCGTCATGATCCTGAATGTCGATGATGCTGCAAACGTTCGGGTGATTCAAAGCGGCTGCGGCCTTCGCTTCCTGTGTGAAGCGGGCCTTGTCCTGGTCTGTTGCGTTGAGGTGGGAGGGAAGGAACTTCAGCGCGACAATGCGGTCGAGCTTTGTGTCTTCGGCTTTGTAAACTACCCCCATGCCCCCTTCGCCGAGCTTCTCCAAGACTTTATACTGCGAAATTTTCTGTCCTAACATGACCGTGAAGGTACAAAAATCCTGCCTATTTCCCAAGAGAGGGGTTAGTGTGAGGGCAGAAGTTATTACGAAGGTGGAACGCGATTACGCCACGGCGGGGGAAGGTTACTTCCGCCGGTCTGTTTCAACATTCCTCGCCAAGGTCTTGAAACGGTCGCCATTATTTTGCCGTACGGTGATCGTGACATGGCCGGTCTTGCTGGTATGGAGATCCTGGACTGTCCCTGACTTTCCTTTGTGGGTTCCTGCCACCACCGCGCACCGGTCTCCGTTTTCTATCGTTGAGTTCATGATTTCTCCTTTTTGAGCTATATTCTGCCAGGTTCAATTAGTAGATAGAATCTGCGGATCAGGCCTTTAAAAAGTTTCTCCTCGCACTTCCAGCCGAATTTATTATATTTGACCGTACGATTTCAGATAAAAATATCAGATAGGGAACACACCATGAAACCTAAAATTCTATCCGCCACCGCGTTTTTGACATTAGCCGCTCTGTTTTTCGGTACGGGCGTGCACTCCGCACAGGGGCAATGGAAGTGGCCCGAAAAGCCGAAGAACCTGAAAGTTTTGAACAAGGACTGGCCGGGCTCGCGGCTCAGCCCGGTGATGAAAGGATTCACGCGGTCGCTTGGCGTACGATGTTCCTATTGCCACGTCGGCGAGGAGGGGAAAGATTTGTCCACGTTTGATTTCGTCTCGGACGCCAATCCTAATAAGGACCGGGCGCGGGAGATGCTCCGGATGCTCGGAGACATTAACGACCATTTGAAAAAAATACAGCCAAGCGGCAGCGAGCGTGTCAACATGTGGTGTCAAACATGCCATCACGGCCGACCCCGGCCGATGACACTGGAAGAAGAAATGAGCGAACGGTACCGGAAGCAGGGAATCGACTCCGCGCTGGCACTCTATCATTCGCTGAAGGAAAAATATCTTGAAAAAGGAGCCTACGACTTTACCGAAAGATCCTTGAATGAGTTCGGGTATGATCTCCTGGAGAAGGACACCACGGGAGCGATTAGAATCTTTACGCTGAACACACAAGTGTTTCCAACGTCATCCAACGTTTGGGACAGCCTGGCAGAAGCGTACATGAAGGCAGGAGACATGAAAATGGCAAAATTGAACTACGAAAAATCTCTTCAGCTCGACCCGGAAAATGAGGACGCGAAAGCAAACCTGAAAAAGATCAACGAGAGCGGGAGCAAATGACCGCTCTCCATGAGAAATCGCGCCTCATCAAAGTAAACTACCCGTATGCCGTTTCTTGGTGAACTGAGCGCGCTTGCCACTGCGTGCTTCTGGTCGGGCAGTTCTCTTTCGTTCGCGGCGGCAACACGGCGTGTAGGGGCAACTCACGTTAATATTACAAGGCTTGTAACGGCGGCACTGCTTCTGCTGGCGGTGGTCCTGCTTTCCGGACTGGATCGCACTCTCTCTCAATCGCAAGTACTGTATCTGGGCGCCAGCGGTGTGGTCGGCTTCGCTCTTGGGGATACCTTCTTATTTCAGGCGTTCAAACGTCTCGGAGCGCGTCTCACCATGCTCATCATGTCGCTCGCTCCCGCCGTAGCCGCTCTGTTGGCGTTGTTCATGCTGGGGGAAAATATTTCATTTATCGGAGCGATAGGGATCGGCGTAACAATCTGCGGGGTTGCCTATGTAGCCTTCGAGGAGCAGATCGACGAGAACCAGCCGGGGGTGTCGTGGTCGGTTTCCGGATTGGGATTCGCCTTCCTTGCCGCCGCGGGCCAGGGGGGAGGGCTCGTGCTCGCGAAAATGGCGTTCCGCGACGGGAATGTCAACGGGTTTGTAGCTACCATGGTTCGGGTACTAGCGTCACTTCTCGTACTCGTTCCTGCCACCTTCTTCCTTCGAAAATTCAAAAACCCGGTTCTGGTCTTCCGAAGCGACCGCCGGGCTTTTCTGCTGACATTGCTAGGCGCGATCCTTGGCCCATTTCTCGGAGTTGTGGGGAGCATAGTGGCAATCCAACACACTCGCATCGGCATTGCGGCAACGATCATGGCTACTACCCCGGTCCTTATGCTTCCTTTGCTCCGGATAATTCATAAAGAGCACATCAGCCGCCGGGCCTATATCGGGGCATTCATTGCGGTTGGTGGAGTAGCTCTTCTATTCATGCGGTCTTTTTGAGGAAACAGTATGCGGTCAAACTACACCATCACG
>DATJGD010000054.1:0-9400 GCA_035495255.1 Bacteroidota bacterium | reverse complement strand
TTGCCGTGCGCCATACTTTATCAGAAACGATGGGATCTCCTTTCCAGAGCGCCTTGGAAAGCGCGGGACGGTTATAGGGGGGTACTGAGTCGCTGCTAATGACACCGATGGAGCCTGTCGCGTCGACGGTGCGGATTCCCTTCACGGCCGCATCCGCCGTCATTCCCCCGCCGATAATCAGATATGTGTAGTCGGCCATCGTCGTTTTGGTCGTTGTGGTACTTGTCTAACAACGCTACCCGTGGATCTGGTTTCTCGGTTTAGGAGACCGCCCCGACTACACGGGAATCATGAAGTTGATATGCCATAGATTTAAGCAGCATGATGCGCTTCGAGATCGGGGGATGTGTCCCGAAGAGTTCCGCCCAGAATCCTTCTTTCGAATTTGCTGAAAGGCCGAGGGGATCTACAATACAGAGATGTGCCGAGCCCTTTTTTATCGATGCGGTCGGTGCGCTGGCGGATTCGATCTTGGTGAGCGCGCTCGCGAGGGCAAGGGGGTTGCGCGTCATCTCCGCGCCCGAGGCGTCGGCGAGATACTCGCGCCTGCGAGATACCGCCATGGACAAGAGCTGGCTGATGAGAGGTGCGAGTATAATCGTCAGCAGCCAGAGTGCGAGAACGATCAAGATCAGGGGCCCCCCGCCTTTCGATCTTCTGCCGCCGCGGGCGCCTCCAAACCGCATAATGCCCCGCACCCAATCGGAGAGAAGAAGCATTCCCCCGACGAGTGCGGCGACAACCATCATGAGCCGGATGTCGAAATTGCGGATATGACTCATCTCATGGCCGATCACCGCCTGAAGCTCCTCACGGTTCAATTTTTCGAGCAAGCCTTCGGTGACTGCGATGTAGGAATGCTGTGGATCCTTCCCCGTTGCGAACGCATTCGGATCAGAATCAGGAATGATATAGACCTGGGGCCTTGGGAGGCCCGACGCGATCGACATCTCGTCGACGACATTCATGAGGACGCGATACTGTTCTCCGTTTTGAGGAACCGGATATGCGTGCGCGGAGGAGAGGATCGCTTTGGCGCCGTTCTGGCTGCTCCACACCGCCGTCACGCCGCTGAAGATAAACGCGAAGATTGTCGCAAGCGGGAACGGGAATCCGGACTTGCCGAGAATGCCGAGCGGATCGACGCCCAGATAGAAAAGATCGAACCCGTACCCCAGGAAGCAGAAGATCAGGACGAACAACACCATGATGAAGATCGTCGCCCGGCGGTTTCGCGCCTGCTGCTGATAAATATTGGGAGCGTCCATCCCCGGTGCAGCTTATTTTTTCATGGATAGATCGACCACGGGAACATTCCGTTCTTCCGCGTTTTCAATTTTAAAAAGCTCAACGCGCTGGAAATTGAACATGCCGGCGATGGTATTTCCCGGAAAGGTCTGTTGGGCGATGTTGAAGTTCGTGGCAATGTCATTATAAAACTGGCGGGCAAACCCCACCTTGTTTTCCGTGCTCGAGAGCTCTTCCATGAGCTGCTGCACGTTTTCATTGGCTTTGAGCGTCGGGTAATTCTCCACGAGAGCGAACAATTTTGAAAGAGCCCGTGTGACGTCGCCTTCTTTCGCGGCTGCGTCGGCCACGCCGGTGGCCGACACTGCGGCGTTGCGCGCGGTGATCACCTGGCGTAGAGTATCCTGTTCGAACTCCATGTACCCTTTTACTGTATTGACGAGGTTAGGGATAAGGTCGTGGCGCCGCTTCAGCTGGACATCGATTTGCTGCCAGGCATTTGCGACCCGGTTCTTGAGAGTGACGAGGGAGTTGTACTTCAGCACAATCCAAAGAAGTATCACTCCGATAATGATGAGCGGTAGGAAGACGATCATAAATTACTCCTCATGTTGGTAGATTGCTTGGAAGATAGGGAAAGACTACCCCGAAATCAACACCGGCCGAGTAAGAGCAATTGCTCACGGCCGGGTGAAAACGTAAGTTGGCAGAGTTCGAAGGTTACTTCTTTTTCAACGCCCAAACATCATTACTATAGACAAACTCTGTCTGGCCTGCAATTCCGGGGCCACCGTACTTTCCGCCGGTCATAATGATTTGATTCTTGAAGACACAGCTTGCCACTCCACCACGGGGCGACCAGGGTGCGCGCTGCGGCGCCCAAGCTACACCGTCGGAAGAGGTCATGACCTCGCTTCGGAAGCTCCCGCTGCGATTGCATCCTATCAACCAGATCCTGTCGTCAAAGACTTCCACGGAATATCCGTAAATATTCCCCTCGGCGATCTTCGGGGTGAGTAATCTCCAATGAACGCCGTCAGCAGAAACCCACACGTCATAATCGAGCATGTACAAGCTATCCTTGAACACGACAAAGTGCTGTCCGGCGCGTTTCCCGAACGGAAGATTGTCGGCAGTTTTTGTCCAATGGAGTGCGTCAGATGAGGTCCAGGCATCGTCGTACGTGCCGGATGAATCCTCCCCGCCTATGATCCACATCTTGTCCCGGAAGACAAACGGATGATAGAAAAATCTTTTGGGGAGCGCAGAGCTCCGCGCAAGGATTTCCCATGCGGCATAATCGACTGTCCTTGCGATTTGAGTCGTTTGACTGTAACGTTCTATATTACCTTCGAACGTCCCTAGCGCGTAGATTGAGCCGTTGAACGTGATGTAGTCCAGAAAAGCCTGGCCATGAATGATGTTCGTAAGAGCAGTCTTCCGCCAGGATTTACCATCTGTTGAAACCCACATTGCGTCCTGATGAAAAGCACGGATGTTTTTCCCATCTGAAAAAAGTTGATAATTATAACTTTTTGCGTACCCCGCATCAGCCGTGAGCTGAGTCCAAACATACTGAGATCTCATCTCGCCTGGCCGAACGAGAGAGAACATGAGGAGGTAACTAAAGAGGCGAATTAACGGCAAATGCGGTCGTTTCATGTGTGGATTCTTTAACAGCGAAACTTACCAAAATGGCCTCTTACATCCAAGCATGCGAACCCTCCAACGGCGATATTGCTTTTCTTTCTCTCAACTGTTAACCTTCACTCACTGCAATCCGTCTTATGGTATAGTCACAAAATCGGTTATCTATTATAAGGAGTTCTTATGGATCATTTACAGGAAGAAACATATCTGTTTCTTGCATTGCTTGCCCTGATCGGCTGGGTGTTCTGGCTGATATTCCGAAGGTATCAGACGGGCGCCGAAGTGCGGATACAGCGGATCGCGTCGTTTAACCGGCTCATCGAAAAATTTGGAACGGCCAAAGAATTTGCCGACTTCGCCCAGTCGGAGGAAGGCAAGAAAATACTTGCCGACCCGGTTGCGCCGCCATATAACCCCTTGACGAAAGTGCTCCGCTTCCTCCAGGCGGGAGTCTTGCTCGTCATTATCGGGATCGCATTCTTCGTCAATGCCAGCAATGGGTACCTCTCAGATGATCCGGTGAGCCACGAGCTTTATTACCGGCGGATGAACGAATTCAATTCCTACGGTACGCTCTCGCTGCTGTTAGGGATAGGGTCTATTGTCCTTGCCGGTGTTACGTGGGTCTTTGTCCGCCGGTGGCGCCTCGCCAACGGTTCATCCGGTAAGTAACCGACAGGCCGATTCTCATTCATGCTGGATGAATCAACATTCTCGTCGTTCTACGACCGGACCAAGGCGCCATTCTGGAAATACATTGCAGCGATGGTTCACGATACTGCTCTCGCCGATGATATTTTCCAGGAATCGTATGTTCGGTTTCTTCAGAGCAGGATTGAATCCAGGAACGATGTTCAAATGAAATCGTATCTTTACCGTATCGCGTCGAACCTCGCGCACGACCATTGGCGCAAAGAAAAACACAGGTCGAGTGTGTCTCCCGACGAGTTGGAGGATTTTTCCTCCCATAATCCTGCAGGCGAAACAGAACTGCGAAGCGACATTGGCGACGCGTTGAAGCACCTCGCACCGCAGCAGCGATCAATGGTTTGGCTCGCATACGTCGAGGAATACTCGCACAGAGAAATCGCCGGGATCCTCAAGGTCAAAGAGCAGAGCGTGAAAGTCTTGTTGTATCGTGCACGACAAAAATTACTGGAAGTATTCAAGGTCAAAGGTATCACACAGGAGTTAGGATCATGAATTGTCCACAGGAATCCTTCGTACTACATGCGGTCCGGTCAAATGAATGGACAAGCGAACTCCGCGCGCATGCGGAGAGCTGCCCTCACTGCCAAGAGATTGTTCTCGTGACGACGGCGATGAAGAGGTTTTCGAACATCGATGTCCCGCATTCGCTTCCGAGCCACCGGTTGATCTGGATGAAAGCGCAGTATGCCCGCAAACAGGAACGTATCTCAACGCTCGACATGGTCACGCTGATCGCGATGTCAGCTGCAGGAGTTATGGGGCTTGCGGGGCTGCTCTTCTGGCGTTTTCCGAAACTCCTCGGAGGTATTTTGGGCGGTACTGGATCATTCCCCTGGTCGACAATGTTTTCGGGCGGAACACCGTTCATTGCGGCGGTTGGAGCATTACTCGTCGTTTGGTTCCTCACGCGGGATTCGTTCTTCGCTGAGCGATAACGCTCAGCCCTCACTGGTATGCGGTGTAACATCTTGCCTTTGGAAGCCGTACACACTAAGTAAAACCCCCTTATTGCCACCATCTGGTTCAATCATGAAGTCATCTTTCGCAATTATTCTGTTGTTTCTCACGGCATCGGTATCCCTTGGGCAGACCTCCCAGGATTCACTTGCCATCAAACGCACGGCGCTCAACTATATCGAAGGGTGGTATGAAGGCAACGGCGACCGCATGGAACAGGCGCTGCACCCCGAACTCGCCAAACGCATGGTAAGCACCGATCCGCAAAGCGGCAAGAGCCGTCTCAGCCAGATGAGCGCGATGACACTCATCAACGGCACGAAAGCCGGAGGTGGGAAGAAGACGCCGGCCGAGCAGCAGCAGAAAGACGTCACGATTCTCGACATTTATAATAACGCCGCGAGCGTGAAAGTCGTCGCGTCAGGATGGATCGATTATCTCCACGTCGCCAAATGGAACGGGGAATGGAAGATCGTCAACGTTTTGTGGGAATTGAAACCCGAGAAGAAATAAGGAGCCGCGCAATGGCGAAATCAAAGAAAAGTAAAGGACACTTCGGCGGTCTTCGGACCGCGGTCTACTACGTTTCCGATGTAAAGAAGGCAAGAAGTTGGTATGTAAAAGTGTTGGGAGTCAAGCCATACTTCAACATGCCTCAATATTATGTTGGCTTCAACGTGGGAGGATTCGAGCTGGGACTTCATCCTGACTCGAAAAAGCGTGCCGGCAAATCCGGCGGCGTGGATGTCTATTGGGGAGTCACAAGCGCTTCTGCTTCGTATAACCGATTGATCAAGCTTGGCGCGAAACAATTTACAGCCGTTCAGGACGTCGGCGAGGGTATTAAGCTCGGCGTCGTTAAAGATCCTTTTGGCAACCTCTTTGGTGTTATCGAGAACCCTCATTTCAAGATCGCATCGTAGCATTCATTGTTTGAGGGGTGAAAGTTTCCGGGAGGCAACTCTTTTCCTTTTCTGTCGTACATTCCTGTACACAATCTTATAACCTGAGGCGCGTATGTTAGAAATGTTATCCGTGACCAAGCAATTCAAGAACGGAGTCACTGCCGTTGCCGATTTTTCGCTGAATCTTGAAGCGGGTGTGCTCGGCCTCCTCGGCCCGAATGGCGCAGGAAAAACCACGCTCATGCAAATGATCGCCACGATCACGGAACCGACCTCCGGGTCGATCAAATTTCGCGGCGAGGATATCGTACGGCATCCGGACCGCCTTCGAACCAGGCTTGGATACCTTCCCCAGGATTTCGGCGTCTACGATAACCTCACGGCGCTGGAGTTTCTCACATATATCGCGGCCCTCAAAGGCGTTCACGACAAAAAGAAAATCGCGCACCTCCTGGAACTCGTGAACCTCCACGGCGAATCGCAACGGCTTGCCGGCTCCTTTTCCGGCGGCATGAAACAGCGTCTCGGGATCGCGCAGGCCCTCGTGAACGATCCGGACGTCGTCATCGTCGACGAACCGACCGCCGGGCTGGATCCCGAAGAGCGTGTACGATTCCGCAATATACTCTCCGATATTGGGACAGGCAAGCTTGTCATCCTTTCAACGCATATCGTCTCCGATATTGAAGCGGTCGCCACGCATATTGCCGTGATGAACAAAGGACGCCTGATTGCCTCGGCCACGCCGGAACAGCTTTTGCGCTCGGTCAAAGGAAATGTCTGGGAGGCCGTCATCCCTTCAGAACGATTTGAAGAAATGCGCTCTACGTTAAAAACATCACGTGCAGTCAGGCGCCCTGACGGCGTCCATGTTCGCATTGTGCATCATGAGCGCCCCGCGGAGAATGCCACGCACGTCGAACCCGATCTGGAAGAGGCGTTCATCTACGCGGTAAATGCGGAGCGATACGTCAATGACTGAGTCCACGAGGACAGTCCTGACCATCGCCCGGACAGAGGTATTGTTCAGGATTCGGACTCTGGGCGCCTTAATCACGATTCTTGTTGTCGCGATCGGTGTTTATTTTATTGTACCGGATATTTCCACCGGACGGACCCTCATCCAGGTCGACAACGGACGCGTCTTTTATACCTCGGCGGCAGTCGCCCTGGGAACCGCGATGTTCTGTACCCTCTTCATGAGCATCATCGGATTCTATGTCGTCGGCAACGCGTTCCGCAGGGACATCATCACCCGAACCGGCTTTGTCATCGCAGCGACTCCCGTTTCAGATAGCAGATACATCCTCGGTAAGTTCCTTGGAAGCGCATGCTATCTCAGCGTCATCATGCTGACATGCATGGTGAGCTCAATGGTAATGTTTCTCATCAGGGGGGAGGGAAGCCTGGAACCGTTTGTCTTCCTGAGGATCTATTTGTGGCTTGTTCTGCCGACGATCGCATATTGTTCTGCCATCGCGCTTGCGTTCGAAGCGCTCCCACTGCTTTCGGGACGCTTCGGCGATGTGCTCTATTTCTTCGTCTGGGGAGGCTTGCTGGGTGTATCCGGCGCATCTATTGATAATAATTTCGGCGCGGTATGGATCAATCTGCTCGACGTGGTAGGGATTGTACCGATCATCGGATTTATGAGGGAGACGTTTCAAACAACATCGTTGTCGATCGGGTCGACTTCGTTTAATGCTGCAAAGGCCCCGATCCTGCTCAACGATTTGCCATGGAGCCTGTCGCTCATCGGCCAAAGAATGGCTGCGCTCGTCCTCCCGATCGTGTTTCTAGCGCTCGCCCGTTCGTGGTTTCACCGGTTCAATCCCACAAGGATCAAGCTTTCGGCACGGCAGTCCCGGAAGAGTATCTTGGGAAGGATTAACCGATTGTTCAAACCGGCAACACGCCTGATTGCCCCATTGAGCAGCGGAAAAGCAGCTTCGTCTGCTTCAATTCCGGGAGCAGTTCGCGCCGACCTGGTCGCGACTCTTACGCTTTCACCCTTCGCGATCGTCGCCATTATCGTCTTCGCATGCATTTCGCTTCTCGTCGATACGGAGACCCTGCGGGCGGGATTGCTCCCTGCCATCGCAATCGCCGTCGTCATCGCATTGGCTGATATCACGACACGCGATTACGCATCTGGCATGATGAGCCTGCTTTCGACCGCTCCGCACTTGAAAAAGGATTATATACTCTGGAAATTTGCGTCGGCCCTGGTGATCGTCCTTGCGTTCACCGCCATTCCGATAGTAAGGCTGATAATGAGTTTTCCGAACTCGGGTATCTCGTTAGTGATCGGCACCCTCCTCCTGGCCGCTGCAGCGGTGAGCGGCGGCGTGTTGACGCGGAGTCAGAAACCCTTTATGGCGGCTTTTCTCATGTTGTTATACATTACGCTGAACGCAAAGGATGTGGCATTCTTTGATTTTATGGGAATCTACGGAAAATCTCCCGCCACTACCCAGCTCGGATATGCGGTCGTGACATTCCTCCTCATCGCGTTGGCGCACCGGAAACATGCCTCCCGCGCTGCGGTTTAGACGTCACGCTCGTTCCACACTCCAAGAAGTATTTCTGCCCTGCGCCTGAGCATTTGCTCACGAATCGACATGAGTGCGGCGTTGTGAGATCGCGCAATCCGATTCGCATCGCCTATCTTAAGTGGCTGTAATACCCGGTAAGCAGAGGAGAACGCGTTGATCACCTCGCTAAGAATCTTATCGCCAATTGAAGAATAGATCATCTGTTGAGACAGCTCTGAAAGCTGGATTCTTCCCCTGTGGTTACGGCCATTTTCACCAATGAGCCTGAGCGCCACGTAGTTGTACCGTGACCGCTCAAAATCCTCGGCAAGGTCGGTCAGGTCGTCGAGAACCTGGCTCCCGGCCGCGAGCTCATCCATGAAGCGTTCAATTCTCGCTAGCATGCGAGGGCGGTTAAGGCGAAGACACACCGCAACAGACCCAATCTTAAGCATAGAATTTACACGAGGATAAAGATCGAGGATTGTTTGTGGAGAGGTACGGGCAGACCGCTGAAGGTTATCGACACGGAGGATGGCGCTCTTCGTCGTCCGCAAACTTTTCCTGTAGAAGGACCAGAAGGATCGATTGTTCCGAGGCATCCACTGGAGCAGGGTTCGTTCTGCCTCGATGAGAACATCGTCTGCGACCATTCTCAAAGATAAGGCGCTCGCCTGTTTGTCAAAAAGGTCGTCGATGATCCGCACATGAAGGAACAGGCAGTACTGAGCCCAGAGGACATCGCGAAGAAAGGACTCCGGGTTACCATGTGGTTTTACCCTGCCGCCATACGTGTCGCAGAGCCATTGTGGAAGGAGAAACCAGTAGGGTTGTTGTCCGGGGCCGCTGGTAGACCATTGGATGAGGCGCTGACGGTATGGCGCAAGGGCCGCTCGTGCCCGTGAGGACAACGCATCAGCGTATCTATTAAATCTAATTCGAACTTCCTCACCCCGGTTCGCCTTCACGTAAGCGCGGCTCTCCTGGAAAACAATTACACCATTACGCTTCTACGCCTGCCACGGATTTGGGGGATTGTTTACCTGGATGGGGTGCGGCGACTTGCACATGTCTTCAACCTCCGCGACATAACTCAGGATATTGAACGCGTTAAGTTTTGTCGATTTATCGCCCAGTTGTTTCGGAAAGATCTTCATTAATACCTGTTTTGCATTATCGTCGGGGGCTCCCATGTCGGCTGTGATTTGGACGATCGCTGCTTGCCAAGGATCGGTTCCGTTCGAATAGGCACTCTCAACCGCGCCTAACAGCGCGACCAATTTTGCCAGCTTGGGATTTCCCGGGGGATTGCAATTCCAGGTAAGATAATAGTCGGTGATCTCCTGCATGGTTTTTGACGAGTTCATAGGCGCTCCTTGAGATAGTGGTGAAATT
>DATJGD010000053.1:0-19161 GCA_035495255.1 Bacteroidota bacterium | reverse complement strand
TATTCCCCGACCTGTCGTCGGCAAATGACAGCAGCTTGTCATCGACAACTGCCAGCGAAAGATTCGCGGGCGCTGGAACGCCGCGTTCATCTGTCGCAAGGATCGTCAGCTCAACTTTCTCGCGGGGCAGGTACTTCTCTTTGTCCGTCGTCAGCCGGAGCCTGAGACGCCGCTGTTCATTTACAAACACAAGCCGTTCCGCCCGTTCAATCGCATCGTGATCGAATAACGTCACCTGCACGACGCCGGCGGGAATTTCGTCCGTCGAAACTGTTATCGTCGTGAATCCCTTTTTTGCCGCAAATGATTTTGTGAAGCAGAGCCGGCCTCTCATTTGTGCTACGACAGACATCTGCTCATTTTCGGTAGAACCAATCTTCAGGCTTAGATTCCCCTGAGAATCGCGTTGAACGCCAAGCGTGTAGCCATGGGAGAGAGCCTCCGGAACATCATACAGATCTGTGATACCCGCGGGTTTGGTAATTCTCACGCGGTATCGTGAATGCTCCGGAAATAATTCGAATGCGCCCATGCCGTGATGGAAGCTTTGCACATGAGAAACGACCCGGTCGTTATCATCCACGACCTCGCCTTCGATGTCCGCCGGTTTGCCGAATTCATTAAGCGCCTGAAACGCAACCCGGCTCCGGAGGCCTTCGACAAGATCGCCTCCTTCCGGGAATAATTTCAACACGATCGTATTGAGGACGATGGGAATCGATCTTGAGATCGATTCGGTTTCGCCGTCGTGCTCTATCATGAGCAACAACAAACCGTCCGCAGTTGAAAGGTTCTTCGGGAGCGCGAACCGAACGCCGGCAACTCCCGACTTGTCCGTCTCCTGACTCGTATCGACGACTTGCCGGCCTGCGATCGACGCCACAATTCTGCACTCCGTGCGGGCAAGCGGCTTGTTCTCAAGCGAGGTTGCGGCAAATGTTGCTCTCACTTCGTCCCCGGCGCCATAGGCCTTGCGATCAAATTCGAGCTTCATTTTAATACGGGGAAGCACGACATCCTGAATCTGTATCTCTTTTTCAAAGAACAACGGCTCTTTGTCATTCATTTGCCAGTTCGTATACGCTTTGAGCTTATACAACCCGCCGGCAAGGTGTTCGTCGAGCGCGATATCGCCGCTTGCGACTCCATCTTTTAGGAGAAGCGAGTATTGCCTCCCGATGGATCCTCTAGGATCGACGAATTCAACGTGGAGAATGTCACTTTGCAGCGAAGGCTTCAAATCTTCGCCGTTACGGACGTACGCCTGAAACCAAATCGATTCTCCCGGCCGATACAAGGATTTGTCGCATTGAAGATAGACACGATCCTCGGGGAACGCGTCATTCCTTTTGATAAAGAGGTTTGTAATTCGGGAAAGAACCTGGTGATCCCAAACTGCGGCGGCGATAAAAATCGCCGCAGATCCAACGACCATTACAATCGCAGCGACTAAACGAAGATAAGCGGTATTCCGATGCGTTTTCATAGCGCACTCCTTTCATAATGAATGCAGATCCATTCACCAACATTGAACGAGTGCACTCCGGAGTGCAACTACAGTTATGATGCCAGCTACAGCCAAATGGTTTAGAGGGGCACAGCGTCCCCGATGTAGCTCCTAATGTCTATACTCCTGCAGACGCCGTGAAGTTCCAACTTACTGCGGACTTATCAGAAGAAGAGAATTTGAACGCTCATTAATACTCAATCCCGAGCTGGGCGAGCAATTTATAGAAATGCGTGCGATTGATGCCGAGTATCCTGGCAGCGTCGGCAACCGAGCTAGCCTCGCGGAGAGTTTTAATGATATACATTCTGCGAAACTCGGTTTCGGCTTCGAGGAGCGGCTTTCCCATCGCAACACCGGGTTCCTGTGAAGATTGCTCGATCAGCTCAGGCGGAAGATCTGTCACTTCGAGGGATGTCCCTTTCGATAATACGACCGACCTGTGGATGACATTCTCGAGTTCGCGGACATTGCCGGGCCAGGAGTATTGTTCGAGGACATCGAGGGCCTCGCGCGAGAGGCTCTGCGTAGATCCGTTTCCGGCATATTTCCGGATAAAAAATTCGGCAAGCTCCTTGATGTCTTCCTTCCGTTCGCCAAGCCCGGGCATGGTGAGCTCGATGACCTTCAGGCGGTAATAGAGATCTTCGCGGAACGTCCCTGCCTCGATCATCCCGCCGATATCGCGGTTCGTGGCCGCGATAAACCGTACATCAATGCGCATCGGATGGACGCTCCCGAGTCGCTCGATCTCTTTTGTCTGGAGGACCCTCAGTAACTTTGCCTGCAGGTTGACAGAAAGCTCCCCCAGCTCGTCGAAAAACACGGAGCCGCCGTTGGCGATCTCCAGTTTTCCCGGCTTCGGTTTTGTGGCGCCCGTGAACGCGCCGCTTTCATACCCGAAGAGCTCGGACTCTAAAAGGTCGGCAGGAATTGCGCCGCAGTTGATCGTTACAAAGGGCTTCGCGCTGCGATGGCTGTTCCGGTGGATCGCGCGCGCGAGCAGGTCTTTGCCTGTTCCGTTCTCGCCCAAGATCAAAACAGGAGCTTCCGTCGGAGAAATCTTCGATGAAATCTTCAGTATGTCGAATAATCTTTTGCTCGACCCGATCATGTCCTCGCAGCTGAATTGCTTTCGAAGGTCGTCAAACTTCATCGAAGCTTCATCGAGCAATTTCTTTTCCAGCGATGAAATTTCGATTGAAATTTCCAGCCCGCGCACGATCTGGCGTGCGAATGACAGGAGAAATGTGAGATCCGATTCGATAAAAGGATTCTTGTCGGCCCGGCGGTCGAGGTAGACAGCGCCAAGGACTTTGACCCCCGCAACAAGGGGCACGCATAAGACGGCGCTTATGCCGAGCCTGATAACGCTCTGGCGTTTGGAGAGAACATCGTCGGCGGCGGCATCTGCAACCTGAACGGCTTTGGCCTGAGAGAGCGTATTGCTGATGACGGTCCGGCTCATCTCCCTCGCTTCCGGATGTTCGTCGGGATTCATGTTCCGGGCGAATACGGATTCCTGCTCACCGGCATCCCCCGTATGATTGACGAGCACGATAAAACCCGCCTCTGCCCGGAGCTCGCGGACCACGGTTTCAATGGCTTTTTCCATCAGCGCTCGCATCTCGGTCTCCGAGGAAAACGAAATCCCGGAAGTGTAGAGCACTTCCAACCGGCGTTTTTCTTCGGCGAGCGATGCAAGCCGCTTATCGTCTCCCTCCCTATCATCCATCAAACCGGTTAGTTCCGCGCTGATCGATCGGTTGAATTCCATCAACATTTTGAAGAGCCGGTCGACTTTCTTGAGGGCCTCGGGTGAGCTGTTCTGTGATTTCAGCTCTGAAGAGAGCTCCATGAATCCGGAGGAGAGCTTGCTCATGTTTTCGCCGAGCAATTTTTGGACGCGCTGGCGTATTTCGGAAGGTTGACTCATGTTGATGATCAAATATACAGCTTTGAAGGCTCATCGGCAATCGCCGATTACAAGACTGAACCCAATGCCTCGCGCACTTCTCTCATTGTTTGAATACGCTCATCGGGATTTTTCGAAAGACATCGCATGATGAGCGCGTCGGCTGCGGCGGGTAAATCCGACCGGATGAAAGCGGGCGCTGGCGGAAGGTGGTTGAAAATCGAGTGTATGACCGCTATTTCGTTTTCACCCGTGAACGGAAGACGTGATGTGCAGAGTTCATAGAGCACAACTCCAAAAGAAAAGATATCGACCCGGTGATCTACCATGATCCCGGTAACCTGTTCCGGAGCTACATAACCCAGCGTCCCGAGTACGGTTCCAAGGGTGGTCATCGTCGTCACCAGCGGTGACTTCGAAAGGCCGAAATCCATAATGCGGACGTCCCCGCTGCCGTCGAGCATCACATTTCCGGTCTTGATGTCACGATGAATGATATTGTGGGCATGAATTTCCGTGATCCCGTCGGCAACCTGCAATGATATTTTCTTTATCTCCTCCAGCGGGAGCGGATGATTCCTATCGAGATACTGTTTCAACGTACCGCCGGGCAGATATTCCATGGCGATATACCCTCGTTCCTTTGCTTCGCTGACCTCGTAGACTTTGACGATGTGGGGATGCACGAACGACGAGAGTAATTGCCCTTCGACCATAAGCCGCTTCCGGTTTTCGGCATCCTGCAGCAAGACCGGATTCAGCACCTTCAATGCAACCTCATCCTTGGTGTGGATATCGAACGCCTTAAACACGGTGCCCATTCCTCCTTCACCGAGCCGCTCGAGAAGCTTGTAATGTGAAATATATTTCGATTCCCGGCGCTTCGCGAGAACATGGGCGACATACAAGAACCCGCCGCTGAGGATCGCAACACTTCCCAGCGGGAACACGGCCGCGGCAATCGCACTATGCCGGATTGTCGTATGCACGCCAAGTACGTAAATAATGATGGCAGCGAACAAAAATGCCGGCGTCCGCACATATTTTGCCGTGCTCGTTTTGGATGACACCACAAAAGCCAGCCACACTATGAACAGCAGAAGAATAAACTTCAATGATTCATGAGCAATGTTGATATAACCGAGTGTTCGTTTGAATGAATAGAACAAATCCCACGCAACGCTCATCGGAAATGCAAATTCTGAGACATCAATGATCCCCGGTTTGATGTTCGAGCGTGTACGCACAGCTCCGCCCGGATATCGCACGTCAAGATCATAGGCTGCAGTCGTGTCGATGGCAACATGCATGCCCTCCGTGTTCAGGACCTCCCCGTAATACGCAATAGAGCGGCTGCCGTCTGCCCCCTTTTTCCACAACGTCACCTTCGATCCGATGCCGGCTGAGTTGCTTCGAATGCCGCAGAACCGTAGGCTGACGACATTCGATGGGTGAGCATCGTTGCGATAGACAAACAGGCGGTTCCCCTGATCGATCGCTTCGAGGAACATGTCATCATCGCCGTCTGCGTCGATGTCGGCAAAGGTCGCGGAGCCTTTGTGCGGGATGCGTATCGTCTTGTCTTCAACGAATCTCCCCCCGTCGTTGCGGTAGAACCTGTCGAGGAGAAAGAGGTCCTGGTCGCCGTCGCTGTCGACGTCGACAAACGCCCCGAAAGGATTATTCCCCTGTGAATCGAACGGAATGATTTCGCCCGGTGAAAATTTTCCATGCCCGTCATTGAGAAAAAATACCGCTTTTCCTTTTCGCCAGATCATGAACACATCGAGCGCGCCGTCATGATTGACATCGATGGGACACGCCCACGTAATAAACGGCGTCTCCTCGAAGTACGCACCGTCTAATCCTGCAGCTTCGCCGGATTCGGTGAATGTGCCGTCGGCATTGTTGACGTAGTACTCCGATGTTACATTTGAATTAAACATGAAAATGTCTTCGCGCCCGTCGCCGTTGAGATCGGCAGCAAAGAACGAACCGGTCGCTCCGAGTTCGAGCTGCTTGCCGAAACTCTTCGAACTTGGGAACCTCCCGGTTCCGTCGTTATAGTATATCGTGAACGGGGGAGCTTTGCTGTCGTTCCCGGAGTAGAGATAAATCATATCAAGATCGCCGTCGCTATCCATATCGGCGAGCGCTACAATGTCGCGGTCGGCTTTACGCCCGGCGTCCGTCGGCATTGTTTCTTCCCGGAAGTTCCATCCTCCCATATTGCGGTACCACGCGTCCGGTTGGCTTGCCTTGAGCGCGACAACGTCGGGGAGACCGTTGTTGTCGACGTCCCCAACCGCCGAACGGGCCAGGGTCGCGCCTGAAATTGGATGAAGGCGTTCAGTAATGTCCGTGTAAAACCCATCCCCGCGGTTTGAGTAAAGCCGGTCCGGGTATGCAATGAATGAGGAGGTGAAAAGATCCTGCGTTCCATTGCCATCGAAGTCTGCGTTGGTGGGAACGCTTCCATCAGGATGAATATTGGATGAAGCAGAAATGTCTGTAAACGTCGGGACCATTCCCCAAAATGAACTCCACAGGCCTGCAGAGGTTAAGGCATACAGCGTGTATCGGTCTCCTGTTTCGGTGGCGCTGATGCGGCCGTACAAAATAATGGGAGGAATTTTTCCCGCGGGATTCCACTCCTCGCCGTCGAAGCGCAGGAGATCGCCTTCAGTGCTGCCGCACCATCCGTCGGCGGGCGATAGCATGCGTACCGATTGAAGAGGACTCTTTGCTGCGGAAGGAATGCGTTTCCAAGCCCCCTCCTCAAAATGTAAAATCCCCTGAGTCCCAACTGCCCATCCGTTGCCGCCATCGAAAGAAATGTCGAAAATGTAATTCACCACGCTGGTATCCGCTACCGGAGAACGCTTCCACGCAGTACCGTCGTAATGATAGATGAGATTATTTTTTCCCCCGACCCAAATATCATCGGGGCCGGAAGTCCAGAGGGCGCGCATCGTTTGATCGGTGAACGGCTTCTGAACCGACCAGCGTGTGCCGTCGAATTTGTAGAAGAGGCCATCCTGGCCGACTGCGCAACCAAAAGTTTTGTTCAGTATGTGCAGCTTGAATAGAACAAGGTCATCGGCTGGATCATTCGAATATTGAGGGAAGTTTTGCCGTTCCCAACGTGCCCCGTCGAAATGATAGAGTGTCTTCTCCCACGTTTTCGCGTCATGCCCCAGCACCCAAACATTGTTGTCGGCAAGCGCCTGGATGAGAAATACCTCAATCTGTGTTTTTGTGAAGAGTGAAACGTCCAGCACTCTATCGGCTTTGGATCCATCGTAATGATACACTCCGCGGTTCGTCGTGTACCATATCGACGAATCCGAGACCACCGAAAATGAATATCCGTACTCTCCCGTTGGGAACGGGACAATCGAGTAAAACGACAGGGTCTGCTGCGGAACCTTCGAGGACGCCAGCCCGGCTGAACAGAGCGCGAGCAGGAAAAGATTTTTGAAAACGTTGTTCATGCTAAAATGTTGTTCAATATAGAGAGAAAGCTTCTAACATGCACAACGGAGGTTTCCGGCCTGATTGATTGTAGGGAAAATTCTTGATAGAATATGGTTGGTGTGGGAGGATGTAATCATGAAAAGAGGACGATGAAGAAGAATATCGACTGGATCGCGGCCTTCAAGCCATTGTTTCGGAAATACCGGGGGCGCAAGCACCCGCTCCATCATGAAAACCGGTATCAGCTGCTCGTGATGGTGGTTCTTTCCGCGAGAAGCACCGATCAGAAAGTCAATGCTGTCGCGCCTGAGCTCTTTCGCCAATTTCCTTCGATGGAAGCGCTGGCCGCCGCATCGCCTGAAGATCTGCGTCCGTACATCAAGGGAGTTACGAATTTTTACAATAAGGCCGGGTGGTTGATTACACTTGCCCGGATTGTAAAAGAGGTCAAGAATATTCCGACGACGATGGAAGCGCTGACCGAGCTTCCGGGAATCGGAAGAAAATCGGCAAACGTGATCCTCAGCGAATCGGGGTTGCCACCCGAAGGGGTGATCGTAGATGTGCATGTTATGCGGGTTGCCCCCAGGATCGGAATAGCGAACGGTTCGAACCCCGAGCAGATCGAGAAGCAGCTGATGGAAAAGATCCCGAAGAAACATTGGAAAGAGCTGGGTATGAGCCTCACCTACCTGGGGCGCGAGATCTGCAGGCCGACCGATCCTCATTTTTGCGATTGTCCGCTGACGCCGGTATGCGCGTACTATGCTTCTGTGGGAAAGGCCTTGACTGGAATCGCATCTGTCGGAAAGGGCGCCAGGAAGGCGAAATCCGGCAGTTCCCGGCCTACAAGGGCCGTTTGAATGTTTTGAACCCCTGTAGATTTGGAAGTTATGAGAATAATGTTTATATTCGTACTGCAATCAACAGTACACCGTTGTATTCCGCAAGGAACAAGCTTTTAAGATCATGCTCGCGTGAAAGACCTCTCTTGAGGTGAGTAGTACACACAAGCAAGTCAAAAATCGCAGAAATGGTGAAGAGTTAAATGCCATTGTCTGCGATTTCTCTTTTTAGGAGCGCACAACACATGTACCTCACCTCCCGGAGAATTGGGAGACAATACAACAACCTCGACTCTTAGTCGGGGGAATAAAGAAAGGTTAAGTTCCATGGAACAAGGAACAGTAAAGTGGTTCAACGGAGCCAAAGGTTATGGATTCATTTCACGTCAGCAGGGCGAAGATGTGTTTGTACACTTCAAAGCCATTGCCGGCGACGGATACAAGAATCTGAACGATGGTGACCGCGTCGAATTTGAAGTCGAACGCGGACCCAAAGGTCTCCAGGCCGCAAACGTTTCGAAGATATAAGTAAGTATCTTTCAGAAACCAAAGCCTCATCCGGAAACGGATGAGGCTTTTTTATTTCATGGAGGTTGAGAGAAACTTGCCTCCACAGGGGTATGTTGAAGACCCCCGTTCTCCCCGGAGAATGGGGGTTTTTTTATTTTTTCCCGATGTTAATTTTTTTTCACAATTTTGAAATTCGCACGAGAAAAGGGATAGATGACAAGTTGTCCAGACAATTTGCCTCACATCGGAAACTTAGTGAAACTCCCTCAGGCGTTGTTTCGTTTTGATACATGTAGTTCCATTATGAGAAAGGAGTACTGTTATGAAGAAACTATTTTTCCTCTGCATGATCCTGTTAGTGTGGAACACGTTCGCCGCAAGCCAGAGCCGGTACGAATCGAATCAGACGTACGGGAAATTTGGCGTAGGATTCATTGCCGGCGCGCCTACAGGGCTTTCGTGGAAATATCGTTTCAGTCATGAGAACGCGCTGGAAGGAGCGGTAGGCTTCCTGCCTGATAACGGAATCCGTGCGAACATGGATTATGTGTGGCATAGTCATCCGTTTTCCAACCATCAGTTCGGACTGGACTACGGCGCAGGTATCGCGCTTGGTCCCGGCAGAACAATAGAGTCCCGGGGCCAGGATATCGGCTTCGGTGTGCGCGGAGTAGCGGGTCTTAACTACCTGCTCCCCAATGCACCTCTTGACCTCTTTGTGGAAGCTGCGCCGACAATGATCCTTGCACCAAACTCGAGGATGATCGTTGAGCCCGGATTCGGCATGAGGGTATACTTCTAACTCAACTCACCGGCTGCGCTTTTCACAGAAGGTAGAGCGTAACCAGGTAGTACCCCCGTTCCGCCGTTGGCTGGACGGGGGTTTTTGTTGTCCTGCTCTTCCCGCCCGGTTTACCCTCCTCGTTGACCTCCCCGACGCATGGAGCCTCCTCCTGCACGGTTGAATCCTTCTCTTCGGAATTGTGTGCCGCCAGAGCCATGTCCCTTCGGTTGCATGGCGTTATAAAAGGGATCGTCGGGCTTCAGTATCTTTACATGGAGAACCTTGCCATGGAATTCTCTGCCTTTGAGCGCTTCAACGGCATCGCGCGCTTCATGTTTTACGGGCATCTCGACGATGGCATACCCTGCAGAAGTCCCGGTTTTTTTATCCTCCCCGATCACTGCTGCGGTAACAGTGCCGAACTCGGCGAACATCGCTCTTGCGTCCGCCTCTTTGAACTCAATAGGTATATTGACTACGAGAATATGCATGATCCATTATTACATAATAATTGGAGAATGAACTATTCATCAATGTACTGAAAATTTCTTATGGAAACCCTTCGTTAGAGCGTATTTGATCAGCGTGGCTATCCGACGCTCTCGGCGCTGTAACGTGCAATCAATCCTGTACGTACTGCATACTTGTGCACGACGCTAAAGGTCCAGCACGCGACGACGACGTAAAGGATGGCAATGCAGCCTCCGATGAAAAGCATGGCGGCGGAAAAAGTTCCATGGGAGACGACCTCCCGCATTCCTTCAAATACATACGACAGCGGCAGCATCTTCGAGACATATTGCATCCAGGCAGGCAGCGTCGCGACGGGATAGAAAACTCCGACGAACGGCGAGATCATCGCCGGGATAGGCCACACGAACCACTCCGACGCCGGGCCAAGCCTCAGCACCATCGCTGTCGCGAAGATCCCGAACGCAATGCCGGTTATGAACAATACTACTAAGAACGGAAGGAAGGCGACACCGTATACAGCAAACGAAAAGCCGAACGCCGCGCCCGCCAGGGCAAGCATGACCCCGAGCCCGATGGCGCTCGTTCCAATGCTCGTGATGACGAGCCCGCCGAGATATTCGCCGATCGTGAGCGGCGATGCGAAGAAGTTGAGGAAGTTGCGCGACCAGACATCTTCGAGAAATGCAGTCGTAACGCCGTGCATAACACGGGTAAAGAAGTCCTCGAGCAGAATTGCGCCGAGGAGAATCGAAAAGAAATTAAGCCCGGTCGAAGCGACAGTGTTAAGATACTTCGAGATAAATCCCCACAAGAGTATGTCCACAGCGACCCAGGCGAAGAGCGGCACGACGCGTGCAGCGCTACTGCGAAGCAGGTAGAGCTGCCGGAGGACGATCGCCATGATTCTGTTCAATCGCATAGATCAGCTTACTCCCAGAGTAAGTGGTTCACGGGCAATCGTGATAAAGAGATCTTCGAGCGTGCTCTTGCCATGCTCTGAGGGCAGGGTTTTGGGATTTCCTTCGAGCAGGATCTTGCCGCGAGAGAGAAAGAGAACGCGATTGCACACTGCCTCGACTTCATACATATTGTGCGAAGTCCAGAGTATTCCGACGTCCCCCTTCGTGGCAAATTCCCGAATGGTGGCGCGGATGTCTTTCGCGGCAGAAGGGTCAAGAGAGGCTGTCGGTTCATCCAGGAGCAGAAGATGAGGCCGGTTGAGCATTGCCTTTGCCAATGACACCCTCGTTTGCTCACCCGATGAGAGGACGCCGCACTTCACCTTTCGCAGACGTTCGAGATCGAACTCCCGGAGAAGCTCCTGTATCCGTGCGGAAAGATCCCGGACACAATAGATCATTCCGAAAATGCGCAGGTTCTGCTCGACGGTCAGGTTGCCGGGGAGCGGCGCGTACACAGCGGCAAAGTTCGTCCGCTCCAGGGCGCGCCGGCGGCTTTTCATGATATCGTTACCCTCGATGGAAACCGATCCCGATGTCGGCTCGAGCACGCCGAGAACCATATTGATCGTCGTCGTCTTGCCGGCTCCGTTAGGACCGAGAAGTCCCACGATCTCATTTGTATGCACGTCAAAAGAAACACCGTCAACCGCCGTGACGCTGCCGTACACCTTGTGAAGACTTTGTACAGAGAGAACTGCCTGTGCCGTAGTCATTGCAGAAAATGTAATGGAAATATCATTCGCGAACAAGAAACGGTTTCAGATAGTATACAAATGTACCGCTGAAGAAATACAGCACCGCAAACATTTAAGGTAGAACGTTGTATGGGGAATCGTTTTACGTGAAGGGAGGATGACGAACAACCGTAGACGGACGGAAGTTTATTATTACCCTGGCGATCCGGCGGAGCGCTGGATGCCGCGCAGGAAGTCCAATCGAAATTCTGTCCACCCGTCAACCTGAAAAAATTGCACTCTTAGCCGGTGAGTCCCTCCGCTCAACGAGACATAGTCGAGCGTCGAGCCGTGCTGTGACCAATTATCAATCACAAGTGAATCATCGACCCAGACACGCACGCCGTCGTCACTGATTGTGCGCAGCGTGTACGTTCCGGGGGAAAGCGTAACATTTCCGTTCGCTTCGAGCGCGAAGCGTTCGAGAGGTAATTCCCGGATCTGCGGCCGGTACCACTCGTAATCGAGGCGGGGTGTACGTTGCGCAAGCAGAGGCTGAGCGCGAAGAAGTTTTTGAAACTCGTCATTCTTCGTTCGCGGATCGGTGCTGTCGTTCCACACGAAGAACTTCACGTCCCAATCGATAGCCGGTTCAAAGCGCGAATACGAAAACCGGTATGCCTTCGATGCGTGCTTGCCCTCCGGTGATGTGGTCGGGCTTCCGCGATATTCCAATGTGAGATTCCAATCGCCGCCAGGATCGGGAGAGACTACAACTATATCGCCGATCTTTCCCGAACTGTTCGACAATTCCCGAATCCCTCGCTTCGCTGCAACACTCCACTTCCCCGGAGGGCCTAACGTCCGCAGCCGGAGCGGGAACGAATGCGAGCTGTCGGCAGGCCATAACTTCGGAGACTGATAATCATATGGTCCCCATTCATCGACAATAATTCCGGACCTGTCGAACGCAGAAACAAGGCTCTTCGGATATTCCCTTCCGTGCGAATCAGGTTCCGGGATTTTTATGAAATCAGACACTGCATCCAGCTGCGATACGGTATCCTCCCGAATGTGCGAAGTGTCCCGAAATATGGTTTGCGTATCGACCCTGGCCCAACTGTTTCTGCCAAGGTGAAGATGTGAGGTGTTGACAGCCTTCACGCCGCGGCGATTTCCCACAAAACTGTTTTTTTCTATTTGATAGTCCCTGCTCTGCGTATCCCTGTGTTTCGGGTAGCCCCAATCCGAAGGCTGAATCGGTGTCGCCCAGAGACTGATCGCCGTAGAATCGCCGTCGAAGGTATTCCCGAAAATGGTGTTGTCCTGTCCATGCTCGATCGCTACACCTGTGCGGTTCCGCTCGAACGTGTTCCCCACGATTTTCGATTCGTAGCTGTATCCTCCCCAGATCCCGTATTCGCATCCCTTCATAATATTTTCCACAAACGTGTTGCGGCTAAAGGTCGCTTCGATCCCGTTCGCGGGAGAATAGCTGAAATCATTTCCGTAGAGAAGATTATCGTTCGCGCCGCCGCTGCCGCTGTCCATCGTTGTCTGCCCCGCCCAGAGGAAAAATCCGTCGCCGCCATGAGTCGCGGAATTGTAGGCAACCGTATTCCGTGAGCTTTGCTCGAAGAACAAAAGATCCGCCGAGTCCTGGCCGCGCGCATAAAAGCGGTGGCTGTATCCGCGCACATTGTAGTCGAGGCGATTATGAATAATCGAATTATCCGTCGAACGATACAACCCTATGCCGAGGCCGGAGTTGAACGAAAAGTCGTTATCATTAATGGTCAAATGATCGCACCGTGTCATGAGAAGGCCGTTCATGCCTTGCACGCACCGGTTGTCTCGCAGCGTTCCTCCGCTGACGGAATCCAGATAGATGCCGGCTCCATACCGGAGCCATTCGCCTTGCTCATTGTGGTGGAATGAGAGCCAGTCAATCAGGCTTTCATGTTCGATGACGCTGAAAAGCCGCGGCTTCCAGTTAAAGCTTACGTCGTTGCCTGTGAGCTCAAGATCTTTCGTCCCTTTCGCGAGGATTGCAATCTTGTACCCGCGAATGACTGCGTTGAGAAGTTTTACGTCTCGTCCCCCCTCAATCCGAATCGCGATCCCTCTGGCGGAATCGGGGTCGGCGTCATCGCGCATCCCCCGCAGAACGGCGCCTGAAAAGTCAACGGTGATGTTATCTCCGCGGATCGTGATGACGGGGGATGTCATCGAATCGGGTGCGGGGAGATGGTAAACACCTTTTTCTATCGTCGTTGAGGATGTGATGACAAGTCCCTGCGTAAGGGAGATTCGCGGGGAATCTGATTTGCCGGCTATTCCGTCGGAGATAATTGCAGACAGGAAGAGCAGCTCGAAAATGAAGTATTTCATAGTGCTTGAGTGTACAAAAGAAGGGAGAGAAGTGCAAGAAGTTAATGTAAATTGCTATTGGCTTGTAGACACTTTATATTTCCGCTAACTCTTTGGATAAAGCTGTTTTTGGGCGGAAGGAGTGTCTATATGCAAAGATCCGAGTTCCCCATACTCCTGGTGATTTCCTTAGTCTCTACGCTTCTCTTTGGGTGCAGGGACGGCATCACCGATGGTTCTCAACCAAACTATTTAGATCCTTCGATTCAACCAGTCGTCTTGTATACGTACCCGACGACCGGAACCGTTGGTCCCTTCCTCTCCCTTTATGCTCCCGGCACAAATTACGATCGGCCTGCTTTCTACGCGCAATTTAATAAAGCCATGATCAGCAAGAACTTCGTTCCGCCATGCTATTGGTGTTTCGGTTTTTCCAGGCCGGTGAGAATCAGCGCGGTGTACGACGGGCCAGCGACAATTTTGTTTTTCTATATTTATCAGCTGAATGGCGTAACCCGCAATCTGTATGAGATCGGACATTCATACACGATTACCCTTGATTCTACCCTTCAGGATGTAAATGGCAATCCTCTTTCACGACCCTTTACATTTACATATACACCCGAGCCGTATTTCAGAGTCACCTCGTCGGATCCTGCCGACGGTGGTGTGTTTCAATATTACATGCCGTCGTACAACATAACGTTTAACAGTTTGATCAATGCCGGGATTCTCGACAATATTCACATCTCGCCGGCGATTGATGGTCATTGGTCGATAAACTATGATTCTCTCGGCGTCAGATTTTCGCCGACGCAGAGCCTTAAACCCGCTACCGCGTACACCATTCAGGTCGATGGTAATGCGATGGACGTCGATCATCATCTGATAGGCACGCCATTCACTGCCCGACTGAGTACCGAGGCAATGAAAATAGTGTCAACGGACGCGTTTCCCAATTTTCAGTATTTGAGCGGTTCCTCCATGGCGTCGCTTGTTGCATTCAGATGCACGTATCCGGTGGACACATCTTCCGCCCTTTCCGCAATCACCGTTTCGCCTCCCGTGCCGATAACTTTTGTTAACGGTGAGAGGCCCGGCTTTTTTGCGGCGAACGATTTCGCGCCGTCCACGACGTATCAGGTAACAATTTCGACAAACCTGCGGGCGTATGACGGCACACACCTTGCCTCGCCCGTATCCTATTCGTTCACAACCGATCGTTTCCGGCTCTTGCTCGGCACATTCGACATTTACGGCAGGATCGAGATGTTCTTTTCCGGAAGGGTAACGATGACGAGCCTTCAGTCTTCATTTTCAATGACTCCCTCGCTGGGTGGTACGTTCTCGCAGGATGATTATCCTGGGAGAGATTACGGCGGCAACGGGCCAGAATACTGGTTCACTCCGTCGACTCCGCTTCAACGAGGAGTTCAATACACTGTACGTTTCAATACAACGCTGAGATCTGTCGGCGGGTACAACCTCGCGCAGCCGGACAGTTTTCAATTTAGCTTCTGAAGAGTACCGCTAATTCAACCCATCCCGGGATGATTCGGCGAATCGGAGACCCCGGGTTAGTCTACCTGCCGGGACCTCGACAAGCATCATTTGATACTATTTGATGAGCAGCATTTTCTCGATGGCCGTAAACTCTCCCGCGCTCAACCGATAAAAATAAACACCCGAAGGAAAGCTCGACGCATTCCATTCCTGTTGATGCGTTCCGGCATGAAGCTCGCCGGAAATAAGGCTTTCAACCTGTCTTCCTAATACGTCAAAGATTTTGAGTGTGACAAACCTATCCGAAGGGAGAGAGAACTCAATAGTCGTACTCGGATTGAACGGGTTGGGATACGACGGCTTGAGATCAAACTTCGACGGAATAGTTGACGATAGTTCCGGCATATCAGTCGCTGTCACCAGCGGCTGTCTCCCCAAAATGTTAAACGCCTTGTTGTTCTCGGAATGTATCTCGGATATCACATCGAGGGGATCGAGCTTCGCGTAGATGCGGGGATATTCCGGAAGCCCCGGCGGCACGATCCATTGGAATTTCACCTCGTCCGATCCGCGCGACGCAAGTATGTTGCTGAATAGAACAGTTTGGCCATAGATATTTGCGATTGGTATTCCGCCGGCGTCCGGATCACCCACAGAGAGGCTGACAGGGACTGGGGCGGGAGTTGGAACGAGGCTGAAGTTCCTTACCTTCACGCTGATTGTCACCGTATCACCAGGCTGGGGATCGTCGTTGTCGAATGAAATATCTTTGGATTGATAACGCTTCGCCTCTTCACTGATCGTGAATCCCTTTTCCGGATCCAATCTCCAGGGGAGAATGAACGCAGGATCAGACAAACTTCCGTACCGTTGTTGCCACCAGGTTGGAGAAAACCCCGGTGGGGCGAGCTCCGGGCGGACCGCATAGTCAACGACCAACGAACCGTCCGTTCCCCAGTAGGCGTAGGGAGTCACGGCATAACGCGTCTCACCGAAACTCATATCGATATTGTCAAGATGAACTTTAAGATTCAGAAGGTCCGTTACGCTTGTCCGGTGTGTCGAAAGGTCGGTCGAGCTGTACGACCGTTCGACGATGACGACAAAATTTAGTTTGCCTTCATATCCTGCCGTATGCGACGTATCAGCGCTGCTGCTGATGAAATCTGAGAACGTTACGTACCAATCGAAGGTCGAACTTGAGCTCAGCACATAACTATCGGAAGCATAGCTCTTTCTGATGGTTTGGACAAGATGGGGGTTATGTTCGACACTGTCATAGTAAGAAAGTATGTTTCCGACTTCATGGTCCGTCGAGAGCAGTCGATTGCTCCAGCTTTTGCTCGGGAACCAACGACTTTCCGTTCTCGCCGGCTTGACGACGAGTATGCCCCCCAGAAGCGTATCGGACTCTTCGCTATACACCGGATAGTCATAGATATCATAATCTGTCACGGTTGCATACAGCTCGTCGTCTTCCCGGGCGTTCACTTCCACGCCAATAGATACCGAATGTGATTCGCTCTGCACTTTTGCGAAGCTTTTCCCCCATTTTCCCTCAAAATACGCTTCATAGTTGATGGTTGCTTTATCACCTATGCTGCCGGAGACGCCGAGACCAGCCGTGAACGTGTAGTCGCTATGAACCTGCGTTTCAACCTCTACGGAGCGGGTGTTCGATTTTTGATATGACGCAGAAAAATTGCATGTGTTGCCGTTATAACATTTGTTGATATCATATTTCGTTCCGGAGAACATGTCGAAATGAATCGGCGGGGCGCTGAGAACTACGAGAGGTTGCACGACGTTATGGAGTGAGGTGCGCGCCGGCTGACCGATCCTGACGCGGTCCCCGTTGAAATCCCCCAGCGCTATCGCGTAATGACGGTACGAACTTCCGCCATTATCTACCGCGGTATCGGTGGCTGACTTGGATCCTTTCAGCGTGGCGAATTGAAATGAAGAATCAACCCCGAACACCGAGAGAGAAAATTTTTGCAGGTTGTCTCCGCTTCCGTACGTATTTTTTGCAATGACGATATCGTTTCTGTTGTCCCGGTCGACATCGCGGACGGCAAGGAACTCATACGACAATCGATTGTCATCAACATCCTCAAACTGACCTCCTCCGCTGAACCTTGGATAGAGATCCAACAGCCCGTCGGTTTCATAAACAGTGAATGTCCCGCCCAGCCCGAGCACAACTTCATTTCTGAAGTTCGCGTTGAGGTCACCCGCAGCCAGTGCGAGCGGTTTCAGTTCATTCGAAATCGATTTTCGTGACACCCTGCGGGACGGATCGAACGAAACAGTTGAGAGATCAAAGCTCGATTTCAGCAGATATAGATATGTATCGTCGCCGGAGCCTGATCTGTTCATGACGAATGCGAATGCAATTTCGTCTGCGATGTCGTCGTCAAACCTTCCCGTTGCGAGGGCGAGATTCAATTCCGACACGTTGTCGGCTGGTTGAACGAACACGGTCGTCGAAGCCTTTGCCACGAGCTTGTCACCGTCGAGATCGTAAATGCGAACGGTGAGGCCCCATTTCCCCACGCCCCCTGCTCCGGAATCTACGACGGCCAGGATGATTTCGTCTTCAAAGTCTCCGTTAAGATCGCCCAGAGTACCTGAGAAGCGGGCCAGGGACGCAGGAACGGGCGGGAGAAATTGATCGTGGAGAGAAGCTTTGAGCGTCGGAACGAGGTTGCTGTCGACCTCATAGACCTCGAGGTGAATTGTTGAATCTGCTCCCTGATACGCAAGGAGAAATTCGTCGAGCGGGTCGCCATCGATATCTCCGGCTTTCACGAAAATTCTCCCGCGCTGCTCGCCGGCATACGGCGTAACAGGGCCTGCGACGGTAAAGCGTGAAGCTGTCGACCACGACAGGGTATGCGGATCAATATGCGGGAAGAGAAGCGAGATTGTATGATTCGGTCCTTCCCAGGCTGCGACGACATCCTCATACTTGTTGCCATCAAAGTCAGCCGTGACGACATCCATTTGAAGGTTGCCTGCAACTGCGCTGTCAGTACGTCGTTGATATCCGGTGAGCCGCTGTTGCGGCGACAAGGAAGTGGAATCGAGGTACCGGAAAATTTGCTGATTACTCAACATCGAGTTCTGGCCCGGGCCTTCACCCCAGAGAAGGAAGACTTCACTCGATTGAACAAGGGTTGATCCGCTGATACTCGGATCTATGGGTGACGGGGTCTGGGCAAGCGCTACACACGCTGCCGATGTCATGAGGAAGAACACGGCCAGGCAAGATTTCATTCGTTACTCCTTTCAAATCGGTGGAAGGACGAAACTGACTTTTCTTTACTGAGAGTAGTCGGGTACGAATGACGTGAAACGTCGAGTATAATAAAACAATAATCCGTTGAAGTACAAATACCGGCGGCCATAAATAGAAAGACCCGACTTTCATTCAGAAAATCGGGTCCTGTAAAAAAACCTGGCAACTACCTACTCTCCCATACAGTCACCCATATAGTACCATCGGCCCTGCGGGGCTTGTCTGCTCTGTTCGGAATGGGAAGAGGAATTTCACCCGCGGTATTGTCGCCAGAATATCTGAAGAGCCGTTGAGTAGATGAGCAGAGCTCACGTACCCAACACTATGATCCAAAAATGTTCAATCCTTTGATGCGTCTGATGAAACCGTTGCCCCAAAGAAAAATCTTTGGGAGCGAGTAACATCTAGTGAATCAATAAAGAATAATGATTAAGTCGTACGACCTATTAGTACCACTTGACTCATACTTTACAGTATTTATATCTGTGGCCTATCAACGTAGTAATCTTCTACGGGTCTTTAAAGGTCTTGCGACCTGTGACATCTAATCTTGGGATGGGTTTCGCACTTAGATGCTTTCAGCGCTTATCCCTTCCGGACATGGCTACCCAGCGTTTGCCGTTGGCACGACAACTGGTACACCGTCGGTCCGGTCACTCTGGTCCTCTCGTACTAGGAGCGACTTCCCTCAAATGTCCTTCGCCCGCATAGGATAGGGACCGAACTGTCTCACGACGTTCTGAACCCAGCTCACGTACCGCTTTAATTGGCGAACAGCCAAACCCTTGGGACCTTCTCCAGCCCCAGGATGCGATGAGCCGACATCGAGGTGCCAAACC
>DATJGD010000052.1:0-15417 GCA_035495255.1 Bacteroidota bacterium | reverse complement strand
CTCATCAACGACTTGACCTGGCGACCCAACACGTCGTAGATCGCGACCGTGACATACGCTGTCTTCGGTATCGATACGTCGAAGTGTGTCGTCGGGTTGAACGGGTTCGGATAGTTCTGGCTCAATGCGTAGGTCTTCGGTGTCTGGACATCTGCCAAACGTACGACGACCGTCTTTACATTCGCATCGGTAATCCGGACCGAACCTGAACCGTTCATGACTGTATTCCCGAGCTTCCCATCTGTGCTGCTGAGGACAAGGTTGCGTCCGGCAGGCTTCACGACGCTCCAGCGCACGCTGACCGGGTAGGCCGCCTGGCTGATCGTGATCGGATATTCGTACTCGCCCCCTTTATCGAGGCTTGCAGGATAGGTTTCTACCATGCGGCCCGAGGTGTAGCGGGCATCGAAGCCGGGCGCTGAAGGAGGCAGCTCGTAGAAGCTCAACGGCTCCCGAACAGCGGTTCCTTCTCCGATGTAGAGTGTCTGCTGACGTCCCGAGGCGTCGACGATCGAGATCTTATTGAGCGTCGACAAGTCAGTCGACGGGGCCTGCTTCGGAACCGCGGCCGGATAGTTGAGAGAAAGCGAACCCGATCCGTTCATCTTCACCCAGTACCCGTAACCCGGGGTGATGGTTGACGCGACCGAGTAGCCGGAAAGGCCATAACCAAAGTAGCTGGATGCGACCGAACCGCCGGTAACGCCGATGCTGGAGGTAGCGACCGGATGTCCGATGCCGCCGACCATGTTCCAGCTATTGCTCACGGGGATGTTCAGGCTGCTGAGCAATGTTCCATGCCCGCCGACAAGCTGGCCACCGCCGCTGAACTTCGCCCAATAACCGGGGCCGTTGGAAAGAGGATCAGTCGCGGTATAGGCGCCTGTGTAAGCGAACATCGGGCCCTGCGCCGTCGGGAACATCGTTGCCTTCGCGTAGTTGCCGCCGACAGCATTGACGCCGACGGAGACCATGTTCCATGAGTCGATCGCGACGATCGTAGTGGCTGGGTAGAACTTAATGCACCAGTTATTGCGCGGTTTCGTCTCGATTGGGTAGGTCGCTTGGTTCAGGAAAACATATTCGCTGTTGGTTTGACCCTGCATACCGACGAGCGCGGTCGAATCGAGGCCGACCAGTCCGATGTTTTCGTATTGAAATTCAATAGTCCCGTCGCAACGATTCAGAACGGCGCGGAACCGCGATTCATCGGGATCACCCGAACTGCCGGTAATGAAGGCACCGAGAGAATCCCATTCGGCAACGAAGATACAAGAGTCGGCGCCCGACAATTGCTGGTACCTGATGTGGCCAAACTGTCCGCCGCTTGTATCGGCCAGGATGAGGTCATTCCAGAACGGAGCGATGAAATTGATCGGCATTCTTCCCATGACAGCCGTGCTTGTATCTCTTGCGGTGCGCAGGGGGTTCGCGTAGGGAAATGTCCATCCGGCAGTATAGAAACCGTTCGCGTTTACGTCGAGCGTGTCGGTCGCATTCTTTGATAGCGTCAATGCGCCGTTAACTCCGATCCAGGCATAGCGGTAATCATCGCCGAATACAGTCATGTCGCCTCCGAGGGCATATGGACCTGCGCATCCGTCATCGGTCGGATTTCCTCCTGCTGTTGCAGTTGGCGGTAGGAAGAAGCTACCATTCGAAATCGTTGTCCCGGTCGACGAAATATCATGGATCGCACATGCTGCTCCAGTATCAGGATAGTATGAACTGCTTCCGAATCCGACAACACGATAGCTAAGTTGAGGGCCAAATGCACTCGCACCAGAACTATCCTGGGCGAAAAATTTATATGTTATATTGCTGCCGGGAGGCTCTCCCGGGATAGTCGCTTCATAGATGTCTCCGCCGGAGTTCAACGCGGTAATGTCCGGTTGCGGAACATTGTTGATAGACCATTTAATTAACGCGGATGCGACGCCGGGATGACCGCCCACGGAAACGTCGCAGTCGGTGATCGTCGCCTCAATAAGTTGACTGCTTGTGGCAAACGTATTGTGCAACTCGGTCACATCCGACACGACTGGGGGCACATTTGACGTGACGGTCATCGTAAACCACCAATTGAGCGCTGCAACGTCCAAACTATCGGAATTATCTCCGAACCCTCCGCGCGCTACCCATCCGCGCTTCACGAGATTTACCGGAACCCCGGCACAGTTTGCGGGACCGGAATCATGTTCGTAGAATTTCCAGTTGCGGGAAGGATAATTTTCATCTCCAACATCGCTTACCCTCCCGCTCCAGGTTGCCCAAGTAGTATACTCGTCCAGCGGACTCGGATGACCTATTGGCCCCTTTACCCTCATGGAAATAAAAAATTTCTGTCCCAGCGACACCCTGAGAGTGTCGTACTCAAGCATCGCCTGGTAATTGACTCCAAGATGTTCCTTTCGTGAAACCCCGAGGCTCCCTCCCCAGAGTCCATTGCCGAAGGGGGGAAATGAATTGACCGGCCCGTTGTAGGTTGAATGCCACGTCGTGTCGGTGGCGTCTTCCGGAAAGGCTGCGACCTTTTGATCAAGATCGTTTGTATTGGTCCAATAGCCCCAGTTCTGGCAGGGCGGATTATAGGGGCCGGGTCTTACTCCGGGACCAAGATCGGGGCCGATGTTAGACTCGTGGACACGGACGTAGACTGTTGAATCGAGAGCTCCTATTGTCGCATTGGGCTGATCAGTAGGAATATCCCAGAACAGTGTGTCGATCGTACCCGAGGCCTGCGCGATAAACCACATACCCATGACATCCTTATGCCGCGCAGCGTGCAGCACGCTCCAGGAAAATAATTCTTCGGGATAACCGAATGTGGCTTGATTCGTACATGCCGCTGATTGCTGCATGGGGCGCGCATATTTCTTTTTCAGAATTTCGGACGCGCTCTGCCTGGAGTTGACAAGAAAAAAATCGCCATGCGGCGAAACGAGATATTTTTTTTGTGCAAATGTGACTCCCGCCATGAGCAGCAAGAAAATTAGCAGACTCTTCATAGGCATCCTTTCGCAAGTAGGGTAGGTGAAAATTGTGCTTACTGACTTCTGTCTACGTCGATCGGCATTCTGGTGCCGAATGTTATGTAGTATCGGCTATTTTGACCGGAATGTCAAGGTTTTTCTCTGGAGGTGATTGTACGCGGATTGGACAAGAAAAAGCCCATCTTCGCTATGAAGATGGGCTTTTTTTAGAAGTACCGCTTTTGGAATTCTACCGCAGTAAGACCATCTTCTTGATATTCGTGTAACTCCCGGCTGTCAATCGATAGAAATAAATGCCGCTCGGGAGCGCAGAAGCGTCATAATCGACGGTTTTGTACCCGGCACTCTGGTTCTCATCGACGATAATCGCCACCTCTCTCCCCAGGACGTCGTAGATTCTCAAAGTAACATATGCATCGTTCGGCAAGGCATACCTGAACGTCGTCGTCGGATTGAAAGGATTAGGATAGTTCTGTTCAAGCAGATATGCTGCCGGTTTGACGACCGCTGGGGGAGTTTCTTCAGGAACGATTCCGATTCCGGCGAGAGGCGTTGGAGTCGTGAAATAACATGAATCTGAGAAGGAACTCGAGCCGCTGCAGTTCGAAGACTTGACATGCCAGTAATATTTGGTATTGTCTAAAAGTCCTCCCGGATACCATTGGCTGTCTGTAACAGTGTTCGAAGTAATGATGGTATCAAAGTTCGCGTGCCTGCTTACTTCCACAAAGTACTGGGAAGCATTGGGAACGACGTGCCATAGTGTCACCACATTGAGGGTGTTGCAAATCGGATACGGCCGGCCCGGAGTCGCCCCGCTTCCGGCAACGAAGTTAAAGGTGGAAGACCAAGCACCGTCCCCGTTGGCACTGTGCCCGCGAACCTGCCAATAGTACGTTTGTCCTGCCGAGAGCGTGACGTTCAGTTGGCACTCGGTTAATGTTATCGATGCTGTATCTTCGATGATTGTGGCTCCGAATCCGCTCGTTGTAGCGAGCTGAAGCCTGAATGAATCAGAGCACGACGACGAAGTCCAGCGCGCTTTCGGAGCCGAAGGACAGAAGCCGAGGCTATCTTGTCCGTTGAACGGATACGACAGCGTGACGGTTGGTGTGCAAGCCGCAGTCGTAAACTGGAAATTCGTCGGCGACCATGGTCCCCAAAATCCGGCGCCTTCACAGGTTTGCGCCCTTACACGCCAGTAATATGTTCGATTACAGGCGAGCCTGGACGGAGGCAGATTGATACTCGTCGTGGGTGAAGTTGTATCCACAAGCTTCGAGCTGTTGTACAGCGTTGTCGTATCCATCTGTAATTGATATTTGGTGCTAGTGGCATAAAATGCAAACCATACAATATGGCTGGAACACCAGCTTATGGAGGTACTGCCGTCAGAAGGAGAGAATTGCCTTGCCTCAGCGCAAGCGGTGGTGAATTTACGATACCCGGACCATGTGCCTGCACCGTTACAATTCTTTGACCTTACCCTCCAGTAATACGCCTGGCTGCAATTTAGCAGAGGTTCAATGACGTCTGAGGTACCCGTTTTTACGCTGTCGTAAATGGTAACTGGCGTTACGGTATCGCTGGCGACCTGCACCTGATAGGAACTCGCACATCCGTCGGCAGTCCAGCTGACGGTGGGATCACACACAGTTATACCGGTTGCGTTATTCGCCGGCGACGAAAGCGCGGGTATCGTTGTAGGCAATCCGCCTGTCGTAAAGCTGTCGATCGGTGAGGACCATGCTCCCTGCCACACGTTGATCGATGCGACTCTCCAGAAGTATTTTGTCCCGCAGGAATCGTTTGAAAAAGCGTACGAGGTTCCGCTCTGTGTTACGTCAACGAGATTAGTGGAAAAACTCGAAGACTTTGAAATTTGTAAACGATATGTAAGCGCGTTCGTCACGCTGCCCCATGAAATTGTCGGAGAGGGACAAGCGACAACCGACGTCGACCCATTGGCAGGTGAAGAGGGGGTGGGAGCCGCGGGGACGGAAAGCTTGAAGATTCCCGTGCTCGTGGAGGCGTAGATCAGCGTGTTGACATTTGGATCCGAGCGCAGATCGGAGATCGTGGCAGGAAGGTTTTGAGTGACGTTCGACCAGTTCGTGCCGCCATCCGCCGTTCTAAATACGCTGTCCTGCGGAGCTCCCGATCGCCGGGCAACTACGAAAAAGGAATCTTTCGACGAAGGCCCTTGAGGATCCATGAGTATCCTTCTAATAACATCGGAATTGGAAAAATAGGACGTTTGCTGCGTCCAGTTAGTTCCATTATTTGTGGATTTCCAGAGACCCTGATTCAAACCCGCCCAGAGCGTGTGAGCCAACGTTGTCGTACTTGAGTTTAACGAAATCGCGTTTACCGTTTTACCGGTGCCGATGTCGGTCATGCTGTTCCACGTGCTGCCCTTGTCGATCGATTTATAGCCGCCCTGTTGACGCAAGCCGGTGTAGATGACGTCTGCATCAGTAGGATTAAGGGAACTTGCATCGATGGCTAAACAGACTGCCGTATCAGCTCCTCCGCTTCCGCGGATTGTGCTTCCGTTCGTTGAACTCCAGGTTGCTCCCTTGTTGGTGCTCCACCAAAAATTTTTCGAGGTTGATGAAGATCCTGTCTTTCCGACGGCATACACTCGTTGAGAGGAAGAATTCGGGTCTGCCGCCATTTGGTGAAAGATGGCATTTCCCGTGACGCTGATGTCCCGCTCTTTTGTCCAGGTTGTGCCCGCGTTGGTGGTATTATAAATGACCGCATCGGTAGAAGTTGTGCCTTCAGTCCCGCACACCTGTACATAATTCCCGTCCTGCGGCCGAACAATTGAATAGTAACCGCTAAAATTTCCAGAACCGAGAGTTGTGCCGGCATCCCAGCTCGAACCGTTGTATTTTCCAACAATGGAGATAGACTGTGCAACCGAAAAAAGCACCGATGATCTTGCGCCCACTGACGAAGAAGGATCGCTGATCAGATAAGGGCTGTATCTGTTCCAGCTTGTTCCGAAATCTGTGCTTTTAAAAACTCCGGACGGGGTTGCAACGTAGATATAGCTTGAGTTGGATCTGTCACACACTGCCATTCTGCAGTCGAGATCGGTGAGAGCCGTGCCTCCGCTGCCGTTTTTTAGCGTCCAGGTGCCTCCTCCGTTTACTGAGACATACACACCCCCACCTGAGGCAATGACGAGGGAATCTCGGCCCGAAGGCCGGTTAACGTTGAGAGAGCGGACGACATCGGTCAACGTTTGTTGAAAGACCCAGATTGAGCCGGTCTCGTTTACCGTATAAATTTTTGTCGATGCAGTTCCGTATTTAACCGCCGCGACGAGCTGAGGTGTAGATGCGTCAGTTTTGTAGGCAATCGAATAGACTGTAGGATTTGTGCCAAGGCCGCTATTCGCAATCCATATTCCCCAACTTGAGCCGTCATAATAATAAACGCCTTCTCCTCCGCCCGTAGAACCATTGTAGTTGACGCACACCCAGAGTTTGTTCGCGTCGCTCGGCTTAAAGGTTATATCATTGATGTCGACATTAACGCTTGACTTGAAGTACGTTATTTCACTCCAGGAACTTCCGGAATTGGTGGAGCTCCACAGCGATGATTGCGTATTGTTGGGGCTGACTCTATCTGCGCAAAGATACGCGTTCGCTGAGTTCGCGGCAGAAAAGCGTATTCGATTCGGCACCATTGCGGAGCTGCTGAGTGCGGTGGAAAAACTTGTTCCTCCGTTCGTGCTCTGATAAACGACAGCCGCTTTAGCCACAACGACAAGATCCTGGTCGCTTGGCTTGCACGCACCGACGGTCATGAGCGTCTTTGCTTCTCCCGTCGCGGACCAGGACGTTCCATCGCTGGAATAGGTGGCGGCAGAATCGGTTATCGCATATAATTTCTGGCTGCCTCCTTTTCCGATGGTGAGGTCCTGAACCGTCGACGCATGCACAGGTCCGTTCATTGTTGTCCACATTTGCGCATTGCTTACAGAAGCGACGACAAGCAATAAAAGTATCGTGAACTTTATCAGTTTCATACTTCCTCCATTCTCCTCCAAGTGGTGGTTTTTGTGAGTTATGGAATGGTACCGCCGCCCCAATGCTTACTTGAAATTGTATATTCAAAGGCGTATCTTAAAAAAAATAAGCCCTCAAAGGATATTCTATCCTTTTTCGTATTCTCTGCCGGAGAATTAAAAAGCTAGAAGCCTGTGGGGGCTTTTAATTTATGTGATTACGACTTCTGATGATGATAGTATTGGGGAAAGTAATTCGAACCGATACCATTACGAGGCAAAGGTACAAAATAAATTTTCTTATGTCAAGAAAATTTATCTATTTTTCGAAAATTACCGAAAAGGAGTAGGGGAAATCATAGAGACCGGATAATGGCCTCCGCCATTTCCATCGTACCTACCGTTGAGGCGGGGTTGAGATCACGGGTAACGTGCTTTCCCTCCTTAACCACTTTCGCGACTGCCGCTTCGATCTTTCCTGCGGCGGACTCCTCGCCGATATGGCGGAGGAGCATTGCCGATGCGAGGATAAGCGCGCCCGGGTTTGCGATGTTTTTGCCGGCGATATCCGGCGCGCTGCCGTGGACTGCCTCGAACATCGCAACCTTATAGCCTATATTTGCTCCCGGCGCGAGACCGAGGCCGCCGACGAGGCCTGAACAAAGATCCGAGAGAATGTCGCCAAATAAGTTGGTCGTGACAATGACGTCGAACTGGTGGGGGTTCATGACCAGCTGCATCGACATGTTATCGATGATCCTGTCGTTTGTGGCAATCTCAGGGTATTCCGCAGCCATCTTTTTCCCGACATCGAGGAATAATCCGCCGGTGTACTTGAGGATATTTGCTTTGTGAACGATGGTGACGCTCTTACGCTTGTGCTTTCGGGCGAACTCAAACGCGTAGCGCAGGATGCGCTCGGAGCCGGCCCGCGTGACGATCCCGATCGTCTCCGCCGCGCTCTTTGCGGGGTCGATATAGTGCTCGATACCGGCATAGAACTCTTCCGTGTTCTCCCTGACGACGACGAGGTCGATGTTCTTCCAGTTGCTCGCTACCCCTTCGAACGATTTGGCGGGGCGAAGGTTTACGTAGAGGTCGAACTCTTTTCTCAGAGCCACGTTCACGCTTCGGAAGCCTATGCCAACGGGCGTTGTCAGCGGCCCCTTCAACGCGACACTGTTGCGCTGGATCGATTCAATGACATGGGCCGGAAGAGGCTCTTTGTACTGGTCGATTGCTGCCAGTCCCGCGACGTGCCGTTCCCACTCAATTTTCGCACCTGTAGCCTCAATCACCCTGACGGCGGCTTCCATAATTTCCGGACCAATCCCATCTCCGGGTATCAGTGTTACTATGTTCATCACAATTCCTTTAAAAAGAAATCAAATTTACAGAAAATTCCTGACTTGAACAATATTTGGGAGCAGAGGGGGGAATGGATTCACTGAAGAATATCAATACAAGAGCATCACACCGGCAAAGAGTATTCTCCATACAGTTGCGATGCGGCGATTTCCTCCTTGCGAAGGGTACTGATCGTATTCAGGAACGATGAGAGAACGGCAGCGGGAATCTTCCGGGCAAACCGGTTATACCGATACATGTCGTTGAACAATTCTGCGGTATCGTTGTTGGCGGTGTTGACAAGCTGATGGAGGAATCGAAAGTGCTGGGTCGCGTAACGGGTCTCAGGCAAGTTGACCTGGCCGAGGCCCCTGCCGATCATTTGAGTGAGAAACAAGGTCTTCGCCATGAGACGGTCATGCTGCGCCGGACTCATCCTGCCGATAGTGAGGCGCAGTTTTTGCAACATCGAGCGCACCCTTCGAAGACGTGCGGCGGAGATCCGGACTGGACAGAGGACCGCGGTCCGGCCCTCCAGACTTTGGCGGGCGCTATCCGGCCCGAAGAGGGGATGCACCCCCAGAATGTCGACGGTGGAGGGAAGATACTGCTTCATCCACTTCACCGGTTCTTCCTTCACGGAACAGACATCGCAGATCAGTGAGCCGGGGGTGACGAAAGGGGATATTTGTTTCAAGAGGAGTGTGAGCCGGTGAATGGGGACCGCGAGGATGACGATCCGCTTCGACGCTGCGTTCTCAATCGACTCACGGCGGACTCCCGGTTCGAGCTTTGTTATCCGGCGTGAATCCGCGACAGTCACCCGGAAATGTTTCTTGAGATGGTGCGCCGCGGTCTTTCCGAACCTGCCGTACCCGATGATGGCGATCTCTTTCTTCATACCGTGGTCTGGACGCTCCGGGAGTACGCGAAGATAGTCCGGTAAAGTTCTTTCAGGAACATCGGATCGAGCTGTGCGCTTTCCGCTATCTGGAGAATCGATTTCATGATGCGCTGCTCTCGCCGGGGATCAGCGATGGCAAGTCGATGCTCCTTTTTCCATCTGCCGACTTCCCGGACGAGTTCCTGCCTGTGGCTGAGAAGGAGGATGATCATCTGGTCTGTCAGGTCGATTTCTTCGCGTACCCGCGACACGGACTTCTTTGTGTCGACGAGCATCTGGCGCATGAGGTGATCTGCGATGACGAGCGCGGTCATCGATTCGACAACCGGCACCACGCGGGGGCAGATGCAGGGATCGTGCCTGCCTTCGACCTTGATCGTACGTTTTCGTCCTTTGGTGTCCACCGTCTGCTGTGCTTTCGGTATCGAAGAAGGGGGCTTGACTGCGACGCGGACGACGATGTCCTCACCGTTGGATATTCCGCCTAAAATTCCGCCGGCGAAATTTGTCCTGGTCCGCACCTTGCCGTTTTTGTCCTTAAAAAACTCATCATTGTGCTCGCTCCCCTTCATTTTGGCGGCGGCAAATCCCGATCCGATTTCGAATCCCTTCAACGCCGGGATGGACATGAGCGCTTTGGCGAGATCGGCCTCAAGCTTATCGAACACCGGTTCCCCCAGGCCGGCGGGAACTCCCCGGATGACGGCTTCGACGACTCCTCCCACCGAATCGCCCTGCTCCTTCACGGCGAGAATCTTCTTCATCATTTTCTTCGCCGCGACAGGATCGGGGGCCCGGACAGGATTTTTCTCTATCTCCGAAAAATCGATCTTCTCAGCCCGAATACCCGCCGCCTCCTTTGTATAGGCTGTGACGGAGATCCCTTTTGCGGCGAGGATGGCTTTTGCTACCGCGCCGGCAGCAACGCGTCCTGCGGTTTCGCGACCTGAGGAGCGCCCTCCGCCGCGGTAATCCTGAATGCCGTATTTCGAAAGGTAGGTGAAGGCGGCGTGCCCGGGGCGGAAGAGGTCCTTGATCGTATCGTACGCCTTCGAGTTCTGATCTTTGTTATAGATCAAAAGACAGATCGGCGTGCCGAGCGTTTTGCCTTCAAAGACTCCGCTGAGGACCTGCACGCGATCGGTCTCGTTTCGCGGCGTCGTTACCGAGCTCTGTCCCGGGCGGCGCCGGTCAAGCTCTTTTTGGATTGCCTCAGTGGAGAATTTCATGTTCGGCTTGACGCCGTCGATAAGGACTCCGACCGCCATCCCGTGGCTCTCGCCGAATGTCGTGATGCGAAAAAATGTGCCGAGTGAATTTCCTGCCATAATTATTTCCTGCCTTCGAGTTTGGAAAATTCTTCCCAAAAGTTGGGGAATGATTTGGATACGCAAGCCGGGTTTTCTATGATGATTCCGGGGACCGACAGCCCCGCGACCGCAAAGCTCATTGCCATTCTGTGGTCGTTGTACGTCGAAATGCTGGCTCCGTGAAGCGGCCTCGGGTGGATCGTCAGGCCGTCCTCGTAGAGCTCCACTTCGGCTCCCAGCTTGGTCAGCTCCGTCGAGAGCGCGGCAAGACGGTTCGTTTCCTTAAACTTCAGCTGCGCGATATTTGTAATTGCCGTCTGTCCCTTCGCGAATGCCCCGAGCACGGCTAACGTCGGCACGCAATCGGGAAGCTCGTTCATGTCGGCTTCGATGCCAAAGAGCTTGCCCCCGATGAGTTCAATAGTATCCTCATGGTGGACGACGCTGCATCCCATGTCTGCCAAAACTTTTAAAAACCTGAGATCGCCCTGAAGGGATTCATCCGACAGATTCCCGATGACGACGCGGCCCTGCGTAATTGCCGCCGCCGCCAGGAAATATGTCGCAGACGAAGCGTCGCCTTCAATTGTAAATGTCCGGCCGATGTACCGGTCGCGGTTGCTGACGGCAAAGACCGACGGGCTGAGCGTATCGACGTTTCCGCCGAACGACCGCATGACATGGAGCGACATATCGATGTACGGCGACGAGCTCATTTTCCCCTGAACACAGATCGAGACCGGATGCTTTGCGTAAGGGGACGACAGCAAGAGAGAGGAGACAAACTGGCTGCTGATCTCTCCTTTGATGTCGATGCGGCCCCCCTGAAAATTTCCGCCAATTATTTTTACCGGCGGGTAGCCGTTCTCGCTCGAAGTTTTGATGCCTGCTGAATGCAGCGCCTGCAGAAGGTCGGTGAGAGGGCGTTTCTTCATCTGCTCGTCACCGGTCAAGGTGGACTCGCCGTGCGCGAGGCACGCGAACGTCGCGAGAAACCGCATCGCGGTTCCGGCGTTGCCGACGTAGACCTCGATGTCCGGCGGGCTGAGTTCACCGGCAGTCCCGGAGACTTCCAGATCGTCGTTCGTCCGTTCGATCGCTATTCCGAACTGTTTGAGCGCCGAAATGAGGAATTCGCTGTCGTCGCTTCGCGACGCCTGGATGAGCGTCGAGGGGCCGTCGGCGAGGGCTGCGGCGATAAGGGCCCTGTTCGTATAGCTCTTGGATGGAGGGACGCTCACATTCGCATCGAGGGTGCCGGCCTGTTGTATCTTGCGTGTTTTTTGCTCCTTCATGAGATGCTCTTGAGAAAAAGCCTGGACTGGAGGAGAGCCTGTTCTTTAAAAAGATCTGCTCCCGAGATCGTCTCACATCCTGACGCGGTCGCCTTCCGGAGCAATTTCGTTATCGGGGGATTGTAGACCGCATCGAACACGAGCATACGTTTCCGCAGGAGGCCGGAGGGAAGAAAAGTGGACGGGATCCGATAACCGGCCTGGTCCATCCCAACCGGGGTTGCATTGATGAGCACATCGCACGATACATCGCTCAGAGTATCGTACGTTAAAGCCCCGCATCCGAATCGTGCCGCAAGCTTGCGCGCGCTGGCGAGCGACCTGCCAACAAGAGTTACTTGTGCGCCATTTCTTCGGGACGCAAACGCCATTGTCGCCGCGGTACCGCCGGTACCGAGTATGAGGACTTTTTTCCCGCTGAGCGTTATCTTTCGCCGGAGCAACTTTTCGATTGCCGGAAGGTCGGTGTTGTATCCGTGAAGCTTGTTCCTCCGCACGATGACGGTATTGACGGCATGGAGAGCTTCGGCGTCGGGTTGAACGCGATCAAGGTACTCAAGTATGTCTTGTTTGAATGGCATTGTAACGCTCAGGCCAGCGAGCATTCCGCTGAACCGTTTGATAAAGGTTGCCAGATTATCAACCAGGAAGTTGACATAGACCGCGTCCGCCGATCGGCGGGAAAAAACGTCGTTGTGGAAGTAAATCCCGCTGCTGTGAGCAACGGGGTTCCCCACGAGCCCGAACACCTTTGTCCTGGAAGTCAAGGTATCACTTCGAAAAATATTTTTCAACTCGTCAACTGTTCTCTGGCCGGGGGCCGTGACAGAAGAGCGGTCGGCTGACCCGAACGTCAGAAAACCGCCAAACTTTCCTCCAAGGATCCGGCTCACTTCGCCGCGCTCTCCCATGCAGAGTGCGATCGTCGGAGTCCGGCCATTTTTCCTGATGTCCTGCATGAGCTTGAAGATGCTCGAAGCATCTTCGATGGATTTCGCCATAGTTGCAATCTTGATGACGTCTGCGCCTGCGGCTTTCATGTTCCGGGCAAGAGCAGGTAATCGCGCCGCAGTATGTTCAAAATTATGATAAGAAACGATCACCTTGGCATCGTTTGCGCCCGAGAGAAGCCGGCGGATTGCATGTTTGCCCCAGCTGAATTCTATATCAACGTATTCCGCACCCAGGCAGGCCGCCTCCGTCAGGATGCGCACCTGCTCATCCCCGGTGCCGTTGTAGTTGCCGCCTTCAGACGCACGCCGGTTCGTTACGATGAGCTTGGGCCGGGGTTTCCGAAGAAGTTGCGGGAGATTCAGGTCCACGATTCCATCGATCCGTACTTCCACAAGGTCGGCTGACGCGCCGGCATTGCGAAGGCTCCGGAGGGCCTCAGCGGTCGAGCGAGGAGCAATCGAGAGACAGATCTTCATAGTTGTGAAAGAACCTGTTGGCTGGAAAGCCCGACGCCGACACGAGCTCTGCCGATCGCGCTGAGCAGGGTGTAATAGACTCTTTTCCCGGCCGCTTTCTTATCCGAAGCTGTAAGCCGGACAACATCTCGTTTGTCAATTGAAGAGGGAATGGATGTGGGGAGGCCGTATGCGGCGATAAGGTTTTCCAATCGCCGGAGGTGTGACCGGGGAAGCAATCCCAGGGCGGCAGATATTCTCCCTTCCGCAACCATCCCTATCGCGACTGCCTCTCCATGAGAGACGCGATACCTGGTGCGGGATTCGACAGCGTGCCCGATGGTATGTCCGAAATTAAGAATGCGCCGTAATCCTTCCTCTTTCTCGTCTTTTTGAACGACAAACTTCTTCAGCTCGCAGCATCGCCGGATAATATGGTTCAGTGTTGTACTCTTTCTGCCGAGCACGGAAGAAATATTCTTTTCAAGATACGAGAACAACCGATTATCCATGATGGCCCCGTACTTGATCACCTCTGCCATGCCGTTGGAGAATTCCGCATCGGACAGGGTGGAGAGCGTCTGGAGGTCGATGTAGACCCTCCTGGGCTGGTAGAACGCACCGATGAGATTCTTCCCTTTCGGATGGTCAACCGCGACCTTGCCGCCAATGCTGCTGTCGACCTGGGCAAGCAATGTCGTCGGAATCTGAACGAACGGCACACCCCTGAGCATCGTTGCGGCGACGAAGCCGGCGAGATCGCCGATCATGCCTCCTCCCAACGCGACGATGAGCGAGTCTCTTCGCGGGCGGAGCGAAAGGATCTTATCCTCAAGGCGCTGCTTTGTCGCCAGGTTCTTGCTCGATTCACCGGCCGGGACGACGAGACAAGCAGTATTGCTTCCCTTTAAGGCTTTAAGGAATGACTTGGCGTACAACTTTTCGACGTTTGAATCGGTAATGATAAATTTCAGCGAGTGAGGGAACGTCCGGTCGATGTCCCGCGCCGCCTGCGGGAGGGAAGTGCCGATCCGGATATCGTATGAATCATCGATAACACGACGGAGCCTGATATGGACGTTGGATTTCACAGGGGATGATTGTTTAGGGAGTGAGTGCGGGGTGGATTATCGGGCATCCAGTGCATTCCTCATCGAGCCGACAAACTTCGAAACCTGCTCAAGGATATTCGAGCTGCTTGTTGACTGAATAGTCTTGATTAACGCGCTGCCAATGATCACTCCGTCGCTCATCGATGCTACTTCCCGCGCATCTTCCGGCGTGGAGATCCCGAAGCCTACCAGAAGGGGATTGTTCTTCACCTTCGTTCGGGCCATCCGCAAGAAGTCCCCGGTTTGGTTCGAAATCTTCTGGCGCTCGCCCGTTACACCGGTAATTGAGACGCAATAGAGAAAACCGGTCGAGGCTTCATCGAGACGCGCAAGCCGGTCGGGAGGGGTCGTCGGCGCCGCGAGAAATATCGTTGCCATCTCCTTTCGCTGCGCGATCGAGCGGTACTCGCTGCTTTCTTCGAGCGAGAGATCGGGGATAATCATTCCCTGAACTCCGGAATCATGCGCCTCGCCCAGCAATTGTTCCAGCCCGTAGGCGTAGATCGGATTTGCATAGCCCATGAGAACCAGGGGGATACTGGATCGCTTGCGGATTTCTCTCGCGAGATCGAGGGTCTTGCGGAGCGTAACGCCGTTACGCAACGCAAGTTCGGAGCTGTGCTGTATCGTCGGCCCGTCTGCCATAGGATCGGAGAAGGGGATTCCGAGCTCGATGAGATCCGCCCCCGCTTCCGCCATTGCCACCGCGAGAGGAACAGTTGTCTCGATGGTAGGATAACCTGCCGTGATGAAGAGGGAGAGCGTTTTATGATTGCTATTGAGAAATTTCAATGGACTTTCCCTTGTTCCATATTCGCGTTCAAGATTGTCGCCAGATCCTTTTCCCCGCGGCCGGAGAGATTCAGAACTACCAACGATTCACCGCCTGAAGATTGGCGGCCGGGTTTATGTAAAAGATGCTTCAAATATGCAACGGCGTGCGCTGATTCCAGCGCGGGCAATATTCCTTCCAATCTCGTAAGCTCATGGACCGCTTCGAGAGCTTCATCATCTTTCACGGAGACG
>DATJGD010000051.1:0-53471 GCA_035495255.1 Bacteroidota bacterium | reverse complement strand
TAAATTCCTGCATTGACGATCTAAATGAGAAAGTCGGAAAATTCGACTTTCTCATTTTTTTTTGCTATCTTTGTACGCCTTCCGAGAAGGTAGGTCCCATCGTTGGCTTTTTTCTTTGTTTCTGATTTAAATTCGGTTCTTTTGCCATTACACGAAGTAACGGCATAGCCAAGAAATATCAAATAAAAGCTACAATCAAGCACTTTTGAAAGGAAGTATTCGAATCTATGGAATTGTCACTCATACTTGGTATTAGCGCTGTCGGGTTGCTCTTCGCCCTTTACCTGGTCCGCGACGTCATGAAGCGTGATACAGGAACCGAGCGGATGCAGGAAATCTCAAACGCGATCAAGCAGGGAGCGGAAGCATTCCTCCGGCGCCAGAACAGGACGATCGGTTATCTCGCAATCGTCCTCGCCGCAATTATCTATATTCTCTACGCCTTTGTTCGTGCTCATAACGAGCATGATCCCGCGAGCCCGGCACAACTCGCCCTCTGGACGACCCTGTCGTTCATCCTCGGAGCTGCGTGCTCGGTTGCGGCCGGTTATATGGGAATGTGGGTCTCCATTCGTTCGAATATCCGCACCGCAGCAGGTGCGACGAAGAGCATGAATGACGCCCTCCAGCCGGCGCTTCGCGGCGGAGCCGTCTCAGGCTTCTTCGTGGTAGCAATGAGCTTGCTCGGCGTCGCCGGTCTCTTTGCGATCGTGCGCGCCTCAGGCATTACCGATGATGTAACAAAAATTCCTCTGCTGATTGTCGGTTACGGATTCGGAGCAAGCTTTGTCGCGCTCTTCGCCCAGCTTGGCGGCGGTATCTACACCAAAGCGGCCGATGTCGGCGCCGACCTCGTCGGAAAAGTTGAAGCAGGTATCCCTGAAGATGATCCGCGCAACCCTGCCGTTATCGCGGACCTCGTCGGTGATAACGTCGGTGACTGCGCAGGCCGTGGCGCCGACTTATTCGAATCGACTGCCGCAGAAAACATCGGTGCGATGATTCTTGCAGCGGGCCTTTTCGCCGCCAATAAGGCGGTGTTCGAAGCTCAAAACATCAGCATTCTCAGCGTGCTCTTGTTCCCCTTAGTAGCCCGCGCATTCGGTATCCTCGCGTCCATCGTCGGCATCCTGGCGGTAAAGACGAACGACAAGGAAGATCCCATGAAGGCGTTGAACCGCGGATATGGTGTTACTTCGGTTCTTGCAATTATTGGATTTTATATCGCGTCGCGGTGGCTCCTCGGCTCCGAGTACTATTTCAACTTCTTCCTCGCCGGAATGATCGGCGTGCTTACCGCATTCGCGTTCGTTCTCATTACCCAGTATTACACCGAGTATCGTTATCGCCCTGTGAAGCATATTGCAGAAGCTTCGCAGACCGGTCCTGCGACAAACATCATCGCCGGCATTGCCGTCGGTATGGAATCAACCGGATACCCGATCCTCGTCATTTCCGCAGCGATCGTTTCAGCGTACTTCCTTGGTGAGCATTCAGGATTGCAGCACGCCGGACTGTTCGGAACCGCAGTCGCTACGATGGGCATGCTCGGCACGGCCGCCTATATTCTTGCGATGGATACGTTCGGCCCGATCACCGATAACGCAGGCGGTATCGTTGAAATGAGCCAGCAGCCTCATGAGATCCGTGAGCGCACAGATCGCCTCGATTCAGTCGGCAATACAACGAAAGCGCTTACGAAGGGTTACGCAGTAGGCTCCGCAGCCCTCGCAGCCTTCCTGCTGTTCAGTGCGTATCTCGATGAAGTGAAAGTATACAAACCGGACTTTACCGGCACGATCGATCTGAACAAGCCCGAAGTGTTCGTTGGCGCGATGTTCGGCGCGGTGTTGGTATTTATCTTTTCGTCGCTTGCGATCAAAGCGGTCGGCAAGGCGGCGTACGCGATCATCAACAACGTCCGTGAGCAGTTCAAGAAGAACCCCGGCATTATGTTGGGAACTTCGAAGCCTGATTACGGACAGTGCGTCGACATCGCGACCAAATCCGCGTTGAGAGAAATGGTGGCGCCGGGTATCCTGCCGGTTCTCGTTCCCGTCGTGGTCGGTATCGCGTTTAAGTGGCTCTACGGAGTCAACGGTTCCGCGAACGCTGCGAGTGGAGCCGAAGTGGTCGGGGGACTACTCATGGTCGGCACGATCGTCGGCATCCTGATGGCACTGTTCCTGAATAACAGCGGCGGTGCGTGGGATAACGCAAAGAAGTATATCGAGACCGGGGCATTCGGCGGAAAGAAATCCGAACCGCACAAGGCTTCAGTCGTCGGTGACACGGTCGGCGATCCGTTCAAGGACACCGCGGGGCCGTCGCTCCACGTGTTGATCAAATTGCTCTCAACGATCACGCTCGTTTTGGCGCCGCTGTTCATTTAGAGTTCATAGTAATTTCATCGGGGGTCCCGCTCCCGATCTTGCAAGGGTTTTCGCGTAAGTGAAAACCCTTTTTTTTTGCATCAACGGTAGCCAGCCGTCCAGTGAATGTTCAAACGGCGGTAAAATCAGCAGTTCGCGTTAAAAAGCCTTCATTTTTTGACTACGGGAAATTAATGAGCCCGCCCGTTCGTTCCTACTAATACCAACTACATAAATATGGAGGACATCATGAAATCAATCTTCAGGATGCTGGCGATCGTGGTACTACTGATCGCAGCTTCATGGATGGTCCCGTCAAGCGCGCCCGCACAAGAGACAACCGTTAGCTTCCAGCTCTTTTACGATGAGTTGAGCCCGTATGGCATGTGGGTAGAATATCCGAGTTACGGATACGTCTGGATACCCGATGTCGACCGCGATTTTCGGCCATATGGGACGGAAGGCTATTGGGTGTTTACAGATTACGGCTGGACATGGGTTTCGGGGTATACGTGGGGATGGGCTCCGTTCCATTACGGCCGGTGGGTCTACGACGATATGTATGGCTGGCTCTGGGTTCCCGACACTGAATGGGGGCCTGCGTGGGTATTGTGGAGGAGCGCACCGGGGTACTATGGGTGGGCACCGATGGGGCCCGGTGTGAGCATCGAGGTCTCGATAGGCGGAGGGTATCAGGTACCCAATGACCGCTGGATATTCGTCAGCGATCGGTACATCACGAGCCCTCAGGTTAACCGCTACTATATCGACCGCACGACCAATGTCACGATTATCAATCAGTCTACCGTGATCAACAATACGTTTGTCGATAATAGCCGGCACGTGACATATGTCGCGGGCCCGGGGAAAGAAGATGTCCAGAGAGTGACCGGCGCTCAGGTCAAGGCCGTCGCTCTGCAAGAAAACGGTAAGCCCGGTCAGGTCCTTGCCAACGACCAGCTCAGGATTTACAGGCCGCGTGTGGAGAAGAGCGCCGACCAGGGCCGCAAGCCTGTTCCGTCCAAAGTGACAAACCTGAAAGAGGTGAAGCCCGTTACCGAACGCCAGGGGGGCCAGCGGCGAAACGAGGAGAAGCCGGCGAACCGGACACAACCGACCCCGCAGCAAACCGATAAGAAGCAGGGGGGTCAACAACGTCAGGAAATGAACACACCGGAAAAAAAGGAACCTGAACGTCAGCCTCGCCGGGAAGTGAGTCCTCCCGCGAAGCAGGATAATACTAAGCAGCCGGAAATGCGTTCGCCCCGGACGAATCCAAAAGAGACCCCGCGGCAGAAAGCAGCTCCGGCGGAACAGCAGCAACGCCAAACGCCTGCTGCCAAACCAACCGACAAAAAGAAAAGCGCGGCTCCGCCGGTAAAGAAGAGTACTTCCCCTCAACCCAAAAAGAAGGGTGGGGATGTGAAGCCAAAAAAAGATGATGGTCAAGAACAGTAGAAAGGAGCGTGTATGTTATACACGATAGCTGTGATTATGGTAGTGTTATGGGTGCTGGGAATGGTCAGCTCATACACCATGAGCGGCTTCATTCACATTCTTCTTGTCATTGCCGTTGTGGCCCTCCTTGTTCGGCTCATACAGGGCCGCAAGGTGATCTAAAAAGAAATAACTCGTAAGGGATGGTGCGTCCGGTTGCGGTACCAGGCGATCGGACGCCATCCTCTCCCCTGTGCGATTGATGATTCTGTAGTTCCCCGCATATCCCCACCGCATTTTCCTGATCTTCCTTCGCCGCTCCTTTGGAGTTGTTTTGTGTTTGAACGACGAAATTTCTAATTTGTAATCTCAAATGAAAACATCGTCGGATAGTTATCTGCGTATATGGCAAGCGGTCCGGAAGATTCCAAAAGGCCGTGTCTCGACGTATGGAGCGATCGCCGACGTCTGCCGGTTGTGGGGGCAGGCGCGCCTTGTCGGGTACGCACTCCACAACTTGCCCCATGGTTCAGAGGTTCCCTGGCAGAGGGTAATTAACGCACAGGGAAAGATATCTTTCCCGAAGAACAGCGATATGTACGTGCTTCAACGGCGGCTATTACGAAGCGAGGGGATTGTGTTCAAAGGGGAGAAGACCAGCCTTCTCACATACGGCTGGCGAACTCACAACATAACGACATCACAGATGTCGGCAAATCTGGGCCTCCGCAGGCGTCGTCATGATTAAAACTCCTCGTCTCGCGAGGATCAGCCTGCTTATTTCTCTGGTCTTCTTGTTCATTCAATCCGGCGCAGGCGCCTCAAAGTCCAGCCTGAAGAAGTACCGTTCACCGGATTCAACGCTTGTCGTGAATGTCTTAACCGTTACACAGGATGACAACGGAGACACTGAGAGCAAGGTGGAGTTCCGCACGGCGAAAGGAAAGCTCATCGGCGGCAAAAGCTTTATGTCCAAAGATCACGCCCATGGTTTGGGAGTCGTGAAGGCGGTGTGGACTATCGATTCAAAGTTTTTTGTCTTCAGCACGATCGCTTCGGGCGGAAACATGCCAGGTGACTTCCCGACGTTCTATTTCAATCGTAAAGAGAGCAAACTCCACCTCCTGAATACAATCCTCCGCGCGAAAGTGACCAATCCCGAATTCGACATTGAATTTCCCGACGGCATCGAGATCATGCTCGAACGTCCCGCGCCGGACGGCAAGAAAATCATCGCCGAAACACGCACCGTGCACCTGAGCGCGCTACGTAACTAGTTCGGCCAGATCCGTATCCGGCCCCCGCGTAGCAATTCATCTCCTCATTTCGTATATTTGCCATGCGAAATCGTTCTTCAATTTGTTCAATCCTGAAAATTCCCTGAAACCGGAGATCCTATGATGCGAATAGAAAAAGACTCACTTGGCGACCGACAGATTCCCGCGGATGCGTACTACGGCGTGCAGACCGACCGCGCGATCGAAAATTTTCCCATTAGCGGCTTAAAGCCGAAAGCGTCCTATGTGGATGCGACGGTGCATATCAAGCGGGCTGCCGCAGTTGTCAACAAGGCGCTGGAGTTATTGGACGCGAAGAAGGCGGATGCTATCGTGCAGGCCGCGGATGAAGTGCTCTCCGGTAAAATGCGCGAATGGTTTGTTGTCGATGTCTACCAGGCGGGCGCGGGCACTTCTCATAACATGAACACCAACGAGGTGCTGGCGAACCGCGCTATCGAAATCCTCGGCGGCAAAAAAGGGGATTATTCGGTCGTAAGCCCGAACGATCATGTGAACATGGCGCAGTCAACGAACGACGTTTGCCCGACCGCCATCCGAATCGGCGCCCTTATCGAAGTGAGAAACCTCCTGCCCGTCCTTGAGACGCTTGAGAAAGAATTGATGGCGAAGGGAAAAGAGTTCGACGGGGTGGTGAAATCGGGGCGGACGCATCTTATGGACGCCGTGCCTGTGAGATTGGGACAGGAATTTACGGCGTACGGCATCAACGTCCGAAAGCACCGGCAGGCCATACTTCATGCGGCAGATTCATGTAAGGAGCTCGGCATTGGCGGAACGGCGACCGGGACCGGCCTGAACGCTCATCCGAAGTACCGTACGATGATGGTCGAACAGCTTATCAAGCAGGTTGGCATCGATTTCAGAATGGCTGATGATTATTTCGAGGCGATGCAGAGTTTGCGTCCCATGATGGAGCTTTCCAACGCGCTGCGGAATTTTTCCCAGGACCTTTCACGCATCTGCAACGATATCCGCCTGCTCGGTTCGGGCCCGAAGACGGGCCTCCTGGAAATAAACCTTCCGGCGGTTCAGCCCGGGTCATCGATTATGCCCGGAAAAGTCAATCCGTCGATGGTGGAAATGATGAACATGGTCTGCTTCCAGGTGATTGGCTGCGATACGACTGTTCTCATGGCGGCGCAGGCAGGCCAGCTTGAGCTGAACGTCATGATGCCGGTCGTTGCCTTCAACCTTCTTCACTCGATGGAAATTCTCCGCACATCGGTCGATGTGCTCATCAGATTCTGCATCAAAGGGCTGACCGCAAATGCGGATCGATGCCAGCAGTACGCGGAAAACAGCACAAGTGTGGTTACGGTTCTGAACCCTCATATCGGATATTTGAAAGCGGCGGAGATCGCGAAGGAATATCTTAAGTCAGGGAAGTCGATACGGCAGATTGTGCTCGAGAAGGGGTTGCTCAGCAAGGAGCAATTGGACAAGGTATTTGATCTCCGTGCAATGACGGAGCCGGGAATTCACAAGTAGCCTTGCGGGGGTTTCTCCTAACTCTCCAATCCCTGGATGGGATTTCTCCGTATAAGGACGAGAATCGCTGATTGGGGCACGATGAGATACTTCTTGCCGTCGTATTCGATCTCGATGGCCTGGTCCCGCAGGAAGATCGCGTAGTCGCCCTCTTCTGCCTGGAGAGGGACATATTTTACCGGATCTTTTGGCGTCGGCGACCATGACTCCTGATCGATGTAACCCGGGTTGGGAACGGGATACCCCGGCCCCACTTTGAATATGTATCCGCTCTGAACTTTTTCCTTTTCCCTGACACCGGGAGGGAGATAGAGGCCATGCTCAGTGCGCTCCTGCTCGCTATCCTGTGCAATGAGGACCTTATCCCCAACAACGATCATCTGCTTTCTGGCTGCATCCTTCATCAAATCCTCTTCATCATTCACAAAAAAAAGCCACGTCGCAATATGCCGGGACCGGAACAGTGGCCAGCGTAACGATCACTATTTACCGCTTCCTTCATGTATTCCGTAGTCCGCACCGAAGAAGGAATTATACGGCGCCTCGCTCTCGCGCTTGAAATCGGGGATCGCGTGCTTCACAGGCTTGAGGGTTCGGATATACGTCACGATCGCATGGCGGTCCTCCTCTGTGAGATTCGAAAAATCTGCCCACGGCATGAACGTCGGATCGAAGACGCGCCCGTTTTCGGCAAAAACACCCGATCGCAGTGTCCGCTTCACCTGCTCATCGCTCCTTCGGGCGAGTCCGGTCGTGGGATCCGGCGTCAGGTTCCGGGAGATCGAAGTGCCGTAGACGGGATCGGTAAACTTCGCCCCGCCTGCGAGAAACTCCGTGTCGAATTTCGGCCCCTTATCGCCGCCGGGGGTATGGCAGCCGGTGCAGCCGATCGTCTGAACAAGGTACTTCCCGCGCTCGGCGATTGCACGCTTCGCCGGGTCGGAAATATTCTCCGTCGAAGGCGCGGCAACCTTCTCCGCGTTGATGAATTCCTCCGGAGGGGCAAGCGTAAACGGCGGAATGAAATACAAAAACGCGAAAAACCCCACGATGAATAACAGGCCCAGGCTGATTCCTGCCCACTTCAAGAACTTTTTCATTGTTGCGCCTCCTTTCCGGCGGAAAGGCTTGCGCTGGATTTCTCCCGGGTTGTGCCGGCGTTTCCGGGCAATGCGGAGCCCGGAAAGTCTTCTTTGAGAATCAGCATCTTAAATTTTCCCCACAGATAGGAGAAGAAATTCAATGGTTCCCGTCCGGGGATCTTATTATACACCGGAGGAAGCGTCCTCAGATACGTGATGACAGCATGAATATCGTCGTCACTGAGATTGGCATATGAAGTCCATGGCATCGGAAAAGGTATCATCCTGGTGCCGTCCCGGCGGATGCCGCGGGTCATGGCGCGTTTGATCTCGTCGTCGGAGTAGTTGCCGAGCCCGGTCGCCTTGTCCGAGGTGAGATTCGCGCTCGTGGTTTTACCATAGGGCCCGAGCGTCCAGTTGAGGCCTCCGGCCATATGGAACTGTTCCATCTGGGTGCCGTTCTCATTGTAGGGCGTGTGACAATCTCCGCAACCCAGGCTTCGAACGAGGTACTTCCCGCGCGCGACAGGATTCGCTTTCCACTGCGCGTCAATGCCCGCATAATGCTGAGCCACTTCGGATGCAGTCATTTCCCAAACGGGTTTGCGGCCGATGTAAACGACGTAATTGGCGAGATCCCACATTTCTTTATCAGAGGCGGAACCGACGAACGACGGCATTGGTGTGCCGTCGATGCCCGTCCGGAAGCGCAGGTAGATATCGCGTGGTGCCGAACCGCCGCGGAAGGTCCAGGGCTCGGTGAGATTCGTGGCGGCGATTTCACGGCCCCAGTCATCTATCAGATCGCTGGCAACCGCCTCTTTTCCCGCCCCATCGGTGCCGTGGCAGGTATAGCATTGCAGCTTATCAAATACCTTTTTACCGGATTCGATGCTCGCCTGGGTTGCAGGGACCATTGACCCGATGGTGACCGGTTTGGGCTGTTCATTTTGAAATCGTGGTGAAAACGATTTTGCGTAGGCAACGACCGCGGACAGAGAGTCGCCCTTGATAAAGTCTTTCCAATCCGGCATCGCGGTTGCGTGCAGTCCTTCGCGGACCGTTCGCTCAATATCCTCGTCGGTCGGTATGCTTCCAGATTCGGTCGACCGGAACTTATATTGTCCGGAAGTGAGATCGCGCGGGCGGGGATTCAGGAACGAAGCCGCAATTCCGCTGCTCTTTCCATCTGTGCCGTGGCACATCGAGCACCGCGCGTCATAAATGCTCTTCCCCAGGGATAGGTTCCCGGACGACGCATCGGGAAGGGGAGCGCTGTTGAGGCCGGAGGATGAGATTCCTCTCAGGAAAAATCCCCCAAGGCCCAGCAATGCGATTGCCGCGAGAGTACGAACAAGAATTCGGTTCATAGGGTTGAAAGAAGATAATTGAATGGTAACCGCGTTATGATACTATTTTCAAGGGACTTGTGCAAACAGCGGCGGCGAGCGCGCTATTTTTTCAGCAAGAACTGCTTGAGCTCGTCGAACGTTTTGAACGGCGTGGTAACACATCCCAACACCCAACCCGGAATATCGTGAAGCGCGAACGATGTGACGAGGTAGACCGGCTTGTTGAAAAATTTTGCCATCGTCAGCTCGCCCTTTGTCCCTGCCCCCTTGGCGGCGCCATCGTCCCAATAACAAATGACGTAATCGGATTTGTGTGCGATCTCGTTGCAGTCGATTTCGACCAGATTGCGGATAATATCGGTATAGGCAGGGGTATTCTCAAACTTCAGCTTCCGGAAGTCGGTATTTGGATATTTTTGTTGAAAGTAACGGTCGCTTTCGGTGTTCGGATTGAAGACGGTGTGCCGGAGATTGGACTCGATCCACTCCTGCATGTCCCTTCTCCAATGGACCCCTTCGCCGTCGGCATATTCCATTCCGCCGGAAAGATAGACATTCATGCTGTTAACCGAATTTGTAGATATCAAGTGAAGGATAAAAAAGAAGATATCCCAGCCACAGCACGGAGCCTACGGTGATCGGGATGGTAAAATTATCATCGACGTCCCAGGGAAGAGCCTCAATGATTGCCCCTCCGGCGGCTGCGACTACGCCGATGATATATTCACCGAGCAGGTAATCGATTTTCGGCGTGAAGAGGATGATCAGCAGGGCGCTGAGAAAGAAGGCGGCGCTGCCTTCGATTGACTTCTCGAAGAAACGGTGTCTTCCAAATCTCCTCCCGACGAGGGCGGACATCATGTCCGAGATAATGAGGATAATAAAACTCGTGATGGCGATAAGCTTGGGAAAGACGAGGACGCAGACTGTTGCGGAGATCAGCACATAGGTCGCACCGTTCAGCCGCTTGCGCGCTTTGTCGCTTTCCTTGCGGCGAAGAAGCCATCCGAACGCCCGGGTAAACCATTCCTCAACGGGGGGAGAATAGAGCCGGGCGATGTCGATTGAAAGACAGACAACAGTGAGCGGAACCAGCGCGCTCAGAGCAACTGAGCGCGGAGTGAAGAAATAAAATATCGGGATTGCAATGGAGGAGAAATGAATCGCTTTGCGAAAGAGCTCGGCACGATAACTGGTATCGATGCCGCTCTCTATCCCAATGCCGTCAGGAGGCTTGCTGCTCTCCGCCTTTGGTAAGCTCATTCAGCTTCTGTTCCATTGACGGCTGCGCCGCCTGGGGCTGACCATTCTTCCTGCGGTCGGGGGGCGGCAACGCCTCACCCCGGAGAACCTTATCGACCTCGTCGCCGTCGAGAATTTCACGGTCGAGGAGCTCGGCTGCGAGCTTATGAAGCGCATCGATATTATTGCTGAGGATATCTTCAGCGCGCTTCATTCCGGCACCGATAATCTTCTTCACTTCCTCGTCGATTGCTACTGCGGTAGACTCGGAATAATTCTTCGTGCGGGTAATTTCGCGTCCGAGGAAGATTTCTTCCTCCTTGTGGCCATAGGCAAGAGGTCCTAACTTCTCACTCATACCCCACTCGCAGACCATCTTATGCGCCAGGTTTGTCGCACGCTCGATATCATTTCCGGCGCCGGTTGTAACCTGGTTGAAGATGAGCTTTTCCGCCGCTCTGCCGCCGAGCGCGTACGCGATCATGGCCTCGAGATACTCTTTTGAGTACGTGTGCTTCTCATCGATCGGCAGATACGTCGTCACGCCGAGAGCCCTGCCGCGGGGGATAATTGTCACCTTGTGGACAGGATCGGACTCGGGAATCTTCTTTGCCACGAGCACGTGCCCGGACTCGTGATACGCAGTCACTTTCTTTTCTTTTTCGGAAATGATGAGGCTCTTGCGTTCCATGCCCATCATGACCTTGTCTTTTGCCTCTTCAAAATGATGCATCGATACCGACTTGCAGTTCTGCCGCGCCGCAAGGAGTGCGGCCTCATTGACGAGGTTTGCCAGATCGGCTCCGGCAAGACCGGGAGTGCCTTTCGCGAGGACTTCCAGGCTCACATCCTGGTCAAGCGGAATATTGCGCGTGTGAACTTTGAGAATACCCTCGCGCCCGCGAACATCGGGACGGTCGACGACGACCTGACGGTCGAATCGTCCGGGACGAAGCAGGGCGGGATCAAGGACATCCGGCCGGTTCGTCGCGGCAATGATGATGACGCCGCTGTTTTGTTCGAAGCCGTCCATTTCAACGAGCAGCTGGTTTAAGGTTTGTTCGCGTTCATCGTGCCCGCCGCCAAGCCCCGCGCCGCGGTGACGGCCGACTGCGTCGATTTCGTCGATAAAAATAATTGCAGGAGCGCTCTTCTTGCCGGTTTCAAATAAATCTCTGACACGGCTTGCGCCGACGCCGACAAACATTTCGACGAAATCCGCTCCGGAGATGGAGAAGAACGGAACTCCGGCTTCGCCTGCGACAGCCCGCGCGAGCAGGGTTTTCCCCGTTCCCGGGGGACCAAGCAGCAACACACCGCGGGGAATTTTTCCTCCGAGGCGTTGAAACTTGGAGGGCTCTTTCAAGAACTCGATAATCTCTTGTAATTCTATCTTTGCTTCGTCCGCGCCTGCCACATCCTGGAAGGTGACTTTGGGAGCACCCTCGACCATCGTCTTCGCACGGCTCTTCCCGAACGAAAAAATGCCTTTGGTTCCCATGCCCTGCATTCTGCGCATGATGATGAGCCAGACGACGAGGAGTATAATCCACGGAAGCGCCCCAAGGAGGGCGTTCATCCAGGTGTTGTCTTCCTTCGTAATTTTAAAAGCGATAGACTGATCGTTCCAATCCTTGATGACTGTGGCGTCGATGTAGGGGAGGGTGACAACGAATTTATCCACGGCGACGGATTTCCCGGTCAGCGTCATGACGTTGCGGGATTGTTTCAGCGTACCGTGGAAATCAAAATTATCGTTCTCGGATTTGCGGACATCGGCTTCTTTGATGTATCCGCCTTTGAGAAGCGATTGATATTCGGTGTAACCGATGGGATATTCCGTCCCCTCCTGGGTTCGGAATAACAACATGACAAAAAACACGCCGAGGATAATTGCCGACCAGCTGAGGACGACTTTCAACACTTTTCCCCAATTAAAGTCGTCATCCCCCCGGTATTGGTTTTTTGAGGGCCTCCGCCGTGCGCGCTGGAACTTCTTCAACGGTTGTTTCTCACTGTTTCGCTTTGAATCCTGCTGATTTTCTAAGTTGCTCATGCTCGTTCGTTAGTACCTTCACCTTTCAATCTGTAAATCGCGCGCAAATTCCGCACCTTTTGCGCATAATCGAGTCCATATCCTATAACAAAATACTTCGGTATTGTAAACCCAATATAATGGATCGGAACGTCTATTTTGAGGGCTTCCTTCTTGTATAATAACGAAATTATTTTAAAACTGCGAGGATTTTGTTTAGAGACCAGTTTCACCATAAAATCGACCGACAGCCCGGAATCGACGATATCTTCCACAATAAGTATGTCCCGTCCTTCGACCTGGCAGTTGAGTTCCTTCAGCATTTTCACGTTCCCCGAACTAATCTTGGCGTCCCCATAGCTGGAAAGCTTCAGGAAGTCGATCTCGCAGTCGATTGTAACATTGCGGATCAGGTCTGCCATAAAGATAAACGACCCGTTGAGGATCCCGATAAAGATCGGTACGCGTCCTTTGTACTCTTTGCTGATCTGGCGGGCAAGCTGCTTGACGCGGCGCTGGATCTTTGCTTCGGTGATGTAGGGTACGAACGTGTCGTTATTAACCGTGATCTGTTTTTTCATGCTGTCGTTTACGTAAGTGGGTGGTATTCGAGCCGGATTATGGTAGTCGTTCCATCGGTGATTTTGTAACGGTCATCAAGCCGCTTGCCGCAGATCCAAACGATATTCTCCTCTGACACAAGGATCGGCACGAGGTGCTTCTCAAACAGCGGGATTTTTTCGTCGACAAAAAAATCGCTCACCTTTTTTTTCTCCTTCATTCCGAGCGGGACAAACGCGTCACCGTCCTTCCATGTGCGCAACGCAAGGCCGCTGCCGAGAGATCTGCCGTCCACGAATTCAGTGTGAGGATCTTTCGAAAATTCCGCCTTCGCAACCTTTGAGGAGCCGAAGTGGAAATATTCGAAGTCATATTCTTTTTCCAGTTGAACCGGATGCCGGTATGGATGTACCGCGTAGCGGTTTCGAAAAATCAGCTCGTTGCGGTTCCGGTAGCAGACTGCGTCGCGTGCAAGGGAGACCGAAGTTCCGGTGTCATTGTTGCATGCGCTGAGAATTCCCCGGACTGTGCTGTATTCAAGATCTCTCGAAATGAGTTCGCGGGCAATCGAGCGAAAAATATATTCCTGCAGGAACAACGGCTTCTCCTGAAGCACCGAAAGGTTGAGAACTATTTCGTTGGAGGATCGCCGGGCGACAATTTCCGCGAGAACCGAGGCAGCTTCTCCCTGAACATAGTGCTCGACCTGTTCAAAGACGTCGCTCGTCCGGTTCAGCGTGGCGATGAGATTCGGATTGATATTTTCCCGTATGACCGGGATGACCTGCTGGCGCAAAAAATTTCGAGTGTACTCCGGATGCGCGTTGCTGGAATCCTCCCGGTGCTCGAGCTTTTCGCCGGCTGCGTACTCGCGGATCTCTTCTCTTGAGGCAAAGAGCAGGGGCCGGATGACGGAGATGTCTTTTCTGTAGGCTGTGATGCCGGAGAGCCCCTGGAGGCCGGCTCCGCGAAACAGATTGAACAGCACGGTTTCCGCGTTGTCGTCGGCATGATGCGCTGTCGCGATCTTCTGAAATCCGAGTGAGGTGCGGAGCTTCTTGAAAAATGCGTACCGCAGGTCGCGCGCCGTTTCCTGCACCGAGCGCTTGGTTGTTTCCGAAACGGATAGCGTATGCGCCCGTTCGACATAATACTCGACCCCGTATCGCGCGGCAGCCGCCTGCACAAACTGCTCGTCTTCGTCCGATTCCGCAGACCGAAGCCGATGATTAAAGTGCGCTACCGCGATCTCGAGGTGGAGTTCTCCCTTGAGTTTGTTGAGAATATCGAGCAAAACCATTGAGTCGATGCCGCCGCTGACGGCCGCGAGGATTTTTTCCCCGGGCGTGACAAGTTTGTACTGCTGAAGGAAGTTTGTGAAAGCGCTTAGTAACGGATGCTTCGGCATAATTCCGGGGTGCGTAAAAAAAATTCCTTCCCGATTTTCATCGGGAAGGCTTTCTCATTGTAGCGGGGGAGGGATTCGAACCCCCGACCGATGGATTATGATTCCATAGCTCTAACCAGCTGAGCTACCCCGCCATGTACGCTACGTGCCCTTTGAGGTTCATTTCCATGCTGCTGCCGCGAAGGAACAGGAATTTGACGCTCAGGAGGATGGAAAATATACGACAAAACAGAGAGATATGCAAAAAATTCTTTGGAATTCATGCCATTTGGTAATGCTTGAAATAATTTCTACTTTAACGGACTGATGCAAGTCGTTGAGTTTGTAGGCAGACTACGAATAAATCTTTATAGACAGGTGAATCGACTCGAATGATCGGTCAGACGATATCTCATTACAAGATTCTGGAAAAACTCGGTGAAGGGGGCATGGGCATCGTGTATAAAGCTCATGATTCCGAGCTTGACCGCACCGTTGCGCTGAAATTCCTCCCGCAATATCTCACCTCCGATACTAGTGAGAAGGAGCGGTTTTATCACGAAGCGCGCGCCGCATCCGCGTTAAATCACCCGAATATCACGACAATTTATGAGATCAAGGAGTTTGATTCAGCGGCCGGGGGATCAAAACAGCTCTATCTTTCGATGGAGTACGTCGAAGGAAGAACGCTTAAACGCCTTGTTGAATCTGAACCTCCCTCGGTAAAAAAGGTGCTCGATATCGCGATCCAGGTGTGTGAAGGATTGGCTGCGGCACATGAAAAAGGAATCGTGCACCGGGATATTAAGTCTGATAATATTATGCTTACGACGAAATCCCAGGTGAAGATTATGGATTTCGGGCTTGCGAAAGTGAAAGGTGCAACAAAAATTACAAAGGCAGGATCGACCCTCGGCACCGCCGCCTACATGTCTCCGGAGCAGGCCCAGGGCGAAGATGTCGATAACCGGTCCGATATATTTTCCTTTGGCGTTGTTCTTTACGAGCTGCTGACGACGAAGCTCCCGTTCCGCGGTGAACACCAGGCGGCGTTGATGTATTCCCTCATCAACGAGGAGCCACAACCCATCGCACGATTCAATGAAAATGTGTCGCCGGAACTTGAGCGGGTTGTTTCCAAAGCTCTCGCGAAAGATAAGGATGAACGATACCAGCACATCGACGATATGCTTGCCGACCTGCGGAAGGAACGGAAGACCCTCGAATACGCCAAAGCTGGTTATGTGCGATCGATGGCATCCATGCCCGCGATGGAGCCTGTCCGACCGAAGATGAATTACACGCGCTACCTCATCGCCGGCGCGGCGGTTGTTGTACTTGTTATTGCCTTCGTGATTTTCAACCCGTTCAATTTCCAGGTCACGACACAGAAGTCGGCAGCCGCGGAGCAGCAATCTCTCGCGGTCATGTATTTTCAGAACATCCCGGATCCGGAAGACAAGGACCATACGGGCGACATGATCTCCGATCTGCTGATCACATCCCTTTCTCAAACGAAGGGGATCGAGGTGATCAGCAGAGAGCGGTTACTCGATATTCAGAAGCAACTTCAGGCGGATTCCAAATCTATCACCCCGGAAATGGCGACGAAGGTGGCTCAGCGCGCCGGTGTGACCACGATGTTATTGGGGAGTATTCTTCAGAAGCAGCCCTCACTGGCGGTAACATTTCGTCTCGTTGACGTGAAATCCGGTAATATTCTTGGCTCCCAGCGCGTTACCGGCTATTCTGCCGATAAGATATTTTCACTTGTCGATACGATGGCGCTCCTTGTGAAAAATTCGTTTCGTGTCCCAGACCGGGGCACTTCTGAAACAAAGTCGGTAGCGGAAGTTACGACTCAGTCTCCTGAGGCCTATCGTTCGTATCTCGAGGGAATTGAGTTGAACGAACGATTTTATCCCAAGGAAGCTGAAGCAGCATTCCGTAGGGCGATCGAGTTGGACAGTAATTTTGCAATGGCGTATCTCAAGCTTGCAACCGTAAATCTGAGTACTCTCACCGGACCCGAAGTGAAGAATGCCATAGTCAAGGCATATGCCCTCAGCGGAAACCTTCCTGAGCACGAACGATTGTCTATCCAGGCCACGTATGCAGGAGGTGTCGAGCTGGACGAGTCGAAGTCGGTGTCGATATTTGAAACGATCGTTCAGAAATATCCGCATGACCACGACGCGGGATTCACCCTGGCACGAGCATATGGAGTGCAGGGCAACTACGAGAAAATGAACGCCACGTTTGTGAAAATAGCCCAGGATGATTCGTTGGATAAAAGTTCGTGGAATTCAGTCGCCTACTCCTATGCGGGCCTCGGTCGCCGGCAGGAAGCGCTGAGTGCGATCGACCGCTATCTGCGGCTGGCCCCCGCCGAACCGAATTCCTACGACAGCAAGGGAGATATCTACGCGCAATTTGGCGAAGTTGATTCCGCTATGTTCTGGTGGAATAAAGCCATCACATTCCGAAGCGATTTTCCAAGCAGCCAGAAACTGCTCGAATACTCGCTTATCAAAGGAGATTCCGCAGGCGTAGAACGATATCTTAACAAAGCTGCCGCCGCCGCCAGTATGGATGAACAGGAATATCGTCGGGATGTGTCTCCATATTTTCGAATGTTTCACGGTCAGCTCACAAAGGCCCGCGCTGAAAATAAAGAGCGGCTCGCCGAGCATCGATCGAAGAAAGCTGAAGACCGGATTTCTGATCACCTTCTTTTGAACATGATGTTCAATTACGAGTTGGGTGACTATGCCTCTATGCTTCAGGATGCTCAGGACGCTGTCGAGATCTTTCGAAAAGACAGCGCCAACAATCCGGCATACGGCAGAATGCTGATTGCAATCTCATACACAAAGCTCAGAAATCCACAGGCTGCCATGAAGATCTCGGACGGGGTGAACAAGAGTATCGGAGATAATGTCGTCAACAGGCTTCGCTATGATTTCGCGTGGGGAATTATGGAGTTCGAGAGGGGAAATCACAGTGCCGCACTTGATCGCATGAACAAAGCACTTCGCTCGGTTCAGCCGAACCATGCGCCATTGTATTTTCATGCGCTCTCGCTGTTGAAGGCAGGAAGGATCCAGGAAGCGATCGACGAATTTCAACGGAATGTCCGATACGCGCCAATCCAGTATACTCCGTACGATCTTGACAGGCTGCCGATGTCCCCGTATGGCATGATCGGGGTTGTGAAATCCCACTACTGGCTCGGCACCGCGTACGAACAGCAGGGGAATAAACAGCAAGCCATTGAGGAATATGACAAATTTCTTCAGCTCTGGAAGAACGCGGATTTCAAGTCGTCGGAACTCGCTGACGCAAAAGTTCGCCTTTCGAAGTTGCGAGGCATAGCGGCGAAGTGATCCCCGGCCCGCTTCCTTCTCTACATCTTCAAGGGATCTCCCGTCTCGCAAAGCTGACGGTCGCCGGGCTATTTGCTCTGATCGTTGTGCTTTCGTTTCAACAGATCTACAGCCCCGATATCGGCTTTCATCTCAAGGGAGGAGCATGGATCGTCGAACATCGTTCGTTCCCGAGTACCGATCCCTTTACGTACACAGCGAGTACACACGAGTATGTAGATCTCCACTGGATGTACCAAGTCCTCATTTTCACAGTCGACACATTCGCCGGTGAATTCGGGCTGGTACTTCTGAATTCGCTGTTACTCCTCATGAGTTTCGGGATCCTTCTTTTACGGAGCGTGAGAAAAGCGCCGCTCAGCCGGCTCTCGTCGTGGCACGTGATGTTCTTTCTCGCCGTCTGGACGGTCTCATATTTGTTCGAAGTGCGCCCTCACGTGTTGTCGTGGGTGTATTTGAATCTTTTGCTGCTTCTCCTGGAGGAATATTACGACGGAAGAAGCAACTATCTCTGGTGGATTCCGCTGCTCATGCTGCTGTGGACGAACAGCCACTCTCTCTTTGTCATGGGATGGCTTATCCTGGGCTGCTTCGCCCTCGGAACGTGCGTGAGAGACCAGAAATTCTGGACGCCTCTTGTGCCGGTGACGATTGTTTCAGTCGCCGTTTCGTTTCTCAATCCGTACTTCCTGCGCGGCATCGCATTACCGTTTCAGCAGTTTGGATTCCTTCACGGGGGAAACGTTTTCAAGGAAACGATCGGCGAATACGCCTCCCCAATGAACTTTGACTTCTACACGGCGAACGGACACTTCACGATATTCCAACCTCTCTTGCCGTTTCATCTTTTCTTCCTCCTCGTCTGTATAGCGTTTCTCTTTCGGCTGAAGAAGATCACATTCCATGAGCTGTTGTTATTCCTCTTTTTTGGATATCTCGCGGTGAAAGGGCTCCGCAATATCGGCAATTTCGTCTTCGTTGTATTCCCGGCGACGGTCTACTGGCTGCAAAAGACCTCACCATCAACAGGGGATGCAGTTGAAGGACGTACGATCTTCGGCCGGATCAGAGATTTTTGGAATTCGGGATCTGTTCAGATCGCGTGCGGCGCGGTCACGATAGTTGTATCGGCCTTGTTCATTCTCGCTGCGGTGAACGGATCGTACTACATCAGTTTCCGATCTAATCGCCGGTTCGGGTATCGCTACAGCAAGGTATCGCTCCCGGTCGAAGCGGCATCCTTCATCGTCGATAAGAAACTCAGCGGGAGAATATTAAACGATTTTGGCTTCGGGGGATATTTCATCAACACTCTTCCGCAACAAGTGTATATGGACGGGAGGAATGAGGTCATTGGAGAGTCACTGTACCTGGAATACTCTCGGATGTGGCGGCCTGTCGACAAACAACCTCTGCTCGATAAGTATAAACCGGAAATAGTAGCATTTCCGTACCAGCAGGAATTTTTGTGGGTTCATTTTCTCAAGGGTAATCCGCAGTGGCGGCTCGCGCACGTCGATCCTATGGCTGCGGTGTATGTCACTGCAAAATCACCATCAGAGGTGGCGGCCGTCGATTCCCTGTTTTACACCAACGCGTATCACCGCATCGATGAATCGCGAATTGACAGCATATTGTCGGATTCATCATCCAGAGGAAATCCGCTGTTCTCGTTTCGGGAACACTATTACCCGTTGAGCGAGCTCGATCTTTCGACGTTCTGTTATTACAACGACTGGTTCGACGCCGCGGTTCAGATAGGCCTGAACGGGCTTGAACGCACTACGGTCGATTGCCCGGAAATGTTCTACAACCTTGGACATTACTTTTTTGAGAAAAAAGACTTCCGGCGTTCTGCTGCTTGCTATCGGAGATTCTTGAAGACAAATACAGACGGACTAGCCGAGGCAAGAGTGGCGGGTATCCTTTCGGGACAGATACCCGGCGCAGCCGACAGTGCATCCGGAGGTCAGTCGGGCAGCCGAAAGCCCGACAATAGTAGCCACTAGCTCATATCCGAAATGCTTTGAACCTGCAGGCAGATTCCTGAAAATCAGGGAGAAATGGCAGTAAACGCAACATCAGTTGAAATTCACCCCCGCAATGCCTATTTTGTGAAACCTCACCTTACACCGTCATGATCGGCGCAACGATAGGGCATTATAAAATCATCAAGAAACTGGGCCAGGGGGGCATGGGTATCGTCTACCAGGGCCAGGACATGAAGCTCGACCGCCTCGTCGCCCTGAAGTTTTTGCCTCCCCATATGCTTGAGCAGGAGACAGAGCGAGCGCGGTTCATGCAGGAAGCGAAATCTGCCTCAGCTCTCAACCATCCCAACGTCTGCATTATCCACACGATCGAAGAAGCGGCATCCCAGCAATTTATCGTCATGGAGTATGTCGACGGCGATACTCTGAGAAACAAGTTCCGTGAAGCGCCCCTGAAACTCAACGACGCCCTCGACTACGCGATCCAGATGGGCGAAGCGCTTGCAGAAGCGCACGCGAAGGGAATCGTCCATCGCGATATCAAGGCCGATAACATCATGGTGAATTCCAAAGGCCAGGTGAAGGTGATGGACTTCGGGCTGGCAAAACTTAAAGGATCGTTGAAGCTGACGCGTTCATCCAGCACTGTCGGCACGCTTGCCTATATGGCCCCCGAACAGATCCAGGGAGGGGAGGTCGACGCTCGCTCGGATATCTTCTCCTACGGTATTGTGCTCTACGAGCTTCTCACACAGAAGACTCCGTTCCGCGGCGAACACGAAGCCGCGATGGTCTATTCTATCGTCAACGAGGATCCCGATCCGCTCGAAAAGCACCGCCCGGAACTCTCCCCCGAAGTAAGCAGGATCGTCATGCGGTCGCTGGAAAAAGATCCCGAGGACCGCTACCAGTCGATCGCCGACATGGTCAGCGAGCTGAAGCGGCTGAGAAAAGACTCGACGCGCGTTTCCCGTCCCTCCGCAAAGTATCCTGCGATGGCTGCTGAACAGAAGCGCTCAAGAGAAATACATATCGAGCCGGCGGACATGCACTCAACGAAGGCTTCAAAGAGCAAGTGGTGGATCGCGATCGCGGCCATCGTGCTGGTTGCGGGCGCGGGTGTCACCTACTATCTGAAGTTCATGCCGCAAGCCCCTCCTCCGCGGGTCATCACGTTGAACCCGGCGATGACCTTTCACACAGTCCAGGTACCATTCACCGATCTCGGATATCCCGGTATATCTCCGGATGGAAATTGGGCCGCGTTTCCCGCATCCGACATTAACAACAAGTGGGACGTGTATTATATGAACGTGGCCGGGGGCGAGCCGCGAAGGATCACTTCGGATTCCTCTGCGAGTGTATCGGAAGTGGATATTTCTCCGGACGGCGGGCGCATTACGTACGATCGCTGGAATTCCGCGACGCAGCAGTATGATGTGTGTGTCGTATCGGCGTTGGGTGGCATTACGAAACGGGTGGCAGAAGGCGGCTACCGGCCTCGCTGGAGCCCGGACGGTTCACGCGTCGGATATCTCGTGAATAATTTGAAAAGCAGTTCAGCCTCAGGGCTGCTTGAATTTTGGACGGTACAGGCCGACGGGGAAAACAAGGATCAGGAATTCGTCGAAAATCTGGCGACCCCCGCGCTTTCTTCGTTTTCGTGGTCGCCGGATGGAAAGACGGTGGCATATTTACGGTCGTTCATCGAAGGGTATCAGGAGATTTTCGCTCACGAGCTGTCGTCATCCCCGGCCAGGCAACTCACGACTTCGGCAAAAAATATCGGCGATATCTCATGGTCGCGTCAGGGAGATATTCTCTTCTCGTCTGAGCGCGGCGGTAATGCCAACGTATGGATGATGATGCCGACAGGAGACGGCGCCGTTCAGGTAACAAAGGGGAGCGGGCCGGATGTCAGCATGAAGATTTCAGCAGACGGAAAGAGAGTGCTCTACCTCGAGCAGCTTCAAACAGGCCGGATCTGGCTTGCCGACAGCAACGGCCTGAGCGCGCGCCAGCTTTCATTGGGTGAACACGGTATTCGCTCGGCATCCCTGTCGCCCGACGGGCGTCAGCTGGCGCTGGAGATCAGCGATATCGATCCGTTGAAAAAATCGAGCCATATACATTCTGTAAATCTCGACGGCAGCGGACTCCGGCAGCTCACTTCCGGAAATGAGATTTCGAGTAACCCGGAATGGTCACCGGATGGCAGGTGGATTTCGTACTTCACACGGCTGGCGACAGAGCCCGAAGAGTCTTCCCGAATTTACATCGTCGATCCGTCGACCGAGGGCAAGCCGCGACTCCTTGGCAACGGCCTCTCGATTCGTTGGTTCGATGCGACGCGCGTCCTGATTCAGGAACGCTTGCGGACGGTCGCGGCGTTCATTGATAACGATCAGCGTGAACAGTTCTATGATGATTCGACACTGGCGATTCCGATCCTCGATCGCGACTATGTGTTGTACCGGGATCTCCATCACGGAAGAGAAGGATGGTGGATCGTCGGTGCTGCCCAGCTTCCCGGGGGTGATACTTCCTTGGCGCCGATTGAATCCCTGTATGGCCCGCTGATTTCAAACGAGGACATAGATTCTCTCAAGATACCTCCGAGTCCCTGGGGACAAAAACCCCTGCGTGTGCTGCCGGCCTATCAGGAATTTACGCTTGGCCCGGAAGGGAGATACCTGCTCTATACGAATGACAGGGGTGAAATCTGGAAGATGACACTGCCTGACCGGCGGCGCGACAGGCTCACTGGTTCGGTTGCCGCTCGGAACGTGTCCTTGCACGTCACCCAGGATGGGAGGACGATGGTGTTCGTGGAGTCACGGTCGAACTCAAAGATGGTCATGATCGAGAACCTGCAGTAGAATGCCTTTTTAGGGGAATTCCTCCACATTTTCCCCGGAGGAAAAAACTTTTCGCCGAAGTCACCTTTTTGGCGTGTTCATCAGTCTAATAGTTACACTCAGTGGGGCCCGGATGCGCAGTTGCGGCTCCTCGTGAATTCTTTCTTGAAAGGATATTCAATGAACTTTAGAACTATTCTTCAACACATCGACACCGGTTACCTGGACAAGGCCCTGAAGTTCGTTCCCAATAAGTACAGGAACAAGAAGTTCGGCATCCCGTTCGTTGCCGCCGTAGTGCTTGTCATTCTTTTTATTGGGTTTTCCTCATCCAACAAAGAGTCTGTTGCGACCGCCGACGTACGGAGAGGAGAGTTTCGTATCAGTATAAAAAGCAGCGGAGAAATCCGCGCCGCGAACTCGTTTACGCTCACAACCCCGCGCGTCCGGTATGGACAAATGCAGATCGTCTATCTCATTCCCGAAGGCACGACGGTGAAAGCCGGCGATGTCATCGTCCGCTTTGCGAGCACCGACGTCGATAAGACGATCGCGGATAAGGAAGCCGAGCTCAGCATCAATAAGTCGGACCTCGATAAATTTAAGGCGGACAAAGATCTCCGGCTGTCCGAGCTCGACGGAAATCTGCGGAACGCGGAGCTCTCGTACGAGCAGGCAAAACTTCAGGTCGAGAAAATGAAGTTTGAGGCGGATGTCCAGAAGAAAGAGGCAGAAATTAATCTGGAACGCAACCGCATCAGCTACGATCAGGCGAAAAAGAAAGTTGAGTCGCAGGGTTCCGTTGATAAGTCGGAAGAACGCAAGATCGTGCTCAAGGTCCAGCAAACGCAGAACGATCTTGACCGCGCGAAGAAGGACAAGGAGCAGTATACATTGAAGGCAACCCTGGGAGGCCTCGCAGTGTATGAGAATAACTGGAGCACAGGAAGAAAGGTCGCCGTGGGTGATTCGCCCTGGGGCGGCATGGCGCTCGTGAGCCTGCCTGACCTTTCGAAGATGCAGTCGGTCACGAACGTCAACGAAGTGGACGTCAGTAAGGTCAAAAAAGACCAAAAAGTGAAGATCAAGCTGGACGCCTTTCCGGAAAAGGAATTCATGGGAAACGTGCTCTCCGTCGGTACGATCGGCCAGCAGCGCGACCAATCGAACACAAAAACGTTTGAAGTTATTGTGGACATCGACGGCGTCGATCCGGTCCTGAAACCCGGCATGACGACGAGCAATGAAGTCATCATGTCCTCCATCAGTGATACGCTCTTCGTGCCTATCGAAGCCGTATTCGAAAAAGACGGCAAGACGATCGTGTACAAAGGAAGCCGTGCGCAGGAAGTTACGCTCGGAGCAAAGAACAGCAACTTTGTCGTCGTCTCAGGAGGTCTTGCCGCCGGCGATAAGATCGCGCTGCGCGATCCGAACGCAGCCCTGACGACGCAGCAGGGGCAAGAGAAAAAACTGTGAACCTCGACGAGAGTATTCGCATCGGGATGACCGGCATCCTGCTTCACCGGATCCGGTCGGTCCTCACTGCGCTCGGGATCATCTTCGGTGTGGCGGCAGTGATCGCGATGCTTTCGATCGGGGAAGGCGCACGGCTGGAAGCGCTTGAACAGATCCGCCTCATGGGGGTGAATAACGTTATCATCAAGGGGAAAGAACTTAATCCTGAGTCGTTTGACAAGGCGAAGGCAAATTTTTCGCCCGGACTTTTGGCGCTTGACGGTGACGCGATCTCCGAAGAATGCCCTGAAATCGACGCCGTCATCCCCCAGTGGGAGAAAGTCACGTCCGCACAGCGAAACGCCGAAAAAGTGGAGTCGAAAATAATAGGCACGAGCCCCGAATTTCTCAACGCGTACGGCTACAGATTATCGGCAGGACGCTTTTTTGATAGATCCCATTTGCTGAACCAGGAAAATGTCTGCGTGCTGGGGAGCGACGTCAAGGATAAGCTGTTTCATTTCGAGCAACCGGTCGGACAATCGGTGAAGATTGACGATCAGTGGTTTACCGTCATTGGCGTGATGACGAGCCAGCTCGCCCCGAGCAAGAAAGTCGAAAACCTCGATGTGCGCAACTTAAATGTCGACATCTACATTCCTCTGACGACAGCGCAATTTAAACTCGTTCGTTACAAAGCCGGCGGCGGCGCTAATGTCAGCTTCTCCGGCGGCGGCATGCGGGTTTCGAATAGCAAAAACCCGCGTCCAAAGATGGAGCTCGATCAGCTTACGGTGAAACTCAAATCCGAAGAACAAATCGACGGCATCACCGGCGTCATTCAGCGCATTCTCGCCCGGCGCCATTTCGGCGTGAATGACTATGAAGTCGTCGTCCCCGAAGCTCTCGTCCGCCAGAGCCAGAAGACACAGCAGATCTTTAACGTTGTCATGGGGGCCATCGCAAGCATCTCGTTGCTTGTCGGCGGTATCGGTATCATGAACATCATGCTTGCCTCGGTCCTCGAGCGGACGAAGGAAATCGGTATCCGCCGTGCGGTCGGGGCGACGCAGGCCGACGTGCTCAGCCAGTTTCTTTTTGAAGCGCTGTTTCTCAGTGTCGTCGGTGGGGTCATCGGCATTGTTCTGGGTTGGCTCCTGACAAGCGGAATTACCCTTTATGCCGGGTGGCGGACCGTCGTCTCGATACCGGCGGTCATTCTTGCGTTCACGGTCTCCGCGGCTGTCGGAGTCGGGTTTGGCTACTATCCGGCGAAAAAAGCGGCGGCGCAAAATCCGATCGAATCCCTTCATTATGAATAAATTCGTTACTGCAGCGGCTCTTACTCTGAGTCTCTTCACGTGTCATGTCTCATGCTTCTCGCAGGCGGTTCATAAGCTTACGTTGGACGAAAGCATCAACGCCGCGGTCGAACGCGGGCTTGTCGCGAACGACGTCGAAGCGCGATACTTATCGGCGAGGAACAGGGCGGAGTCGGCGCAGCGTGCGTTATGGACTTCGGTATCGCTCTCGGTAACGGCCCCCGATTATTCCCAATCGCTCACGCAGCAATTCAATCCATCGACCGGCAATTATGAATATTACCAGCTGCAGACCACGAACTATCAGGGAGCGCTCACGATCAGCCAGCCGCTTACCCTCACCGGCGGAACGCTTCGCTTTAGCCAATCGGTCCTCGGGAGAGCGCAGACCACCGGTGCGAACAGCGCGCTCAACGATTACTTCGGGGATTTTTCCGTCGAGCTCCGTCAGCCTCTTCTTACGACAAACCAGCACCGCTTGAACGCGCAGCGGGCCGATATCGCCTACGATCAGGCGGAGACAGATTTTCTCAACGCTCAACTCGATCTGGTATACCGTGTCACGGAGAGTTTTTACAATCTTTTTCAGCAGATCCAGCGGCTCGAAATTGTGAAAGAGCAGGTGAAGCAGAATGACGAATCGTACACGGCGGCGCGATCCAAGTTTAACGGCGGCCTTATTCCGGAGGTCGAAGTGCTGCAGTCGGACGTCGATCTCGCAACAAGCCGCAACGACTCGCTGAACACTGAGCGGGAGTTGGCGCAGTCGAAGAATGATTTCCGACTTCTTCTGGGGATACCCTCGGAAGACGACGTACAACCCGTCGCAGAAATGGCGTATTCAGCTGTTTCGATCGAATCGGAAAAAGCAATAGCTTCCGCTCTCCAGTACCGGCCCGAAGCGTTACAGGCTGACCGCGCTATTCAGCTTCGCGAACTCGACGTCGCATCGGCGAAATCGCAGAACAATTTCCGGCTCGATCTCACCGCACGGTACGGAGGGAACAAGACTGACACAGTCTTCCGCAATATCTTTCAGGATCTGAACAGATCGCGCAGCGCCTCGCTCACGCTCTCTGTCCCGATCTTCGACTGGGGGAGAAACGGGCTTAACGTCGAAGCCGCAGAAATCGATCTCAGGAACGCGTCATCGCAGAGGGAGTACACACACCAGCAGGTCCGCCAGGAAACGATGGACTTGCTAAACAGGATTCACGTGGCGCAGTCACGGATCGAAGTTCTTCAAAAATCAGTAGCCGTCGCCCAGCAAAGTTATGACATCAGCCTTCAGCGTTTCCGCAATGGCACTATCAACCGGAATGACCTCGCCCAGGCCCAACAGCGGCTGACGGGGACCAAATTGAACTCGCTCAGCGCACTCATCGATTATCGGCTCGGAATCGCCGATTTGAAGCGGAAAACCCACTGGGATTTTGAAAAAAATGCCGCCATTGAGCCCATTATCCGCGTAAAGCAGTAGCCCCCATTATTATCCGGCTTTCGACACAAAAGCTTGGAACTTGCCTCAAAACTTGCTATTTTAATGCAATCGCCAAAGAGCTTCTCTTGCGGCGGTTAGCCGTATCCTCAATTCGCTTCAAGCGTTAGTTTAGATTTCCATAACACGGTTCATTGCATTGAACCGATTGGCCGGCATCTAAGTATCATGCCGGAGAAAAGCTCCGCTCGGAATAGTTACCCATATACTGAAAGGATTTTGATGAGAAGGTTTTTCCCATTGTTCTTCGTATTGGCGATGTGGGCCTCGTTGTACGCAGGGGATGAGAAGGCACATGAGGCGCTCGAAAAAGGGACCCGTGTGCTGTGGGCGAAAAAGGCGCTCCAGGGATTTACGATGCAGATGTGGATTAGCAATCAGCTTTCGCTTGGGCAGGCGGCATGGCAACCGAACAATCCTCCCATTGATGGGCCATGCGAGCGGTTTGGCGGAGGGCTCGGCCTGGTGTATCCTGTTGGCTCGCCTACCTGCATCGAGCATCTGTTTGGCGCAGGCCCGATGATTGGCGGGCTGGTTCAGGATCCGGGATCCGGTACTTACGTGCGGCGCGTTTCAGAAGGTTTCAACGGCTCCGACAGCAGGACCGAATTCTTCCCGGAGATCAAAGACACCGCCCGCGACAGGATCTGGGTTACCAATAAAACCGATCTCTTTCTCGATCATAATTTTAATCCTCCCCGGGTTCTCTCCCGCCCTGTGAACCAGAAATACTGCGACGACGACGGCGACGGTAAAGTCGATGAAGACGAGCTCGACGGTATGGATAACGACGGCGACTGGGTCATGCTGACCGACGACATCGGTACCGACGGAATCCCGGACTCACTTGAAGTAGGATGTAAAGGCGCATACGATCCGGTCAATAACCCCGACCCCGCGTACGACAATTACGAACCCCTGAAACTCGATCTCTGCCATCCCGATCCCAACACGGGCGCCTTCCGGCGGAAGAACGATAAAAATCTCTACACGGAAAAGAACGGTCTGCCCGATCACGGTGAGCCGCACGTCGATGAAGACTACGGTGCCGTCTCCGACAACGACTTGTACCTGAGTGTTACCGATACCGCCACAAGTTTTTCCGAACCGGGCCATATCCCGATGGGCATCAAAGTATCTCAGAAGTCGTATGCATGGCGGGGTGCCTTCGCCGACGGAATTCTTCCGCTCTACTATGATTTCATCAACATCGGCAAGTACACGATCAAAGACGTCTATGTCAGCTTCTTCGCCGATATGGATGTCGGCCCGGTGAATGCCCCGTCATTCAACAGCGATGATTATGCGTGCTACATTCCCGATCTCCGGACGGCGTACATCCATAATGCCATCGATCGCGGTACCACTCCGTTAGGGATCACTGTACTTGGCACTTCGGTGCCGCTCGACCAATTGCGGTATATCTTTCATTGGGATACATTTAATGCCATGGGGACGAATGATTCCATTATTTATAGCTGGATGAACGCTGAACATTTTGGCGGCGAACTCATCGAACCCTGCCAGTCCCCGGAAAATCCGAACGACATCAGTCTCTTCTTTTCATTCGGGCCCTTTAACGGCAAAGACGGGACCGGCTTTAAGCCCGGGGACACGATTAGCGTAGCGATCGCTTTCGTTGCAGGGGAAGCTGTCGCCGACGGTCCGCACAATCTGGTCTCCAACGCGCAGAATGCCATCAAGCTCTTCAAGACGGGAAACCTGGAGCCGATCCACCTCCCCTCGCCAAAGCTTACGGTCGAAACCGGCTATAAGAAAAATATCATCCGGTGGTTCCCGAGCCAAAGCGAGCTCGGAGGACCGGGGCCCTACGACATCTGGGATGACTCCAACAAGATCGCGCAGACATTTCCCGATACGAATTTCCGGCGAATCAACCCCCCGTGCGGCGAAGGCGCCGGCGGATGTTCAGCGGGCCATGCGTGCACGATCGTGGACGGAAAACCATATCTTCCCGGAGGAAGGATCTTTGAAGGATTCAGGCTTTACAGGAGCGAGGATCCGATTACGACAGTGCCGAACGCGAAGAACTTTACGCTCCTCAAACAGTATGACATAGCGGACGGAGTAGGATTCGATTCCGGTATCGATTCGGTCTTTGTCGACAGCAACCTCACGCGCGGCAAGCGTTACTGGTATGCGGTGACGACCTACGGCCTGCCGGACATCACGCTGATCGAGCGCAGCGGCGGTTCGGGGACCGCCTTTGACACATTGTACACGGAGAATACAGAGTCCACGATCAGCGAAAATGCCAAGGGTGTTGACCTCACGTTCTCGGTATCCAGCAAGGTGGGTGACGTGCTCGTCGTGCCGAATCCGTACCGGATCGACCAGGATTATACGTTTGAAAGCGGAGGATGGGAAGGAAGAGCGAACAACTGGACGGAGAATAACCGCAAGGTGAAGTTCATTCATCTTCCAAAAAAGTGCACGATTCGGGTGTTCACGCTTGCCGGAGACCTCGTGACGACCATCGAGCATGACGATCCGGTGGTAGGAGAGGTGGAATGGGATCTACTCAGCGGCAGCTACCGTGCGCTTGCGAGCGGACTGTATATTTTCTCCGTGGAGTCTGATCTCGGAACGCAGATCGGAAAATTTGCTTTGATTCGCTAGCAGCCCATGCATTCGTATTCTCTTGACGGTTTTCTTCGTCATTCGGATCGAGTTGAACAGATCCGGAAGCACGATGTGCGGCCGGGTGACAGGCTCCTGGTAAAGACCTGCAACTCGGTCTATTCCATTCTCATGTCGCAGAATGGAGAATGCACGGTCACCGGCGGATGGTTCGACCGGAAAGGAGTGTCGCCGATGAGAACGCGCATCGCAGGTTGTACATGGGGGGGAAGTGTCATTAATATGAATATGATCGCAGCGAGGGGCCTGCGGATGGAATTTGGTAACCGACTGGTCACCACCTCGATCCAGTCGGTGTTTGTCTTGCCCGTAGGAACTGATAATTAGAAGTGAACAACAGTCCGATGAGACACCTTGTTCTCGTGTTGATCAGCGTGGGAATATCCAGTACGTACGCCGGCAGCCAGCCTTCCATGCCGTACGCTCAGAAATATCCCGGGCTTCAGAAACCGGCCACTGTCGCGTGGGCAAAACGCTATCGCCAGGGTTTTAATATGAAGATCTGGATGAATAATCAGATGAAGTTCGGCATCGATGTGGCTCCAAGCCTTCAGGATATCGGCCTCGAATATCCGGCCGGTTCGGGCAACGAGCATCTCTACGTCGGCGGACCGGTGATCGGCGGGATCGTGAACGGACAGAAGCGGGTCACGTCGGCATGGTGGTTTGCGAACGAGGAATTCGTACCGGAGATCAACGACACGGCGAGAGACCGGTTCTGGATTACTTCCGCATCGGACAGCCTCTACGATCCAAACCGCTCCGGGTACTACAAGCGTGCGATGAACAGAAGAGGCATGGATGACGACGCCGACGGCCGCATCGACGAAGACGAGCTCGACGGGCTTGATAACGACGGAGACTGGAACCGGCTCACGGACGATATCGGTGCAGACGGCGTTCCCGATTCACTCGAAGTCGGCTGCCAGGGGGGATATGATCCTGTGAGAAACCCGGATCCGGCGTTTGATAATTATGAGCCCTCCGTCATCGACCGGTGTCATCCTGACGCGACGGGCGGGCTCCACCGAAAAGCGGACAGGGATCACTACACGGAGAAGAACGGCATACCCGATCACGGAGAACCGCACGTTGACGAAGATTATGCGGCGATCTCGGATAACGATGTCTACTGCACAGCATCCGATACCTTCTCGGTGCCCACGTATGCCAGCCACATTCCGCTGGGTATCAAAGTGTGGGAAAAATCGTACGCCTGGAAAGGAAAATTTGCAGACGGAGTGCTCCCTCTCGATTATTATTTTGTCAACGTCGGAAGGAACATCATCACCGATATCTATGTGGGCTGGATGGGAGATCCCGACGTCGGGCCGGTGATCGTCGGGGGGTATTTCACGCGCGATTTTTCTGCCTACATTCCCGAACTCCATACGGCATACATGCACAACTCAGCCGATCGCGGGGCCACGCCGATGGGAGTTACAGTTCTCTCGACACCGAAGCCGCTCGAGCAGCTGAAGTTTACGTACCAGTGGTATACGCTGAGTAATACTCCGTCCGACAATGCGCTGCAGTACGATTGGATGAGCTGTGCGGCATTCAACGGAGAGTGTCTTCTTGCGAACCAGCCGCCGACGCTCACTGCGGACTCCCGAATGTTTCTTTCGTTCGGGCCGTTCGAGTCACTCTCGCCCGGAGAGACGCTGAAAGTCTCGATGGCATATGTGTCGGGGACCGGCCTTCAGGAAGGTGCCGGAAACATGGTCGATAATATCAGGAACCTCATCAAGCTCCATGAAAGCGGATATCAGGCACCGGTGCAGCCGGTCGCTCCTTGCGCGGAGGTGACACCGGGGGACAGGCGCTTGACAATCAAGTGGGGGAGGAATGCGGCGTGCCCGGGAGGAAGACCGGGACTCGATCCTCAGTCTGTGTGGGACGATTCGAACAAGATCGCGGAATCATTTCCGCCGGACCACTGGCGAAGAGCGAATCCCCCGGAAGGGCACTACCGCGGCGGAAGGATTTTTGAGGGGTACCGGCTCTACAGGAGCGAAGACCCGGACGGTACGCTCAACAGTTTTTCTCTTCTCAAGGAATTTGATCTCATCGACGAATTTGGATATAACCGGGGGCTCGATACAGTGTTTGTCGATTCGAACCTTGTCCTCGGGAAAAAGTATTGGTACGCGGTGACATCATTCACCATCCCTGACCGGATTATTCTCGCTCAACAGACTTCATCCGGGACAGCTCGGTATGATACTGTTCTGACCGCCGGATCGGAATCATCCTTCGATGAGAACAAGGTATCGGAAATGCTGAACTTCGCCCCCTCACACCGCAACGGCGAAGTTCTCGTTGTCCCGAACCCGTACAGGGTCGACGACGACTACACATTTGAAAATGGAGGATGGGAAGGACGCGGCCGTACCTGGACGGAGAACAGCCGTAAAATTAAATTTATCCATCTGCCCCAGCGTTGCACAATCCGCGTGTTTACGCTCACCGGCGAGCTCGTGGTCACGCTCGAGCACAACGATCCGATCGATGGAGATCTCGATTGGAATCTCCTGAGCGCAAGCAATCGCGCTCTGGCAAGCGGCCTCTACGTCTTCACTGTGGATTCGGAGTTTGGGCAGCAAATCGGCAAGTTTGTACTCATTCGATAGTCAACTGGAAGAAAGGAGCAAGCTATGTTTATCAGACTGGTTCAGATGAATGTCATCCCCGAGAAGGTGGGGGATGTGCGATCGCGGTACGAGGAACGCGTCATACCGGTGCTTCAGGGCACAAAAGGGTGCCTCTATGCGAGCCTCGTGCAGAGTTCCAACCATCCGGGCGAATATATCTCATTGACATTGTGGGAGTCACCCGCAGATGCCGAAGCCTACGAACGGAGCGGCGTTTTCAAGAAGCTCTGGGAAGAGGGAAAGGAATTCCTGGCGGGCTCATCCGAATGGAAGATCAAGCTTTCCGATGACTTCACGCTGATGTACGAACCCGAAATCGCAGACGATCCGGTCGTCACCGGCTATGAGGTAAGGGGATCACACGATTCGCCGCTCGCGAACGGTTCGCTGAATTCGCTCTATGTCCGGATTGTCTCGCCGCAGATTCAAAAGGGGTTGGAAGCGGAGTTCCGCAAGATCTACGTCTCGGAAATTTTGCCCGAGATCCGGAAGACCCAGGGATGCCGGTACGCCTACGTCACAGAAAATCTTAAAGACTCCCATCAGATTATTTCACTCACAGTATGGGACAGTAAGGAAGCTGCTGAGGAGTATGAGAATAGCGGGCCGTTTAAAGAACTCGTCAAAAAGGTCGAACATACGTTTTCCGAAATGCATCAATGGAAGATGCAGCTCGCGAAGGAGACCGTGAGCCGCATCGTGACAAGCGAGGAACTGACGGTCGATGGATACAGCGTCGTGACTGGCAAGAGCTTCTTATAAGATAACTATGATTGGCTCAACCATATCGCACTATAAAATTCTCGAGAAGCTCGGCGAAGGGGGTATGGGCATCGTGTATAAAGCCCAGGACACGAGGCTCGACCGTATTATCGCGCTAAAATTTCTGCCGCAGCATCTCAGCACATCGGAACAGGATAAGCTGCGGTTCGTTCAGGAAGCGAAGGCCGCAGCCGCGCTGAATCATCCGAACGTCTGTTCGATTATCGATATCCAGGAACACGACGCTCAGATGTTCATTGTCATGGAGTTTGTTGACGGACAGACGCTGAGGGAGAAGCGGGGCCAGATCGGGTTCAAGCAGGCAATCGATATCGGCATTCAGGTGGCGGACGGACTCGCGGCCGCGCATGAAAAGGGTATCGTCCACCGCGACATCAAACCCGAAAATATCATGGTCCGGAAAGACGGCATCGCGCAAATCATGGACTTTGGCCTCGCAAAATTGCGCAACGCCTCGAGCAACGCCAACCGCTTAACGAAGGAGGGAAGTACTGTTGGAACCGCCGGCTATATGTCCCCCGAACAAATCACGGGGTCGGATGTCGATCACCGGTCGGACATTTTTTCCTTTGGCGTGATGTTATTCGAGCTGGTGACCGGCCAGCTGCCATTCAAAGGGGTTCATGAGACCGCCCTGGCGTATGAGATTGTCAACGTTGATGCACCGCCGATTTCTTCTATCAAACCAGAAGTCGATCCGGAACTCGATCGCATCGTTCTCGAGTGTCTGGACAAAGATCCCAACGAGCGGACGCAATCGGCAAAGCAAGTTTCGGTGGACCTGAAGCGGTTTAAACGCGAGTCGAGCCGGCAGCGGATGAGCCGCGTTACGGCCGCGCGCCCAGCTTTGAAAGTTTCCGCGACCTCTGAAGGACTCCAAACGCGCCAGAGTTCGTGGAAGGGAAACTTTGGATATGTACTCTCCGCGTTACTCCTCGCTGCCCTGATTGCGTCGATCTGGGTTCCCTGGAAGAAAGTTGAAAACGCACCGAGGCCCATCGTTCGTTCCTCAATCAGTCTTCCCCCGGACGCTCCGATATCCGGACTCGGCATTGCGGTTTCCCCCGATGGCAAGAACCTTGTTTACACATCACAATCAGGCCAGCTCTACCTCCATCGCATGGACCAGTCGACTTCCCAGCCGATCCCCGGAGCAATTGGCATAGTGCCCACATTCTCACCGGATGGCCAATGGCTTGCCTATAATGGATACAATAAAATTTCAAAAGTCTCATTGACGGGAAGCGCTCCGGAAGATGTATGCCCGCTGCAATCGTTGGCGGCGGGGATGTGGTGGACTCCGGATAATAAGATTCTTTTCGGAACCTATAGCAGCGGGCTTGCAGAGGTTTCAGCTGCCGGTGGAATTCCCACGATAGTTACATCTCTCGATTCTTCGGCAGGCGAAATCAGTCACCGTTTTCCGCAGCTTCTCCCCGACGGTAAGTCAGTCATCTATACTGCGAAGACAAAGGACATGGCTTCGTTCGATGAAGCCCTTGTCGTTGCACAACGGCTCAGCACCGGCGAGCGAAAAGTTATCGTCAAAGGGGGGTACTTTGGAAGATACATTCCCTCAGGACATCTGCTCTACCTGCGCGGCAGCACAATATTTGCGGTCCATTTTGATCCGGAACGGCTTGAAGTCTCGGGCGCCGCGGTCCCGATCGAGCAAGGCGGCGCGCTGAATGATGGTACCATGATACTCGGGGTTTCCAACAACGGCGTCGCAGCATTCGCTCCTCCTTCCGCCTTCAAGGGTTTCAACAACAGATCGATCGGTTGGTTTGATCGCGCCGGTACTCTTCATCCTTTGTTTGATACGCTGCGAAACTATTCTAACGCCGCCCTCTCTCCCGACGGGCAGAAAATAGCCCTAGAAATTGGATCTGCGAATGACGACATCTGGATGTATGATATCTCCCGCGGCCTCCTTTCCAGGCTCACATTTGGTTGGGGGAATAACAATTATCCTGTGTGGTCCGCAAACGGAAAGTACGTAATATACTCCGCAGAAAAGGGCCAGATCGCGAACATTTACAAAAAGGCATGGGACGGAAGTGGAAATGAGGACCGGCTGACGTCCAGTTTGAATCCTCAGCGGCCCGTTACAGTTACTCGGGACGGAAAGTATTTGTCATTCGAAGAAAATAATGATATCTGGATTTTGCCGCTCGACTCTGAAGGGACGGCCGGGAAGCCCTTTCCGTATATCCAGACTCCCGCCGACGAGTCTGGCGGTTTTTTCTCACCTGATGGAAAATGGATGGCGTACATGTCGGACGAATCAGGCAAAGATGAAGTTTATGTTGTAGCATTTCCAAAGCGCGAGGGAAAACGTCAGGTTTCGAATGGCGGAGGAGCCGGTGGTGCGTTTTCTCGTGACGGAAGAGAGCTTTTTTACGGAAATGGCAGGTCCTTCATGGTCGTCGATGTAAAACAGGGGACGACGACTGAGTTCTCTGTGCCGCGAAAACTTTTCACGATTCCACAGGAGGTTAGTCTTCACGATATCTCCCTCGACGGATCGCAATTTCTTTCACTCGTCCATCGTGCCAAGCCGGATTCGATTCAACGCCTGGATGTCGTTACCGAATGGTTCGAAGTAGTCAAATCAAAATTTGCCAGGAACTAACGCGAACATGATCGGTCAAACGATATCTCACTATAGGATTCTAGAAAAGCTCGGCGAAGGAGGCATGGGTGTGGTCTATAAAGCTGAAGACACCACCCTCGACCGGCTCGTGGCGTTGAAGTTTCTGCCTCTGCACCTCAATGCTTCCGAGCAGGATAAAGCACGATTTACCCAGGAGGCAAAAGCTGCCGCAGCACTGAGCCACCCGAATATCTGCACGATCTACGGCATCGATGCGCATGATGGCCAGATGTTCATCGCGATGGAGTTTGTGGACGGGGAAACGTTGAGAGAGAAAATTGGAACGATCTCGTTCAAGCAGGCGGTCGATATCGGAATCCAGGTCGCCGACGGGCTTGCTGCAGCCCATGAGAAAGGCATCGTCCACCGCGACATCAAACCTGAAAACATCATGATCCGCAGGGATGGAATTGCCCAGATCATGGATTTTGGCCTGGCGAAAGTCAGAGCTTCGGGCAGCAAGATTACACGCCTGACGAAGGAGGGTAGTACCGTCGGAACCGCCGGGTATATGTCTCCGGAACAAGTCCAGGGACAATCTGCGGATCATCGTTCGGATATTTTTTCCTTTGGCGTTCTTTTGTATGAGCTCTTTACCGGCCAGCTCCCCTTCAAAGGTGTGCACGAGACCGCGTTAATCTATGAGATCGTCAATGTCGATGCGGCACCCATGTCCGCCTTCAAGCCCGAAATCGACATAGCCCTGGATGGCATTGTACTGGAGTGTCTGGCAAAAGAACCGGGCGAACGGTTTCAGTCAGTTCCTGAAGTTGCGAAGGAACTGCGCCGGTTCAAACGAGAATCGAACAGATCTCGGATTACCAGGGTGACGACAGTGCGTGGTCAGTCTGCAGGTGCTCCGGGTTTTGTTCGGAACTCTTCTGCTGAATCGCCCGGTACACTACCATCTTCCGGAAAGGGAAGCAAACCGGTGGCCTGGATGGCGGCTTCGGGAGTTTTATTTCTTGCAACAATTCTGATGTTCGTTCTCTATTGGCGTCAACCTCCACCGGAGAGCCGGATCGTCCGCTTTGCGATTTTTCCGCCCCAACGCGGGTCATTCGATTCACGCGAAGCCCCGATGATTTCGCCCGATGGACGGAGTATCGCATTTATGGCGCGGGATTCGATGGGGAGATCACAGATCTGGATTCGATCACTATCGAGTACAGAGGCGATTTCGCTTCCCGGATCACAGGAGGCAAAATATCCTTTTTGGTCGCCGGATAGCAGATTCCTTGGCTTCTTTCAGGATGGAAAGTTAAAAAAAGTCGAAGCAACCGGCGGCCCGATACAACCGATCGCAAACGCGCCGGACGGACGCGGAGGTTCCTGGAGCAGTGCTGGAATCATTGTCTTTGCACCGAGCTCAATCGGCGGCTTACAGAAGGTCTCTGAAGCGGGAGGGGCCGCAGCGGATGTCACGGCCCTTGACTCCGCCCGCGTCGAGCAAACTCATCGTTGGCCATGTTTCTTGCCGGATGGCAAACATTTTCTTTACATGAGACAAAGCGGAGATGATGCGAAGACTGGTCTCTTTTTCGGGTCAGTTGATAGTAAAGACTATACGCTGGTCGCGCCATTGAAATCGAGTGTGGCATATGATCAAAACGGATATCTCCTGTACGTTCAGGAGCACACGCTCATGGCACAGCCATTTGACGCCGGGACAGGGAAGATCAGTGGGCAGGGGATTCCTGTTGCAAACGACGCCGGCCTCGACGTCAACCGATCAATAGGGCTTTTCTCTGTCTCCCGAAATGGTGTATTAGTCTTAGGGCCTTCCGCGAACTCCGCTATTACCAATCAGCTAATTTGGTTCGATCGAACGGGGAAGCCGCAGGTAAAAGTCGGAGAACCCGGCCCCCATTACGATTTTGCTCTCTCGCCGGATGAACAGCGTATTGTCTATCGCAAGATCGACCTCCAAAGCAATAATCAAGATCTCTGGATTCTTGATCTCGCTCGCCGTACCGAATCCCGATTCACTTTTACTCCTGCCAGGGAGGATGACCCGGTTTGGTCCCCTGATGGAAGCAGGATCGTTTTCGACTCTAATGTTGATGGTGTTACGAATATCTACCAAAAAATTTCTTCAGGCGCCGGAAATCAGGAACTCCTCTACAAGTCTTCATCGCCAAATCAGGTATTTGACTGGTCTTCCGATGGAAATTACGTCCTCTTTTCCAATAGCAGTTCAAATGGAAGAGACGGCATATGGGTTCTTCCCCTGCATGGAGACAGAAAGCCCTATCAGTATGCACTGACAACTGCGGCCGAAGACGAAGGCCATTTTTCCCCCGACGCACGGTGGATCGCATACACATCCAATGAATCCGGTAAGTTTGAAATCTATATTCAGTCATTTCCGCTCACACCCGGGAAATTCCAGATCTCCGTCGGCGGCGGATTCAACCCTGTATGGAGCAAGAACGGCCGTGCGCTCTACTACCTCGCACCGGATCGAAGATTAATGGAAGTCAAACTCACCATTTCCGGCGGATCGTTCGAATACAGTCAACCGGCTCCGCTGTTCAATACGGAGGTTGATAATTACACGTCATGGAATACGTACGCGGTCTCAAAAGATACCAACCGCTTCCTCATTAATACGGTTCTCAGTGCGGAGAACCAGAAGCCCATTATGGTCGTCATGAATTGGACTCAGGAGGTTGTAAAGAAATGATCGGTCAGACTATATCTCACTATAAGATTCTCGAGAAGCTCGGCGAAGGCGGGATGGGCGTTGTGTACAAAGCGGAGGATACCAAGCTCGACCGCATCGTCGCCTTGAAATTCCTGCCGCATCACCTGACGGCCAATGAAGCGGAGAAGGCGAGATTCTTGCAGGAAGCAAAGGCCGCCGCCGCTCTCAATCATCCGAATGTTTGCTCCGTGATCGATATCCAGGAATTTGCCGGTCAGCAGTTCATCATCATGGAGTATGTTGACGGGTCGACACTCCGTCAGATTGTTCCGGTACAAAAGATGGAACAGGCGATCAAATATGCGGTGCAGATAGGAGAAGCCCTTCAGGCTGCGCATGCGAAGAGCATCGTTCACCGCGACATCAAGAGCGATAACATCATGGTCTCCTCCGACGGCAGAGTGAAGGTGATGGATTTCGGGCTCGCAAAGCTGAAAGGTTCCCTCAAACTCACGAAAACATCGAGTACTGTCGGAACCCTTTCCTACATGGCGCCCGAGCAGCTGCAGGGAGCGGAGGTCGATGCGAGATCGGATATCTTTTCGTTCGGAGTGGTTCTCTTTGAATTGTTGACCGGGCATATCCCGTTCAGGGGAGAGCACGAAGCGGCGCTCATGTATTCGATCGTCAACGAAGAGCCCGAGCCCCTCACGAAGTATGTTCCGGGAGCTTCACCTGAATTGCTTCATATATTGAGCCGTGCGCTCGAGAAATCGCCTGAGGATCGCTACCAGCAGGTTGCCGAGATGGTCATCGACTTGCGAAGATTGCAAAAACAATCGACGAAAGTAACCAAAGTGATGAACGTCTCCCAACAGTCCCCGGTCTCTTCGCGCAGCGTTCCGGTTGAAGAACCCGCTTCCGTTCCGCATGGCATGTTCACGAGAAATCGAATTCTTCTCGGTGCGGCCGCGCTCTTGATCGTCGCGGCGGCATTGTATTTTAGGGTGCCTTCGCTCTTGCGCGGTCCGAGCGGCGGCTCTTCAGCTTCCGTTGCGCTGAATCCAAACATGACATTACGGGTTTTGCAGATTCCGTTATCAGAGGTATCCTATCCGGGAATATCGTCGGATGGAAACTGGATATCGTTCCCGGGAGGAGACAGAAACGGGAAATGGGACATTTATTATATGCACACTTCGGGTACAGACCCAAAGCGCATTACCAACGATTCAATGGTCTTCAATCAGCAAGTATCGGATCTTTCACCTGACGGCAGCCAGGTCGCATACACGCATCGAAACAATGGAGTATATATCGTCTCCTCACTGGGGGGAGGTAGCCGGAAGATAATCGAGGACGCTCTCATTGTTCGATGGCGGCCCGATGCGCAGCGGATTGGATATGAAGTAATGCATGCCAAAGGCAAACGGTATCTCGAACTTTGGAGTGTTAAACCGGACGGATCCGATAACCGGCTTGATTACGGCGACAGCGTAGGAACGGAAGGCCGTCTTTCCTTTTCATGGTCTCCGGATGGGAAATCGGTCGCGTGGATTCGTTCATTCGGAGTCGAGCACCAGGAGGTGTTTACCCGCGAGCTTGAAACCGGGAAAGAACTTCAATTGACGTTCGACAATAAGAATGTCGACGATGTCTGCTGGCTCAGAAATGGCATGATATTGTTTTCTTCGAACAAAAGCGGCAACACGAACTTGTGGGCGATCCCTGCGGCCGGCGGAACTGCTCAACAAGTTACGAAAGGAAGCGGTCCGGATATCGGCATTACAGCTTCAGCAGATGCTAAGAAAATTATCTATCTCCAGCAACAGCCCGTGGGGTACGTCTGGACTGCAAGTACGCGCAACCCGAGCGCTCAACAGCTAACCTTTGAGGAACGTGATATTAAGGAGGTTTGCCTCTCCCCCGATAAGAAACGCATTGCATTCATCATGGGGGATCCCGATCCTCTCAAGCAGTCTTTGAACATATTTACGCAGGATAGGGATGGAACCAACCGGAGACAAATTACCAACGACGCTAAAGGAAAGGGTAGTCTTGGATGGTCGCTGGACGGCAAGTGGATATCGTATGCAGTAGGCGCACAACCACAGGAATCGATAAAAGTCACTGTTGTTGATCCGGACCATCCGGGGACCCCCAGGGCTCTCGGATATGGATTTCCCCGTCGATGGATTTCAAATACCTCTCTTCTGGTTGTAAAATCGAGTAATGGTACATTTCACACTGCAGAAATGCTGCTTGAGAACGGGGAAGAACGCAGATTGTTCGAAGATTCCACGTTCGCATTTCCCGTTTCCTCGGGGAAATTGATTGCTTACTTTGATAATCGTGCCGGGAAGGAGGGTCTCTGGACCATACCGGCTGATTACCTGCAGAACCCTGCGCATAAGAGTCCGAAGTTTGTTGACAAGTTTGATGATGCTCAACAAAGTAGCGGTGAAATTGATGCCTTCTACTTTCAAAACAGGCAGCATGAATGGTGGAGGTACCGATATGAATCGGCTAAACGCGAACGGCTTAATGTCTCGTTTCCGGGACTTGCAGGAGATTCCCAGTTATTTGTGAGTCCTGACGGAGAAGAGGCGGTGTACATCGTCCGTAAGCTCAGCGCTAAACTCGTGATGATGGAAAATCTTTTTCAGCAATAACATTGACCTTCGATTCAACGAAAGATTAGCTAAAACACCGATATGATTGGTTCCTCAATATCCCATTATAAAATTCTCGAAAAGCTCGGTGAAGGCGGCATGGGTGTCGTGTATAAAGCACAGGATACCAAGCTCGATCGCATCGTCGCGCTGAAATTCCTGCCTCATCATCTTACCGCGAATGATGCGGAGAAGGCGCGATTCCTTCAGGAAGCCAAAGCTGCTGCCGCGATCAATCACCCGAATGCCTGTTCTGTTATCGACATCCAGGAAGTTGACGATCAGCAATTCATTATTATGGAGTATGTCGACGGTACGACGCTCCGCAAGAAAATCCCGATTCAAAAAGTGGATGACGCGCTGACCTACGCAGTTCAGATTGGCGAAGCGTTGCAGGAAGCACACAGCAAAGGGATCGTCCACCGTGATGTGAAGGCAGAGAACATCATGGTGAACTCTAAGAATCAGATTAAGGTCATGGATTTCGGCCTTGCAAAACTCAAAGGTTCTCTCAAACTCACGCGCACCTCATCGACGGTCGGCACGCTTGCGTATATGGCTCCCGAGCAGATTCAAGGAGGAGAAGTCGATGCGCGCTCCGACATTTTTTCGTTCGGTATCGTCCTCTTCGAGATGCTGTCAGGGAAGACACCATTCCGCGGAGAACACGATGCCTCGATGATGTATTCGATTCTCAATGAGGAACCCGAATCAATCCTGAAGTTCGCACCGGGCATCTCTCCGGAAATCGACAGGATTATCAAACGGGCATTGGAAAAAGATCCGGCGGACCGCTACCAATCGGTCGCCGATATGGTCAGCGAATTGCGCCGCGAGCAGAAGAAATCGACCAGGGTTATCCGGCCGGCAGTGTCGGGCTCGGCGATTCCGGTGCAGACACCCTCTCCGGAGACGCAGGCGACCTCATCATCTTCGGGGGCACGTGGTACCGGATCAGTGAAAAAGGTTCTCATCGGTTCCGGAGTTCTTTTGCTGATTGCGGCTGCTGTATTCTTCTATCTGAAGTCGGGGAGCTCGAAAGCAATCGATTCACTCGCAGTCCTCCCGTTTGAAGACGCTGGTGCCACGCCGGACCAGGAATATCTCGCCGACGGCGTAACTGAGAGTATTATCAATAACCTTTCGAAGATTTCTTCGCTTCGGGTCGTTCCGAGAAGCACGGTCTTCCGGTTTAAAGGAAAAGGAACGGACATTCAGGAGATCGGGTCGAAACTTAATGTCAATGCTTTGTTGTCGGGCAGAATTACGCACCGCGGCCAGACAGTCGACGTTCAGGTCGATCTTATCGACGTGAAAAACGAGTCCCAGCTCTGGGGAAATAAGTATGAATCCGTATCCGGCGACATGCTTTCTCTCCAGGAACAAATTACAACAGATGTTTCCTCGAGGCTTGGGCTCGCCGTATCGGAAGAGACGCAGCAGAAACTGGCAAAACACACAACAGAAAATACGCAGGCGTACCAACTCTACCTTCAGGGGCGTTACTACTGGAACAAGCGAAATGGCGCTGCGATCGAACGTGGCATCGATTACTTCAAGCAGGCAATTGCACTCGATCCCACATACGCCCTGGCATATGCGGGCTTAGCCGACTGCTACATCATCCAGTCGCAGTATGCCGGGATCCCCACGAGTATAACTATACCGCTCACCGATTCGATGGCGCGTAAAGCGCTGGCCCTCGATAATTCGCTTGCCGAAGCGCATACGACTCTTGCGTTCACGTATTTCGAGCAATGGAAGTACGAAGAAGCTGAACGCGAGTTCAAGCAGGCCATCGCGATGAATCCCCGGTATCCTACAGCCTATCATTGGTACAATATCCTGCTCCTCAGGACGGGACGGGTGGATGAGGCAGAGCCTGTTATCAAGAAGGGATATGAACTCGACCCATTCTCGCCGATCATCACTCTTAACGTGGGGGCAATATTTCTCTCGCGCAAACAATTCGATGCCGCTCTCCCGTACTTTAAAAAGTGCATTGAGCTTGACCCCTCGTTTGCCCCCGGATATGGATGGCTGGGGATGACATATGAACAGTTGAAGAATTATTCCGAAGCGATTCCCGCGATTCAAAAATCTGTCGAGTTATCGGGGCGTTCTGCAGAATACGTTGGATACCTCGGATATGCGCTGGGCAGGATGGGAAAAAGAGATGAGGCCCTGGCGCTCTTGAAAGAAAATCAGGACCGGTACCGTGCCGGCACAGGCGCGGCGTATAATGTCGCGAGAATTTATGCCGGCCTTGGAGAAAAAGAAAACGTCCTGCAGTGGCTCGAGAAGGACTTCGAAGATCACAGCACGTGGATCAACTCATTGATTGAAGACTGGGAATGGGACCTCGTGCGGACAGATCCGCGATTTATCGATATGGAAAAAAAGATGGGGTTGGTAAAGTGATAGGTCAGTCGATTTCCCATTATAAGATTCTTGAAAAGCTCGGCGAGGGGGGGATGGGCGTCGTCTACAAAGCCGAAGACACGATCCTTAATCGTATCGTCGCTCTGAAATTCCTTCCGCAGGGGCTTACTTCGAATGAGGCTGAAAAAGCCCGCTTTCTGCAGGAAGCACGCACAGCTGCCACGATTAATCATCCCAATGTTTGCACGATCTACAGGATTGAAGAATACCAGGCCCCGTCGCCGGCAGGCACTCCCGCTGTGGTTCAGCAGTTTATCGAGATGGAATATGTCGACGGCTCGACGCTCAAGGAACTCGTGCCCGTTGCCGATATCCGCATCTGCCTGCGGTATGCAGTTCAAATTTCGGATGCTCTTCGGGAGGCGCATAAAAAGGGTGTCGTGCACCGTGACATAAAATGTGAAAATATCATGGTCACCTCGGATGGACAGATCAAGGTGATGGATTTTGGGCTCGCGAAGCTCAAGGGCTCCCTCCGCCTTACGCGCACCTCTTCGACCGTCGGTACGATTGCGTATATGTCCCCCGAACAGATTTCGGGAGGAGAAGCGGATTATCGCTCCGACCAGTTCTCGCTTGGCGTTGTGCTGTTCGAAGTACTCACCGGGATGCATCCGTTTCGGGGCGAGCACGAAGCGGCCATGATGTATTCGATTGTCAATGAGGAACCCGCATCGTTGCGCAGTGCCCGAAGCGATGTTCCCGAAGCATTCGTCCACATCGTCATGAAGCTGCTTTCCAAAGACCCTTCACAACGGTATTCGCGCACGGAAGACCTTGTGGCTGAACTGCGATCGGTTGGCCAGTATCAAAGCAGTTCGACCACGTACATTCCCAGGCCTCAACAACCGTCCGTCGAATCGCAAGGGATCTTCCGCCGGCTGCCGCTCATCATCGGTGCGGCGGTCATGATCATTGCGGCGATATTTGCCTGGAAATGGTTTTCGGCGCAGAGCAGTACGGAATTCGAATCCATCGCGGTGCTTCCGTTTCATAATGCGAGCGGAGATGCCAACGCCGATTATCTCAGCGACGGTCTCACCGAGCACATGATTAATTCTCTCTCCCGTGTCAAGAAGCTCCGCGTCATCCCCAGGAGCACGGCGTTTCACTATAAAGGCAAGGAAGACGAGGCACAGGCCATCGGCAATGAGCTGCGGGTCAGTGTGGTTCTGACCGGCCGTGTCATTCAGCGCGCAGACGATCTCAATATACAGCTTGAGCTGATTGACGTGAAAGAGCAGTCTCAGTTGTGGGGCGAACAATTTACCCGAAAGATCTCGGAGCTTCTTACCGTGCAGGATGAGATTGAGCGCTCCGTTACCCGCCAGCTCCATGTCGCGGACGAAGGGTCTGTTACGCTCCCCAAACACGGCACCGAAAATACCGAGGCGTATCAACTTTATCTGAAGGGCAGGTATTACTGGGATAAGCGAACTGTCTCCGAGTTTTCAAGAGCGCTTCAGTATTTTCAGCAGGCGCTGGATATTGATCCTGGCTACGCGCTGGCGCAAACCGGCGTCGCCGATTGCTACGATCTCCTGGGCCTCGGCATCTACAACCAGATGCCTCCTTCCGAAGCTCTTCCGAAGGCGAAGGCGGCAATCGCCAAAGCCTTCCAGCTCGACAGCAGTGTCGGCGCAGCATATACAACAAGAGGCCACATGAATAACTCGTACGAGTGGGATTGGCCCCGCGCCGAAAGAGATTTCCGTAAGGCGATCGAGCTGAGCCCGAAGTACGGAACCGGCCACGTATTTTACGCCGCATTTCTCGCAGGCCAGGGGAGACGCGACGAGTCGAGGAAAGAGTACATCCTTGCACAGCAGCTCGAGCCCTTATCACTTCCCATTAATACATGGCTCGGGATCGATTACTACTGGGACCGGGAGTACGACAAATCGATAGAGCAGATTCAAAAGGCGATCGATATCGATGCCAGCTTCGCAAACGCGCACTACTTTCTTGCGTGGCCGCTGCTGGCGAAGGGAAACGCGCGCGAAGCGGTCCGCCAATTAGAAATCGGGAGAGCGACGTCCGGTGGCAACCCCGTGATGATCGCGGGACTTGTGTACGCGCTCGGCCACGACGGACAGCACGCCCGCGCGAAGAAGCTGCTTGACACGTTGGCGACAATAGCAAAGGAGCGATATGTCTCACCGCTTAATCTAGCGATCGGGTACCTCGGGGTGCGAGATACGGCGCAGTTTTATCGCGCCCTTGGACAGGCGGTTGACGAACATTCATTTATCATTACGGTTGGTGTTCTTCGTGTGGATCCTATTTTTGACTTCGCGCGGAACGATCCCCGATTTATTGCGCTGTGGAATAAAACCGGCCTTCCATAATCACGGGAATGAAGCAATTGGACAAGATTAAGACTTTCAATGATTGACCAGACTATAAAAAAATTGAACTTGCCGGTGTAATATGATCGGTCAAACAATTTCACAGTATAAGATTCTCGAAAAACTCGGCGAAGGCGGAATGGGTGTCGTTTATAAAGCCCACGATACCAAGCTTGACCGCATCGTTGCCCTAAAGTTTTTGCCGCACCATCTGACGACTCAGGAGGCGGAACAGGCACGGTTCCTTCAGGAAGCGCGGGCCGCATCTGCGCTCAATCATCCCAACGTCTGCACTATCTACGATATTAAAGAAGAGGGAGACCAGCAATATATAGTCATGGAGCTTGTGGATGGGACGACACTTAAGCATAAGCTTCCGATACAAAAGGAGTCCGATGTCCTGGCCTACGCCCTCCAGATCGGCGATGCCCTCCATGAAGCGCATTCGAAGGGAATAGTTCACCGCGATATTAAGTGCGAGAATATCATGGTGAACTCGAAAAACCAGATTAAGGTCATGGACTTCGGGCTCGCGAAGCTCAAAGGTACCATGAAGTTGACAAAAACCTCGAGTACCGTAGGCACACTCGCCTACATGGCTCCGGAGCAGATTCAGGGAGCGGAGGTTGACGGGCGGTCGGATATTTTCTCGTTCGGTGTCGTGCTGTTCGAGATGCTTACCGGACGGATGCCGTTCCGCGGGGAGCACGAGGCGGCGATGATGTACTCTATCCTCCACGAAGAGCCCGAATCAGTTGCAAAGAGTCGTCCGGACGTTTCGCCGGAAATCGACCGCATTATTCGACGTGCGTTGGAGAAGGACTCGGAAGACCGCTACCAGCATATCGACGACATGGTGAGCGAGTTGCGGAGGATCCAAAAAAAGTCTACAAGGGTTTCACGAGCTTCTCTTGCCGATATACCGGCGATACCGACTTCTGAACAATCCGATTCAGCAAGCACGGCCGTGTCATCGAAGACTCAGCCTATCCAGGGGCCATCCCGGCGTGGGTTAGTGATTGGAGCAGGTGTTGTTGTGCTGCTTGTCGCCGGCGCCGCGGTTTATTTCTCGTTGTTCCGGCAGCAGCAATCAATTGATTCAATCGCAATTCTCCCCTTCACGAATGTCGGCGCAGACCCGAATACGGAGTATTTGAGCGATGGAATTACCGAGAGCATCATTAACAGCTTGTCGCAGATCCCAAATCTTAAGGTCATGTCCAGGAGTTCCGTTTTCCATTACAAGGGGAAAGAGTCTGACCCGCAAAAGGCCGGAAAAGAGCTTGGGGTAAAGGCTGTACTCGTCGGCAGAGTCACACAGCGCACGGACAATCTTCTCATAAGCGCCGAGCTCGTCGACGTTTCGAATAATACTCAAATGTGGGGAGAGCAATTTAACAAAAAACTCTCGGACGTAATTTCGGTGCAGGAAGATATTTCGAAAGAGATTTCCCATAAACTCAGCCTCAAGCTTGCTTCTGAAGATGAAAAGAAACTTGTCAAGCGGCCGACCGAAAATACCGAAGCGTATCAGTTCTATTTGAAGGGGCGTTTCTACTGGAACAAACGCAAGGCCGATGATCTCTGGAGATCGGTCAAGTATTATCAAATGGCAATTGATGCCGACCCGAATTATGCCCTGGCTCAGGCGGGATTGGCATCAACGTACGTCATTCTTCCGGAGTACACCGGGGTGCCTCTCAAGGAGATGCTTCCAAAGATTGAAGCTGCCGCAAAGCGGGCAACAGAACTCGATCCTACGCTTGCAGAACCCTTCGCCGTGCGCGGGTTAATGAAGAACTCTGTTTGGGATTGGTCCGGTGCGGAGGAAGAGTTTAAGAAAGCCATCGAGCTTAATCCGGGCTATCCCACATCGTACCATTGGTACAGCATCTTGCTCAGGCAGCAGGGGAAATTCGAGGAAGCTCTTGCCAAGATTAAGCGGGGACTGGAGCTTGATCCCATGTCGATGATCATCAATCTGAATTACGGAGATGTCTATGCGGCAATGGGAAGATACGATCAGGCAATTGATGTTTATAAGAAATTGATTGAACTTGATCCGAACTTTCCGGGAGCTCACAGGAATCTTGCGGATGTCTATCTCGTTCAGAATAATCCTGCCGGGGCGATCACCGAGCTGAAAAAAGTCAGAGAGATAGTAGGCACGGATAAGTCGTATGGATTAGAGTACCTGGGGTATGCATATGGAAGGTCGGGTAAAATTGAAGAAGCGGAGAAGGTTCTCGATCAACTCGTTGCATTCTCAAAGGGAGGAAATGCCGTTTCGTTCCAAATCGCTGCAGTTTATGCGGGTATGGGTGAAAACGATAAAGCATTCGATTGGCTTGAGAAAGGGTATGTCGAACAGAACAGTAGTTTAGCATACCTTAAGATCACCCCTTTCTTTGCCGGCTTGAAGTCCGATCCCAGATATATCGCGATGTTAAAGAAACTTGGCCTGGAGAAATGATCGACCGCGCTCCGTGAGCCTGCCCGCGGCAATGACGGTGCAGGTAACCGGATTACTCCCGTCGATACGATACAGAATTGTTCGCTACGCTTAATAATCCTAATTTAGATTAGCGCACCATTGAAAACATACATGACATTACTATTGGAACATGATCGGTCAAACAATCTCGCATTATAAGATCCTGGAAAAGCTGGGCGAAGGAGGGATGGGTGTTGTCTACAAAGCAGAAGACAGCAAGCTTGACCGCACCGTCGCGTTGAAATTTCTTCCACCGCATCTAAGCGCCTCGGAGCAGGATAAGATCCGTTTTGTTCAGGAGGCGAAGGCCGCAGCCGCCCTAAATCATCCGAACGTCTGTTCAATCATCGACATTCAGGAGCATGACGGGCAGATATTTATCGTCATGGAGTTCGTCGATGGCCAGACGCTGAGGGAAAAACGGGGCACAATTTCGTTCAAGCAGGCTGTCGATGTGGGAATCCAGATCGCAGACGGCCTTGCCGCTGCTCACGAGAAAGGGATTGTTCATCGGGACATCAAACCCGAAAACATCATGGTGCGCAAGGACGGCATCGTGCAGATCATGGATTTCGGGCTCGCCAAGTTGAGAAGCGCATCGAGCAAGATCAACCGTTTGACAAAAGAAGGAAGCACCGTCGGAACTGCCGGCTACATGTCTCCGGAACAGGTTCAGGGACAGGATGTCGATCATCGTTCCGATATCTTCTCTCTCGGCATTCTTCTCTATGAGCTTTTTACGGGTGAGCTTCCGTTCAAAGGCGTGCACGAAACGGCGCTGTTATACGAGATCGTCAATGTCGACGTCGCGCCAATGTCGGCAATCAAGCCGGAGATTGAACCTGAACTTGACCGCATTGTCCTGGAGTGCCTGGACAAAGACCCGAATGAACGAACACAGGCGGCGAAACAGGTATCGATCGATCTCAAGCGATTCAAGAGGGAATCGAGCCGCCAGCACCTAAGCCGGACGATGTCGTCCCGTCCTGCGTTGCGTACCTCGTCGGCTCAGCAGCCGGCTCAAATGGCGGAAGAGCCCGTCGCTCGCTCAATCTCGAAACGAGAGCTCTCGGCGTGGATCATCGCCGGTGTGGTGATTGCGTCTCTCGGATACGTGCTCTTGAAGCCCAAACCGGAGACAACGGCCGAACGGCGCACGATTCGTTCTTCCATCGTGGTTCCCGACAGTTTCTACATCCACTCGTACGGCGTCGGTTCGGGAAAGCCCGTTCTCTCTCCGGACGGAAAGTTTCTTGTATTTGAAGCCATAGAGCCGGGGCAGCCACAACAACTTGTTATTCGCTCCCTCAGCGAACGAGAGGTAAAGCCAATTCCGGGCACGGAAGGAGCAGCCTCCCCGTTCTGGTCCCCCGATGGAAAAATGATTGGGTTCTTCCAGGACGGCAAAATGAAAAAAGTCGATCTCACCGGAGGAAGCCCTGTTACAATCGCGGTGGTTCCTAATCAACGCGGAGCAGCGTGGTGTCAGGGCGATGTGATCGTTTATTGCCCCGATTTTCAGGGCGGTTTGTTCCAGGTGTCGGCTGATGGCAAAAGTGCACCTCAGCAATTGACCACGCTTGACTCCGCTCGTCATGAAGGTTCGCACCGCTGGCCCTTTGCACTCCCTGACGGTAAGCACGTCCTTTATCTGACCCGGACAGCGGTCGAGGCAGGCGAGGCGGAAGGGGATGCAATCTTTGCTGTTTCATTGGACGGAAAAGAGAAGAAAATGCTCGTCCAGTCTTCTTTTAATCCCGCATATGCCGAAGGGTACCTCCTCTTTGCCAGAAACCAGACGCTCATGGCGCAACGGTTCGACCCCGAACATCTCGCACTCTCCGGCGAACCTATTAAAGTAGAAGACGATCTACTGAATGATCCTTCCTACAATATTGCAGTATTTACCGCTTCCAATAACGGCTTGCTTGTCTATCAATCGGGGACAACGATGGCGGCAGGCGCGCGGCCAATCGTTGTCGACCGGACCGGGAAGCTTCTGCAGACAATCGGAGACAACATTATCGAGCAGGATCATCCGAGATTTTCACCCGACGGGAAACAGCTTGCTATGTACATGTATGATTTGCGATCCCGGAGAAGCAACATCTGGATTCATGATCTTCAAACCAATGGCAGGCGACGGATAACAACAAGGCCCGAGGGAGATTTTTCCCCGCTCTGGTCCCCCGATGGCGCCACGATCTATTTTACGTCCGGAGGCATTTTTAACAGAGATGTCTACCGTCAATCGGTGTCGCATAGCAGCAAAGAAGAACTTGTCTATGGTTCTCCCAAGAACGATATCGCGTTCGATATTTCTCCCGATGGCACGACGCTCCTCATTGGTACGACCGATGTAGCAGAGCGCCAGGGGGATCTGTTCCTCCTCAAGCTCAATGGAGGCGGCGACAAGAACCTTATGCCCTTTCAGACCACAAAGTTCAATGAGATCGTCGGAAGGTTCTCTCATGACGGGAAATGGATCGCATTCGTCTCAGACGAAAGCGGCGAAAACGAAGTGTATGTGAAGCAGGTTGCTCGCCCGGATTCCGACCCGATTAAGATTTCAACGGGGGGCGGAATTGAGCCGCGCTGGGGTATGGGAGCGAACGAACTGATCTTCGGCAGCCAGGAGTATCTCGTCGCCGCAACACTGAGGCTGTCAGAAAATTCCGTGAGTGTCGACAAAACGACCAGGTTGCTCAAACCTCCTCCGTTCACAGCTCAGTATGATGTCTCCCGCGACGGGAAAACGATCGTCTTCTCGAGGTCGATCGAGATGCAAAAAATGGCGCCGCTGACATTGGTCGGCGATTGGGCGCAGGGATTAGGAAAATGATCGGGCAAACGATCTCACATTACAAAATTCTGGGAAAGCTCGGCGAAGGCGGGATGGGCGTGGTGTATAAAGCTGAGGATACCAAGCTTAAGCGTATTGTTGCGCTGAAGTTTCTTCCGGCGCATCTTACCGGAACTGAGGAAGAACAGGCACGTTTTCAACAGGAAGCCCAGTCGGCCGCGACGCTCAACCACCCGAACATCTGCACGATCCACGCGATCGAAGAATTTGACGGCCGCCAGTTTATCGACATGGAATATGTCGAAGGGGAGACTCTGAGAAAAAAACTACCGCTGCCGAAGATCTCCGACGCAGTAACCTATGCGGCTCAAATCGGCGAAGCCCTCCAAGAAGCACACGCCAAAGGAATTGTTCACCGCGATATTAAGGCCGATAACATCATGGTGAATTCCAAGAACCAAATCAAAGTGATGGACTTCGGGCTTGCCAAGCTAAAAGGCTCCTTGAAACTCACGAAGACTTCGAGCACAGTCGGCACGCTTGCGTACATGGCTCCCGAGCAGATCCAGGGGGGAGATGTCGACGCCCGATCGGATATCTTCTCGTTCGGTGTTCTTTTCTTTGAGATGCTGACAGGAAAGCTCCCGTTCAGAGGAGAGCATGAAGCAGCCACGATGTATTCAATTTTAAACGAAGAGCCTGACTCCGTTCAAAAATACCGGCAGGATGCCTCTCCCGAGATCGATCATATTATCAAACGCGCGCTCGAAAAAGATCCGGCAGACCGCTACCAGCATATCGACGATATGGTGAGCGAGCTTCGGCGCTCGCAGAAACAATCTACACGGGTTGTGCGGCCTGAAACGGGACGGCAGCCGGCAGCCGCCGCCGCCACACCGCAAGCGACAACGAGGAGAACCTTGTGGATTGCTCTCGGATCTCTCGTTGTGTTGGCTGCAATCGGAGCATTCCTGTTCACGCGAGGGACGCCGTCTTCTACGACAGATGCGCCGCCGGCGAGGAAGATGCTCGTCGTTCTGCCGTTTGAAAATCTCGGCTCGCAGGACCAGGAGTATTTTGCAGACGGATTAACAGAAGAAGTCACGAGTAAACTCTCGGGGCTTTCGGGCTTGGGTGTGATCGCCCGGTCGAGCGCGAATCAATACAAGAAATCCACGAAGACGATCAAGCAAATCGGCGAGGAGCTTGGCGTCACCTATGTCCTGCAGGGGACCATCAGATGGGAGAATGACAACGGGACAAGCCGGGTGCGTGTAACTCCACAGCTTATCAATGTCGCCGACGGTACTCAAATCTGGTCGCAACCTTCGGAAGCTGTGCTTTCCAGCGCGTTTCAAATTCAGGCAGATGTCGCGGGACAAGTCGCGGGTGCATTGAATGTTACGCTGCTTCAAAAAGAGAAGCAATCTCTGGAGGCGAAGCTCACGGAAAACGCCGACGCGTATGATGCCTATCTCCGGGGAAATGAATATGCGATCCGAAGTTCGGACGAGCGTGATCACAGAATTGCAGAGCAGATGCTTACAAAGGCCGTGGAATTAGATCCAAATTTTGCTGCAGCCTATGCGAAGCTCGCGATCGTCCATGCCGGCTTGTACTGGGAGTTTTATGACCGCACAAAAGAACGTCAGCAGAAATCCAAGGAGGCGGCCGAGAAGGCGGTAGCGCTGAATCCCGATCTTCCTGATGCGCACGGAGCCATGGGTTTCTACTATTATCACTGCCTGCTCGACTACGAAAATGCGATACGGGAGTTCAAGCTGGCGCTTCAAACGCAGCCAAATAACATCTATTTTTTGTTGGGCATCGCCTCGGTGACACGGCGGCAGGGAAGATTTGAGGAAGCGGCCCCCTATTTTGTGAAAGCCTGTGAAATCGATCCGCGTTCGGGAAATCTCAAAGATGAAACCGCCAACACGTTCAACCTGATGCGACGGTATGATACGGGGCTGCAGTATGTCGATGAGGCCCTAAGCCTGGCTCCCGATTTGGCTGATGCGCGAGAGGATAAAGCGCTGAACTATGTGTTGCGTGGGAACACGGTGAAAGCGCGTGAGGTCTTGAACGATGCCGCATTGCAGAAGGTGGGGAAGGAAAATCATTGGCTCATGCGCACATCATGGGCAACCTATACGTATGACGTCCAATTTACGGAGGCCATAAAATTTCTTGACGGTTTAGAAGTCAGCGTCATTTCCACCCAGAATTTCTATCTGCCCAAGGACTTGCTTTACGCGCGCACGTATGGTTATCTCGGCGAATTTCCGAAAGAGAAGGCATCATTTGAAGCGGCAACGAAGACTCTCGAACATGACCTTCAATTGCATCCCGAAGATACGCGGATAATCAGTTCGTTGGGAATTGCCTACGCCGGAATTGGCAGGAAGGACGAGGCTCTCAGCATGGGTAAGAAGGCTGTAGAACTGCTTCCTATCACGAAGGACGCCTTGATCGGGACGAACCGTCTTGAGGACCTCGCGCTCATCTATACGATGCTGGGGAAACAGGATGAGGCAATTA
>DATJGD010000050.1:0-52017 GCA_035495255.1 Bacteroidota bacterium | reverse complement strand
ATCACCTTTCGGCGGACGACCTGATCAGCATGAGAATTCACTCTGTCACGCCGGAGTATATTAAAAGCATGAACGATCTCGGGCTCCATGATCTTTCCTCTGACGACCTGGTATCCATGAGAATCCACGGCGTCACCCCATCCTGGGTCAGGCGCCTGAAAGAGAACGGCCTGAAGAAGCTCACCGCCGACCGCCTGGTCAGCATGCGAATCCATGGAGAGGACGAGTAGTCCGAAGTGATTCTGAAATAGGTTTTGAGTCATCGTAATCCCCTCCTCAAGAGGGGATTTTAGTTTTCGCTCTATCGTTCGTATATTGCCAGATATTTTCTATGACGAATATTCTTCCGTTAGAAACGCTGTACGACGACAAACAGGGAAAGGATCTGCCGCTCACAGATGCATTGGCGAGTCTGTATGGCAGTCTCAGGTTTCCTCCTGTTTCCAGGCCATATGTCATTAGCAATTTTGTGTCGTCACTTGACGGGGTTGTGAGCTTAGGAGTTCCGGGAAATTCCGGAGGCGATGGAATTAGCGGGAAGAACCGGCAAGACCACGCTGTCATGGGACTGCTCCGCGCTTTGTCGGATGCGATTATTATCGGATCTAAGAATCTTGCCGCATCGCCACGTCATAACTGGTCGGCGGAACGAGTCTTTCCGGAGTTTGCCGATGAATACCGGATTCTCAGGCAACGGATGAAGAAACCGGGATTGCCGGTCAATGTCGTAGTCTCCGGAACTCCACAGATGGATTTCACGCTTCCCATTTTTCAATCCACAAGCGCCCGTGCCCTCATCGTCACCACGGATGCCGGCGCAGCAATCGTCGATCAGGAGAAGCTTCCGTCCAATGTTCAGATCGTCCCGGCAGGCGAAGGACCTCTTTTACGTGCTGAGCAAATAGTGGGCGCGGTGCTGAAATCACAGCCGGACACAAAAATAATCCTTCTAGAAGGCGGGCCCCATCTTTTGGGGACATTCTTCGCAGAAAAAGCGCTGGATGAACTATTTCTGACTCTATCGCCGCTCGTCGCCGGGAGGGGCCGGGAACCGGGACGCCTGGGATTGGTTGAAGGGAACATCCTTGCACCCGATAGACCTGCATGGGGAAAGATTGTAAGCGTCAAGCGGGCGGAGAATCATCTTTTCCTCCGTTACCGATATCCATACTAGAAAACTACAGGAATATCCTCATGGCGAAGACGTACGATCCGCACATGCACACGGCTGAACACATTCTCAATCAGACAATGGTCAGAATGTTCGATCGGGGACGGTCGTTTAGCAGCCACCTGGAACGGAAAAAATCTAAATGCGACTACCATTTTGATAGAAACCTCACACCTGATGAGATCGCGTCGATCGAATCGCAGGTGAATGCTGTGATCGGCTCCGATGCGAGAGTTACGGAGGAAATGATGCCGAGGAACGAGGCCGCCAAGGCGTTTGACCTCGCCCGGCTGCCCGATTCCGCCGGCGATCCTCTGAGGATCATCAAGATTGGCAGCTACGATGCATGCCCGTGCATCGGTGAGCACGTAAAGAATACGAGGGAAATCGGGTCTTTCCGGATCATCTCTACGAGTTTTGAAAACGGAGTCTTACGAGTTCGGTTCAAGCTTTCCGATCGTTGATTCTTGCGGGAGTTTTTGTATATTGGGAAAAATTTTACCCAATCAGCCATGCGAAAACTTTCTCATTCCGTAATAGTTATCCTCCTGATCCTCATTGTCTCCCCGGCCCTATTCTCACAGCAGCAAAAAGTAACCGCAGATTCTGTTAAGGCACAATTTCAATACGCCTGGAAGGCGTATAAAAAGTATGCCTGGGGGCATGACGTGCTGAAGCCCATGACGAAAGAGCCGCGAGATTGGTACGGCACTACGCTCTGTCTCACGCCTGTTGATGCCTACGACGTGATGCTCATTATGGGCCTCAAGGAGGAAGCCGCCGAGGCCAAGCAGCTTATCTTTGACAGCCTGTCGTTCAACAAAGATATCTCCGTCCAGTCGTTCGAAATTACCATTCGGCTTTTAGGGGGGCTCCTTTCTTCTTACCAGCTCGACGGCGACAAGCGATTTCTCAGCCTTGCCGATGATCTTGGACGCCGGCTGCTCCCGATGTTCAATTCGAAAACCGGCATTCCGTATCGATACGTGAACCTTCGAACCGGCGCGATCCGCGATTCAATCAACAACCCGGCCGAGATCGGTACCGCGCTGATTGAATTTGGGACGCTGAGCAAGCTGACCGGAAAATCGGAATACTACGATAAAGCAAAGAACGCGCTCGTTCAGCTCTTTAACCGGCGCTCGAAGATCGGCCTCGTTGGAACCTGGATCAACGCGGAAACGGGGGAGTGGACAGATTCCACAAGCCATATCGGCGGGGCGATAGATTCGTATTATGAATACCTGCTGAAGGCGTGGCTTCTCTTCGGAGATGCGGATTGCAAATCGATGTGGGAACAGAGCTCTGCCGCCATCGAAAAGTACGTTGCCGATACCACTGCAAAGGGTCTCTGGTACGGGCAAGCGAATATGTTTTCGGGAGTGAGAACCGGTACCTCGTTCGGCGCCCTTGAGGCGTTCTTTCCGGCGCTCCTTTGCCTCGCGGGGGATGTTGACAAGGCGAAGCGGGTTGAGGAATCGTGTTACCGCATGTGGAATCTCTATGATATTGAGCCGGAAGAAATCGATTACACAACAATGACCGTGAGGGCGAAACAGTATTATTTGCGGCCGGAAATCATAGAATCAGCCTATTATTTGCATCAATTTACGGATGACCCTAAATATCTCGAGATGGGGGAGACATTTTATCACAGTATCGTGAAGTATTGCAAGACGGACGCGGGGTTTACGATGCTCACCGATGTCACGTCAAAGGAAAAAGGAAACAGCATGGAGAGTTTCTTTTTTGCCGAAACTCTAAAATATCTTTACTTGCTCTTCGCTCCAAAAGAAACGTTGTCCCTGGATAAGATCGTCTTCAATACAGAGGCGCATCCAATTTCGAAAACATGGAAATAACGCTGATTTCTTGATTGTTCTCGTATTTATTCCTACTTTAGAATCTTGAATCTGCACTCATTGAACTTCATTCATGAATAAACTCTCAGTCCCGGACGCAGACGTGCTGCAGGTGTACCATGATTTTTGGGGGGCCTACAGCCGCCGCGACATGGCTGCCGCGTTTGCATTCTGCACGGAGGGGATGACCCTCTTTGGGACGGGAGCGCACGAGAAGGCGAACGGCCTGAAAGAGTTCAAGGAGTTGATGAAGCTCGATCTGGCTCAGATGCCCAATCCGTTCGTTATGGAGTTCCACTGGACCCGGGTCTCACACCACATTGCGTCAGCGGCCTTGATTGAAGCCGAACTTACTCTCCACTTGAATGTTGAAGGAAAGGAACTCCTGGTCCCGGCCGTTCGTACGACAACATTCCTCGTATGTGAAAAATCAAGGTGGCTTGTAGGGCATGCGCATGCTTCATTCCCGTCGGCCGATCAGGCGGAAGGTGAGGCGTATCCGATCGATGCATTAAAGGCGCGTAATCAAGAACTCGAACGCATCGTAGCGGAGCGGACAACCGAATTGCAAAAGGCTCTCTCCACGTTGAAGGACACTCAGCAGCAGCTGATTCTTTCGGAGAAGATGGCATCCCTTGGCCAGCTTACGGCGGGCATTGCCCACGAGATCAAGAATCCGATGAACTTCGTCAATAACTTCGCGGTCCTCTCAGCCGATCTCGTAAGAGAATTGCGGGATGAGCTGGAGAAGGAAAAAACCAAGCTAGATCCCAAAACGGGGGCTATCATTGAGGACATTCTTAAGGACCTGGAACAAAACGTTACAAAGATCAATGAGCATGGCAAACGTGCCGACAGCATCGTCAAGGGAATGCTTCTGCACTCCCGCGGAAAGGCGGGGGAACAGCAGCCGACCGACCTCAATGCAATGCTGAACGAATACATCAACCTTGCCTATCACGGCTTGCGGGCGCAAGATCCGACGTTCAACGTAAAAATTGTCACTGAATACGACCAATCCGTCGGCGAAATCACCGCCGTCCCGCAGGATCTCAGCCGCGTGTTTCTCAACATCGTCAACAACGCCTGCTATGCCGCAAACGACAAAAGGAAAACAGCGGCCGCGGGCTTTATTCCCACAATCTGCGTGTTTACGAAGAACCTCGGAGACAAGGTGGAGGTGCGGATCAAAGATAACGGCAACGGTATTCCGCAAAAAGTCCGCGACAAACTCTTTACTCCGTTCTTTACAACGAAACCGACCGGCGTCGGCACAGGCCTCGGGTTATCTCTGAGCTACGATATCATCACCCAGGGACATAAGGGGGAGATTTCCATTGATACGAAAGAGGGAGAGTACGCCGAGTTTATTATCCGGCTTCCACGAAAAATTTCTTAATGAAGGAGATATGATATGAAGATACTGATTGTCGATGATGAACAAGATGTGGAATTTTTATTCCGCCAGCGGTTCCGGAAGGAACTTCGCGAGGGGTTGCTCGAATTTCACTTTGCCCACTCCGGCGCGGATGCCCTCTCGTATTTAACGAGCCTTACCCCGCTCGACATTATGTTCATCCTTTCGGACATTAACATGCCGGGAATGACGGGGCTTGAAATGCTGAAAAATGTGAAAGAAAAATTCCCTCATCTCAAAGTATGCATGATCACCGCCTACGGGGACGACCAAAATTATAAGACGGCGATGGAGTACGGCGCGGAGAAGTATCTGACGAAGCCTATTGATTTTGAAAAACTCCGGAAGGAAGTGCTGGCCGTATGAGTGTGTCGAACTATTCTGAGGAATGCTGATGCCTGTGAAGATGCTGATTGTTGATGATGAGCCGGATCTCGAATCGCTGATTCGACAGAGATTCCGGAAGCAAATTCGGGAAAATGAATACGAATTTGTCTTTGCTCATAACGGGATGGAAGCGCTCGACCGCCTTGTCGAGCATCCGGAGACGATTATGATCCTTTCCGATATCAATATGCCCGAAATGGACGGCCTTACGCTGTTGTCCAGGCTCGGCGAGCTGAATAACCCGGCCCTGAAAGCGGTCATCGTATCCGCCTACGGCGACATGGAGAATATCCGCACCGCGATGAACCGCGGAGCGTTCGATTTTGTAACGAAGCCGATCGATTTCAATGATCTGGAAGTAACGATCAACAAGACGCTTCAGCACCTGCAGATTATCAAGCGATCGCTGGTCGAGCACGAACAGCTGATCGCCGTCCAACGTGATCTCAACATCGCGGCGCGCATCCAACAATCCATTCTTCCGCGAAAGTTTCCCGCCTTTCCGGACAGGACAGAGTTCGATATTTACGCCCAGATGATCACCGCAAAAGAGGTAGGGGGCGATTTTTATGACTTCTTCTTTATTGACAACGACAGGCTTGCGTTCGTCGTCGGCGACGTTTCCGGAAAAGGCGTTCCGGCCGCAATTTTCATGGCAGTGAGCCGCACGCTGCTCAAGGCCCTTGCGTCCCAGGTCGTCAATCCGGGCGAGTGCCTGCGCAGGCTGAATACGATGCTTATTCCTGAAAAGGACGAAGCGATGTTCGTCACAATATTTTACGGCGTACTCAATACACGAACCGGTGACGTCCAGTACAGCAATGGGGGGCATAACTCTCCCTATTTGATTCGCGCCGAGGGTACGGTAGAGATGCTTCCGCAAACAGGAGGGTTGCTTCTCGGAATGCTGCCCGACCTCGAATACGACGTTCAAAAAATAAAGCTCAATGCCGGCGATACGATTTTTCTCTATACCGATGGCGTCAACGAAGCAATGAACAAGGAGCAGGAGCTTTTTGATAACCCGCGGTTTGTCGAAAGCCTGAAAAAAACACCTGCCATGACGCTCCCCGAGATGATTAAAACGGTCGAAACCGACGTGAAGGCGTTCACCGCTGACGCTCCTCAATCGGATGACATCACGATGTTCACGGTCCGGTATCAGAAGAAATGAAATGGTATGAACAAACGACCGAGGAAGCATTCTGCCGAAGATTATTCAACTGTACTCAGGCGTCTCGAAAGTCTCTCCCGCAACCTTTGGTGGAGCTGGAATCCCCGGGCTCAGGCGATCTTCGAAGAGCTCTCACCCCTTACCTGGCACACCTCGAATCATAACCCTGTTGCCGTCCTAAATCAGGTTTCCGAAGGAGAGCTGATCGCGCGGCTCGGCGACGAAGAATTTTACGAGGGGCTCATCTCGGTGCTGAAGGCGTTCGATGCCTACCTTCATCAGCCGGCAAGTTATCCCGGCGCCGGAAAGAAAAAAGGGGGACCGGTCGCGTATTTTTGCGCGGAATTCGCCATCCACGAATGCCTTCCGTTCTATTCGGGAGGGCTCGGAGTCCTCGCGGGAGACCATGTCAAATCGGCGAGCGACATCGGACTGCCCCTGGTCGGCGTCGGCCTCTTTTACCGCCAGGGCTACTTTCAACAACACCTCGACGTCAACGGACAGCAGCAGGAGAGCTATCCGACCATAAATCCTAATGCCGTTCCGGTGCAATTGGTCAAGGATTATTTCGGGAAACCGCTCTTCTCCAATGTGACGATCGGAACAAGCATTGTGTACTTCCAGGGATGGCGCATTAACGTGGGCCGCTCCCAGATCTATCTGCTCGATACCGATGTCCCCGAGAATCCCGAACACTTTCGCGGCCTGACCTCCCTTGCGTACGGCGGAGATATCAACACGAGAATACGGCAGGAAATTATCCTCGGCATCGGAGGGGTCCGTTTTCTCCGCGCGCTCGGCATCAATCCCTCGGTCTTTCACATGAATGAAGGGCATGCCGCCTTCCTCACGATCGAACTTCTTCATGAACAGCTGCTCAAGGGCGTACCGAAATCCAAAGCCGAACAAAGCGTGAAGGAGACCTGCATTTTCACGACCCATACTCCGGTCGCTGCCGGGCACGACCGTTTCCCTGTTGATCTTATCGATTTTACCCTGCATCCCTACCTCGACAGCATGAAGATGACGTTGAAAGACTTCATGTCGTACGGGCAGGTCCCCCAGAATCCGCCGGACAAGAATGAATTTACGATGACGATTCTCGGTCTGAAGCTTTCACGCGCTGCCAATGGGGTAAGCAAGAAGCACGGTGAGATCTCCCGGTTCATGTGGAAAGAGCTTTACCCCTGGGGGAAGGCGAAGGATGTCCCGATCGATTACGTCACAAACGGAGTTCACCTGCCCAGCTGGGCGACCAGGAGCTCGTGGGAATTCTGGGAGCGCCATAATTCGCATAAATGGAAAGAACATCTTCACGATCCGAGATTCTGGGTTCATGTCACCGATCCTTCCATCGTCAGCGACGAGGAACTGTGGGCGCTGCGCTATGAGCTGCGGCGCGAGCTTATTGAATTTATCCGCCGGCGGTCACGCGACGGACACGTCTTCGGAGGAGCCAGCGGTGCCGACGCCCTGGGCCACCTGTTTTCCTTCGACGCGCTCACGATCGGTTTTGCCCGCCGCTTTGCCCCGTACAAGCGGGCTCCCTTGCTGTTCTCCGATCTTTCCCGTGCGCTCATGCTGTTTAACGATCCCCAGCGGCCGATTCAGATCATCTACGCGGGGAAGGCACATCCGAGAGACGGCGACGGGAAAGAGCTGCTGCGCCAGATTATCGACATCACGCGGCAGACGCCGTTTCACGGAAAGATCGTCTTCCTTGAGAACTACGATATGAACGTCGCCCGCCATCTGGTTTCCGGCTGTGATGTCTGGCTGAACACGCCCCGCCGTCCAATGGAGGCGAGCGGAACAAGCGGTCAGAAGATCGCGATCAACGGAGGCCTTCACTGCAGCATTCCCGATGGCTGGTGGATCGAGGCCTACAACGGCAAAAATGGTTGGGCATTTTCCGGCAAGCTCGAAGAGAATCTTCCTGCCGAAGAGCTCGATCGCCGTGAAGCCGAGCTCCTCTATGATATCCTCGGCAATGAGGTCATCCCCATGTTTTACCGGCGGGACAAGAACGGAATCCCCAGAAAATGGATCGAGAGAATCAGAAACGCGATGCAATCGATCATTCCCGTCTATAACACTCACCGCATGGTATCGGAATACGCACGGCGGTATTTTACAAAGTGACAAACCCGCTGTTCTTCGTACCGTTCCTTCTTAAATATATTTAACGAATTTGCTTCGCACGAATAAGTTTCCGGTTTCCAGAGGCTTAGACCGTCGACGTTCCGAAATCTCCCGACATTACAAAATTGTATCTTGACTCTTGGAGCAGGCTTCGCTACCATGCGTTTGGCCCGGGAGAATTGTATCGCAGAAAGGAGAACAAGTATGCGTTCACTCATTGTCATATCCTGCGCACTCTTCGTCGTGATTCTCGGCACGATTTCTCTCGGCCACATCCAATCATCCGCCAGGGCGGATGACAAAGGTTCCCAGACCTATTACACGACCGTGAGCCAGTATTATCGTGTTCCGGAACGGCAGGTTGTCGAAATCAGAGACCGGAAAATATCCGACGAAGAAATTCCGGTTGTATTTTTCATAGCCCGGAAAGCCCACGTTGAGCCCATGGAAGTCGTTCCGCTCCTCATCCTTCCTGTCGATTCTCCCTGTCTAGTTCCTTTCGTTATCCAGCCCTATGCTTTACGTACGCCCGCTTAATTTTATTTAATCGAGATTACAAAATATTATCTTGACTCTTACGCCGCTCATTGCTACCATGCGGTTAACCCACAACTTGCGCCCGCCTGCAATTGCACACACTCATGAAAGGAGAATGCATATGCGGTCGATCATCCTCATAGCCTTCACTTCAATAATTCTTGCGATCTCTGCCTTCGGACAGGTTCAATTCGGAGGCGCGGTAACGGACCAGGGGTTGCGGAATTTCTATGTTTCAATCGGTCAGTATTATCGGGTGCCGGAACGGGAAGTGATTGTCGTTCGCGACAGAAGCATACCGGACGAAGAGATCCCGGTGGTGTTTTTTATCGCGCAGCGCGCGCACGTGCAGCCGGTGGAGGTCATTGATCTCCGGAACAGGGGGCAGAGCTGGATGGACATATCGCTCCATTATGGCATCGGGCCCGAAGTGTACTATGTGCCTGCCACGCAGGTTTCCGGGCCGCCGTACGGACGGGCGTACGGTTATTACAGGCAAAAACCGCGTCGTCAGTGGAAAACAATCCGGCTTTCGGATGAAGACGTCGTGAATATGGTCAACCTGAGATTTGTCTCAAATCAGTACCATTATTCCGCGCCGGAAGTCATGAAGATGCGCTCCAGCGGAAAAAGCTTCGTCGTGATGACCGATGAGGCGAGAGGCGGCAAACACAAGGGCGGGAACAATCACGACAACGGCCGTCGCGGCAATGGACGCGGCAAGCATAAAGGCAGAGACTAACTATCGCATCGCTCGCCACGCGCTCAGGAATCTGATGCAGCGTACGATGCGGGAATAATCAGTGTGAGGAGCGGAACGTTGTTCTCAATTTTTGTTCCGCTCCTCATCCTTCCGATGTGAAATCCTTTCCAACGCGAATTGTTTTTCATCAAGCTAAAAACTTTTTAATACTGCGTCCATATTAACAAAAATTCACTTGACTTCGCTCTGAGGAAATGTAAATTTATACTTAAATGAACTTTGCATTCCACACATCCGCCCTCAACAATTCTGCACCGGTTGTTGAATTGTTTTCAAACAAACACTAAGGAGATTTTTTATGAAACGCATATCGCTGATCGCCGCTGTCATTGCCGTAGTACTGGTATGGGGATGCAATTCCCGTGTCGATGAGCTGGAAAAACAAAATACCGATCTGCAGTCCTCGAATCACCAGCTTTCGCAGGATCTGTCGGAACGGGATACTTACGTCGATAACGTAACCCAGTCTATTAATGACGTGTATAACAGCCTCGAGAGCGTCCAGGCAAAGGAACGTTCGATTTTAAAGGAAAGCAATGAAATGGAAGCGGGCAAGAAATTGACCCGCGAAGAAATGCGCGCGAAACTGCTCGACCGCGTCAGCGTCATCAAATCGACCCTGCACGACAACCAGCAGGCCGTCGCAGACCTTCAGCATAAGGTCAATAATTACAAAACCCAATACTCGGGCCTGAAAACAATGGTCGCCAACCTCAAAACGACCATTGAGGAGCGCGAAAAGTCCATTACCGAGCTGACGCAGAAGATCCAGGGGCTCGAAAGCGATGTCGCGGCGAAGACGCAGACGATCAATGAGAAGGAAGCTGTGATTACCGATCAGACCAACACCATCACTGTCCAGCATAAGCAGATTACCACTGCCTACTACGTCGCCGGAACGCGACGCGAGCTGGAAGAAAAGGGTATTCTGAAGAGTGAAGGCGGGTTCCTGTGGGGCCTCCTCGGGTCAACATCAACCCTTGCGAGCGGATTTGACGAAAAGTATTTCAAGCCGATCGATAAGACCTCCGATATGACGATTCAGGTAAAGGGAAAGATTGACGAAGTCATACCGAAGCGCAACGAAACGTATTTCAAGAAGACGGAAGTCGGCAACGAAGAGTCCATGCTGACCATCGCCGACCCGAATTATTTCTGGCAGGACAAGTATCTGGTTATCGTAACCGATAAAGAAAACTAATCTGCATCGGTGGATCTGAGAGAGACCGTCGCCGTATTCTGGAGATACGGCGGCGGTTTTTTATTTCCCTTTCGTCTTGTAGTACGCAAACACCCCGAACGCACGAACCGCCTCCGCCTGGGCGTGCACTGTTCCCACTTCGTCGACATTATATCCATCCTCTCCGCCCAGCGGGTTCCAGCCGTTCCTGATTCCATGGTCGCTGAACCTGTGGAGCTGCACCTTCGCGCTGCCGTGGTGGTTTGTCCAAACATGGTTAAGCATTTTTTCCACGGCAGGGAGGACCTCGGAAAGTTCCGTTGGTGCGATCGCGTAGGCATCAAGGAGGTAATTGACGAACGCGCCGTTTCCGTCCATCGTGATCTGGTAGAAGTCGTCGGGGTCGACCCAACCGTGTTTGGGGTTGAGAATTCTTTTCGCAGTAGCGGCCACAATCTGCTTGTATTTTTTCTCTCCGGTCACCCGGTATAAGGCGGCGCCGATCGAACAGTATTCTGTCCCTTCCCAGGGCAACTGTTTTCCGAACGCCGCAAGCCCGGGAGCTCCTTCCCAGACCCCGTTCCCCTTGTACATTGTTTTTTCAATCCCGGGAAACGACTTGTCGCCGTTCCAGACTAACAGCGCATCGTCAAGGAACCGGCGGTCGCGCGTCGCCTCATACAGCCAGCAGGCGACATTGGCCATCTGGTTCATGTTGCTGTTCGTGAATACCCGCTCGTTGCCTCCCCGGTCAGGGGGCCAGTTATACCAGCTCCAGAAACCATCGTGGTGGGAGAGGCGTCCTTCGTCGCGCGCTTCCAGATATCGCCGCTTTGCATTTTCTACCAGTGATACATTTGACTTGCCGGTAAATTCCCACCAGGCCCGTTCGGCAAGACAAATCCAGGCGCAGTCGTCTACCCATCTTCCGATGCACATGCTCTGCAATGGATGCTCGTCAATGTGAAAGCGGAGAAGGGAAGAATCTCCGGTCGCGGCGAAAAGATATGCGTCACCGATCGCGCCATAGGCGCCCTCCCAGCACGGCGTGTAGACCGCATGATAGCGTTGGTCTACGGCGTATGCCCGTTGAAGCCAGGGATCCTTCGGCTGATATGTGGAAACAGCGGGCTGGAGTAACCGCTGAGCGATTTCAGGCTGAGCATGAGGCAGAAAGAAATAGTACGCAAGGATCGCGAGCGGGACCATGGCGATCAGGCTGATCAGCCAGCGTGCCCGCCGGCGCTTGGGTCTTGGTGGGGTGGTTGCTTTTTTGGAACTCATAGTTGTGGAACATACAGACGTTTTGAAAGAATGTCAATTATTTGTATGTTTCCTTGAACTGATCACACTAACTTTAGACGGCATATGAGCACAAACCATATCGACGGGATCCGGGCGGGGAAGAAAGAATGGGACGAGAAAGCCCGCCGAACGAAGACGCTGCCGACGAAATTCACCACTGTTTCGGGGGAGGACATTGATATCCTCTACACGCCCGAAAACCTATCTGAAATCAATTACCTCTCTGACATCGGATTTCCGGGAGAATATCCCTACACCAGGGGTATTCACCACAACATGTACCGCGGAAAGCTCTGGACGATGCGCCAGTTTGCCGGATTCGGCGCCCCCGAGGACACGAATGAGAGATATCATTACCTGCTAAGCCACGGCCAGACGGGGCTCTCCGTCGCCTTTGATCTTCCCACCCTCATGGGGAGGGATGCGGACGATGGACAGTCTGAAGGAGAGGTGGGAATCTGTGGTGTGTCGATCTGTTCGCTCGCCGACATGGAAATTCTTTTTAAAGGCATTCGTCTCGCCGATATCTCTACCTCGATGACGATCAATGCCCCGGCTGCTATGCTCCTTGCATTTTATGTGGCCGTCGCCCAGAAGCAAGGGGCGCAACCCGATCAGTTGCGCGGAACGATCCAGGCGGATATTCTGAAAGAATATATCGCGCAAAAGGAATGGATCTACCCGCCGCATCCATCCATGCGCATTATCACCGACATGTTTGAATATTGCACCCGTGAGATGCCGCAATGGAATCCGATCTCCGTGAGCGGATACCACATCCGGGAAGCCGGTTCAACCGCGGTTCAGGAGCTCGCCTTCACGCTCGCCGACGGCTTTGCCTATGTCGAAGCCGGCATTGAGAAAGGTCTCGATATCGACGACTTCGCACCGCGCCTTTCATTTTTTTTCAATTCGCATCTCGATTTCTTTGAAGAGATCGCAAAATACCGTGCCGCGCGAAGGATCTACGCGAAACGAATGAAGAACAAATACGGCGCAAAGAATCCCCGTTCGTGGATGCTCCGGTTTCATACGCAGACCGCCGGCTGTTCATTAACGGCGCAGCAGCCGGAGAATAATATTATCCGGACGGCGTACGAAGCGCTCGCCGGTGTGTTGGGCGGAACTCAGTCGCTCCACACAAATTCGATGGACGAGACACTCGCGCTTCCATCGGAAAAAGCGGTGAAGATCGCGCTTCGCACACAGCAAATTATCGCCCATGAGATAGGGGTGACGAACACCATCGATCCGCTCGCAGGCAGTTATTTTGTCGAAGCGCTCACCGATAAGATGGAGCGGGAAGCGGAAGCATACTTCGAAAAAATTGACGTGCTCGGAGGCGTCATTCCGGCAATTGAGGCGGGATTCTTCCAGCGCGAAATCGCAGAGGCCGCGTACCGCTATCAGCGCGAGCTTGATAAGAAGGAGAAGATCATCGTGGGCGTCAATGATTTTGTTGAAGAGAACCAACAGATCGATATTCCCATCCTCACGATCTCTCCGGAAGTTGAGATCAAGCAGAAAAAGCGGGTCGCGGATCTTCGCCAGAGCAGGGACCAGCAGCAGGTTATCGCGACGCTTGACGCCCTCCGGCAATCCGCCGAAGACGGCACAAATCTTATTCCGCGGCTTCTCGAATGCACGCGGTCCTATGTGACGCTCGGCGAAATGTGCAACGCGCTGGCCGAAGTGTTCGGAGTGTACGAAGAACCGGCCGTATTCTGACGTTGTCCGGGCAACTCACGTACATCGTGGCCTCGATGAGGCCGCAGCAATGGATCAAGAACCTCTTCTTGTTCGCGGCGCTCGTCTTCTCCGGAAATCTCTTCAACTCCGGCGACATCCTCCTTGTCGTGTCGGGCTTCCTCATCTTTTCATGCACCGCGAGCGGGATTTATCTTTTCAACGATGTCGCCGATATCGAAAAAGACAAGCTCCACCCGACGAAGTCGTTGCGTCCTCTGCCCTCCGGAAAGCTCTCGACTGCAACGGCAACTCTGGCGTCGACATTTCTTATCGCATTCGGCGTGGTTGCCGCGTTCTTCCTGACGATCAGTTTTGGAATCACCGTTCTTCTCTATGCCGTACTGAATGTCCTCTATTCTTTGAAACTCAAAGACGTTGTCATTCTCGACGTCATGACGATTTCCGCCGGATTTGTTCTGCGGGTGATCGGGGGCGCACTGCTGATCAACGTACCGACCTCAGAATGGCTCATCATCTGCACAATTCTTCTTTCATTGTTCCTCGGCTTCAGCAAGCGAAGGCATGAGATCATGGTTCTCGAGGGAGACGCAAATTCTCACCGCGCGGTGCTGGAGCACTACAGCCTCTACTTTCTCGACCAGATGATCGGCATTGTCACCGCTTCAACGGTCATGTCGTATGCGTTATATACGATCTCCGAGGAAACGGTCCGAAAGTTCGGTACGGCGCACCTCATCTATACCGTGCCGTTTGTCCTTTATGGAATTTTTCGCTACTTATATCTTGTTCATAAGAAAGAAGAAGGTGGGAACCCCACGAAATTAGCCCTGACCGACCGCCCTCTCCTTATCAATATTATCCTCTGGATAATTGTCGCGAGTTATATCATTTACAAACGATAAACGATGCCAAAATCGAAAGTAGCCGTTGTTAAAACGAAGCCGGAGACAGTGCTCGATGATATCGAGCGTCTCGTAGAGCTGGCCGGGATGAATCAGGCCCTGAAGAAGGGGGCCACGACAATTTTGAAGGACAATATCTCCTGGCATTATCCGTTCCCTGCGGCGAATACGACGCCGTGGCAAATGGAGGGTACGATCCTCGCGTTAAAGAAGGCCGGATTCGACGACCAGGTCTGCGTCCAGAATAAGACCGTTGTCACCAACGCCTTCAAAGGGGAAGATCTCAATAATTATGTTCCGATCTTCAGGCGGTATAACATTCCCGTACTGTATAATTTCAAGGAGAGCGACATCCGCTGGGTGGAATACAAGCCGAAGGCAAAGATGCACGTTCTCGACAAGATTTTCTCCGAAGGGATCACGATCCCGGAATATTTTCTTGGGAAGAACATCGTCCATCTTCCAACGGTAAAATGCCATATCTATACGACGACGACAGGCGCGATGAAAAACGCGTTCGGCGGACTATTGAACACGAAACGGCATTATACGCACTCCTGGATTCATAAGACCCTCGTTGATCTCCTCGCTATCCAGAAAGAGATCCACACCGGGTTGTTTGCGATTATGGACGGTACCACCGCAGGAAACGGTCCCGGGCCGCGCACGATGTATCCTGTTGTGAAGGATTACATGCTCGCAAGCGCCGACCAGGTCGCGATCGATGCCGTCGCGGCAAAGATGATGGGATTCGATCCGTTGAGCCTCGAATACATCAGGACTGCCCATGACGATAAGCTCGGTATCGGAGATGTTCGCGACATCGAGATTGTCGGCGCCGACATTTCCAACGAATCGTGGGGATTCACGGTCGGCGATAATGGCGTCAGCTGGGCGGGGGATCTCATCTGGTTTGGCCCCCTGAAGAATCTTCAGAAGCTCCTTTTCCATACTCCCCTCGTGAACGTGTTTATCGCTGGCTCGGAAGCGTACCATGACTACTACCGGTGGCCGCTCAAGGACCGCAAAACGTTCGAGCAATGGCGTTCCGAAACTCATTGGGGACAGCTCTTCCGGAAGTATGAGAGCGGGGAAGTGTGGGAAGAAGCGGGAACTCTGGCCTCTCGTTAGCGGACTGCCTTTGTCACCCCAGCGCCGTGCAGAGCTTATTCTTCTCTCCATCACTGTCATCTGGGGCAGCACGTTTGTCGTCACCAAATCGATTTTAGGGGAGAGCTCCCCGCTCTTTTACAGCGGTTCACGATTTGTCTTTTCGACGATCATTCTCTTCCTTGCGGCGCCAAAAACCTGCCTGAAGACAACCGGGACTGCGCTGCGTCATGGTTCGGTGCTCGGATCGCTCCTGTACATCGGATTCGTCCTCCAGACAATCGGCATCAACTATACGACCGCTTCGAAGGCGGCGTTTTTCACAGGGATGCTTGTTCCTCTGACTCCCATTGTCCAATATGTGGGCCAGCATCTCTTCGGGCTTCGGAAGCGCCCGCTCAAGGTCGGCAATATTCTCGGCGTCGTGTGCGCTGCTGGCGGGCTCTATCTCCTGACATCTCCTTCAGGCTCCGGATTCAATATTGGCGATGCTCTGAACCTCATCTGCGCGCTATTCTTCGCCATATTCATCGTCTATCTCGACATCATACCGGCCGGCACAGACAAAGTCCAGCTAACGTTCGTACAGTTTCTTTTTTGCGGAGTCGTTGGCTTGCTTGTTGCCATCGTTGCCGAGGATATCCGGATCTCGTATTCGCGTGAGTTTATCGAAGGGCTTCTGTACCTCGTGATATTTGCCACCGTGATTACGATGTGGGCGCAGAACAGGTTTCAGGGAGACACCACGCCGACGCGCGCCGCAGTGATATTCGCGATGGAGCCAGTGTGCGCCGCGATATTTGCCTATTTCTTCAGGGGAGAGGTGATCGGGACGCTGGGAATGGTCGGGGGAGCGGTCATCGTGGGAGGGCTGGTGCTCTCGGAATTCTCGGATGAGATACCCGTACTAAAAGTAAACCTCACCTCAGACTCCGTGAAGTAGCCTCCGGAAATCCCGAGGAGAAACTCCCTCTTAGCGGAGTAGAACCATCTTGCGTGTGGCGAGAAACATTCCTGCCTGCATCTTGACAAAATAGATCCCGGATGAAAGATCAGTTGCGTCGATCTCGCGTGCATACCGGCCGGCTTCAAAGAACTCGCCATTGAGCACTTCTTTCAACTTCTCCCCGAGAATGTTATAGATAGTCAGTACGACAGGACCGCTTGTCGGGATGTCGAACGTAATCTGCGTTGATGGATTAAACGGATTCGGATAATTTTGATAAAGGGCGTAGACTTTTGGGATCCCGCTCCTGTTCGAAGTGCCGGCGGGGTGAGCCGGGGGAAGCTCTTCCGAGTGCCGTATGCGGATCCGTGATGACGGTGTGGAGGAGATGGTTACAGAAAGGACCAGTTTTCCCGATGCGCTTACTTTCACCCAGTTACCTTGCCCGCTATCAATCACTGTATTTACTTTATACGCGCCGTTTTGGTAAGCGAAAAATTCAGACGTGACGAGCTGAGGGGGAATGCTCGAGATGTTTGAAATGCTGATTGAGTTGAAGAGAGAACCGATGAGATTCCATCCTTCGAGGACATCGACAGTATCCTGAAGAATCGGGATCCCAGCAAACGCAACGCTTTCGGGACTATTAAACTTTATCCAAAACCCTCTGCTGTGGGGAATAGGGTCAGCAACTTCATACTTATCCGTATAGATGAACGCATTGCTGCTTGCCCCGGGGAAGAGAGTGTCGCGCGCGGCAGATCCGACTTTCAGCGGCAACGAGAGTAGATTCCATCCAGCGTGAACGATTATGGAGCATCCGGTCTTCGTCTGGGTCTGGACTTCCTCAGAATATACGCTCTCATTCATGCTGCTGTCAAGAGCAGTCATTCTGAAGTAATAATTTACATCAGGGGTCAGGTTTCCAATGAGCCTTGAGGTATCTGCCCTGCTCGCGGAGTCGAGGACCGTTGTTGGGGAAGGTGCTGTTCCGCCATAGATGCGATATCGCAGCAGGTCATTATCCGCCGATGAATTCCAACGCACTGTCGCGTTTGTCCCGGATTGATCCGTACTCAGATTCGTGGGCGGCGAGGGAGGCTGACTGTCCTCAATGTACATGATTCCGGAGGAGCAATCCGAGAAGTTTCCCGCCGAGTCTTCCGCTTCGGCAAAAAATGTGGTCGTTGAATTGTCCACGACGCTCAGGGGGACGCTGAACGTACCTCCTGCATCAGCCGTTGTTGTGGCCGAAAGCGACCCGCCGCAAGCGCCCGCAAAGATTCTAACGGTAGCGAATGGTTCAGCCGTCCCTGAGAGTGCCGGCGAATTGTTGTTTGCCGGCTGGTCAGGACTCAGGGAGAGATTCACCGGAGCGTTGGGGGACTGACTGTCTTCGAGGTAGGTGATGGATGAGGAGCAAGCCGAGATGTTTCCTGCCGAATCACCTGCTTTGACAAAAAACGTTGTTGTCGTGTTGTCTCCCACACTCATGCCGGCGTTAAATATGCCCGATGAGTTTGCCATAACTGTTTCGGCGGCTGTCCCGCTGCACGTGCCCACAAAGATTCGCACCGAAGAAAATGGTTCTGCCGTGCCCGAGAGTATCGGCGAATTGTAATTTGCCGAACGGTGAGGGAATACGGAGAGATTCGCGGGAACGTCTGGCGGCTGGCTATCCTCGATGTATGCTGCAACAGGCGAACATGATGAAAAATTGCCGGACAAGTTCGCGTCTACATAAAACTTCGAGGCCGTATTGTCCGGTACATTCAATGAGATTGAAAACGAACCTGTGATACTCGATTGTGAGCCAACAATGGTGCCGCCGCACGAATCGCGGAATACGCGAATATTGGTGCCGCTCTGCGCCGTTCCATTTATCGCCGGAAAATTATTGTTGGAGTGTGATTGCGGTGTGAATGAAAGATTTGTAGGCACATCAAGCACTGAACTATCCTCATGATATGTTGCGCCGGATGTACATGACGAAGAATTTCCCGCCTGATCCACTGCTTTCGCATAAAAAGACGTAGTGGTATTATCTCCGACGCTCAAAGTCGCAGAGAAGGTTCCTGAAGCATCTGACGTTGTGGTCCATCCGGGAGAACCTGAACATGCGGAGACAAAAATTTGAACAGTAACGAACGGCTCAGCCGAACCAGAGAGAACGGGACTATTATCGTTCGAATTGGTTATGGGTGCAATTGTCAGACCGGTTGGTACCAGGGGCGCCTGACTGTCCTCAACGTATGTTAAGGGAAAAGAGCAAAACGAAGCATGGTTTGCGGCATCGGTGGCAGTGAGGTAAAATTGGGTGGTCGTGTTATCTCCAAGACTAACCTGAGTAGAAAACGAACCTGAGCTATCGGCGGTGATGGTGTCGACGATTGCCCCCGCACATGAATCTCTGCGGATGATCACCCGGGCATTTGGCGATGTCGTTCCGCTGATGACCGGAGTATTATTGTTTGCGGGGGATACTGGGGTCGTCGTGAGATTCGATGGTATGGCAGGCGGCTGGCCGGATGTAACGGCAGACTTCATTGCGGAAGATGAAAGAAGAGCGAGAATCACCGCCGGGGTGATTATGCCAATAATCCTAAGATGTGTTTTCACGTTGATTCGTTCCCTCCGAAATGTGGATCTTTATGAGCATTCATTGGGCAGCCGAGCCCCTCATTGGTAACGTAACTAATCTCAGGGACCCAGTCAATGGGGAAATACCCTACCGGGTTCACCGGCGGGGATCATCCTTCATGAATATAGCCGATTCGTGTGAATATGGGAAAGAGCACAAGCTTCACTTCATCGTTATTCCATCTCTGTTCGAGCATGTTCTTGAATTCCTCGACGGGGTTGACTTGTTTTGCCGCAAGACAGTTTTGCACTGCGGACCACGAGTTCAAATACCCGATGAAATGTTCGAACTTCCAACTCTGCGCTATATTGAACTCGGGAGTTTGAACCTGTCGAAACGGAAACGGAATTGATTTGTACGCGTCGTCAATATGGCGGCGCTCCACATCCCAGTATTTGCCGACAACGTTTGTATAAAAATCGAAGACCAACGCATCGATTTCAGGACTTATTGTTGTTAGGCCGTAGCCCCACACCGCAAGCAGCGCATCCGGTTTTGCCACCCTGCGGACTTCGGAGTAAAACGCATCGAAGTCGAACCAGTGAATCGCCTGAGCCACTGTGATAAGATCGAAGGCATCGTCAGGAAAGTGCGTATGTTCCGCACGGCTGAGGAAATAGGCAATATTTTCCCGGGATGGGGCATGACTCAGCTGCTTTTCGCTGACGTCGGTCGCATAGACGTTGCTGAATTGCTTTGCAAGCTCGATTGCCACCTGGCCATTCCCTGTGCCGCAATCCCAGGCCGCACTCTTATTTCTTACACTGGAAAAGAGGAAGGCATACAGCTCGGCCGGGTAGGTGGGCCTGAACTTCGCGTAGGCATCAGCCTGCGAAGAGAATTTGTCCCTGACGGGTTGCAACGCCTGTTACACCGCGTCGCTGAGGCTTGAGAATGTAAACTCCTTCACCTTCAGCGCTGGTATCAAATTGGCAAACGGGCCGTTCTGGATCCGGACAGGTTTGGACATGAGCTGAATATTTTTCAGCATTGCGACCGGGCTTTCGTTGAACCGGAAGTTCTTCACAGGACGGACAATCTTTCCGTTCTCGATCCAGAATGTCCCGTCGCGCGTAAGGCCGGTCATCAGCATGGACATCGGGTCGACGTCGCGGATATACCAGAAACGCGTCACAAGTATGCCTTTTTCCGTAGAGGAAATCAGATCTTCCAGGCTTGCATTCCCTCCCCGAAGAATAAGATTCGCGGGAGCGGGAACCGGTTCTTTGCCCTGCTTTTGTGCCCAGAACCGTGAATACCGGAGATTCTTCACGACACCGTTTTCTATCCATGCTGTCTTCCGCGTCGGCATGCCGTCTTCTCCCCAGGGAGCACCGGGAGCGTCGGGATCAGCGGGATCGGAGGTCAAATTCACGAACTCAGGGAAGACCTGCATCCCGAGCTTGTTTGCCCCGCCTTTCTCGCTGAAATAACTTCTCCCTTCATCGGCGCTCCGGGCATCCATCCTGAAACCAAAGGTTCCCAAAAGATTGCTGACAGCTTCCGCTTCCAGAATGACCGTGTATTTACCGGGGGAGACTTCGCCCGGATTCATTGAGGCGATCCCTTTTTCGATCGCGCGCTTCGAAATTGATGATGACTCCAGCTTTGTGACATCGGTGTGCCCGCCGCCGGCCCAACCGGAACCCGTTCCGTCTTTTGTCCTCGCGGTAACCGAATACGAGATGTTCGTAGAGTCCCTGGCCGCGAAGAGCCCTTTATTATTCCCGATCATCGCGAAGTTCTTGCCTTGTTCGACAAACCCCGCTGCCACGAGGGACTTTTCACCCGCCATGCCCACACACTCCTTCGCAATCGACGCCCTCGAGTCAGGCGAGAACTTTTCTGTGTCAGGCGATTGGGCGTGAATGGGGAGGTATGTTTGAGGTTCGAGAGGCGGCATATACTCGGGGTCCTCGGGGGCGAGCCGGGCGAGTTCCTCCGCCTTCTTCACCGCCTCCGTGAGGGTCTTTTCGTCGAATTGGTTCACGCTGTAGGATCCCGTCCGTTTACCGAATGTCGCGGTAATAGAGATCGAGGTATCCTGAGCCGTGCCGCTGGTCGTCACTGTATTGCGCGCGAACCGCACGTTCGACGTTTTGCCGTCATTGATCGAAATGCGGAGCGCATCCGCAGATGAGCCCGTGAGGATCTTTTCAAAAATCTGTTTCGCCTGATCTTGCGTCATACTTTTCTCCCGGTGTTAAGGACGTTCACTTGTCTGAACCTGGCGGGGCAGGCACCGTGGCTTACGGAGTTGCTTTGCCCCGGTTCACCTTTGCCGTCGCTGAACGATCCTCCCAGATAATATTCATCCGCGCTGCAGATGGCGTCGCAGGAACTCCAGAACTCCACCGTATTTGCCTGGTATGCGACATCCCTGAGCATCTGAGTTATTTTGCCTTTCTTGATTTCCCAGAAGGTTTGGCCGCCAAACTGGAAATTGTACCTCTGATGGTCGATGCTCCAGCTTCCCCGTCCCTTGATCATGATCGCGTCCTCGGTATCCGCGATGAGCTGATCAAGCGTGAGCTTGTTCCTGCCCGGCCGGAGGGAAACGTTCGGCATGCGCTGGAAGGGGATCGAGGACCAGCTATCCGCGTAACAACAGCCGGTTGACTCCGTTTCACCGATAAGATGCGCCTGGTCGCGGATCGTCTGGTATCCCACAAACATTCCGTCTTTGATAAGGTGCCATTCCTTTGTTTTGACGCCGTCGTCGTCATACCCGCACGTGGCGAGGCCGTCTTTCTGAGTCTTATCGGCCACGATGTTGACGATCTCGGAACCGACCTTGAGTTTGCCCAGCTTGTCGGTGGTCATGAAGCTTGTTCCGGCGTAGTTGGCTTCGTAGCCGAGCGCTCTGTCGAGTTCCGTCGGATGGCCGATGGACTCGTGGATCGTAAGCCAGAGATTGGTAGGATGGAGGATAAGATCGTGTTTACCTGCCACAACCGGCATGGCCGAATGCTTCATCACCGATTCCTGCGCGGCCAGCCGCACGTCTTCCATGAGAGCGGCGGCATCGACACACTCATACCCCTTCCCGATCGGTTCGGTCAGGCTGTTGCGGCTCTCGAATCTTCCGGTCTCTTTATTCACCGATGTTACCGTGAAGGAGGGGAGCATACGGTAGAGCTCCTGCTCGATGTAGGATCCTTCCGTGGAGGCAAAAAACTTTTGTTCGTTCGCGATCTGCATCGAGGATGTGCAAAACGAGACTCCTTTGGTCTTTAGCGCTTCCTGATTCAATTGTAACAGGAGTCCGACCTTATCGGATACCGGAATATCGAACGGATTAATTTTGATCGGGGTCTTCCAGACATCCTGATATGACGGCACCGGCGCAAGCTTCACCGGTTCTTTCTGGATGACGCTGTTCGCTTTCGCGATGAGCACGGCTTCCTTCGCAACGCGCGCAACTTCCTCCTTCGTCACAATATTGCTCGCCGCGAACCCCCATGTCCCCTCGACGATCACGCGAATGCCGAATCCATACTCTTCGTTGTTCGAGATATTCGTGACGCGCTGCTCGCGCGTGGCGATCGACTGGTTGCGATACCGGTTGATGCGGATGTCCGCGTATGAAGCGCCGCTCATGCGCGCGCTATTGAGCGCTTCATCGGCAATGACGCGAAGATCTGGGTCCGAAAATTGGGGCGAAGGTGCTTGCCGCGAGAGGAGCGAACCCGGAAGAATGAAGGCTGCTCCGGAGGCGGCTGTGAGCTTGACAAAGTCTCTGCGCTTCATTGGTCTTCTCTGGAGGATGTGAGAATGAATGACGTGTCAAAAGTATAGAGAAAATCAGAACGAAAGTCAACGGCTAATGTTTGACTTTCAGTCAATTTCCGTGTATGTTTCGATTGATTTTAATGGAGATCAGCGCGCACATCCTCGTCACCGGACTCGTTCAGGGTGTCGGATTTCGGTATTTTGTGTACGCCAGAGCTACGCGTCTCGGGATCCGGGGGTTTGTGAAGAACAATCCGGACGGAAGCGTCGAGATCGTCGCCGAGGAAGACCGTTCACTGATCAACGAACTTCTGCGTGAAGTAAAAGTGGGACCGCGCTCCGCCCAGGTTACTGATGTTAAAGTCCAATGGAAGGAACCTGCGCATCACTTCAAGGAATTTACGATTTACTAGAATACCCTCTGCACTATGCGCTTCGGTATAGGCTACGACGTCCACCGGATGGTGGTAAACAGAAAGCTCATCCTGGGAGGGGTTGAGATACCGTTCATCAAAGGATTGCTTGGTCATTCCGATGCCGATGTGCTGTCGCATGCGATCGCAGACGCCCTCCTCGGTGCCGCGGCGCTCGGGGATATCGGCAAACATTTCCCCGACACAGACCCAAGATTTAAAGACGTCTCCAGCCTCGTGCTGCTCAAGCACGTCCGCGAACTGCTTCGTTCGCACAACTATCAAATTGTCAACACCGACTCGACGGTCATTCTCCAGCACCCCAAAATCAGCCCCTACGTAAAAAAAATGCGGGAAAACATCGCGCAGGCGCTCGAAATCTCGATCGATCAGGTCTCCGTCAAAGCGACAACGAGTGAAGAACTCGGATTCATCGGGATGGGAGAAGGAGCCGCCGCCCACGCTGTCGCATCGATCCGCGGCAATCAGATGAATCTCGACATGTAACAACGTCTCTCTGCCGTATCATGCCGGACGCACTATATTCTCTCGATAAGTCGGTCTTCTATTTTTTCAACACCACCATCGCGAATCCTTTCCTGGACGCCGTAATGCCGGCGCTTACGGATTGGAATAAATCCTGGATCGGGCTTTCTCTTGCCGCGGCGTTTCTCCTGAGTCTGGCCTTCTTCGGCGGAAAAAAAGGGCGGATCCTCGGAGTTATGGTGCTTCTTCTGATCGTCTTCTCAGACCAATTCAGCAGCGCAGTTTTGAAATCACTCTTTGCCCGCCCGAGGCCGTGCCATCTGCCGCTTGAGCATCTCAGGCTGCTTGTCGATTGCGGCAGCGGCTATTCATTTCCGTCGACGCATGCGGTGAATAATAGCGCGTTCGCTTTCTTCCTATCGTACCATTACCGGCGGTGGGCCTGGGCATACGGATTGTATGCATTTCTCATGTGCATCTCCCGTGTCATCGTCGGAGTTCACTATCCTTCGGACATCATCGGCGGTGCAGCCATCGGCGTGGCAATGGCCGCAAGTCTCATCGCACTCTATAACGCTCTCTCCCGGAAATATCCATCGCTCCGTATCGCGGTTTCATGATCAGATCAGGTCGGGCAAGCATGAAACTGTTCCTGGCCGTGATCTCCGGCATTCTCTTCGGGCTCTCGTTTCCGCCCTTTGAATCGGGCATCCTTGCCGCCGCCGCGTTCGTGCCGCTGTTGATACTTCTCGACTACGTCGGGGACTACCGGGAAACTTTTCTCTACGCCTATGTAACCTTCTTCGTCGCCAATTGCATCGCTGTGTATTGGGCCGGCGGCTTTACGCACGGGAAGGATGTCTATCTCATGGTTGCCGGAACCATGCTCCTCATCGCGCACCCGGTCTTTTTTTGCATCCCGATTGTGCTTTGGATGGTTGTCCGCCGGCACTTCGGAATCAAGCCCGCACTCATCGCGTTTCCTTTTTTTTGGGTGGCGTTCGAGTATTTCCACGCGTCGGGACAGCTTTCATTCCCCTGGTTGACTCTGGGAAATTCCCAAACGTATGATCTTGCGGCGATTCAATTTGCGTCGTACACCGGCGTCTATGGCATATCGTTCTGGCTGCTGTGGCTCAATGTGTTGTTATTTTTGTTGTATGCGAAACTTTCATCGGGAGCATGGAACGTTGGAGCTTCAAAACCGGTCATTGCTATCGGTGGAATCATCCTGCTCTATCTGCTCCCCAAATTTTATGGCGGATATGCGCTTCAGCATCAGAGGTTCGACAGCGGGGAGCCAATCAGAGTCGGCGTCGTTCAGCCTGACATTGATCCGTTTGAAAAATGGGGCCGTGGTACAGAGCCCCAGATTTCAATTCTTCAATCGTTAACCCGTCAAGCCTCGGCCGATACGTGCGATCTCATCCTGTGGCCGGAAACTGCAATAACGTTTCCCATTCTCCTGCCGGCGTACGATCCATATCTGGCAAGGATACGGGGGCAAATCGATAGTCTCAGGGTGCCTCTCCTGACCGGCCTCGCTGACCTTGAATACTACAGGAAGGGAGAGGAGGCCCCAAAAAGCAGCAAAACTTCAGTCGACGGCGACAGATACGACACCTACAATAGTTCAATACTTCTGACTCCCGGAACCCGGGAAGTTCAGAAGTACGCGAAGATGGAGCTGGTTCCTTTCGCGGAACGGGTCCCGTTCTCTGAAGAGCTGAGCTTTTTGAACGTCATGCAGTGGAATTTTGGCATGGGGGGATGGGGTGTCGGAAAAGAAGCGACTGTCTTCCATCTCACAAGAGCGAACGGAAGTGCGACAGGTTTTTCGAACATGATCTGTTATGAGTCGGTGTTTCCCGGATTCGTTGCCTCGTTCGTCAGAAACGGCGCCCAGTTTCTTACCGTCATTACGAATGACAGCTGGTGGGGAAATACGTCGGGTGCATATCAGCATAAACAGTTCGCGGTGCTTCGCGCCGTGGAGAACCGGCGCTGGGTCATCCAATGTGCCAACGGCGGAATTTCTTGCTTCATTGATCCTTTCGGACATATATTACACTCCACCGCGATGTATGAGCGGGTTACCGCAGTCGAATCGATCCGGCCCCAAACGGGCCTGACATTCTACTCGGCGCATGGCGATTGGCTGGCGGAAATCTGCCTGGTGATTTCGGCATTTTTTTTGACGGCCGCCGCCGGCAGAAAATTCTATATAAGAATTCGCAGACAACAAACAGATGATTGATCTCCGTAGCGATACTGTAACCAAACCATCACGGGCGATGCTCGACGCGATGATGAATGCCGAGGTAGGGGATGATGTATTTGGCGAGGATCCCACCGTCAATAAGCTTCAGGAACGCGTCGCGGAAATGTTCGGCAAGGAGGCTGCGCTCTTCGTTCCAAGTGGCACGATGGGGAACGAGGTGTGCATTAAGGTCCACACGCAGCCGGGCGATGAGATTATACTTGAACAGGAATCGCATATTTTTGTCTACGAAACCGGCGCGCCGGTCCTCCTCGCGGGTGTGCAAATGAACACAATCCCCGGGAAACGGGGCGTACTTACGCCGGAGCAGATCTCAGCCGCGATCAGGCCGAAGGCGTACTACCTCCCTCAGACAAAACTTATCTGCCTTGAAAATACTCACGGACGGTCGGCGGGCTCGGTTCTGCCTCTCGACTCCATCAGTGCCGTGCGCGAGCTGGCGCAGAGGGAGCATATCGCAATGCACCTCGACGGCGCGCGCTTGTGGAATGCGAGCGTCGCCAGCGGAATCCAGCCGAAGGAGTATGCATCGTTCTTCGATTCACTCTCAGTCTGTTTCTCCAAGGGGCTCGGGGCACCGGTTGGTTCAATTATTATCGGCAGCAAACCGTTCATCGAGCAGGCCCGAAGGTACCGCAAGGCGTTTGGCGGCGGAATGCGCCAGGCGGGCATTCTTGCGGCTGCGGCCCTCTATGCATTGGATCATCATATCGGGCGCCTCGCGGAAGACCACGCGAAAGCCCGGTACCTGTTCGACGAACTCAAGGCGGTCCAACGGCTTCGCATCGATCCGTCAGAAGTACAGACGAATATGGTCTTCATCGATATCGCGCAAACAGGAAAGAGCCAGGCCGAAGTCATGGATCTTCTCAAGTTGAACGGGATCCTCGTTACCCCTGAGCGGCACTCGAGCATACGGGCGGTCACACATCTGGATGTCTCCATGGAACACGTGCACGAGGCGGCCCGCGTGATCAAGAGACTTTTTTCCTGATATGGAGAAGAGCCAATTCCGGCATGTCTCCCGCCTGCGCGTTCGCAATTACGAAGTGGACTGGCAGGGCATCGTCCACAACGCAAATTACCTCCTGTACTGTGAGACAGGGCGCATCGAGTACCTCAAGGGGCTCGGAGTAAAGCTGGACTTACATTCCATCACGAATGAAAACCGCGTGGTCTTGGTGCGTAACGAAATCAATTGCAGGGCTTCAGCTTTCTTTGACGAGGAACTTGAAATCTATACGAGAATTTCAGCCATTCGGGAGACGAGCTTTATCTTTGAATCGATGATTGAGAAATCAGCAAACCACGAGCTCGTCTGCGATAATCTCGCCGTCCACGTCTGGCTCGACTCAAACAGGGAGCCGGTCCGGGTGAACGACGAATTTCGCCAAATTGTGGGTGAATTCGAGGGTTCAAACCTGAATCTGAAGAGGGGGCAGCAAAGATAGCGCAATTTGCTATTCATAGTAGGTATGCGTATATTGAAAAGCCTCAAGATTAAGTCCCTCCGATTGGGACTTTTTTTTTGGATTTAGAGAGAAATTTGCACAAATAAGCCGTTTTCCGTGTCCTCCTCAGCAGTGACAGATATTGAAAAGCTCGCTCGTCCTATCGTCGAGGCAAGAGGGGCGTTTATCGTTGAAGTCAGAATGCGGGGAGAGCGCGGCGGAAAAGTTTTCGAGCTGTTCGTCGATACCGAAAAAGGTGTTACGACGGAACTTTGCGCGGAAATCAGCCGGGAACTCTCTCACAGCCTCGATCTTGCGGACATCATTCACGGAAGATTTCATCTGGTCGTCTCGTCGCCCGGCATCGATCGTCCGCTGAAGTTTCAACGGCAGTATCCGCAGCATATCGGCAGATTCCTGAACGTGAAGCACACTGCAGGCGGAGAGATGCAGACGACGGAAGGTGAGCTGCTGAGCGTCTCGGAAGACGGTATTGATCTGCGTTTGAAAGGAAATTCTCAACGAACCATACCGTTCCGCGACATCGTGGAAACGCACGTCAAGGCAGCCTGGTAGTACTGAATTAGAACTTAAGGAAGAGGGTACCCATGAATTACGAAATTGTAGAATCATTTTCTCAGATGGCGCGCGAGAAACGCATGGATAAAGACATGCTCGCCGGCATTATTGAGGACGTCTTTGCGATGATGGTGCGTAAGAAGTACGGCCAGGATGCGAGATTTGACGTCGTTGTGAACATGGATAAAGGGGACATCGAGATCTATCTTGAAAAACAGATCGTCGAGACGGTCACCGATCCGAATCTCCAGATCGACCTGAAGACCGTCCGTCAGAAGACGGATGAGGCGCTCGATATCGGAGACGATTTCGTCGAGGTCATTGACCTTCAAAGCTTCGGGCGCAGGCTCGTCGTGAGCGCGAAACAAAATCTCAATCAGCGGATCAAGGAGATCGAAAAAGAGGTCATTTTTAATGAGTACAACTCCACCATCGGTGAAATCATCGTCGGCGAGATCTACCAGATCCGGAAGGGGGAAATACTCATCAACCATAACCGCAACGAGCTGGTGCTCCCTAAAAGCGAGCAGATCTTCCGTGAACGGTACCGGAAAGGCGATACGCTGCGTGCGATCGTGAAGGAAGTCCGGAAAGGGGCCGCGAACCCGGTCGTTATCATTTCACGGGCGGATCCCAAATTCCTGACAAAACTGTTTGAAATCGAAATCCCCGAGATTTATGACGGCATCATTGAGATCAAGGGTGTGGCGCGCGAAGCGGGCGAGCGGTCGAAGGTTGCCGTTGAATCGCACGATGACCGGATCGACGCCGTCGGCGCCTGCGTCGGCATGAAGGGAGTCCGGATCCATGCCATCGTCCGTGAACTCAATAATGAAAATATCGACGTCATTAATTATTCCGATAACGCGACAGTCTACATCCAGCGCGCGCTTGCGCCTGCAAAATTAAAGAGCATCGACATCGACGCCGAAAATAAGACGGCGACGGTGGTCGTCGAGAAGGATCAGGTTTCCCTCGCGATCGGCCGCAACGGCCAGAATATCCGCCTCGCGTCGAAATTGTCCGGCTTTGAGATCAACCTCATCAAGGAGGGGGTCGAAGAAGAGTACGATATGGATCTTGCGGAGTTCCGCGAGGAACTGGGCGAGCCCCTGTACGAGCGGCTGATGGATGAAGGATTCAAGAGCGCCCGTGATATTCTTGAAGCAGAAAATGACGAACTCATGGTTGTCGACGGGCTCGACGAAGAAAAGATCAAATCTATCCGGGAAATGATGCAGCGGGGCCTGGACGAAGCGGATATCGAAGAGGATACAGACTCCGATGATGAGAGCGGCTCCGAAGAGGATTCAGAGGAAAAAGCTCCGGAGACCGTCGCGTCCGCCGAAGAGGCGCCGGAAGCAGAATCTGCCGAGCAGCCGAAGGATGAACATCCGGATGGTGCGGAACAACCGTCATCCCAAAAGGAAGAACAGGAACAATCGTAATATTCAAGTGATTGAATGACAGAAAAGGCTCCTAAAAAGAAGATTTATCAAATCGCCAAAGAGATCAACATCTCCCACGAGACGTTGATCGATTACCTCGCGAAACGCGGTCATTCGGTGAAAAGCCACATGACGGTCGTTGACGACGCAATGATGCATGATATCTCGGCGCACTTTAAGAAAGACAAGGAAGTCGCGGAAAAGCATCAGAAGCGAATCCAGACGATCCGTGAGTCGAGGAAGAAGGCAGAGGAGAAGCAAATCGAGGTCGAGGAGCAGGCGTCAAAGTCAAAAATTGTCCGCAAAAAGGCCAAGGAGGTTCCGCAACCCGTCCACGCACCTGTAGAAGTGGAAGAGCCCGTTTCGGTCGTACCGGCCGAACCAGGCGGATCCGTTGACGGGGAACCGGTCGAAGGCATTGCAACGGTAAGCGACGAACCGACTGCCGATACGCGGGTGGTGGCCGAGGAACAGGCGGCGACCCCGGCTGAACCGGTCCAGGAACCGAAGGGAAAGCAAGAACTCAAGAAGAAAGAACCCGTGATCCTTGCGCGGCGTACGCCGAAGATGGGACTCAAGATCAAGGGAAAAATCGACCTTGATGAAGTCAACCGCGCACACGCCATCCACGAGGGAGGCGGCGCTGCGGAAGCAGACGCCCAGGGCTCCTCGTCCGAGGATAGTGCGAAGAAGAAAAAGAAGAAGAAACGCATTCGGAGCGACGCGCCTACGACCACGACCACCGAAGAGACAGACGATGGTTCGCGAAAATCGAAAAAGAAAAAGAAGCTCAAGCACCGGGAGGTGGACAAGCAGGAAGTTGATGAGACCATCAAACGGACGCTCGCGGAGATGGAAGACGCCGGGACCGTCGTTCAGCGTGCTCAGTTTAAGAAGAAGCGTAAAGAAAAGCGGGCGATAGAGGAGCAGCAGCGCCTCGAAGAAAGAGAGAAAGAAAAATCGATTCTCCGCGTCACCGAATTCGTTTCGGTCAATGAGCTTGCCAACCTCATGGGCGCAAATGCCGCCGACGTCATTAAGAAATGTATTGAATTGGGACTGATGGTTTCGATCAATCAGCGCCTGGATAAAGATACGATTACGCTCGTTGCCGATGAATTTGGCTTCCAGGTCATCTTCATCTCTGAACTGAGCGACGATGCCGTCGCGGATGAATCCGACGAAGAAGGCGAACTCGTTCAGCGGCCTCCCGTCGTCACGATCATGGGCCATGTCGATCACGGCAAGACCTCGCTGCTCGATTATATCCGCCAGAGCAACGTCGTCGCGGGCGAGGCGGGCGGAATCACCCAGCACATCGGCGCCTACATGGTCGAAGTGCGGGGCAAGAACAAAATTACATTCCTTGATACCCCCGGCCACGAGGCCTTCACCGCCATGCGTGCGCGCGGCGCGCAGTTAACGGACATCGTCGTCCTCGTTGTCGCCGCCGATGACAGCGTCATGCCGCAGACCGTTGAGGCGATCAGTCACGCTCAGGCAGCGAACGTACCGATTATCATTGCAATCAATAAAACCGACAAGCCTGAAGCGAACGTCGACAGGATCCGTCAACAGCTATCCGATAAGAACGTTCTCGTTGAGGAATGGGGCGGCAAATACCAATCTGTGGAAATCTCTGCGCGTACAGGAAAGAACGTCGACCTTCTCCTTGAAAAAATCCTCCTGGAGTCCGAGGTATTAAACCTCAAAGCTAACCCTGATCGTGCGGCAAAAGGGGCGGTTATCGAAGCGAAGGTGGATAAAGGGAAGGGAACCGTAGCGACGATTCTGGTCCAAAAAGGAATGTTAAAAATTGGCGACTCGTTCGTCGCAGGCATCCAGAGCGGCAAAGTCCGCGCGATGAGCGATGAACGCGGTAACCGCATCGAAGTAGCGAAGCCCTCGATGCCGGCGCAAATTCTCGGTTTTGACGGTGTTCCTCAGGCCGGAGATTCTTTCTTCGCGGTCGAAAACGAGCGCGAAGCCAGAGCGATCAGCCTGCGGCGCCAGCAGTTGAAGCGCGAGCAGGATTTCCGGTTTATCCGCAGCATGTCGCTTGACGAACTTTCCAAGAAGATTCAGGAAGGACAGGTCAAGGAGCTTAAAATCGTCGTCAAGGGAGATGTGGACGGATCGGTCGGGGCCCTCGCGGATTCGCTCATGAAAATCGTTCACGAGGAGGTCAGGGTCAATGTCATCCACCGCGCGGTCGGTACCATTTCCGAATCGGACATTTTACTCGCCGCAGCATCAGGAGCCGTCATCATCGGGTTCCACGTCCGCCCGAACCTTAATGCGCGCCGTCTCGCGGAGCAGGAAAAAGTCGACATCAGGCTCTATAACATCATCTACGATGCGATTGAGGATGTCAAGAAGGCGCTGGAAGGCTTGCTCAGCCCCGAAAAGAATGAAGAAGTTACCGCCACCATCGACGTCCGGGAAGTCTTCAAGGTCCCCAAAATCGGTACGATCGCCGGTTGCTATGTTCAGGATGGCAAGATCAGCCGCGGGAATAAAGTCCGGTTGATCAGGGATGGCATCGTGATTTATGACGGCGGTTTATCGTCGCTGAAACGCTTCAAAGACGACGTCCGCGACGTGGAGTCAGGCTTCGAGTGCGGCATCGGGCTGGAAAATTACAACGACGTGAAGATCGGCGATACGATCGAAGGATATAAGATCACCGAGACAATGAGAAAACTCGTATAGGGAATGGAACATGTCATTACGTACGGAACGTGTCGCATCCTTGATCAAGGAAGAAGTTGGAATGTTTTTTACAAGGGAGTACCGCGATCCGTCGTACGGTTTCATTACGGTTACCGAAGTCCACATGACCCCGGATCTGCGAATCGCCAAGATCTATGTCAGCATCATGGGGAATTCCGAGGTGAAAGACCGGACACTCTCGATGCTCGAGGATAATACGCATGAAATCCGGTCCTTTGTGGGCTCGCATCTCCGGCTGAAATTTACGCCCGAGGTACATTTTTATATGGATGAGACCCTTGACCGGGTCGAGCGCATCGACCAGATTATTAAGCAAATTCACAAAGACGACGAGGCGAACGGCAAGAAGCAGCCGTAGCCCCGTTCAGTTGTGACGACTGATGGTAATCGCCCGTTCAGTAGAAGACATAGCGTATCGTCCCGCTTCGATCGTGACGGTGGGAACATTTGACGGTGTCCACCGCGGACATGCCGCAATCATCCAACAGGTAGTCCGGCGCGCGAAGGAAACGGGGGCGCGAAGCGTGATCGTAACGTTTGAGCCTCACCCCCGGGAAGTCGTGGGGCAGGGCCCCGTCGAGCTTCTGACGACGCTTGAGGAACGATTGGAATTTATTGGCGCGCTCGGAGCAGATGCTATCGTCGTGCTTCCTTTTACGTACGAATTCTCACGGCTCACCCCGAATGAGTTCTACGAAACGATCATGGTCAAGGCGATCGGCGTCAGCGAAGTGATCGAAGGGACCGATCACATGTTCGGCAGGGACCGTGAAGCCAACATTGAAACGCTGAAGGCTCTCGGCAGCAGGTTTGGCTTCCGCGTGACGGCAGCAGTGACAGTGCTCGACAACGGCGAACCGATAAGCAGTTCACGGATTCGCGCAGCGTTGAAGGAGGGAAACGTTGAAGCAGCGGAAGAGCTTCTCGACAGGCCCTACGGACTGAGGGGTACGGTCGTCGCCGGAGACGGACGCGGCGCGCAACTCGGTTATCCGACGGCCAATGTGCAGCCGGCTTCCGCAAAAAAGATTGTTCCGGCCAACGGAGTCTATGTTGCCGGCGTTGAAATCGGGAATGAACTGCGCTACGGCATGTTGAACATCGGCGTGCGCCCGACGCTGACATCCGGGTCGGAGCGCGTCGTCGAAGTTCATGTGTTCGAGCTGAACGAAGACCTCTATGGAAAGCAGCTGCGTATTCAGTTTCTTAAGAGGCTCAGGAACGAAATAAAGTTTTCATCAAAAGAGGAACTCGTCGACCAGCTTCGCCGCGATCGTTCTGAAAGCCTGAAGTTTGTCGAAGCACTACAATCACAATATGAGTAAGGAGAAACAGCAATGCCATTAACAAAGGAACAGAAACAAACGCTCGTCGGCAAGTTCGGCAAGTCCGCAACCGATACAGGTTCGCCGGAAGTCCAGGTCGCGCTGCTGACCACGCGGATCAACGAGTTGTCGTCGCATTTCAGCAAGAACGTCAAGGATCATCACTCACGTCTCGGATTGCTGAAGATGGTCGGAAAGCGGCGGAAGCTTCTCGAATATCTCCAGGAGAAGAACGTCGAACGTTACAGAAAACTTATTCAGGAACTCGATTTACGCAAGTAATCAAAGCTCGGTGAGGCATTCTCACCCCATAACAAGAACGAAAGAGAACAAGAATGGTCATAACCAAAGAATTAGAAATTGGTGGAAAAGTACTTTCCATCGAAACAGGAAAGCTCGCAAGGCAGGCTGACGGCTCTGTCATGGTGCGCTACGGCGATACGATGGTGCTCGCAACCGTCGTCGCAAACAAAGAGGCAAAGGAAGGACAGGATTTCTTCCCCCTTCAGGTAGAGTACCGCGAGAAAACCGCCTCGGCGGGAAAAATCCCCGGCGGATTCCTTAAACGGGAGGCTCGTCCCTCCGAAAAAGAGGTCCTCTCATCCCGCTTAATCGACCGCCCCATCCGGCCTATGTTTCCGGAAGGATTCAAATGCGAAACACAGGTAATGCTTACCGTGTTTTCGGCCGATCAGGAAAATGACAGCGATCTTCTGGGCGCCATCGGCGCATCCGCAGCGCTCATGATCTCCGATATCCCGTTTGACGGCCCGACCGCCGAAGTAAGGGTCGGACGAGTCAACGGCGAACTCATCATTAATCCGACATTCAAGCAGCTCGAGTCGAGCGACATGGACGTGACGGTGGCAGGGACGAAAAGCTCGATCGTCATGGTCGAAGGGGAAGCGAAGGAAATCTCTGAAGAAGACATGCTCGCCGCCCTGCGATTTGCCCACGAGCAGATCGTCAGGATCTGCGAGATCCAGCTTGAACTTCAAAAGGCGTGCGGAAAGCCGAAACGGCAGCTTGTTCCGCATCCCCTGAAGCATCAGCTTGCGGAAGTTGTTTCGAAACTCGCGCGCACGAAAATCAAAGAAGTAACGCATCAGGTCCTCGCGAAAGACGACCGGAGCAAAGCGAATGAAGAAATCCGCACTTCGACGTTTGAAGCCATCAAAACAGAAATCGCCTCGGCTACCCTTACCCTCGACGAGAGGGACAAGGCGCTGTTCCATGAAAGCCCGGCGGCGTTCGCGGAAGCGAAACATGGCCTGATCAAGGAGATCCTCCACGACATCGAATATGAAGAGATGCGCACGATGATCCTGAAGGACGGAAAACGTCTCGACGGCAGGGGAGTGCGAAACATCCGGCCGATATCCTGTGAAATCGGTGTGCTCCCGCGAACGCACGGTTCGGGACTCTTCACGCGCGGAGAAACACAGAGCCTTACGACGACGACTCTTGGTACGAAGAACGACGAGCAGATTATCGACGGGCTTCTTCCCGAATCCAGCAAGCGCTTTATACTTCATTACAACTTCCCGCCCTACTCGGTTGGAGAAGTTGGCCGCCTTGGAACGACAGGAAGGAGGGAGATCGGGCACGGCAATCTCGCCGAACGCAGCCTGAAGAACCTTCTCCCGTCAGAACTGGATTTCCCCTACACGATCCGTATCGTTTCTGATATTCTCGAATCCAACGGTTCATCTTCGATGGCAACGGTCTGCGCGGGCACTCTTTCGCTCATGGACGCCGGCGTCCCCATGAAGAAACCTGTGGCCGGAATTGCCATGGGGCTCATTAAAGAAGGTGAGCAGGTGGCGATTCTCAGCGACATTCTCGGAAACGAGGACCACCTGGGAGACATGGATTTTAAAGTCGCCGGCACGAAAGACGGCATTACCGGATTCCAGATGGACATAAAAATCCAGGGGATCTCGTTCGATATCTTCGAGAAAGCATTGTCGCAGGCGAAAGAAGGCCGGCAGCACATTCTCAACGCTATGACGGCCACTATCAGCGAACCCCGCTCGACACTTTCACCCTATGCTCCCCGTTTAACAACCCTGAAGATTCCTGTCGATATGATCGGTTCCGTCATCGGACCCGGCGGCAAAGTCATCCGCCAGATCGTCAAGGATACCGGAGCGGAGATCAATATCGAGGACGACGGCACAGTTGTCGTAGCCTCCGTGTCTGCGGAAGGCGCCGAGAAGGCCATCGCGATCATCAATAATATCGTGGCGGTGCCTGAAGTCGGAACGAAGTACAAAGGAAAAGTGACCAGAATCCTCGACTTCGGTGCGTTCGTAGAGTTCATTCCTGGCAAAGAAGGGTTGATCCACATCTCGCATCTTGATATGAACCGCGTCAATAAAGTCACTGACGTCGTGAACATCGGCGACGAGGTAGACGTGCAGCTGATTAAGGTCGATCACGAGGGGAGATACAACCTGAGCCGGAAAGCGCTCATGCCGGGGTATGATGCAGAAGCCGAGGCAGCGAAAGAAGCAGAACGCAAGGAGCGGCGCGGTGACCGCGGGGACCGCGGTGACCGTAGGAACGGCGGCGGACGCGATCGAGATCGCGGGCACCGGTCGCATCGTAACTAAGCTGACCACAGTAATGAAAACAGAATCCCGATTCAGAAATTGATCGGGATTTTGTTTTTATAGCCGGATAATCTGGTGTTGGAATTTATCTATGGCGAGAGTCTCCATGAGGCTGCGCGGAAAGCCCATACCGTACTTGTTGAGGAAGTACGTGATATTGAGCTCCCGTTCCTGGAGGCTTCCGTTGGGAAGGAGGGTGTTCGCCGTCTTATTGATCTGCCGGAGCGCGACTTCATGCTTTCGCTCCTGCGCGACCTGAACTTTTTCCTTCAGCTGCGCGAGGTGTGAGTCGATCTTTTCCCGGGTTGCCTCGAGAGGGCCCATAAGCGTTGCGTCAATATAATTCAACCCGAATTTCATCTCGTTCATGAGCTCCGTTAAGCGCTGGGAGGCGCCGGAGAACATTTCATCGATCTTCACTTCGGAGACCATTTCCACGACTTTTCGCTGTACTTCTTCGCGGTGGGTGAACAATTCGTTGATATCGATTTCGAATTTTTCCAGGATTTTCTCCGAGCGACCTTCGAGAAGCGTCGCCGACGAGCGGGGGTAGATCACGGGCATCGGCAGATCAAAGAACTGGTAGACGGTCCGGAGCTGCGCAAAATAGGCGACTTCCGAGGGCCCGGCGACGTACGCAACGGTGGGGAGCAGTGTATCCTGACAGATCGGCCGCAGAGCAACGTTGGGGCTGAGGAGTTCGGGCGTTTCGGTCGCAATTTTCAGGAGTTCGTCCTTCGAGAGGAAATGCCGGGTGCCTTTGAGGCTGAAATCATGTTCTCTCGGCTCGATGACGTACCGTCCCCCTTTATGGAAGAGAAACAGATTCAGAGCTTTCGTCTTTATTTGCGCATGGTAGCGGTCCTCAAGCTCCGCACTTCGCTGAATGATCAGCTGGGAGACACGGGGAAAAGCCTGAAGCTCCTTTTGAAAGACCGGCGAGAGGAGCTGCTTGAATCGTTTGTCGTTTACGGAAATATACACGAGCCCGTCGTCTCTAAACATGGTGTTCATGAGTTTGACGAAGGCCGAGTTAAACGTTGCGCCATGGTTGTAGGACTGCTGGAGCATCTCGAGGACCGCCGGTTTGAACTCCGAATTATGGAGGCATTTTGATACTTCTTCGAGAAACGCCTGCAGGGAACCGTCGAGTATGAGTTCACCGACCGCCCCCATATTCTTTTCGGCCGGCTTGCCGCTCAACAGGTATTCAATCTTAACAAAGATGTTCTCCTGGTTCAGGAGACCGACTTTGTTGACCTCTTCAAAGTCATGATCCTCACCCTCAAGCCAGAACACCGGGACGAAGTTATACTCGGGAAACGCCTGACGGAGCTGGCGGCACAACGAAATTGCCGTGAGAGTCTTATACACTGTGTAGAGGGGGCCACCGAGCATGCCTACCTGCTGCCCTGTCACCACAGCAAATGTCTTTTCATCCGCCAGAAGGTCAAGCGAGGCGAACGTGCTCTCCGGACAGCCAAACCGGCGGTTTTGATCTTTCAATGTCTCAACCAGCGCCGATCTGTGCCGGTAGTGGGATTGAATGCGGGCTATCTGCTTCGGAAAATTCTGGCGCGACCGGAAATCATGTTCGAAGTATTGCTGGACCTTCTGAAAATCGCCGACATAATCGACAAACAACTTAGAAAACCCTCCGCTAGAAGGGGAGAGGTCGCCGTAATTCAGCCAGGATAACGTTTCCATTGGATTGAGGTGAAGATAAAGTTTGAAAAATATACTGTTTCACCGCCACAGATGCAAACGCCGGACCCGGTCTTTCAAGCGGATGTTCATTCTTCCCCGGGCAAGTCCTTCAATTGTTTGACTCATATGGTTTTTTTTACTATATTTTTTTTGCTTTTTAAACCCAATCCATCATCTACCATGTTCATTAATGGAAAATTCGACCAATTCGAAGACTGAGAACGCTGTCGCCGCTCCTCAGGCAGCAGCCTCAGGATCGAAGCCGGTTACGTCTGACTCGACCTCCTCGCCCGCGGATCCACAACAAGCACCTGCTGCTCCGAAACCTACAGCCCCGAAACCGGTAGCCGTCGCTCCGGCAGTGAAGAAGCCAAAGCAAGACCGCGCCCCCGAAAACGATCATGGCATCTGGCGCATCAGCCGGCGGAATTTCTTTTCCGTCGCAGGCTGGGCCGCATTTTTTGTCTTTATTGCTGCCTCGACGATCGGGGCCCTGAGGATGATGTTTCCCCGGATACTCTTTGAACCGCCTTCGTCATTCAAGGCGGGGTTCCCGACAGATTATCTTGTCGGTGAAGTGAGCGAAAAATACAAAGACGATTACAGAGTCTGGATCGTCCGTGAATCGGAAGGATTTTACGCATTATCCGCCATCTGCACGCATCTCGGCTGCACTCCACGCTGGCTGGAACCTGAAAATAAATTCAAGTGCCCCTGCCACGGCAGCGGGTTCCGTCGCACGGGAATCAATTTCGAAGGCCCCGCTCCGCGGCCCCTCGAGCGGCTGAAAATCTCGCTTTCCGATGACGGCCAGCTCCTCGTCGACCGGGCGATAAAGTTCCGGTATGAAAACGGGGACTGGATTAAGCCGGATTGTTTTTTGAAGTATAGCTAGCTCTTAAGGAATATCTCATGCCCAAGATTCGCGAGAAACTCCAGCAGTCCGAAGTTTGGAAATCAATTTTCCGCCACAACTATCAGGACACGAACCGCAATCGCGCCCTTCAGATTGTCGATAACGTCTTTCTCCATCTCCATCCCGTCCGCATTTCGCGTCACGCAACGAACATCGGCTTTACGTGGGGAATGGGAGGCATCACGTTCCTCCTGTTCATCGTCCTCACGATCACCGGGGTCATCCTGATGTTTTACTATCGTCCGGCCGCGGAATACGCCTACGACGATATGAAGTATCTCATGAACGACGTGGCATTTGGCCCTCTTATGCGCAACATGCACCGCTGGGCCGCGCATCTCATGGTGATCACCGTGATGCTTCACATGTTCCGTGTATTTCTCACCGGCTCCTATAAGGCGCCGCGTCAGTTCAATTGGGTTGTCGGCGTTGTGCTTCTCGTGCTGACGCTCCTTCTCAGCTTCACCGGTTATCTTCTCCCCTGGGATCAGCTCGCGATTTGGGCGGTTACCGTGGGAACGAATATGGCCAGGGCGACCCCTCTCCTGGGACACGAGGGCCCGTTTGGCCCTCAGCTCGGAATGCGCATCGACAATGACGTTCGCTTTGTTCTCCTCGGCGGCACACAGGTAGGCCCCCCGACGCTTCTCCGGTTTTATGTGGGGCACTGCATCTTTTTGCCCCTCATCGCGGCGGTCTTTATGGCGGTTCATTTCTGGAGAATCCGCAAGGACGGCGGAATATCCGGTCCCGTATCCAATGGCAAAGAATAATTACTGAGATAGACCATGCATAATATCTGGTTGCTGATCTCCAAGCCCGACAATATTCCGATCGTAGGGCTGCTTGTCTTCGTGATCCTCTACACCTGGTGGTCGTTCGCGAAAGCGCTAAAGAACGACAGGCAGGGCTATCTCGACGAATCGAAGATGGGGGACAAAATACAGGTGTGGCCGAATCTCGTGCGCGTTGAATTCCTCGCCGCGTTGTTCGTCATGATCATTCTCATCTTCTGGTCGTTCCTCATCGATGCGCCGCTCGAAGAACCCGCAAATCCGACGTTAACGCCGAATCCCTCGAAGGCTCCATGGTATTTCCTCGGCCTCCAGGAAATGCTGGTCTATTTCGATCCCTGGATCGCCGGCGTCGTACTTCCGACGATTATCATCGTCGGCCTGATGGCGATTCCCTATATCGACGTTAATGAGAAAGGGAACGGATACTACACATTCAGGGAACGGAAGTACGCGATTATCATTTATTGCTTCGGATTTCTCATCTTGTGGGTTTCTCTCATCGTCCTGGGAACATTTTGGCGCGGGCCTGGCTGGTATTTCTTTTTCCCGTGGCAGGAATGGGACACGCACAGGGTGGTCGCTCTTACAAACGTCGACTTATCGGAATTGTTCGGCATCAATACGCGCCACGCCGATAACAGCCTGAATCCGCTCGCGATCATCTTCGGCGTGTCGATCATCGGCATCTACTACGCGCTCATCGGGGTGTACTGGGCGTGGAAGAAGAATTCGGAGATGGTGAAAAAATTGGGCTTCACAAAATATTGTATTACCGCGTTTTTGTTTCTGACGATGATGGCGCTCCCGATCAAGATGATCCTGCGCATCGGTTTCAATATCAAGTATATTCTCGTCACACCCTGGTTTAACATCTAATATGAGCAAGCTGTTACAATTGTTCTCCCGGCGGGCCGAGACTCCCATCGAAACCCGGCCCTACGGAAAGGTTTATCTTACGCTCTCCGCGTTGTTGTTTCTTGGGACGATGTGGTCGGTCTTCGATGAAGTGACGACGAGACGTCCCTGGAAAGTTTACCAGGAAGAGTACTTTGATTCAACCGCAGCGAAGTGGGAAGCCCGCCTGAACGAAGCCACGGCTGCGCTCGATTCGGGCTCGTTGAAAGATCTCAACTCGCAATTGAACGAAGCCCAGGGAAAGCTCAATTCACCCGAAGCTGCCGCCATAAAGGCGCAAATTTCCGATTACGAGGAGCAGCTGCTGACTGCGAACCGGCAGTATACCTTTGCAAAGAGCCGCAGCGATGAAGCGTACTATTTTTGGAAGAAATCGGTCCATGAAGGGAATGAGGACAAGAGCTATAAATCCAAAGTCGACGAAAACGCCCAGCTTATGGCGAAGTACAACTCCCAGATCGATGGATTGACTTCCCGGCATGATTCGCTCGACGCGATCATACAGCAATACAAGAAAGCGGTGAAGGAAGTTACGACGAAGATCGCCACATTGTACGCGGACATTGACAACGCGAAGGGTAAGCTGGAGAAGGCGCGCGCCTCATATTTGCTCGGGATGCGCATGAAACCAAACGCCCAGATCCGCCAGGTCATGATGAATAATTTTGATCACTCGAACTTCGGGACTCCAAAGGCCCGTATCGATCGCTGCCAGACCTGCCATGCCGGATGGAAAGAAGAAGTAATGGCGAACGTCAGCCAGCCGTTCACGCAGCATCCGCTGCCTGAGCTACTGAAAATTCACAATCCGGAAGTCATGGGTTGTACTCCATGCCACCGGGGCCAGGGCGCTGCGCTCACCGCGGGATTGGCCCACGGGGACGAAGATCATTATTGGGAGTGGCCGCTTCTGAAGGGGAAGGAAGTCTACGCCTCCTGCAACAGCTGCCATGTCAACGAGACCTACCTGCAGTACGGCGACCAATATAATTTCGCGAAACGGCTGGTGGGGGAATCGGGATGCTTCGGGTGCCACGAGATCAAGGGATATCTTGACATGCCGAAGATCGGACCCCAGCTCAACCAGCTTGTCGTAAAGGATTCACCGGACTGGCTCTTCCGATGGGTGCGGAATCCGAAGGATTATAATCCGCATACCCGCATGCCGAATTTCAAATTTTCAGATGACCAGGCTCAGGCAATCGCGGCGTTTCTCTGGTCGGTCGGAAAACAAAGCGATTATCATCCGCAGAACGGCATCAGCGGGAATGGGAACGCGGACCGCGGCAAGAATATCGTCAATACCGTCGGATGCAAGGGATGCCATGTTATCGGCGACGACACGCGCATGAGAGATGCCCGTGGCACAAGCTACGATATCGCTCCGGAACTCTCGCGCGTCGGCAGCAAGGTCAACCGCGACTGGATGTACGAATGGATCAAGAACCCCCGCGCTGTAAATCCCGATGCGAGAATGCCGAATTTGCGCCTCACCGATGAGGAAGCCCGGGACGTCGTTGCCTACCTCACGACGATGAAGGACAGCCGGGAATTCGAGCACAAGGAATTGAACTATGACTCGCCGGAGCTCATCGCAAAGGGGAGCAAGCTGGTCCGTGAGTACGGGTGCGCCGGATGCCATACTATCAAAGGTATGGAGAAAGAAAGCCGCGTCAGCGTTTCTCTGAACAACATCGGACGCAAACGCGTCGACGAACTTGATTTTGGAGACAAGAAACCGTCCGAAGTCCCGCACACGTGGAATGACTGGGTCTTCAACAAGATCCGGAACGCACGAACGTATACCACCGACCGGATTATTTCCAAAATGCCGGTGTTTGCCTTTTCCGACAGTGAAATTGTGGCGATCAGGACGCTCCTCCGCGGCTATACGAAAGAGAATCCCGATCAGCCGTATCAACAGGCGTTTGATGCCCGCCTTCAGGATGTCCAGGCGGGACGCAAGCTGACGCACTTTCAGTACAATTGCGTCGGCTGCCATAAGATCGAAGAAGAGGGCGGATTCATTAAAGCGACGCTGGACGACGAGGCATTCGCTCCGCCATACCTTTACCCCGAAGGGAACAAGGTTCAGGAACCGTGGCTCCACGACTTTCTCAAGGGGCCCACGACGATCCGGCCATGGCTGAACATCCACATGCCCACCTTTGGGCTCAACGATCAGGAAATTACGGTCGCTTCAAAGTATTTTCTTGCTCTTCATAACAAGGAGCTGGAATTGCGGGACTATCATGCCGTCTCGCCCGATCCCAAATACGTCGCGGTCGGAAAGAAATTGTTTGAAGATCTTCAATGTTTGAGCTGCCATTATACCGGCAAGGTTCCGGAAGGCAAAACTGCAGGTGACCTCGCCCCGAATCTTGCAATGGCAAAGAACCGGCTGAAGCCGGACTGGATCGTCGATTGGATCATTAATCCGGATGTCATTCAACCGGGGACAAAGATGCCGCAGTTCTATCCGGACCTCAAGGAACCGTCGCCGTTCTCTCAGGACCTTGGCGGAGATGCCAGGGAGCAGATTAAGGCATTGAGAGAGTACGTCCTCACGATCCCAAATTCGAAATAGTTTTGTCAGGCCCGGTAACTGGGGAAGGGCCTGATATCGCAGGGAGGCAGCTTCCGGACACTCCGGAGGCTTAGGAATCACAACAGACATCGCTAGGGGTACGATCGCTCGGGCTCAGGCCCAACAATGCTATGGAACGCGTGTTTAAACGACAACTGGCCGAGCTGGAAAATATCTTTCAGTTCATTGGGGAGTACCTTGCCGACCGGAACGATTCAAAGATCGTTTTTTCGACAAATTTTGTTGTGGAAGAAATATTCACCAATATGGTGAAGTACAACCACACGACCCATGAAGACGTCACCATCGGAATCGAAGAAAAGGGGGGATCTCTCTGTATTTCGCTTATCGACCGCGGCGTCGACAGGTTCGATCCCCGCGGAAGCGGGGACGTTGACACCACGCTTGAGGCAAGCGAACGGGCAGTCGGTGGCCTGGGAATCTACCTCGTCAAGAAAATGGCCGAAAAAATAGACTACGAGTATGCCGACCGAACGAGTAAAATAACTGTAATGTTAGCAATGGAGAAGAAGAATGTTTGATTCAAGAGTGCGGGAAAACGGGGATATTGAGTTTACTGGAAGGCTGGACGCCTCCCAGGTCGAAAAGGCAAGCAGCGCCCTTCAACAGCTGACAACCTCCTCAACCATAGATTTTAGCGGTTTGGAGTATATTTCAAGCGCAGGCCTGGGAATACTGCTCAGCAATCAAAAAAGGCTTAATTCGCAGGGATTTGGCCTTAAATTAATCAATTTGAACAAGCATATCCGGGATATCTTCCTTATGACCGGATTTGATAAAATTTTCAAAATAGAATAAACTTTTCACCAACTTTTTTGTCCGCCGCCTGTATTTATGAATGAGGAACAGGATTTAAAGCTCGTCGACGATTCTCTTCACGGGGATCAGAAAGCCTTCGGGAAGATAGTCGACAAATACCAGCGGCCAATATTCAATGTTGCACTGAGGATTCTCAACAATGTCAATGAAGCACAAGATATCGCGCAGGAAGTATTCATCAAGGCATACAACAATCTCCCGAACTTTAATCACAAGTATAAGTTATTCAGCTGGCTCTACCGTATCGCAATCAACGAATCTCTTAACCTTCAGCAGTCCCGCCGGAGAGGCGAGGCGCTGAACGAGGGGATGATCTCCGGCGACGGGACGCCTGAAGACATCCTCAATAACAATGAGTCGAGTGAAATGATCAACATCGCAATAGGCCGGCTCAATCAGGATTATCAGACAGTTATCATTTTGAAGCATTTGCAGGGATTCTCATACAATCAGATTGGCGAGATTCTCGGTATTCCAGAAAAGACAGTGAAATCAAGATTATTTACCGCCCGTCAGCAGCTCAAAGACATTTTAATCAAACAATTATGATCACTGAAAAACAGATAGAGCTCATTCACCGGGAAATTGATAAGTTGAACTCTGCGGAAGAGAGCCGGGCTTTCCAGGAAATGTTGTCGGTAAACCCTGAAGTGAAAGAACTTTACGACGAGCTTCACACCCTTTCGGGCATGCTGAATTCGGTTCAGCCCGTCGAACCATCTCCCAACCTTAAGAAGCTTGTCTTGAATAGCATCGACGCCGGGCGGTACGCCTCCCCTGCGCAATCATCATTTCTATCTTTATTTAAACCATCATTATCTAATTCACATACACCTATAAATCCACAGGAGGGTTTTATGAAAAGTAAGTTAGTTATCAGCGGTGTTCTTGTCGCAGTGATCGCTGTTGTCTACATGTCCTTCATTTACCCCTGGCCAGCAACCAATGATGTTACCGGGACAATTGGCGGGGTAAAGAAGTATAACAGTCAGCAGATCAGCGATCGCGACGTCCAGCTCAACGAGCATGCCCTTACGGACGGAGCTCAGGCCGATCCCGAAGTTGTAATGGCATTTTGGAAATCGCAGCCACTCTCAATGCGCGAAACTTTCGCGAAAGATGTTAACGCCTCGTTGACGAAAGATGCGAACGCCTCGTTGACGAAAGATGCGAACGCCTCGTTGACAAAGGATGCGAACGCCTCGTTGACAAAGGATGCGAACGCCTCGGTGGCAAAGGGCGAACCCATCACCATGCAGAAGGGCGAACCCGTCACCATGCAGAAGGGCGAACCCGTCACCATGCAGAAGGGCGAACCCATCACCATGCAGAAGGGCGAACCCATCACCATGCAGAAGGGCGAAGGCAACACCATTCAGAAGGGCGAACCCATCACCATGCAGAAGGGCGAAGGCAACACGATCCAGAAGACTACCGAGCTTGCAATGGCCATCGCGTTCTGGAATACCGCCTCGATAGCGCAAAAGCAGGAATTCTACAAGACCTTCAACGACCTCCAGAAGGGCGAAGGCAACACGATCCAGAAGGGTGAAGGCAACACATTCCAGAAGGGCGAAGGCAACACCATTCAGAAGGGCGAAGCCAACACCATTCAGAAGGGTGAAGGCAACACCATTCAGAAGACCGCAGGAAACGAAGTCCAGAAGACCGCAGGAAACGAAGTCCAGAAGACCGCGGACCACGACCAGCAATAATTCGCTCTGCTATTCAGTTTCAAAAAGGGATGACCCAACAAGTCATCCCTTTTTGTTGCAAATGTCCCCTGATTTTACCTACCTTAGATCTTTCACAAATCGGTTAGTCACCCTCATGGCGCGCACGCGAAGTACGTACATCAGATTACAAATTGTCCTCCTCTGCTGGAGCGGCCTTTCCGTGGCCGCCTACGGGCAGACTTACTTTTCTTCGACAAAAGACTTGTTTCTTTTATATTTCAATAAGGAGCACAATTATCTCGTGCCCCATTTGGAGCGGTGTTTCGAAAACTCGCTTCATTTCCATGAATCGCTGTTTGATTACAAGCCCGGCGAAAATATCACGGTATTTTTGCACGATTTTAATGATTTCGGAACCGGCGGTGCTTCTCCCTTGCCCTGGGACTATCTCAACATCGGCATAGAACCCTACGATTATGTCTATGAGACGGGCCCGACAAATGAACGCATGAATTGGGTGATGAACCATGAGCTTGCCCATTTAGTAACGACTGAGAAGAGTACATCGACCGACAGATTCTATCGCTCCCTGTTCCTGGGCAAGGTGTCCGCAACTTCGGATAACCCGCTCTCGATGCTGTACAGTTATCTCACGGTGCCGCGATGGTATTGTCCGAGGTGGTATCACGAGGGATTTGCGACATTTATGGAAACCTGGATGGCGGGAGGCATCGGCAGGGTTCTCGGCGGGTACGATGAGATGGTCTTCCGCGCCATGGTAAACGACAGCAGTTACTTCTACGACTTTGTCGGCCTTGAGTCCGAGGGGAAAACAATCGATTTCCAGGTAGGCGCGAATTCCTATCTCTACGGGACAAGGTTTCTGACGTATCTTGCCCTGCAATACGGGCCGGATAAGCTCCTGCAGTGGTTTAACCGAACGGAAGACAGCAAGGCGTATTATGCGTCTCAGTTTGAGAATATCTATGGCGGCTCCCTGGATGAGGAATGGACGAAGTGGATCTCCTGGGAACACCGATGGCAGCAGGCAAACCTCGACTCGATCCGATCTCACCCCGTGACGCCGTTTCGACCCGTGCTGAATTTTCCGCTCGGCTCCGTTTCCCGCTCGTACTTCAATTCGGCATCACGGTCACTCTACACGGCAATGAATCTGCCGGGACAGCTCGCGAAGATCGTCAGCGTGAATGTCGACAACGGCGAGATCCGGACCCTGTGCGACGTCCATACGCCGGCGCTGTACTATGTCGCGCACATGGCGTACGACCGGGCCGGGAACCGCCTTTTCTTTACGACACACAACAGCCGCTTCTGGAGAGGTCTCAACGAGATAGATCTCGGTACAGGGAAGTCGCGTATATTGATGAATGATGACAGGATCGGAGATATCGTTTACAATCCAAAGGATTCCTGTATCTGGGGAGTGCAGCATAACAACGGCTATTCATCGATCGTCCGGATCGTACCGCCGTACGACGGGTGGCAGGTGCTCTTCACGCTCAAATACGGAAAAGACCTTTTCGACATCGATATCTCACCGGACGGGCATTTCCTTTCAGGTTCCCTTGTAGAGATAAGCGGCCGCCAGACGCTTGTCGAACTCCCGATCGACAGCATGCTCAAAGGGGTCATTGCCTACGAGACACTCATCGAATTTGAAAACAATACGTCGCCCTACAACTTCTCCTATTCGGCCGACGGCAGGTTTCTCTATGGCTCGACATATTATACGGGAGTGTCCAACATCGTGCGTTACGACAGATCGCTCAAGCAAAAAGAGTGGATTTCGAACTGCGAGACCGGATATTTCCGGCCCCTCCCCCTGGGGAATGATTCAGTGCTCGTGTACCGGTACACAGGGAAGGGATTTCTCCCGGTGATCATCGCCGATAAACCTATTTCGGATGTAAGTCCTGTCCGGTATCTTGGCCAGGAACTCGTCGAGCAGTACCCCGTCCTCAAGACCTGGACGGTGAAATCACCGTTGACGGTGAATCTCGACACGCTCGATGTTGCCGGCGGAGAGTACAATGGGTTGAATCATCTGCGCTTCATGTCGGGCTATCCGATTCTCGAGGGCTACAAGGATTATCTCGCGTTCGGAATGCGCATGGATATTACCGATCCGGCGTTTGACCACGTCTTTAACGCATCGCTTTCGTACACACCGGACGGTCATCTCCCTCAGGACGAGCGATTCCACGCGTCATTTGATTACCAGTACCAGCATTGGAAACTCACCGGGCACTATAACGGAGCTGATTTCTATGACCTTTTCGGCCCGACGAAATCGAGCAGGAAGGGGTACTCGCTCGCGTTAAAGTATAATTCGTTCTTTATTTTTGATCCCCCCAGGCGGTTTGAATTTGTCGGGAGCCTTGCGGGATACGGGGGACTCGAACGGTTGCCCGATTTTCAGAATGTCGCGGCATCGTATGACCGGTTCGTCACGGGATCCGCGCTCGTGAATTACACCTATCAATTACGATCCCTGGGGAGTATCGAGGCTGAGCAAGGAATCAAGGCCAGGCTTGCAACCTCGGTGACAAATGTGCAGCGGGACGTTATTCCGAAAGTTTATGGAACGCTCGAGTACGGCTTTCTTCTTCCCATTGACCATACGTCCATCTGGTTCAGGGGGGCAGGAGGGACATCGTGGGGGGATCGAAACCAATCTTTCGCGAATTTTTATTTTGGAGGATTTGGCAATAATTGGGTGGATTACCAGGACGTGCGGCGTTTCAGGGAATATTATAGTTTCCCGGGAAAAGAGCTGAACGAATTAGGCGGTGCAAATTTTGTCCGCGGCCAGTTCGAGCTTACCCTGCCCCCGCTGCGATTCCGGAGGTTTGGTTTCCCAAATCTTTATTGCAATTGGGCGCATGTCTCGCTCTTCAGCACCTGTGTTCTGACCGATCTGGACGAGCCGTCGACGCAGCAGCGTGCCCTGGACGCGGGCGTACAGCTGAATATCAAGCTCGTCTTCTTTTCGACACTGGAATCGACGCTCTCCTTTGGATACGCAGGCGCATGGGAGACCGGCCAGCGCAAGACCGACGAATTCATGGTTTCGCTGAAGATTCTCTGATCATCAGGGGTCCGAACTTCTCCCATTCGCTCTCACTGCATGCAGCTGTTATTACATATCGCCCTGGGGCTTCTTCCGGTCTCCATCTTTCTTGTCTCACTGATCTTCCTGGATAGCTTCAAGCTTATCAAACCCTTCTCAATCGTGCTGGCGATTGCTGCCGGCGGGGTTATCGCGTTCGCATGCTATTTGATCAATGATTCGGCGTTAAGTTACCTCACCATCGACCGGACGCTGTACACGCGGTATATCTCCCCGGTGATTGAAGAAGGGGGAAAAGCGCTGTACATCATCATTCTCATTCGTTCTCAGCGTGTCGGGTTCATGGTCGATGCGGCAGTCTACGGGTTTGCGGTGGGAGCCGGATTCGCGTTCGTGGAAAATATCTACTATCTTCAGGCCGTCGCGGGGACAAACGTGCTGATGTGGATTACCCGCGGTTTTGGGACCGCGGTCATGCATGGAGGGACGACCGCGATCTTCGGGATTATTTCGAAAAGCCTTTCTGAAAAACAATCCGGGCATTCCGGGCCGTTATTTTTACTCGGTCTTCTGCCTGCGATCGCCATTCATTCGTTGTTCAATCACTTCCTGCTGCCTCCGATCCCGTCGACGCTCCTGCTCCTCATCGTTCTGCCGGCGCTGTTTTATTTTGTCTATAAAAGGAGCGAGCAGTCGACGCGCGAATGGCTCGGAGTCAACCTGGACGCAGATATGGAACTGCTCGCCCTCATTTCGACCGGCAATTTATCCGAGTCGCGGATCGGCCAATATCTTTACTCGTTGAAATCGCGCTTTTCTCCCGAAGTGCTTGTCGACATGCTGTGCCTCCTGCGAATCCATACGGAACTCAGCGTCAAATCCAAGGGAGTACTCATGATGCGGGAAGCAGGATTCGAATCGCCGCTGGATCCTGAAGTGAAAGAAAAATTCAGTGAAATGACGTATCTCGAAAAGAGCATCGGGGCAACAGGAAAGATGGCGATCCTGCCGTTTCTCCATACGAGCAGCAGAAGCCTCTGGCAGCTCTACATGCTGAAGCAATAATCAGACCCGGCGGGGCTTCCGGGAGTGCAGCGCAGAGTGAGCTCGCGAACGGGATCCAATCGCCGTGATCACGGCGTTCACAAGGGCGCTAAATTGCTCCTTGACCCTGTCGGCAACCTCCGTGACCTCCGCATGGGATAATTTTTCCGAGCTTATGCCTGTCGCGAGATTCGTGATGCACGAGATTCCCGCAACCCGCATTCCGTATGCCGCGGCCAGAGAGGCTTCGTTGACGGTCGACATTCCCACTGCGTCTCCTCCCAGCGTGCGAACCATTTCAATCTCGGCCGCCGTCTCATACGAAGGTCCTTTGACGCCGCAGTACACTCCTTCCCTAAGGGGAAGGGCAAGCTTGCCGGCGACGCCTGTAATGAGCTGGCGCAAGTGTTCATCGTAAAGGGGTGCGCGCATGAGCCGGGGAGCAACCCCGATGAGCGGATTTTCGAACGTGAGGTTGATCTGGTCGTTCATGAGCATGAGGTCGCCGGCCCGAAATGAGTTGTTCACTCCTCCGGCAGCGTTCGTTACAATCAATGTCGTGATACCCAACGCATGCGCGAGACGAATAGGGTAGAGAACCGTCTCGAGGTCCCCGGTTTCATAGAAATGCGCCCTTCCCTGAAACGCCAGCAAAAGGACAGACCCGCAGTGGCCAAACACGAGTGCACCCCGATGGCCTTCGACCGTCAGTCTCGGGTAAAAGGGAATCGCCGCCGTATCGATGAAGGTCTGGCGGCTCATCGTACTCGTCAGGCTGCCCAGCCCTGAACCCAGAATGATCGCAATCTCAGGCCGGACGCGCGTTGTTTTCCTGATAAAACTTACAGATTTCTTCACCCGTTGCTCGAGGGAGAGCGCAGGGGAAGCAGTTTTCTTTTCAGCATTATTTTTCATAGGGAATTCCATCGGAGGCCGGCGGTGATGATCTGCCAATAAATCCCGCAAGCGCGATCATTGTCAGCACATACGGGATCATTTGAATAAATTGTGTCGGTATGTTTCCGGATTGCAGTTGGAGAGCGAGGGCTTCTGCAAACCCGAAAACGATGCATGCCACAGTGGCTGCAAGCGGTTTCCATTTACCTACGATGATTGCGGCAAGCGCTATAAACCCGCGGCCCGCAGACATCCCGTCGGTAAAGCTGTGCTGGTCCAGCGCCAGCCAGGCGCCTCCGAGCCCCGAACAAAGCCCGCTGATGAGGACGCCACTGAAGCGCATCCGGGCGACGCTGATGCCCAACGAATCGGCCGCTTCGGGATGTTCTCCGACGGCACGGAGCCGGAGGCCAAAGCGTGTTTTGAACAGCACAAAGTTTGCGGCAACGATGAGAACGATCGTCAACAGAACAAAAGGCTTCAGAAGCAGATTTATCAGCGGATATTCGTTCAAGAACGGGATATCCATCCGCTCAACTCCTGCGATGCGGGGCGAATTGCTCGAGCTGTGAAAAATCCACTGCGAGGTAAATTTCGTGCCGCCGACGGCGAGAAGATTCAGCGCGATGCCGGTGATAATCTGGTCTACTTTGAAGGTGACGGAGGCAAGCCCGTGGATCACCGACAGAACCATTCCCGCGGCAATCCCGCAGAGTATCCCGATGAATGGATTATCGGTAAAATACGTTCCTGCAGCAGTCGCGAACCCCCCGACAAGAAGCATTCCCTCAAGAGCGATATTGACAACGCCGCTCCGTTCGGAAAATGTACCTCCGAGAGCAGGAAGAATGTACGGAATGGAAATCCTCAACCCCTGCGCCAGAAATGTAAGAGAAAGTATCGATTCAAGCATAGCGCTGCTCCGAGGAGCGCCGCTGCAGCCCCTGAAGTACAATCTTGTCGAAAAGTTTCGTCAGGACGATCGTGCTGAGAATGATGATCGCCTGGAGGATATTGACGAGTTCTTTCGGCACAAACGTATTGATCGTCAACCCTCCGTATTCAAGGGTGCCAAAAAATACCGCCGTCAGCACAATCGCGAGAGGATTATTCTTTGCGAGCAGGGCAACCGCGATGCCCATGAAGCCGGCCCCGTCGGAAAATCCGATCTCATAGTAGTGTTTGTAGCCGAGTACGAAATTGCTCCCGCCGAGGCCCGCTAATCCCCCTGAAAGGG
>DATJGD010000049.1:0-44580 GCA_035495255.1 Bacteroidota bacterium | reverse complement strand
AGCCTCGTCCGTTAAACGTGACAAACTGATCGTACCGCTGGACCGCATCCCAAAAGGAGCGAATGACAAATGCCTCATCGCCTGAGCTGAATTCCACACTGTGGTCTGCGGAGTGACTCTGTTCACTCTTATCCGCCTGGTAAAAGACTTTCCCTGATTTGGAATCAGGATTATACATTCCGATCGCGATGATTTGCGCTGTGAGAGGATACAGGCTGGTGCGCTGCATTTCGGCCTGTCGTTTTTCCTCTGTATCGCACGATTTCAGCAGGTAGTCACGCTGAACTTCGTCCAGTGTGTCAAATGGAACGCCCAGCGTCTCAATATCGAATACAACTCTTGTCATGGGGGTCAGTATTGTCCAAAAAGTTTCTTCACGACGGGCGAAATTGCCGACCAGCTGAATCCCCGGCGCGCGAGGTGCTGGATGAGACGCTGTTGTTGCCTGGGCGGATCGACGGATTTCCGGGAGGTGTTGTACTTTCCGATAATTTTTTCAGCCTCCTTCAGAGCGAGGGCCTCTTCCTGTTCCGGGGACATTTCGTCATTGAGAAGCGTCTTGAGAAGAGCGGGGGAGATACCTTTGCTGCGAAGTTTCATCTGCAGCAGACGTTTGCCGGCGGGCTTGCGCATCTGTGCGTCGTGGACGAACGCCTTGACGAATTCTGCGTCGTTGACGAGCCCGCGAGCTATAAGGTCCGCAAGAACACTCTCGATTGTGGCGGGAGTAAATTCCTTCTCAAGGAGCTTGTCCCGAATTTCCTTCTCGGTGCGGCGGCGGGTGCCGAGATAGCGAAGAGCCTGATTCTTGGCGAGCGTGCGTTCTTCTACGAGAAGCACGCGTCCTACAGCCTCCTTGTCGAGCTCGTCCCCCTCCCGCAAACCAAATTTTGCAAGAACATCGGCCTGAATTCCAAACGCAAACTCATCATCCAGGTAAATATTGACTCTCCGGGGAGATCGTTTCTGGGGCTCGATGTTCGTGATGAGCATCTTCTATGCTCGCCGCTACTTACACCTTCACGGGTTTTTTCAGCCCGGGAGCCTCCGATTTTGCAGGCGGCTCAGCGGAAGGCTTGCCGTTGCCGTTCGAATGTCCGTTCTCTTCAAGCAGGCCCAGTTTCTTGCGGAGGACGCTGTCGATCTCCTTCGCCATTTTCTCGTTCTCCTGGAGATACTTCTTCACGGCGTCGCGTCCCTGGCCGATCCGCTCACTGTTGTAGGAGAACCATGAGCCGCTCTTTGCGATAATGTTGTGCTCGACCGCGGCGTCGATGAGGTCTCCGAGCTTCGAAATGCCTTCATTGTAGAGAATATCGAATTGCGCTTCTTTGAACGGCGGGGCAACTTTGTTCTTGACGACTTTTACCTTGACCCGGTTGCCGATGACGTTCGTGCCGTCCTTCAGCGCTTCGATGCGGCGCACGTCGAGCCGCAGGGAGGCGTAGAACTTCAGCGCGTTGCCGCCGGTCGTGGTTTCCGGATTGCCGAACATGATGCCGATCTTCTGGCGCAGCTGGTTTGTAAAGACGACGGTGGTCTTGGATTTGCTGATTGCCGCGGTGAGCTTGCGGAGCGCCTGCGACATGAGGCGGGCCTGAACGCCCATTGTCGGATCTCCCATTTCGCCTTCGATCTCCGCCCGTGGTGTGAGAGCCGCGACGGAGTCGATGACAATGATGTCGAGCGCGCCGCTGCGGACGAGCGTCTCGACTATTTCGAGCGCCTGCTCGCCGTATTCCGGCTGAGAGAGGAGAAGATTATTAACGTCGACGCCCAGCTTTTTCGCATAGCTGATGTCCAGCGCATGTTCAGTGTCGATAAATGCCGCGATGCCCTGCTTGCGCTGAGCTTCAGCGATGACATGGAGGCAAATGGTCGTTTTGCCCGATGCTTCGGGGCCGAAAATTTCAACAACTCTTCCGCGGGGAATTCCGCCGATGCCGATTGCCGCATCGAGGGAGATAGAACTGGTCGAGATGCTGTCGATTTTAGCAATCGGGCCTTCTCCGAGACGCATGAGCGCGCCTTTGCCGTGCTGCTTTTCGATCTGTTCGACGGCAATGCTTAACGCCTGAAGCCGTGCTTCTCGTGATGTTTCGTCTGCCATAAATACTCCTTCCCGGTGGTGCAGGACACCACCTCAAATAATGTTATAGATGTGTATGCGAAGAGGCTATTTCTTACGGTTCTTGAACCGGATCAACAGGTTCAGGACAATATCTTTCACGCCTTCCGCGTCGAACGGTTTTTCAAAATAATCGTCGGCGCCGAGCTCACGGGCGGTGCGCATCGCGTCGAAGTCGTCGATGGAAGACATGAAAACATAGGGGATGCTTTTGAGCTTTGGATCGCTTCGGACCTTTTCATAGAGATCGAAGCCATTCAGGACGGGCATACGGACGTCACTTAATATAAGATCGGGGTGGATCGAATGCAATTTCTTCAATGCCGCCTCGCCGCTGCTGGCGGTGACGACTTTGTACGCCTCGTCGGCAAGGACCTGTTGGATAAGATCCAGCCAGAGCGTTTCATCGTCGATGAGCATTACAGTTTGCGATTTTCTGATAGTCTTTCCCCGCGTCATGTGTCCCTTACGTTTTCCTGGATAATCGAACTGAAGTTAAACGTGAATACTCCGAACCCTGCGGCTTCAACATGCTCTTCATGACGACGACTTCTTCTACCGTCGCGCAGCGTGGCTCAAAGGTAAGATTTTCCAATATTGAAAGCAAATCTTTTTTCCCCTTTTCGCCCGTTATTCTGGCTAATGTGATGTGGGGATGGAACGCACGGGCTTCAATAGGGAATCCGAATGGCCGCAAGGCCGAGTCCAGTTCCTTTTTCAGTCGCGAGAGCATTCGGTCAGGATTATGGCAGCCAATCCAAATGATCCTCGGATGATCTCTGTCGGGAAACATCCCGATATCGCCGTATTCGATTTCAAATCCAGTAATCGTCGAAACGGTCTGCTCAATTTTTGCGATTATTGTTGGAAGTTTACGCTCGTCCACATCACCCAAAAACTTCACGGTGACATGAAACTTCTCCGGCGTTTCCCACCTGACAGCGGCGTTCACTTGCTTCGGGGTAGTAAGTAGTTCGTCGATTGATGCGCGGATGTCGGGAGGGGTTTCCAGCGCGATGAATGTGCGTATCGAAGGCAAGCTCTTACCCGAGGTTGAGGACTTTCCGCCTCACGAGTTCCAGCGCGGCCTGGGAGGCCCGTTCTTTAATGCGTAGCCGGTCGCTCCCCAGGTTGAGTTTGAGCGCGACCGTCTCTTTTGCATCGGAATATGCGATCCAGACCGTTCCCACTGGCTTACTCTCCGTGCCGCCCGAGGGCCCGGCGATGCCCGTCGTCGAAACTCCGATATCGACGCCGGCAACGGATCTGATTCCGATTGCCATTGCCTCCGCGACTTCTTTGCTCACGGCGCCATGTGCTTTGATGAGTTCGTTGGCTACATGCAGGAGATCGGCCTTCGAGGCGTTGCTGTAAGCCACGATTCCCCGCTCAAAGTAGGCCGAACTTCCGGGGACATTCGTAATCTTATCCGCGAGCAATCCCCCGGTGCAAGATTCGGCAACGGCAAGTTTTAGTCCGCGGCTCTGCAAGAGTTCGCCGACGGCGGCTTCGAGAGATATATCGCCGGCACTGAAGATGTATTTTCCCGCCTTCTCCCGGATTGATGCTTCGATTGAAGAAAGTTTTTGCTCGCATTTCTTCATATCAGATCCGGATACGGTGATTCTCATCCTGACGCCTCCCGTCGATGGCAGGAACGCAAGCTTTTCTCCCCGAAGTAGCTCCTCGATATTTCCCAGCCTGCTTGCGAGCGTGGACTCCGGAATGCCCGTTGTGTTCAGCGTGAGATGAAGGATATGTCCGCCGGTCGGGTGCTGACGGAAGAACGGGACGACAAAATCATTCATCATCCCTTCCATCTCCTGCGGCACTCCGGGCATCACGATGAAGTACCTTCCCTCGCGCTCGAAGAACTCCCCGGGAGCGGTGCCGTGCCGGTTCGGCATTACCGTTGCACCCTGGGGTATGAGCGTCTGATCTTCCGCCGCATCGGACCATGGACGGGCACGCGCTGCAAGAAATGTTTCGATATCCCGGCGCGCCTCCTGGCTGGAAACGAGTTTTGTCTGGAAGAATTTGCAGACGGCGGTTCTTGTAATATCGTCATGCGTCGGCCCGAGCCCGCCGGTAACGACGACGAGATCGTGACCGCTGGCGGACTCCCGGAAGCCTTTGAGAATCGCCTCCTCGGTGTCGCCGACGGTGAGGACGGTATCGACCTCTATTCCAACGCTGTTAAGCTTCGATGAGATGAACGCCGCATTCGTGTTGATGACCTGGCCGATGAGTATTTCGTCGCCTATGGAGATAATAATTGCTTTCATCTGCGAGCTACCCGTAGATTAAACCGGGAAGCACTACTCCTATCACTCTCACCGCGATGTTTGCATACACACCGGCCGCCACGTCGTCAAGCATGATGCCCCAGCCATTCGGAATTCTCTCAAGCTGGCGGGCAGGCGGGAGCTTTACAATGTCAAAAATCCTGAAGAGAACGAACGCAGCGATCAGTACCACGTATGTTTTGGGAAGAAACGCGAGAGAGATCCACATTCCGACAATTTCATCGATAACGACGATCGAAGGATCGGGCGCGTGCGCATGCCCATGTTGAAGCAGGTCTTTTGAAAATGCGGCAGAGGCTGATCGCTGATCGCCGACGACAGCGGCAACTCTCGCAGAGGTGAATACGCCCGCAAAAAATCCCACGATGATTGCCAGAGAAACGACTTCGAGACGTTCCATTCCCGGAATCATGTAAAGCCCCAGTCCGACGAGCGAGCCCGCCGTTCCGGAAGCTACGGGGAAGTAGCCCGAATAGAATCCTGTCGCAACGAAATTAGCGAGAAAGGGAACCCGCGTTTCTGTGCTACTTGCCTGCGGCGGTAGATTCGGCTCCATAGAGTTCAAGAAGAACCTTCCTGTTATCGATGAGATATTTCACTCCCGTGCCGATTGTCGAAAGCGTCACAAGGAGCATCATCCCGAAGAGGACAAGCGGATGCATGAGCGTGTCGATCCAGTGTCCGTAATCCTTATTGATGACCGGAATATGCTGCGCGACATAGAGGATAAGAATGTAATAAATGACGAGGAACTCGCCGAACGTTTTCGCCTGCGCGGTTTTTGATGTGACGATCGGCCGGTCTTTCCACTCGGCGTAGCTCCGGAGTCCGGTGATAAGAAAATCCCGGAGAACGATGATCCAGACCATCCAGGCGTCGATCAGGCGGAGGGCGACGAACGAGAACAAAGCTGCTGCGGAAAGTATCTTATCGGCCAACGGATCGAGAAATTTTCCCCACCGGGTAATATATCCGTATTTACGGGCGACCCAGCCGTCATACCAGTCGGTCAGGGCGGCCACGACATAAACGACGAGGGCTATTTGTTTCCAGAACGAAGAGTCGGAAAAAAGAAGAATGACGAAAACAGGGGTGAGGAGGATGCGAAAAAGTGTGAGCGAATTCGGTATCGACATTAGTTCAAATGTAGTACTTTTGGAGAGATTTGCAAAAAAAAAGCCCCTCTCACAGAACGAGAGGGGCGTGGTTCAAAGCCGAAAGAGTTCGTGAGAGCTTATGCAGCTTTAAGCACCTTTCCCTGCTTGATACAGGTAGCGCATACGCGCATGCGTTGTGTCCGGCCGTTCACGCTCGCACGGACGTTCTGAAGATTGGGAAGCCAGCGCCTGCGCGTCTTATTGTGCGCATGACTGATGTTATTGCCCGAAACGGGCTTTTTCCCGCATATATCACACATTTTTGCCATAAGAATCCTTGAGTTTTCGATAGAGGAGCGAACAAATATACAAAAAATCTTCCAATCCCGCAATAGGAAAATTCCCTGTAAACCCTCAATCTTTAATGGAAGAAATACCGCGCCCCGAATCCGGCATTCACCTGCATTTCGGTAGCGGGGGTGAGATCGAGGACCGGCGCTACTTCCAGAAAAAGGTCGACAGGCGCGTCTTTGAAGAAATATCCAATGCCGATCACGCCTCTCACGCCGAGTCTCGCGTCACCGCCGGAGACTGTCTTAATTCTTCCGCCGACCCCGAAGTATAAGGGAATAGTTTCCTCCGAGTTGAAGACGCCAAACGAATGAAAGAGGTAATCCGCATGGACGTGAAACGAGGTCCCGCGAACGAATGACCAGGCGAGGCCTGCGTCGATCGCCGACTTTGAATCCATCCATCCTTTGAAGCTGAAGCCTGTGGGCTCGCCGACGATGACGCCGACGCCGAATCCGCTGCCCTGGCTTCTCCCGGTCGCCGGAAGGGCCAGTAGGCTCAGAAGAACGAGAAGAACCATCATACATTGTCGCATACGTCGCTCCTTTCTTTTGGTTATGAAGACCGAAGTGCATTGACTATACTGAGGCGCGCTGCCCTGACCGCGGGCAAAAATCCTCCCAGAAATCCCATGACGACGGCGAAGATCAGCGTCGAGATGATGACCTGCCCGGAAAGCTCGAACCCAAACGCAAGCTCTGAAAATGTTCCGAAGTTTACCGTTGAAATCCGTACGAATGACATCAGCGACGCGAGGGCGATGCCGGCGAGGCCGCCGATGACGGCAAGAAGGGTCGATTCGATGAGAAACGCCGAGAGAATACTTCTGCGCTGGAATCCAAGAGATCTCAGAGTGCCTATTTCCACCGTCCGATTGGAAACAGCCGCATACATCGTGATCACTGCTCCAACAATTGCGCCGATGCTGAAGATGACCGTCACGATGGTTCCGAGGATGCGGATAAAGCCGGCGAGATTTTTTGATTGTTCTGCGTAGAACGCCTTTTCGCGCTTGAGATCGACGGACTGGGTTCGCGGATCCTTCTGCACGCTCTCCTTGAGGGCATCAAGCTGATTCGGGTCGGTGAGGCGCATCGTCACGGAGTTGAAGATCGGCCTGCCGACCGCCGGCATGAGCTGCTCGACATCGCTCCAGATTTCCGATTCGAAGGATGTGCCGTCCGCGTCAAAAACTCCAACGATGAGCCACTCGCTCGCCATGAACCTGATCGTCCCGCCAATCTCACAACCGTCAAATCGCTGGGAGACACTCTTTCCGACGATAACCTCGTGGGTGCCGAACTGAAACATTCGTCCCGAGGAAAGCTTGACCTGGGGCCGCAACTGCGTGGCTTCAGGCGAAAGGCCCCGTACGGAGACGTTGCTGAGATCGTGGGAAACTTTCTTAAACAAGTTAATCACAACCAGGACGTCCGAAGTGACAAGCGGCTTCCCGTCTGCGCCATGCGCTATTTCTCCGTGCGTCTTGAGGATGTTTGCCGATTCCCTGTCGACCTGACTGGTGAGTTCGGACGTCGCAGACTTGCGAATTGCGATAATATTGTCATCGGAACCGCTGTCGACCATCGCTACTTCGACGCCATGCGCCATCATGAGGATTGCGGCGAATACGAACGCGACAAGCGTGATGCCGGCGAGCGTCAGAATTGTCGTCAGTCTCCTCGTCCAGAGGCTGCGCCAGCTGTATGAGAGTGGGATTTTCATAGAGATCTTATCCGATAGTTCTGAGTCCGTCGACAATTTTCATGCGAAGAATACGCATGGAGGGGAACAGGGCCGCGACGATGCCTGCGACGATTGCAGAAGCCACCGCCAGAGCGATCGTTAATGGCTCGACGACCACAATCGGGAACCAGGTCGGAAATGCCTTCGCAAATCCGCCGGTAGCGGGAAACGTGAGCAACAGCCCAAACGCCCCACCGGCGACGGCAATGAGCATCGACTCACCGCCAATGAGGGCGATGATGTGCCTGCCGGAAAATCCCAGCGTCTTGAGCACCGCATATTCCCGGATGCGTTCCCGTGTCGCCATCACGATCGTATTCGTGAGCACAAGCAGGATAATGCCGATAATCACGTACGACATGACCGTGAGCGACGTGAGAATGGCGCTCGACATCGAGACGAAACTCTGCTGCCATGCTTTTTCGGTTTGGGTTTTTGTGCTCGCGCGCGAGTTGGCGTACATATCATCGACTGTCTTCGCGACCGTCGCAAGATCGCTTGCATTTTGGACATTCAGGACATACCATCCTGCTTGGCCCGTTCTACCGGGCTGCGTTTGGCCCACCTTCTCATCCAGGTATTTCCATTGAAAGAGCATCTGTGTCTCGTCGACCGTGGCATCGCGCCCTTTGTAGATGCCGCGCACGACAAAATCCCATGTTCCCGGATAGATATCTCCTTCGACGGTGATAATGTCTCCGATCTTAAATCCATGCTCCGTGGCAAGCTTCTGTCCTACAATGCAGGCGTTGCGATCTTTCTTAAATGCGGCAAGCTGATCTTCAGGGAGGATGAACTCCGGATACAGCGAGAAAAATGATTCGGGATCAATCGCGATCCGGGGAAAGAAGTTCTTAAAGTCATTCGGATCTTTATAGACGCCGCCAAACCAATTTCCGTACGATACGCCGGATACACCCGGCACTTTCAGCAGCTGGTCCCGGTAAGAAATCGGCAAAGTGAAAATGATTGAGACGGAATGGCTCGTGATCATTCGGTTCGACGCGGACGCGGCCACGCCGGCATTCCATGCGGTTACAACGGTTCGGATGAATCCGAATGACATCACGGCGATGCTGATGCCGATGATCGTCAGGATTGTCCGTAACGAGTGACGGAATGAATTCTTGATTGCGAGCTTAAGCACTTTCATAGGGGCCTCAGGAAAGTTCGCCTTTATCCAGATGACGGCTCTTATGCGCGCGCTCGGCGGCACGAGGATCGTGCGTCACCATCACAATGGTCTTCTTAAATTCGCTGTTCAGCCGCTCCAAAAGATTCAGAATCTCCTCCGCCGATACCTTGTCCAGGTCGCCTGTCGGCTCGTCCGCCACAAGAAGCGTCGGATCCGTGACGATGGCGCGGGCGATTGCGACGCGCTGTTCCTGTCCGCCCGAGAGCTGTTTCGGATAATGTCCCATTCTATCTTTCAAACCGACCACCTCGAGGGCAAGTTCCACATGCTCCTTGCGCTGCTTCTTGTCGAGCTTCGACAGGAGGAGGGGCAGCTCCACGTTCTCAAAGGCAGTAAGCACCGGCATGAGATTATAGAACTGGAAGACAAACCCGATATTCTTGGACCGCCACTTCGCCAGTTCCGATTCGGAAAGCTTGTTAATTTCGGTGTTCGTCACGCTGAGCCTGCCGGAGGAAGGCCTGTCGATGCCGGCAATGAGGTTCAGGAGCGTCGTTTTGCCCGACCCGGAGGGCCCCATGAGTCCGAGAAATTCTCCTTCGTTGATTTCAAACGAAATATTTCGCAGAACGGGGATTTCCAGGGAATCCCTCCAGTACGATTTGGATACATTTTCTAAGGTTACGAGTGCCATGTGCTGTCTAGTGAATGTTGGATTATTGTTTCAGCTTAACTTTCATGCCGGAATGCAATGTCTCGGCCGGCCTCACCACGACCTTTTCGCCGGCAGTCAGTCCGGATCTGATTTCCACCATGCTTCCCATCGTTTCGCCCGTCTCGACAGGAACTTCGGTGATCATGTCATCTTTATACGTAAACACGATTTTTTTGTCGCGATTCTTTGTGACCGAGGAAGCGCTTATTGCGAGTTTCGGCGGCGAGTTTAACTTTGCCGCGGCTTCGTCGGAGAGAAAATGCGCCTTTGCGCTCATCTCCGGAAGCACTCTGCTGTCGCGCTCGTTAAACCGGATTTTTGTCAGTACCGTCGCTTTTGAGCGGTCAGCTGTCGGCACGATCTTGTCGACCGTACCGCCGTAATGCTGTTCCGGGTACGCGTCCAGCACAATCTCGCATGGTTGCCCGATCTTGATCCGCTCAATGTTCGATTCGGAGACGTCGGCTTCGACTTCGAGCGAGGACATATCCGCCATCGTTACAACTGCCACGCGCGAGCTTGCCCCGGCAGCGAAGGGGGCGACGACTTCGCCGACATCGGCGTTCTTTGTGAGTATTGTTCCATCGAATGGCGCCCGGATTCTTGTGTTCTCCACCTGGACTTCGGCAGCTTTCACAGCCGCCTCCCTCGATGCGATTGAAGCGACAACCCGGTCATAGCGCGCCTGGACTCCGTCAAATTCTGATTGCGAGATAAGCTGTCCGGCAAGCAGCTTCTTCGATCGTTCCAGCGATCGCTCGGCGTCGGTGCGATCCGCCTTCGTCGCTTCGAGATCGGCTTTCGCCTGCGCGAGCGCGGCTTCGACATCTCCGCTCTCGATGCGGGCGATAATGTCCCCCTTGTTGACTTTGTCTCCTTCATGATACCCGAGATAGACAATTCTTCCAGTGGCCTTCGATGCAACTGAGGCTTTACGCTGTGCCACGACGTACCCGCTCGCGGTGAGCAGAGAGTTCGCCTGTGTAGGGGAGACGTAGCTGACGGTGGTGACTTCGACGACTTCGTCGGGCCCAATTGTCCGAATGAAAAAGAATGCTCCGAGGCCAAGAAAAACGGCAGCCGCAACGTACATCATGAGCCACCAGCGCGACCGGGGGAGATCTTGTTTTGCGGAAGACTCCTCGCGATTAATACGAAGTTTTGATAAATCGAACTGAGATTGTTCTGACAAGGTACTATCTGAAAAGAAAGATGAAACGGCTCCTGAAAATATGAAAATATCGACCCGTTTCCAAATACCGGAGGGGAGCTAGCGTGTCGTGTTCAGGCGCATGGTGAGAGCATTTTCCCTTGCGGGATCGTTATTGTACCTGAAGTAATAGTCCTGGAACGACTGGAAATCTTCCTGCACCGTTTCTGCCGGCAGGGAGTCCGCCCGGGTGATATACGAATCGAGGTATGACTTGAAATCCACGAATGCGATTTGTTTGTTTGACGCCAATCGCGACATCACTGAATCGTCGTACGTTATGATATACGCCGCAAAATTATTGAACGTGACAAGCCGCGGAATCCGGCTTGTCGGAAGCTGATAGTACTGGTCAAAGAGAAATTGGACGCGCCGCTTCTGCAGATACTCGAGGGAAGCGTGTTTCTCGTGTCCGGGCCGTCCCCGGACGCTGATTTTTTGATGAGCGATCGCCGAATCGGTGAGCCCGCCGGCGCATTCGATCGCGAGCGCCGGGTCGAGATAGTACATGAGTTGTGCCTGCTCCCCGATAAACCCGACGCGAACCGGTATCCCCTCGAACATCTTCCTGAGCATCGCAGCCTGTGCTTTTGCGCGCTCAAGATGGCTGTCCGGATACCACTGAAACTCATCGGCGATGTAGCTTATGGCGTCACGATTGTAAAAGAGATTATTGCGGAACGCAGTTCCGGCTATCACCGCAGCACAGAGGCTCACATAGAGAAGGGTTTTTCGCTGTCTGAGCGTCAGTTGTTCGAGCGCGAAGAACAGCATGGGTGTTATCGGAATGAGGAACCGCGCGAACATGAAGTCGCCCCCGATCCGGATAACATAGAACAATTGGATAAGGATAAACAGAGCTGAAAGTACGAAGGGATGGCTTTCGCTGCCTTCAGAGAACTCTTTCCAACTCTCGTTGAGAGTTTGCGTCTGTGAGGTCGACCTGATCTTCCTCACGAGATAGATGAACCCGATGACCGGAATCAGGAGTAAAATATAATATGTTTGAACATACACGATGACATACCAGATGCCGCGGGCATAGTAGGCCTGGTCGATCGATTTTGCGTAGTACGTATTCGGGAAAAAGGCCCCGAAATAGGAGTATCTCCAGAACCAGTACGGAAGGAAGAGAAGTACCACGGGGAGAAATAAGGCGAAGAGATTTCCGGCGACATTCTTTCGTTTCAGGACGACATAGAAGGCCGATGCCATGAGAAAAATTATGCCGTCGGGCCTCGTCATCATCGCCAGCACGACGATGAAACCGCTGAGGAGGAGCGAAGTGCGCGACCTGCCGAACAGCATGCACGCAAAGAGCGCAGATATCAAGAATGTGTAAAACGAAGTTTCGAGCCCGCTTGTCGCGTAGACGCTGAAGTCGCGGTGCACAGCAAGGCAAACCGCGGTGAGGGGAATGACAAACAGCCCGGAAGATCTTCGGGGGTTCAACTTCCAGCTTATGGCACAAAAAAGTGAAAGGGTGCAGAGATAGAAGAAGATGCCGAGTACTTCTGAAAATTTCACCGGTTCGATCTGCAGTTTCATGCCTGCAGCGATGAGCATTGTCCAGAGAAAATTCGTATATCCTTCCACCTTCTCGCCGACGTTGTAGACCAGGCCGAAACCGTTCACCGCATTCCGGGCGTACCGGAACGAAATGAACGCGTCGTCGTTGACAAATTTCAGCTGGCTCGCGTACATACCCCCGATGAGCAGCCCCGCGAGAGCAAGAACCACAAAGATGATTTTATAGAGATTGGAAGAAGAAACCGGGATCATTGGGCCGCTCCCGGATGACCGCTGAGATACGCCAGAAATGCGTTTCGTCTGGCCGTATCGTTGTTCGGCGTGAGATAAAACGAATCCAGGAACAGAAAATCCTTCCGGACCTGATCGGGAGTATAGGTCGCGAAGGACGCGATGTATGAATCGAGATATTGAGGCACGCGAACGTATTTCACCTCCGGATACTGCGCGAACTGTTCCATCAATGATTCGTCGAACACGATCACACGGGCGAGGATTTTGTCGAAGACAATCGCGTTCACTGGGATCGGACCTTCCGGCGGCGCACTGGAAGGGCCGATATAAAAATTGACCCCGCGCTTCAAAAGGTATGAAAACGGGGCATTCTTCTCGTGCCCGGGCCTTCCCCGCGTCGCAAGGCTTTGATGGGCTATGACGGTATCTGTGAGTCCGGTGCTGGTTTCAATAGCGACGGCTGGATCGGAATAGTACACGAGCTTGACCTGGCCCGCCCAGAATCCGACTTTCACAGGCCGCCCCTCAAAATATTTGTGCAGGATGGCTCCGTCTGCCTGGGCGCGTTTCAGCTGGTCGGCAGAATAATATCGCGCTTCATCTGCGATATATCCGAGCATCGGATTGTCGCGGAAATAATCGATCCGGACAAACGTCGCGACAACTATGGCGCCCGCGACGATTACTCTGGCGTTTCCCGTCACCGTCAGTGAGAGCAAATCTTCAATCATGAAATAGAGCAGGGGAGTTACGGGGATCAAAAACCGCGCGAACATAAAATCCCCCCCGATGCGGATGATAAACGCCAGATACGCCGTCGAAAGCAGTACTGCGAGAAGCATGCCCCTTCCCCGGGGGCGGAGAGACTGCATCCGTTCCCGAAATCTCACCGGCGCAGGCGATTCCTTAACAGTGGATCGGTACTGGGCAACAAGAAGGATCCCAAGCAGCGGGATGATCGCAAAAACATAGTACGACTTGAAAAATAAGGCGACGTATTGAAACCCCTGGCTGTAGTACGGCAGGTCGATCGATTTCGCGTAAAATGAATTTGGGAAAAAGTATCCATAATAGAGAAAGCGCCAGATCCAGTACGGCACGAAGATGAGGACCGTGGGAAGAAGAAACTGGATCAGCCGTTTCCACGCGTTCGCCTCAGTGAGCACGATAAAGAGTGCGGCCGCGAACAGAACGACGACGCCGTCCGGACGGGTCATCATTGCGAGGACAAGGAGCGCACCGGAGCCTGCAAAGCCGCGGGAAGTCTGCGCAAAAAGAAGGGCAAAAAAACCGGCCGATACCATGAACATGAACATCGCCGTTTCGAGGCCTCCCGTGGCGTAGACGTTGACGTCATGATGAATGCACAACGCAAGCGAGGTCAACGGGATGATCAATTTGCTGTGTTCATCGCTCCCGAACAGCTTCCAGCTTGAGAGCGCGTACAAAAGGATGGTTCCAAGATAGAAGGCGATGGAGAGCGTCGAAGAAAAGTTCACGGGATCGAAGTTGAGGCGCATTCCCCCGGCGACGATGACGGTCCAGAGGAAATTTGTGAATCCTTCCACACGCTCGCCGCTGTTGTAGACGAGGCCGAGCCCGCGAACAAGATTTTTTGCGTAACGAAATGAAATGAACGCGTCGTCCGTCATGAATTGAAGAGAGGACGCATGGATCAAACCGGCGACCACCGCTGTCATCGCAAACAGTGAAAACAACATCCATCTCTTTTTCATGGGACATAAAATACTTGTTTTTGACGCTAATTCAAATTCTTGAAATTCATTCGGAGTTTTCATTAATTGAACAGTATGATTGTCCTCGGCATTGAAACATCATGTGATGAAACTTCAGCAGCAGTTGTCGTGGATGGAGCGCTGAAGTCGAATATCATTTCGTCACAGTTCGTCCATGTGAAGTACGGCGGAGTGGTCCCTGAGCTTGCCTCGCGGGCGCACCAGCAGCTTATTGTCCCCGTCGTGGAAGAAGCGCTGCGGACGGCGGGAGTAGAGAAATCACAGCTCGGCGGGATCGCGGTGACGTACGGGCCGGGACTTGCCGGCGCGTTGTTGGTGGGACTAAACTTTGCCAAGGCGCTCGCATACGCCTTGAAGGTCCCTTATGTCGGCGTGCACCATATGGAAGCGCACATTTTTGCAAATTTTATTGAACAGCCGGTCCCGCAGTTTCCATTTCTCTGCCTCATCGTTTCAGGCGGACACACGCAGCTGGTATTGGTAAGGGATTTCTTCGACCGTGAGCTCATCGGCGAAACACTCGACGATGCGGCGGGGGAAGCCTACGACAAAGTGGCGAAAATGCTTGGCCTCGGGTTCCCGGGCGGCCCCGCGGTCGACAAGCTCGCCGCCGGCGGAAATGCCGCATTTGTCGAGTTTCCGCGTTCGTTTCTGAACGGAAAGGAATTCGACTTCAGTTTCAGCGGCATCAAAACGTCGGTTCTGTACTGGTTGCGTGATTATCAGCGTTCGAACCCCGGCGTATCCTTTGCTCAACAGCCAGGCCTGCTGTGCGATCTTTGCGCAAGCTTCCAGGCCGCCGTCGTCGATGTGCTGGTCGAGAAAACCTTCCGGGCGGCATCGCAGTTAGGCGTGCGTGAACTCGCGATCGCCGGAGGGGTATCCGCAAACTCCGAATTGCGCAAACGAATGAACGCATTGGCCGGCGAACGCGGCTATCGTCTCACCATCCCAAAAGCAGAGTATTGCACGGACAACGGTGCGATGATCGCCCTTACGGGATACTTGCGCCTCAAGTCCGGCGTCTCTTCGGACAACGAACTCAACGCCGTCCCAAATCTTGCCCTGTGAACGTGATATTGTGAACGTGATACTAATCCTGATGTTCCATGCTTCGTAAGATTCTTGTTGTCATCGGAATTCTCCTGCTGCTAGCCATCGCGTTTGTCTATGAAGCTCTCTGGGCACCGAATAAATTTGATGGAGACCGGTTCGTCATCGTCTCGAAAGGGGACAGCTACGCCAAAGTCGCCGCCGCAATCGAGAAGGCCGGGATCATCCGCAGCAGGTTGCTCTTCGACGCGGCAGGGAGGATCCTTGACCTGACGACGAAAATGCAGATCGGCAAGTACCGCTTTAAATCCGGTATGTCGAATACCGAGGTGCTCGAAGATTTGCGGTACGGTAAGACAGTCGAAATGATCCTCGTGACAATCCCTGAGGGATTTACGGCAGTCCGGCATGCCCGCATTTTTGCGCGCCAGCTGGGCATCGACTCGGCGAGATACATGTCGCTGGTGAACGATTCCGCGTTTACGAGGAGCCTGGGAGTCGACGCGAACAACCTCCAGGGGTATCTCATGCCGAACACCTACAAAATGTATTGGCAGACGGATGAAACAGATATCATACGGGACCAGGTGGAGCAGCTGCTGTCTATGTTCAGTGATACACTGCGAGCGCGCGCCGATACACTGGGCCTTTCCATCCGCGAGGTGATCACGCTGGCCTCTATTGTTGAGAAGGAGACGGCAATCGATTCCGAGCGTACGCTCATTGCCGGCGTCTATTATAACAGATTGAAGAAGAAGATGCGCCTGCAGGCAGATCCGACAGTACAGTATATTATCGGCGGCGGCCCCCGAAGGCTCAGGTTTAGCGACCTTCACCTGGAATCAGATTACAATACGTATCTTCATACCGGTCTTCCGCCGGGTCCGGTAAGCAATCCGGGAAAAGCGTCAATTCTTGCCGCAGTACATCCGGCGAAGAGTAAATTCCTGTTCTTTGTGGCAAACGGGTTTGGAGGGCATGTGTTCTCCCGGACATTCAAGGAACATCAAAAAGCAATCCGGCAGTTTCACAAAATCAGGGCTGAACAGCAGGCATTGAAGCAGGAGAGTGAGAGCAGATAAGAAAGACAACACTCGAGGGAGCCTGGAAATTATCCCTATTCATTCACTTTCATCTTCACGGATGACGAAGGCGACGGCGTTGCTCGTCTCTTCCCGTGAAGCCTTATCCACCAACATCGCATTTCCAGCTCGCCTCGAGGTTGTCTTAGGAGACGCTGATCGAGCACTCTTTCATTTTTTTATTGAAAAATGAGTATATTTTGAGCGCTCTATAGATGATAACACCCTCGCGAAAGAAAAAAGTTTCCGTTGCTTCGTTACTTGCCTCCACCGTGGTGGCGGCTGTCGTATTGTTTGGCTGCGCCGGACAGGCGCCTCCCCCCGGCGGCCCTCCGGATACGACGCCTCCTGAAATTATTGGATCATTTCCTTTGCCCAACGCGCTCCATTTCAAGGGCCAAAGGATCGCGCTTAAATTCAGCGAGTACGTCGACCGTTCTTCAGTTGAGCAATCAGTATTTTTTTCTCCCCCTGTGGGATTTGTTACGTTCGACTGGGGAGGAACCGACGTGGAGATTAGTTTTACCGATTCGCTGCACCAGAATACGACCTATATCATGACGCTCGGCACGGATGTCATGGACAGGCGCAATCACAATAAGATGGCATCCGCATTCGCGCTTCCGTTCTCCACCGGCGAACGCATCGATTCCGCCGCGGTAGAGGGGAAAGTGTTCGCAACCCCTTCGGAAGGTGTCATGATATTCGCCTACAAACTTAATGGAATCAGCGCCGATACACTCAATCCCGCTCATACAAAGCCATATTATCTGACACAGTCAGGCAAGGATGGCACATTCAGGCTTACGAATATTTCGCCTGGCCTCTACAGGCTCATTGCAGTGCGGGATCAGTATAAGAATCTTCTCTACGATCCCCAGATAGATGAGTTCGGAACGCCGAACGGCGATATTGTTGTCGAGGAGTCGGTGCAGCCGGTGCGGGGAATCAATTTCCGGATGGCAAAGGAGGATACTTCATCCCCCTTTGTGTCGAGCGCGAAACCGACGGATCGTTCACACGTAGTGATCCGGTTGAGCGAACCGTTCAAACCCGCCACACACACAGAAGACATTTCGATTGTGGACACGCTCAAAGGTTCGCGGCTTGAGGTTACAGATGTGGCATTTCCCGGGGATTCGCCCGCCGATATTCAGCTCCTCACGGCGCGACAGGATAGCGGTGCCGGCTACCGGTTAACGCTTTCTCACCTTCAGGACCTTGCCGGGAACGTCATCGCCGGCCCAGCGGCGTCGGGAGTCTTCAGCGGCAGTTCTGCTGCAGATACAGTGAAGCCGGGAGTTTCTCTTTTCGGGATTCAGGACAGCGCAAGAAACGTGCAGTGGGACGATACGTTGACGCTTGCGTTTACCGAGGGGGTCGCCCGAACGCCGATTGAGCATTCTTTTTCGATGCACGAAAAGGGGACTGTCGCCGGAGGCGAGCTTGTCTGGTCCGGATCGTCGGCCGCCCGGTTCATTCCGTCAGCCCCGTTGCAGTTCGGTACATGGTATTCAATCAGGATTCCGATGGATTCAATCAGGGATGCCGCAGGCAATTGTTTTCATGATAGTCTCTGGACGGTGCAGTTCAGGACTATGGAGGAAAAACTCATGGGCAGCCTGGGCGGAAAGGTCCAGGAAGAGCACCGGTCGCCCGGAAAGATCATCGTAACGGTATCAGAGTTATCGGGGAGAAAGGAAAAATCGCGCGAGACGACGGCGGATACTTCGGGGGCGTTCAGGTTCGATCATCTGCCGGAAGGTTACTACAAACTGTTCGCGTTTCGGGATGCCGACAGCAACGGAGTGTACACATTCGGCAAACCGTTTCCGTTTACAACGTCGGAGAAGTTTTCTCCGGTTTCAGATTCGCTTAAAGTGCGCGCCCGCTGGCCGCTTGAAGGAGTTGTGGTAAAGCTTCCGTAACTACCGGTGGTTCTCGATGAGCCGCTTCGGCTCGATAAAAGCGTCGGGAAGTTTTTGGGGAGGGTTTTTCAATATCATGTCCGGGACAATCCAGGCTTCCTTATATCCCAGGTCGACGAGTTTCTTCAGCACCGGATTCGCCGAGGTTCGCTCCTGAAAATTCCCCACACGAATCTTATACGTCGGAGCGTCATACGCCATGTAGGCGAATTCATCAGGCAGCTGCTGTTCGAGAGTTGTCAGGGTCGTGTTCGCTTCGTCGATCTCCTGCGTCAGAAGGACCTGGATTCGGAACCCCGGGATTGTCTCCGCGGCCGCGACGGCATAGACTTGCGCAGGATGAAGAGCATTAAATTGTTCTGCCTCTGCGGCCTTGATGACCTTAATGTCCAGCTTATAATCGGAAGGACGGAACGCCTTTTCGTATTTTGCCAGAAATTCCTTCGGCGAAGAATGTTCCGGGGTAGTTTTCCTGGGCTGCTCGGCCGATCCGCAACCCCAAACTATTACAAGCGCAGCAACAATAAACAGCCTGCCCATTGCGCTATTTTTGCGGGACCTCGTAGACCCAGGCGTCTTTGTAATCGCCGGGATACTTCTGAACCATATCGTCCCGGAATCGCCGCGCATCATCCTTGACCATGAAATCTCCGACCATGACCTTATAGAGATCCGTCGACTTATCGGGAATCGTGTAAACGTTCTTCCCGAAGCGCTCGCGCGCAACCGTTGCAATGCGTTCGGCATTGTCGGCCATCTTATACGCTCCTACCTGCACAGAGTATTTACCGGCAGGCTCAGCTTTTGTCTGAGGCCTTGAATCATACACCGGCTTCGGCGTATTCTGGGCGTTGACGTTGAGCGTATCTGATTTTGTCTGGAGGTTCTGGGAAGACTTTTCCGCAGCGCCGGTAACCGGCGCGGATGTTGACGCTGGAGACTGGTTGTCTCCATTGCCGTACGAACTACCGGATGAGCCGCAGCCTGCGCAGAGGACGCCGGCAGTAATGAGAATTACCAGAAAAGAAAATCGCTTCATTTGAGAATCCTGAATGTTGAATGTATCGATTGACTAATCTAACGATTAGTAGGACTTCGAAGTTTCACCTTTAAGATCACCGTCGCCGCTGACGATTTTCACGCTGGCGCTTGCTCCGATGCGGTCTGCTCCGCTTGCGACCATCGCCAGGGCATCTTCGCGGGTCCGAACGCCGCCGGAGGCCTTCACGCCCATCGCAGATCCGACTACTTTACGCATCAGGGCGATATCACCGACGGTCGCTCCGCCTTTGGCGAATCCGGTGGAAGTTTTCACGAAGTCTGCTCCCGCACGTTTTGCGAGCAAGCAGCCTTTGATCTTTTCCTCGTCGTTGAGGAGGCCCGTTTCGAGAATGACCTTTGATAAGGCCCCGTAACGCCTTCCGGTCGTTACGACGGCAAAAATGTCGTTCTCAACATAGTCATATTCCCCCGATTTTAACATGCCGACATTGATGACCATATCGATCTCTTTGGCCCCGTCCCGGAGCGCGTGTTCCGCCTCAAACGCCTTGGTGGCAGTGGAGGTTGCTCCCAGAGGAAAGCCGATCACGGTGCAGACCTTCACCGAGGTGTCACGCAGCATTTTAGCGCACCGGGAAACATAGGAAGGATTGATGCAAACGCTCGCAAAATTGTATTTCTTCGCCTCCGTGCAGAGCTTCGTAATTTCTGCGATCGTCGCCTCGGGTTTCAAAAGGGTATGGTCAATCATGCGCGCAAGCTCAGTCTCAATGCCCCCGGCAGCCTCAATACCGATGCCTGCGGTAACACGGTCGGCACCGTTTTTGACGATATTCTTAACGCCTTCCTTATTGTGGATAACGCATAGGCCATCGCTGCAATTGCCGTCCTTGCAGCAAGAATGCTTTCCGGGGCCTTCATTAAGGATAGATGCAACTAAACGCTCAATTTCCTTGGAGTCCATACTTAGAAAAATGCTATTATTCATTCAATATACAACATTTTCGCTCATAGTCAAATGCTCCGGAGCACAATATTTGGTTGGTGTATGTCATGCTCCCGTGCTCCCAATATGGATGGGCTCAGGTCCCTGGAATTGGATAGGATGATTAGTTGCCACGCACCCCAATGCGTGGCATCTTCTCAGTAATCACTGACGAATCAACGAAGCAGCAGGAGCCTCTTTGTCTCGGAGAACGTCCCTGCCTTGAGCCTGTAAAAGTAGACCCCGCTTGGAATGTTTCCGGGAGTCCAAAATACGGAGTAGTCCCCCGGGTTCAGATCTTTGTCGACTATGGTTGCGACCATCCTGCCGAGAAGGTCGTATACGGTGAGTGTGGCATGGTTCGCAGCGGGGAGCGCGAAACGGAACGAGGTCGTAGGATTGAATGGATTGGGATAATTTTGAGCGAGTAAAAAAGTGCTTGGCATCTGCTGCTGATGCGACCCTGGTTCAGATGGAGGTGAAGGGGGCAGGTCGTTGACAACCATGCGCCGCCGGTATTCCTGCCGCTGCTGAGCCGGAGCTGATGAAAGAATCAACGATCCGGTTTGATTTACCTTTACCCAAACAGCTGAACCCGGGATAATTGTGTCTTGGATAAAGTATCCGCCCGGCGTGTAACCGTAGTACGATGAGGTTGCCATTGTATCCGGGAGAGAAAGGATAGAACCAGTTGCTACGGCTTCCGAGATCGAGCCAATGATATTCCAGCCCGGATGTACGGGAATCGTATCGCTTGACACAAGCTGTCCCAGCACGACGGTTTGTTCTGTCGTGTCGATGCGAAGCCAGTATCCCTTGCCGCTTACGAAGGTGTCGCATTGAACGTACGCGCCCTCATAACTGAAGAGTTTCGACTTGGCAAGGGGGTGGGACGAGAGGATTCCCGGATATTTAAGCCGCAAGGGAGCCGACACCAGATTCCATCCGCCTCCCGGTGTCGTGACGCCAAGCGCGAACGCATTAGAGGGGGTGAGGAGGTCATTCAAACTTTGTTGAATGAGAAATTCCCGGGCTTCCGGAGTGTTCACTCCCTCGATACCGAATCCCATAACGATTACCTTATTATTCGTTCCAATGGGTGCGATGCGTACGGCCGCAATTCCGCTCGTTCCGGAGCCGCCGTTCCCGATAAGGACCTGAACATTTGAAGCCAGATTTGGGATAGCAATTCTATCGGGAGAGGTCTGGTCGGCCGCGCTATTAATGTAGTAGTTCATGAAGAACGTTTGATCGCCGAAAATCTCGTCGGCCCGGCTGCGCACCGTTTGAAACCCCGCGCCGCCGTATCGTATGCCCAGTACATTCTTAAAAAAAGGCAGGCTGTCATTCAGCTCGAGAATGTCCTGGCCGGTAATGAGCAGTGTGCATCCCGCCTTGAGGCATGCCTGAAGGCTGTCCGCTTCACCCGTCAGCATCGGCGTGTGCTTATCGCCGCTATAGTAAACGACAAGCTTCTTGTTAAATTGGGAGGCACTGCTGAGCGGAGGAAGCCCTGATGCGTTGGTGTTCCAGGTCGCAAACGTGAAACCGGCGTGATCAACAGCTGCGCCAATGTATGAGGTGTAGTCGGTGCTGCCGCTCGCCTGAACCAGCAGGATATCCCCGTAATTGTGTCCGGTGTTGAAATAAAGGCCCGAGGGCGTCAGCGAAAAATTCTTTACAGTGCTTCCCGCGTACGGAAATTCCGGGTCGACACGCAGGCTGTCGTACCGGACGATTGAAGGGGCGCTTACATAGAGACTATCAAAACTGTAGTGGCCTGCGCTGTCGGTGATCGCGGTCGGAACGATGAGTCCATTGAGTGTCGTAATAAAGAGCCGGGCCGTTGCATGGAGCGGATGATGCGTTAAAGAATCGTAGACGCTGCCCGCGATTGTGGAAGTCGCCAGCTTCTGAAGATAAATCGGTTGGTCGATTATGGAATCGGTGATGAAGGAGAGATTTACTTCAGTAATCGGATAGGGATACGATTCGATATGAAGATACGGAGCGTTCACATCGCCGGGAAAATGGCCTACCTCGTACCGGCCATGGGTGCCGGGGAGGTACATTGAGTCGTTATAGAAAGGGACACGGATGAAGCCATTGGTTATTGTATCATTTGATTGAAGATCGACAACTGCGCCGCGGTAGCCTGTTTGAGTCCCCATCCACCTGTACGTGCCGCCGCTCAGGTCGCCAAAATCTCCGCAAGCCATCCAGACAGCGGAAGGATCCAGCGGGCTCACCTTTAAATTCCACGAATAGGTCTTTTGCAATATCGGGGACGTGATGAGCGACCACGTACTACCGCCATCAGTGGTCCTGAAGACGTCGGCAGGCGCAGCATCAAAAATTCCCGTATAGACGGTGTCCGGGTGACTTTGATCGATAGCGAGCGACCATGCTGCGTGGGTAAAGATCGGCATGAAGTTCCAATTCTCTCCGCCATCGGTCGTTTTCAGGACGTAACTTGTCGAATCGTGATAGACGCCATTAATGGTCGCATACGCGATCATGGGATTTGAAGCGTTAATTTCGATTTTTGGGATCTCCCCCGCACTGGTTCTCACTGTCTTCCAGGAGAGTCCGGAGTTTGTACTTTTGGATATTCCCCCTCCGTTTCCGGCAAGAATGATATTCGTGCTGTCAGGCCGCACCGCCATTGCGCAGAGCAGTGAACCCAGGGTACCTAGTTGTACCCATGTACCTCCTCTATCGGTACTCTTGAAGACTTCGCCTCCCGCAAAGTTCCCGGCATAGAGGGTGTCCGGGTGGACCGGGTCAAATGTCACGGACTCGCCGTCGATCCCAAATGGGGAGAGAACCGTTGCCCACGTTGACCCGCCGTCGGTCGTTCTTCTCAGGCCGACATTATCTTCGCCGACACAAAGGATGGTAAGAGTATCGTTGGGATTAATGAGGATCTCCCGAATAGAATTGATGCCGACTGACCCGCGAAAATTCCAGGTGGCTCCTAAATCGTATGACGCATACAGATTTCCCGTAAATGTCTCCGCGTAGACTGAATGGGGGCTCAATGGGTTGATCGCCACGGCGAATCCGGGGCCGCCGAAGACGTGTCTCCATGCAAATATCTGGGCTGTGCCGGCCTGGGGGAGCAGAGAAGCGAGGATAAGGATAAGTACAAGCAACAACGCCCTTCGCAGCAATTGCATGATTGTCTCCATTGGAAAGAGGGTGGATTGGCTGCAACATGGTAGACTATTCCGATGAGAAAGTCAATGGGGGATTCTCCTAAAGTCATTCGGCGACTCTTGCTTGAATCTCACCGCAATAATTGTTAGATTTAGCAAAAATAGACCATTCTTTACTGTTCCATGAAACTCCGCCTTCTTTCTCTTATATCAATCCTGAGCTGCACAACACAGTTATTCGCTCTCGGCACCGGCACCTATGACTTTCTCCGGATGGATGCCAGTCCCCGGTCGGCGGGGCTTGGAGGCAGTTTCGTCACGATGACCGATGATCCGACAGGTCTCTTTTATAACCCTGCTTCTCTTGGCACGTTGAGCCGCACGCGACTCTCTATCGGATTTTTCAAGCATCTGCTGGATATTAATTCCGGCTATGCGTCCTACGGCTCAGATGTTCTTGGGCTGGGTTTCGTAGGAGGCGGTATCCAGTACATCAATTACGGGGACTTTCGGCGGACAGGAGAGGAGGGGCAAGACCTGGGGACATTTGGAGCCAGCGAGCTTGCGATAAGCGCAGGATACGCAGGTGAACTGCAACCGGGACTTCGCTACGGTGCAAGCGTAAAATTCATTTATTCATCGATCGCCGATGCGAGCTCGACCGGAGCCGCTATTGATCTCGGCGCTCAATATGTTGCAGTCCCGGATCGCTTCATGATAGGGGCGAGTCTCCTCAACCTGGGTACTCAGCTTGACCCATATCTGACAACGCGCGAGGATCTTCCATTAAACCTGACGGTGGGAGCTTCGTTCTATCCCGAACATCTTCCGGCAGTCCTGCAGCTGAATTTTCACAAGCTAAATGAAGCGCAGGATAAGTTTACCGACCGTTTCAAGAACTTTTCTGTGGGTGCCGAGCTTTCACCCGCCGATAACGTCATGCTTCGTCTCGGATATAACAACGAACAGCGTCAGGAATTGAAGGTCGGTTCGAGCGCCGGGCTTGCCGGTTTATCCGTTGGCGGAGGAGTGATTGCGGGAATGTATACGATCGATTATGCGTTCAGCTCGCTCGGCGAGATCGGTTCCATCCACAGAGTCGCTGTAACGTTCGGGTTATAGAATTCCTACCAGGAGCTTCTGGCTCGCGTAAAAGAGCAGCATCCCCCCAAAGACAATCAGCGGCGTCACGCGGTTTTCCGAACGGTTGATTTCCGGTATGAGATCGCTGGCCCCGACATATGTGGCAGCCCCGGCCGAAAATGCAAACGCCATCCCGATAAAACTCCTGTTAATATTCGACAAGAGGAACACGACCACGATTCCGAGCATCGTCGCGATGCCGATTGCAAGCGACGCGATAAACGCGTTTTTGCGGGGCTGCTTCGCGGCGATCATAATAGAAGCGATCGTGAATCCCTCCGGAAGCTTGTGAAGAAGAATCGCGAAAAATACCAGCATGCCGATAAAGAAGTTGTACTGCATTCCCGCGGAGATGGAAATCCCGTCGAAAAAGGCGTGAATGAACAGCCCGGAGAAGGCGGACACGCTCGCGATCTTCGAGACCATGACGTCGGCGTGTGTTTCCTCGCCGAAATGGAGATGCCCGACGATCGTGTGTTCGAAGAAATGAAGGATGCCGAACCCGATGACGATGTAGAGAGGAGCCGAGGGCCCCAGCAGCGTAATGCTCTCGGGGATAAGATCGAAGAAAACCAGGGCAAGAAGAAACCCGGCGCTCAGCGCCAGGAGATATTCCTGGATGCGGCGCGGCCAGTCTTTACGCAGAGCGACAAGTGCTCCCCCGAGAACTTCTGCCGCCGCAGCGATAAGCCCGAAGAGTAAGATTGTGAGCATGGCTTAAGATTTTCCGAAGGGGATCTTCAGGTACCGTTGCGCCTGTTCGTGAGCATTCTGGAAGTCATCCATCTTCAGCACTTTGTTATACTGATCGATGGCAAGCTGGCGCTTCATTTGCATGTCGTAGACCATTCCGATGCGCAAATTGGCAAGGACCATAAACCCGGTTTGCTCATCCTTCTCGAGCGTTCGCGAAAGCTCGTCGCACCGGTAGAGATGCCGGAGTGCTTCCTCGTAGTTCGCGTTATTGAAATCATTGAACCCGAGGTAATAGTGAGCCTCCCGCTCTATAAGATCGGCATATCCGGCCTGATGATTCTTCACTTTTTGCAGAATGTCGTTGAACGTTTGTTCTGCGTTTGCCGTCTGGTTCATGGCAATGTAGCATCTGCCGACATACTTGTCAAACACGGGATTCCGGGGGTAGCGGTTGTGGAGCTTCAGGGCAAGCGCCAGAGCTTCTTCATACCGGCCTTCGTAATTTTGGAGCAGCTGGAGAAGAAAATAGGTCGCTTCAACGTTTGCGTAGGTTGCCTTCTCCGAAGCTTTGCGGAGCTGTTCGATCCCTTTCTTCTTGTCCCCCTTGGGGAAAAAGACCATGAACGGCTTCACAAAAGGATATTTGTCCGGCACGATATCGGCGTAATAATTGTAGATCCCGATGCCGAGGAGGATATCGTTGTTCTCAGGCGCAAGCTTGTAGGCTTCCCGGACGATCGGCAGAGCCTGGCGCCCGGCATTGGCGGCCTTCACCCAATCTTCACGGTTCCCGTGCAGCCTCCCCTGAAATCCCAGCGCTCCTCCTTTAAAGAACAGCGCCGATACATCATGCTCATCTTTGTCAAGCCGTTTATCGCATACATCGACAACCCTGTCGAGCATCGAATAGAATCGATCGTCCCGTGAGGTATTATTGATGTCGATGAGAATGTTCCACCATTCCACCGTGGCAAGGAAGAAGTATCCCGCCGGATGATCAGGCTTGAGCTTGACGACCTGTTTAAACTGCGCCCGGGCGCTGTCGAAGGAGATATTATAGATGTAATCAATTCCCTTCTGCAATTTCGCCTCAATCTCGGGCTCGCCGATCCATTGAGATTTTGCCGGCGAAGCCGCAAGGCAGAGCAAGAAGAAGATGCAGGTGCGGAGTATGATACGCTTTCTTCGGTTCATAATATGAAAAGACTCGTCCCGAACGAACAGGACGAGTCTTTGATTATCAGGTATCGGTTGTACTTAGTCGACTTTGCCGTCTTGTGCGGCTTCTTTGAGTTTCTCGTTTGCGAAGATCGCGATTTCCACGCGGCGGTTCTGCTGTCTGCCGTCGGTTGAAGCGTTCGAGGCGACAGGCTGTGATTCGCCATAACCAACGGTGCTGAATCGCGCGCCCGCGACGCCCTGGCCTTTTGCAAAGCCGGCGACTGATTCGGCACGGCGCTCGGAGAGCTTCTGGTTATATTCCGAGCTTCCGGTCGAGTCGGTGTGTCCTTCGACGAGGATGTTCGTATCGGGATACTTGTTCAGGATCGTGGAGAGCTTGCGGATATTATCCTGCGCGACCGGCTGTAAGTCTGAAGAATTTGTTTTGAAGAGAATTCCTGAGTCGAAGGTAATCTTGATGCCTTCGCCGACCCGCTCGACCTTCGCTCCCGCGATATCCTGCTTGATTTCCTCAGCCTGTTTATCCATCTGATGCCCGATGAGTGCACCTGCCGTTCCGCCCACCGCTGCTCCGATAATCGCGCCGACCGCAGTGTTTCCTGCTGCGTGGCCGATGAGACCTCCGAGCACGGCTCCCGCTCCCGCACCAATAGCGCCGCCTTTAACGGTCTTGCTCGCACCGCATCCCATCAAGAGAATGCCGAGCACGAGGACCATGACAATGGCGAGATACGATGTAGATTTCATGTCATTTCCTTTCGTTAATAGTTTTTAATGCGGAACGTGTTAACTCTGATGAAGCTTAGCACCAAGATATGAAAGCAACTTGTCAATCGCAACCCTTTCCTGGGTCATCGAGTCGCGTTCACGAATGGTGACTGTCTGATTTTGCAGCGTTTCTGAATCTACAGTGATGCAGAACGGCGTCCCGATCTCATCCTGCCGGCGGTATCTGCGGCCGACGGCCCCGCTGTCGTCATAAAAAACACGCAGATGAGGGCGGAGCTCCTGTTCGATCTTTTCAGAGATCTCGGGCATCCCGTCGCGGTTCACAAGGGGAAAAATAGCCGCTTTAATCGGGGCCAGGGTGGGATGAAATTTCATTACCACTCTGGTTTCCATCTTGCCGTCGGCGTCGGGCGCCTGTTCCTCGGCGTATGCGTTCACGAGAAACGCCATGAATGATCGGCTCGCGCCCGCGGAGGTTTCTATGATAAAGGGGGTGAACTTTTCCTTCGACTGTTCGTCGAAGTACTGCATGTTTTTGCCGGAAAACTCCTGGTGGCGTGAAAGGTCATAGTTCGTGCGATTATGAATGCCCTCGATCTCGCCCCAGCCAAAGGGAAACTTAAACTCGATGTCGTAGGCATCCTTCGCATAGTGGGCAAGCTTATCGGGGGGATGCTGGTGCCACTGGAGCCGGTCTGCCGGCATGCCGAGCTTGAGAAACCAGCTCCACCGCTGCTCGCGCCAGTATTCGAACCACTGGTCGTCGGACCCGGGCTTCACGAAGAACTGCATTTCCATCTGTTCGAACTCCCGGGTACGGAACAAAAAGTTCTTCGTGTTGATTTCGTTCCGGAATGCCTTCCCGATCTGTGCGATCCCGAACGGGATCTTCTGCCGCGATGCCGCCTGGACATTTAGAAAGTTAACGAAAATTCCCTGTGCGGTTTCCGGCCGCAGGTAGACGACATTCGTTGAATCCTCGACAGGGCCGACGAACGTTTTGAACATGAGATTGAACTTGCGGGCTTCGGTGAATGTCCCCTTCGTGCCGCAGTTCGGGCAGCTCATGGACCCGAGCAACGATCCGGGGTTTGAATCTGCCGCTTCATTGAACGCTGCAATGATGACCTCGTCCTTTTGTTGTCCTTCGAACTTACCGGGAAATGCCTCACGCAAAACGTCTTTCTTTTTCTTGAGCGAGGTATCATCGAAGAGAATGTCCAGCCGGTACCGCGACTTGCATTGCTTGCAGTCAACCATCGGATCGGTGAAGTTTTCGACGTGCCCGGATGCTTCCCAAACCCTCGGATGCATGAGAATGGCGGCATCGATTCCTTCCACGTTCTTGCGGAAGGTCATTTCTCTCCACCAGGCGTCTTTGATGTTCTTGAGTAGCTCCACGCCGAGCGGACCGTAATCCCACGCTCCGTTCTGCCCGCCATAAATTTCGGATGATTGATAGACAAAGCCGCGTCTCTTGCAAAGGGAGACGAGCTTTTCCATGATCTGAGTGTCAGATGAAGTGTTCTGTTTCGACATTATGAAATTTGAAGATTAGGTGGGTTAATATACAAAAAAATGCATTAGAGGGAAAGCGGAAAGCTGCAGGCTCCGGGAGGGGATCGAGCTGGAAGTTTAAAAATTCTACTTCACCAATTCGACCATACCAATATTCAACACAATGAATACCGAGATTCTTTCCCGAATTGTTTTACGCTTTCTTCTCCACACCTTTTTTGCCTCCGGTCTTCAGATCCATATCCGTCCTCAATACGATCGTCTCCACTAAAAAGCCGTCCAGCTCGATGTGGATCGTGACGGTATTCTCCTTCGTATTCTCAGAAGCCACCGCCCGCGCATTGTATCTCTTCGCCATATCGTTCAGCGACACGTTCATCTGGACAGGAGCTATGTCGGGAGGGATGACGATACGCCTCTCAATGCGCTTGAGGGATGAGTTGGGGATCGGGATCGCAGCTTTATGGACCCATGCCCTGTCTACTTTGAACTTCGATAGCACAGCGTCAACTTCCCGATCGAGCTCCGATAATGAAGCCTGCGAGGGTTCTTGCTTCGGTGGTGGAGCCTCCGGCTGCCGGGATCCGGTCCGGCTCATGAGGTACATCCCGAATGCCGCCGCGGCAAGCGCGACGGTGAGAACGAGCCGGATGACCAGGGATGTACGTTGCTGAGGCAGGATACTCATTTGCCTTTAAACGCAGGTTTCCGCTTTTGCAGAAATGCGCTGATGCCTTCCTTGGCGTCTTCGGTATTGCACGATTCGCCGAAGATTGCAGCTTCGATCTTCAGCCCTTCGCTCAGCGGAAGCTCGAGAGCTGCGTTGATCGCCTTGAGCGACATCCTGATCGCAAGCTGCCCTTTTCCTATGATCGCCTTGGCAATTGCTTCAGCCGCAGGGAGGAGTTCGGCTTGAGATACAACTTTGTTGACGAGCCCAATGCGCAGGGCTTCCTGACCATCAATGGGGTTACCCGTGAGGATCATCTCCGCTGCTTTGCCGGTGCCGACAAGACGAGAAAGGCGCTGTGTACCCCCGTAACCCGGAATGATTCCTAAATTCACCTCCGGCTGACCGAGTTTCACATTTTCGGATGCGATCCGGATATGACAGGCGAGGGCAAGCTCGCAGCCTCCGCCGAGAGCGTAACCGTTGATCGCCGCAATGACAGGTTTGCCGAGATGCTGTATGAGATCGAAGACCGATTGGCCTCCTTCGGCAAATTCTTTCCCCGATTCGGCAGTAAGTGAAGTCAGCTCACCGATGTCTGTGCCCGCTACGAACGCCTTCTCGCCCGAACCGGTGATGATGACAACGTCAACATCGGGATTGGCCTTGATTGCCGTAAAGAGTTCCTTGAGTTCCGCTTTGCATTGTGCGTTAAGAGCATTCAGCTTGTCGGGTCGGTTGATAGTCACATACCCGATACGATCGGCCTGCTTGAATAAGAGTGTCGTATAGTTCATTCAGGCCACCTCAACCCTGCTCTGGTCCCCGATCATAAACCGGTGCACCAGCGGCTTACCGTTTGCCTCGACGATCTCGACGTCGTTGCCGAGGATACTTCCTTCAATACGCAGGCGGACATCATGGATTCTGCAATCACGCAGGACGATGCTGTACTCGACTTCGGCATTTTTGATCTGCGTGTTATTTCCGACGGAGGTGAACGGCCCGATGTAGCTGTTCTCGATAACGCAATTTTTGCCGATGATCGCAGGCCCGCGGACGACGCTGTTGATGATCTCTGCTCCTTCTTCCAATATCACCTTGCCTGCGACGGTCGAGGATTTGTCAACCTTACCTGCGACATTTGCCTGAATATTGTCCAACACCAGCCGGTTTGCTTCCAGAAGATCGGTCGGTTTTCCGGTATCCTTCCACCAGCCTGTGATCTCGCTATACCCGACCTTATATCCTTTATTGATTAAATACGTGTGAGCATCTGAAATTTCGTACTCCCCGCGCGCGCTCGGTTTGATGTTTCGCACCGCTTCAAAAATATGATGGTCGTAGATGTAAATTCCCGCGACGGCAAAGTCGCTCTTTGGTTTTTTTGGTTTTTCTTCGACGCGAAGAATTTTCCCCTTGCTGATGACGGGCACTCCGAATCTCTCAGGATCTTTGACGCGGGAAAGGGTCAGGAAGCAGTTTGCGCCGCTGGCATTGAATTCGTCGATAAATCTTCGCACCCCTCCGACGACCATATTGTCGCCCAGGTAAAAAATAAATTTATCACGGCCGATAAACTTCTGGGAGATGCGCACGACATGCGCCAGCCCGAGGGGCGCCTTTTGGGGGATATAGGAAATCTTTACTCCCCACTGTTTTCCCTTGCCGATGGCGTCCGGAACTTCGTTGCTGTCGCTGTTGTGAATAATGCCGATCTCTTTGATCCCGGCGTCCACCGCAGCTTCGATCGCGTAATGGAGAATAGGCTTGTTGGCAATCGGAATGAGATGCTTGTTCTGCGTGTGGGTGAGCGGGCGAAGCCGCGTGCCGTGCCCCCCGCTGGCAATAAGTGCTTTCATTTGTCTTTCGTTTCTGGATACGATTTGATAAACTGCCTGAACAATGTAACAATATTCTCGTATTCTTGCTTCGTGAGTTTTCCGTGCTCAGCTGCCAACCGGCCCACCTCGATGCCGGCGACAGAATACATGGGGAGGAAGCGGGGTGCATGCTGCGCGAGCGCTCTGAGATGCATCGAAATCGTTTCGGTGTCGCCGCGCATCACCGGACCGGTGAGAGCATTCGCCGCGGAAGATTTGATCGCGTTTTCCATCGCCGAAGTCATCAGCGGGCCAAAGACTTCCGTCCAGGATGCCTTGAGATTCAGTTGGTGCGAAAGCTCGTTGATGCAGTTGAGGATCGCGACAAGGTAGCTGGAGGAAAAGACGCAGGCGATATGATAGAGGGGCTTGAGATCCGGCGGTATCTGAACACTGTGGGCGTCGAGACTCCGGATCATCTGTTCGAGCTGCGATACCGCTTCCGGCGATCCCTCGATGCCAAAATACATACCCTTCAGCTTTACAGAAGATTTTCCCTTTGGAAAGGTCTGAACGGGATGCATCGAGGCGACGAGGGCGCCTTTCTGTTCCAACGGGGAGAGAATTTCCGACGTATGAATGCCCGACGTGTGGGCGAAGAGGAGCTTTTTGAATTTCAGCGAACGAACGGTTGACAGCTCCTTCGCGACCGCGCCGAGTGAGCTGTCATCTACTGCTATCATAATTATGTCGCTGAGGGGGCTAGCATCGGAAACGCTCGTGGAAACCTTCTTGCATTTGACAGCCCGGGCGAGGGCAATCGCAGGAGGACCGGTCCGGTTTACGAGGCTCACGATCGGATATCCCTTATCAGAGAGTGCGAGTGCAAGTCTTGTGCCGACTGCTCCGGTGCCGATGAAAGATATTTTCGGAAGTTTTCGGGAGGGCATTATGGCAGTGCGGCTGCAGACAAATACCCGACGACGCGCCGGCGATCCCCCGTAATCTCGCCGGAATTACAATGAGAAAGGATGCGGACACGGCCGGCTCCAAGCTGTTTCGCGGCAATGAGCACGGCAACGGTCGGCCCGCCGCCGCACGCTTCTGACCGTTCATGTTCAAGGTCATCCATGAGGAGTTGATAGTCAAACGCGGCGACATCGTCGATGATGATCTGGTCAAGCTCTTCGGCAACTTCAGAAGCATAGTAATGCGAAAGATCCGTGCTTGCGATAAGAAGGGCGTTTCTTCCCTGTAAGAGTGATCCCAATTGTTCGCCAAGACGGAAACAATACTCGCGGCGCTGGTCTCCGATGACGATGGGAAGTATGTCGATATCGCCGAAGATCGTTTGGAGGAAGGGCAGCTGGACCTCAATCGCGTGTTCGTCTCCATGCCCCCGCCCCGAAGCTTCGATGATCGTATCTCCGTCGAGAAGTGCGTTACGCAGATCTTTATTCACTGACATGTTCCCCAGTGGAGTCTTGTATGCATCGCCGTCATACACAGAGATGCCGTCGAAATACTCGCGGTGGCTTGGAGAAACAATCACCGCAACCTCGACTGATTGTTGCGAGACAAGATTGAAGCCGTATGCGGCCGTTGGGCCCGAGAAAGGATACCCGGCATGGGGAGAGATCAATGCGATAGCACTCCCGGCGCCGGGATCCGGTTTGTTTTCGTCGAGCAGCACCCGAATGGCCGCACGGAGCTCGCCGGGTTCGGAAGGATAAAATAATCCCGCCACGGCGGGCTGACGTATTTCATTTGACGTCGACATTTAATCCTGAGAAACCGCTGCTTCGCTGAACACTTCGGCGCTGAAGACGAACAAGCGCACGTCGCTGTGATTCCAGAGCCGTTGAGGCATGCCCGATTTCCTCAATGTTTCTTCCAGGAACATCGCCGAATCCCAGCCGGCGGATACGGCGACCTGGGGCAGTAACAGCCCACGGTAGCTGCGGAGCTCGGCAACAACTCCGTGGACGCCAATTTCAATTTCATTCGCCTTGTGTATTTGTCGCAAGTCTGAAAGCACCGAGATTTCGATCTCAAGCGTGGAAAGTTCTTTGGGTTCAACAGGTGAAAACCGCGGATCGTCTACGGCCGCTTTTGAGGCCATCTCCTCAACAATCTCCCAGAGAGGATACGCGGGATCGATATAGCCGATACAGCCGCGCAACTCGTGATGCTGACGCAGTGTGACGAACGCGGCCCGCGGCTCGAACAGCGCCGGCGCTGAGATCGGGATGCGGCTCACATCCCGGCCGTACACCACCGACTCGACAGAGTGACGGGCGATCTGAAGGAGCGTGTGTTTCTCGGAGTCTGCGAGCATACGAATGTCCCTGGTGGAAATCTCATGGGAACTTACTGAAAATATGAGACAGATTCAACTGCTTTTCTTGCTTCTCACGGCCTACTTTGCTACATTTGCAAAGAAAAAAAAATGCATCTGTGTTTACATATCGTCTCCGCGTAATATGTCGCTCATGGTAAGCATATCGGGGATTCGCGGCATCACCGGGCTAAGCCTGACCCCCGATATACTGGTAAAATATACGAGCGCGTTTGCCCAATACGTCAACAGGGGGAAAGTCGTCATCGGCCGTGACGGGAGGATAACGGGGAACATCGTGGGCAATATCGTTGCCTCGACGCTGCTGTCGATGGGATGCGATGTCGTCGAGCTCGGAATTTCACCGACTCCCACCGTTCAAATCGCCGTTGAACAGCTGCACGCCGCAGGCGGTATTTCGATTACAGCAAGCCATAATCCCATGGCCTGGAACGGACTAAAATTCATGGGCCCGACCGGGATGTTCCTGAATTCAGAGGAAAACCAGCGCCTCTGGTCATTTGCCGGAGCGCAGGCGTTCGAGTACGCCACATGGGATGAGATCGGCCGCCACACTTCGGATGATTCGTTTCTCCGGCAGCATGACGACATGGTTCTTAATCTTCCGATCCTCGATCCCGATAAGATTATTAAGAGAAAATTCAAAGTTGTCGTCGATTGCATTAACTGCGCCGGCGGCCTTATCGTCCCGATGCTTTTGCGACGGCTCGGATGTGACGTCATCGAAATGAATTGCGACGTGAGCGGTGTTTTTGTGCATGCGCCTGAACCTGTGCCGGAAAACCTCGGTGAACTTTGCCAGCGCGTGAAAGCCGAACAGGCAGATCTCGGGATTGCAGTGGACCCGGATGTTGATCGCCTTGTCCTCATTACCGAACAGGGCGAGCCGTTGGGCGAAGAGTATACGATCACGACCGTCGTGGATTTCGTGCTCAGGCACAGGCTGCAGATCAGCAAATCATCCCAGGCGGTTGTCGTCAACCTTTCGACGACACGGGCGGTAGATGACGTTGCAGCACGATACAACGCATCCGTTTTCCGCACGCCGGTAGGAGAAATTAATGTCGCACAGCGGATGAGGGAAATCGGCGCGATCGTCGGCGGCGAGGGGAGCGGGGGAGTCATCCTGCCCGTTGTGCACTACGGCCGCGACGCAATCGTCGGCATCGGCATTGTGCTGCAGCAGCTTGCCGAGTTCGGCGGTACCGTATCGGCCTTTAAAGCGAGCCTTCCGCAGTACGCCATCGTGAAATCAAAAATTGAATTGGGCGGGAGAAATCCGGACGACCTCCTGCACCGGTTCCGGCAGCACCATGCGCGCAACGGAAATGTCAATACCGATGACGGGTTGAAAATCGATTTCAGGGATTCCTGGGTACATCTCCGGAAGTCCAACACCGAGCCGATACTTCGCGTCATCGCGGAGGCTCCGACACGCGGGCGGGCGCAGGGGCTCGCAGAACAAATTCAGCAGGAAATCCTGCTCTCATGATTGGAACGACGATCCTATGATTCTTTGCAAAATAACAGGCACGCTGGTTGCGACTCAAAAGAATGAGCACTTAAAGAATCAAAAGATTCTCATTGCCCAGCCGGTTGATCTCGAAGGAAAGCACATCGGCCGCGATATCCTTGCGCTGGACTCCGTCGATGCCGGCGTTGGCGATACGGTGCTGGTGATCCAGGAAGGGCAGGGGGCCGTCCAGGTGCTAAAGAATAAGAAAGTACCGATTCATTCGGTGATTGTGGCTGTCGTGGACGGGTTGGACGTAACGGAGTAGCAACCTCCTCGTCAGCAGCCGATCTGAACATATTCTCTCCCACGTTATAACCGGAATGTAGCGATGAACAAATAAACGACAGGTACCCACCAAGCGGAGGCTTTGTGATTTCACCATTCGATGTTCTTACACTTTCCCAAATTCCCAATATCGGAGCATACCGGCTCCGAACGCTTATTTCTCACTTTGGCGAGACGAACAATATTTTCTCTGCGACGGCAAACGAGTTTGCATATGTCGAGGGATTCACGCGAAAGGTTGCAATTTCTGCGTCTCATTTTCTTCGCAGTGATGCTCTCACGCGCGCTCAGAGATTTGCCGAGGAGCAGCTCGGGCGGGCTGGCAGGGCGGGATGTCGCGTAGTATCCTATTGGGATGATGTGTATCCTGAGCAACTAAAACGCATCTACGATCCCCCCGCTTTTTATTTCATGCTGGGAGAGCTGCTCAAACAGGACTCATCTGCGATCGCGATCGTGGGGACACGCATGCCTTCGGACTATGGCACTGTTGTCGCCGAAAAATTCGGGCAGGAATTTGCACGCCTGGGCATCACTGTGGTGAGCGGCCTTGCACGGGGCGTCGACACGGTCGCCCATTCCGCCGCGCTGCGATCCGGAGGAAGGACGATCGCTGTCATAGGATCGGGAATCGACGTCATCTATCCGCCGGAGAATAAAGGGTTGAGCGCCCGCATAGCGACATCGGGAGCCGTCCTCTCCGAATATTCCATGTCTGCGAAGCCGGATGCGGTGAATTTTCCGAAACGGAACAGGATCATCAGCGGGCTTTCGCTGGGGACGCTCGTTATTGAAACGGATATCAACGGCGGCGCCATGATTACGGCTGCAATGGCGCTAGACCAGAACCGCGAGGTGTTCGCGGTCCCTGCAGGCATTCTTGCGCGACGTGGAAGGGGATGCAACACGCTCATTAGAGATGGAAAGGCGAAGCTTGTTGAATCAATCGAAGATATTACAGCCGAACTGGCCCAGAAACTTGCGCCACCGGTAACCCGGGGAGCAACCAGCACGCTTGCGCAGCCGCAGGAACTTTCGTTGTTCGAGAAACATATTTATGATGTGTGCTCTGAAACTCCCTTGCACATCGATCTGTTGGCGGAGAGGGTACAGCTCGCGATGCCGGACGTCCTCGTGAACCTGCTGAGCCTTGAATTTAAGGGATTGGTGAAGCAGCTGCCGGGGAAAGTGTTCGTACGAATCTAGGAATGCAACGGAGACGTCACATTCGTCACAGATGGCTTTTGACTTATGGAAAACTTTTGTATACTACATTGAAATGTTTATCATCGGCGAAGCATTGGTCGAAGAGCAGATCATCACCGAGCAGTTTGCCTGTGATGTGGGTGCCTGCAAGGGGGCATGCTGTACGCTCCCGGGTGGTCGCGGCGCACCGCTTCAGGACGACGAAGTCGCTGAAGTACAACACGCCTTTCCATTTGCAAAACGGTTCCTTGACGACCGGCACCGACAGGCGATCGAAGAACGCGGTTGCGTCGAAGGCGTCCCGGGAAGCTACGCGACGAACTGTATCGATGAACGGGATTGTGTTTTCGTGTTCTATGAAGATGGGATTGCCCGGTGTTCCATCGAAAAGGCCTATTACGAGGGGCTCATTTCATGGCAGAAGCCGCTTTCATGCCATCTTTTTCCGATTCGGGTCTCTTCCGGTTCCGCGAAACGCCTCCATTATGAAAAAATCTGGCAATGTGAGGCGGCCAGGCCAAACGGACGAAACTTGAATATGCCTCTCCATGTTTTCCTTAAGACCGCGCTGGTCAGAGCGTTCGGCATGTCATGGTATGAAACATTGCATCGTACCTGGAATAACCGCAAAGACTCTTCGGCCGCATCTTCGTCATAAGAGGCTGCAGGTTCACTGAATTCTGAAAATCAATCAGTCTTGTTAAATCTTTCACAGCGACAGACATTACAGCAGAAGCTGACCCCCCAGCAGGTACAATACCTGCAGTTGCTTCAGCTTCCGGTTCTTGCCCTCGAGCAGCGCATTAAGGCCGAGCTGGAAATTAATCCATTGCTCGAAGAGACCGATGAACTCGAGCAGACGCAGGACACGGAGGACCTGAAGCCTGAGGAACAGGCCGAAACTACCGACGGGACGGAAAAACAATCCGAGGAAACTTCGAAGGAGGAGGACGGATACACATTCGAAGATTTCATGAATGACGATCTCGACGGATATAAAGCCACACGCATCGCTTCCGATGATGAGGAACGGGAAGAATTTCCCCAGCCTGCCGAACTCACCGTCTCGCAGCGGCTCACGGATCAAATACACCTGCTGGATCTCACCTCCGACGAAGCGGTACTCGCAGAAGAGATCATCGGGAACATCGACGAAGACGGCTATCTGCGGCGAGAGCTTCAGCTCATTGTCCAGGACCTTAACCTTGCCCGCGGATTGACCGTCACTCCCGATGTCGCGGAAGAGGTCCTCAGAAAGATTCACCGGCTGGATCCGCCGGGGATCGCGGCCCGGAACCTTCAGGAATGCCTGCTTGCCCAGCTCGAAGCCGGCGAGTTTGATCCGAGGCTGAAGGAGCTGGCAATCAAAACGCTGAGCCATTGTTACGACGAGTTCACGATGAAACATTACGCCGAGCTGGCGAAAAAGCTGGAGATCGGCCTTGACGACTTGAAACCGGTCATCGAACTCATCCAGAAGCTTAATCCGAAGCCGGGAGAAGGACAGTTCTCCGCGCAGCAAAATTACGTCATCCCCGATTTTATTGTAGAGCGCGACAATGACGACTTCATCGTAACGCTGAACGACCGCAACGTGCCTCCTCTCAGGGTCAACCGCCATTACAAAGATCTTATGCTGAAGAAACGGGGGAAGAACGGGGCCCCGACCGAAGTCAAGGATTTTGTCCGCAAGCGATTTGAGGCGGCCAAGTGGTTTATCGCCTCCATTAATCAGCGCCGCGACACGATGATGCGCGTCATGCGGGCAATTATTGAGAAACAACGCGTGTTCTTTGAGACGGGGGAGAGCCTCCGGCCCATGATCTATAAAGACATCGCGGAAATCATCGGCATGGATATTTCCACCATCAGCCGCGTCGTGAACGGAAAATATGTACAGACAGAATTTGGCGTTTTTGAGCTCCGGCATTTCTTCAGCGATAAGCTGACGACGCAGACCGGGGAAGAAATTTCGAACAAGGAAGTGAAGAAAACGATTAAAGAAATGATCGATGCGGAGGAAACGAACAAGCCCCTGAGCGACGACAAGATCGCGGAAGTCCTCAACGGAAAGGGACTCAATATCGCCCGCCGCACGGTTGCGAAATACCGCGAGGCGATGAAAATTCCTGTCGCGCGGCTGCGCAAGAAAATCTAACATTACGATCGGCCTATGCCCACTCTTTTTCACTCAACCACAGTCATCGGGTTAACACGCAACGGACAAACGGTTATCGGCGGTGACGGCCAGGTGACTGTAGGAAACGCGGTCATGAAACAAGGCGCCAGGAAGGTCCGCAAGATCTATAACAACACGGTGCTCGCCGGATTCGCGGGCTCCGCCGCCGACTCCTTCACGTTATTCGAACGGTTTGAAGATACCCTGCAGCAATATCACGGCAATCTTCTCCGTGCGGCCGTCGAGCTGGCAAAGCAGTGGCGCACCGATAAGTACCTGCGCCAGCTGGAAGCGCTCCTCAGCGTCCTCAATAAGGAGCAGGCGCTCGTGATCTCAGGAACAGGAGAAGTGGTGGAACCGGACGACGGTATTGTCGCCATCGGTTCAGGCGGAAACTACGCTCTTACGGCGGCGCGCATGCTGGTGAAGCATACAAACCTTTCTGCCAAAGAAATTGTTCAACAGTCATTGGAGGCTGCGGCCGACATCTGTATTTATACGAATAAACATATCGTGATTGAAGAGCTGCAATAATGAAAAAAATGGATGAAATGTTGGATCGCGTCCGTAAACCGAAAGTTCACGAACTCACGCCAAACGAAATTGTCAAGGAGCTTGACCGGTACATTATCGGCCAGCATGCCGCGAAGAAGTCTGTTGCAATAGCGATCAGAAACCGGTGGCGGCGGCTTCAGACTCCCGAGCACATGCGCGAAGAGATCATGCCGAATAATATCATCATGATCGGCCCGACCGGCGTCGGCAAGACCGAGATCGCACGCCGGCTCGCAAAGCTCGTGAATGCCCCGTTTCTCAAAGTCGAGGCTTCAAAATTCACCGAAGTGGGATATGTCGGGAGAGATGTCGAGTCGATTGTTCGGGATCTGACGGAGTTTGCGGTGAGCATGCTCAAAGGAGAGAAGGCGAACGAGGTGCAGGACAAAGCGGCCAGGCTTGCCGAAGAACGAATCCTTGATATTCTTGTCCCTCCCATGAAGCGGCGCCAGCCGATGGAAGCCGAAGCGGTCCACGGATCGGAACATACGCTGCCGGAGATTGATGACGCGAAGGCGACGCGCGATAAGTTCAGAGAAAAACTCATCCATGGCGAACTCGAAGAGCGGACGGTCGAGATCGACGTCACCTCGTCACAGATCCCATCGATGCAGGTGCTGGGCCCTATTAACGTCGAAGAGATGGGAGTGAACATCCAGGAGATGTTCGGCAACATGATGCCGAAGAGAACAAAGAAACGGAAAATGACCGTCGCCGAGGCGCGCGCTTTCCTGACGCAGGAAGAGGCGCAAAAGCTCATCGACGCCGACGCGGCCGTAAAGGAAGCCCTCTCGCGCGTCGAGAATACCGGAATCGTCTTCCTCGATGAGATCGATAAGATCGCCGGCGAAAAAGGGCGCGCCGGCGGGCCCGATGTCTCCCGGGAAGGTGTCCAGCGTGATCTCCTTCCCATCGTCGAAGGGACCACTGTCCTCACAAAATACGGGATGGTGAAGACCGACCATATTCTCTTTATCGCATCGGGAGCATTTCACGTCTCGAAACCATCCGATCTTATACCGGAACTTCAGGGACGGTTTCCGATCCGGGTCGAGCTGAACAGTTTATCGGAAGATGATTTTGTGAAGATTCTTACGATGCCGCAAACAGCGCTCATCAAGCAATACGCGGCGCTGCTTGAAACCGAAGGTGTGAAGCTTGAATTTTCGCCGGATGGCATCCGTGAGATCGCGGCGACGGCCGCTCAGGTCAACGAGCAGGTGGAAAATATCGGCGCCCGCCGTCTCCACACGATCATGACGACGCTTCTGGAAGAGATACTCTTTGAAACTCCGGAACAGTTCAAGGGGAAGACAATTCTCATCACCAAGGAAATGGTCGACGATAAGCTGAGCGGGATTGTCAGGAACAAGGATCTCAGCAGGTACGTGTTGTAGCCCCCCCGGGGAGGAGGCTCGCAGTCAATGTACTTTCGTTCCGGTTGTGGGGGGCTGGAATCCGAATCCGCCGCTGTTCGGCTCACCGTGAATCTTGATCTCACCAAACGCCCGCTCATACTTCTCGATATTATCCTTTAATGCATTCAGGAGAAGCTTCGCGTGCTGGGGCGTCGTGATAATGCGTGCCAGGACTTTAGCTTTCGGCACTCCGGGCAGTACCCTCGTAAAATCAATCACAAATTCCGCCGGCGAGTGCGTGAGGATCGCAAGGTTGGAATAGATCCCTTCCGCTTCTTTTTCGCCCAGCTCAATGTTGATCTGCTGCTGTTGTGGAGGAGGTTGGTTCGTCATAAGGTTCCTCTGTAAAAAAGATGCCCCGATCCCCTCGCTGTGCGGGGGGGGATCGGGACATAATTGTCTGATGGACTATTTTTTTCTAAGATCGTCGGCTTTCTTCAACGCTGCCTGGGCTTCTTTGTTCATCCCCGCACCGCCGTATGCGGTGGCAAGCGCTTCGTACATGTCCGGATCGCCGTCTTTTATGCTGTTATACTTTTTAATCAGCGTCACCGCCTGTTTGAATTTATCCTGGTACGATTTATCGGCTGTCTTTGAATCCGCCGCGTCGTCCTTCATTTTCTGGCCGAGCTTCATGGCGGCGATAGATCCGTTCCGGAGGCCGTCGAGGAATGAACTGTCGGCGGCGACCGCTGCGTTGAAGTGATCCACGGCTCCCTTGAGATCGTTGGTTTGCATCAGGAGCAAGCCGAGATCGTTCTGGAACACTTTATTCGAAGGGTCCTTGTCGACAGCTTCCTTAATAAATGGAAGTGCTTCGCTCGTTCTGCCCGCCTCGATATAGACGTTGATAAGCGTGGAAAGGAGCTCCTGGTTCCCCGGATCGGCGGCGCGCGCGTCGTTCAGCGCCGTGATGGCGTTTCCGAAGTTCGCATCTGCGTCCGCTTTATTGTTCGCCTTCTTTGCCTCTTCAGCTTTCGTCACGTAGGCATTGACAAGGTAACCGTAAAACTGGGGATCCTTCTTGTGTTCGAGCGATTTCTTGAGCGCTGCAATTTCTTCGTCTGCGTTTCCCTGAACGTGGTAGCCGATCGCCAGGTTCTGGTACGTTACAGCGCTATCGGGGTTGATGAGGATCGCCGTCTTGTATAAGTCGATTGCCTTTGCGATGAAGATTTTTGAACTGTCGGGGGATACCTTCGTACTCTGATTATATGCGCCGACGCCCTCGTTGAGGATATTGCCCCAGATGGACTTCTTTTCATCCGCGATCGTCTTCTCGTAATCTTTTCCGCCGGGAAGAGCCAGACATCTGTCGTATGCTTCGAGCATGCCCTTGTAATTCTTCAGCTCATGACGCACTCTCGCGAGCGTATACCACGACTCTGCATTTTCCGGATTTTTCTCCAAATCCTTCATAAGGGCCCCCTCGGCCTTCGCAAAATCGTTGTTCTTGATATACAGTTTCGCGCTCGTGGATTCAGCGGAACCGCACTGAAAACCCGTGAACATGAGACTTGCAAGCACGATGAGAATAATGCTTACGATAGCATACTTTTTCATACTTTCTCCAGTGAAATAAATAGTGAAATGGTGCAAAAAATTGTGGACAAATATACGCAACATTGTTCTCAGAATCAACTTAAAAATCCGCACTGAAACGCCGAGTTCGTTGACTTTCATCGGGATTTTTGGTATATACTCATGGAAAAAATAGTATGACGGAGTGCATTTTTTGCAGGATCATTCAGGGAGGAGAAAACGCCGAAATCCTTTATCGAACGGAGCGCGTTGTCGCCATTCTCGATATTAACCCGATCCATTTCGGCCATGTTCTCGTTATCCCCCGTACTCACGCGGCAACATTCCTCGAGGTTCCCGAATCCGAACTGCCGGAACTTATCCATACGGTGCACGTCGTCTCCCGCGCCGTCGTAGCGTCCCTCAATCCTCCCGGATTCAATATTTTTTCCAACAACGGCAAAGCCGCAGGACAGTCGGTATTTCATTTTCATTTTCACGTCACACCCCGGTACGAGGACGACAACATTCAGTTCGTTCTCAAACTCAAGAAGTATCCGGTGAACGAGATGAAAGAGTATGCCGACCGCATCCGAAAATATGTCTCTCACGAATTCCACGTAACCTAAGGTACTCACCATGAACTCCGCCTCTTCTGTAACTTCACCCCAGGGTGAACGAATCACCATCGCCCAGGGAAAACTCACTGTTCCGGATCGTCCCATCATTCCGTTTATTGAAGGGGACGGGACCGGCCCCGATATCTGGCGCGCTTCACAGCGCGTCTTCGATGCCGCCGTGGCGAAAGCGTACGGCGGAAAACGATCGATCGCCTGGATGGAAGTCTATGCCGGCGAAAAAGCGTTCAAGCAATTCAACAACTGGCTTCCCGATCAAACAGTAGATGCGTTCAAGACGTATTTGGTTGGAATCAAAGGACCGCTCACGACGCCCGTGGGTGGAGGAATCCGGTCGCTCAACGTGGCGCTCCGCCAGCTTCTCGATCTCTATGTCTGTCTCAGGCCGGTACAGTATTTTCACGGAGTCCCTTCGCCCGTACGGCACCCCGAAAAAGTGAACATGGTGATTTTCCGGGAGAACACCGAAGATATTTACGCCGGAATTGAGTATACCGCCGGTACGCCGGAGGCGCAAAAGATCCTGGATTTCATCGCGAAGGAATTTCCCAAAGATTTCAACAAAGTGCGGTTCGGAACCAGGCAGAAGGCCTCTGATTTCTGGAAAATCGTCGGGGCGGAAGTGCCGGATGATGTCCGCGTCGGCATCGGCATCAAGCCGGTGAGCTGGTCCGGAAGCGTGAGATTGGTTCACAGCGCGATCAGCTACGCCATCAAATTCAACCGGAAGAGCATTACGCTGGTCCACAAAGGCAATATCATGAAATACACCGAGGGGGCGTTCCGCGATTGGGGATTCCAGGTGGCGAAGGAGTACTTCGGCGCGGTGGAAATGGATGGAGGCCCGTGGTGCCGCATTCCTGATGGCAAACCGGGCGCCGGCATCGTTATTAAAGACGCCATCGCCGACATTACTCTCCAGCAGGTCTTAACGCGGCCCGAGGAGTTCGACGTTATCGCAACCCTCAATCTCAACGGTGATTACCTGAGCGACGCGCTCGCCGCGCAGGTCGGAGGAATCGGCATTGCACCCGGAGGAAACATCAATTATGTCACCGGCCACGCGGTATTCGAAGCGACGCACGGCACAGCGCCGAAGTACGCGAATCTCGATAAAGTGAATCCGGGGTCCGTTATCCTCAGCGGCGAAATGATGTTCCGTTACATGGGCTGGACCGAAGCGGCCGATATCATTCTCAAAGGGCTCAACGACGCGATTACGGCAAAAACGGTCACCTATGATTTTGCGCGGCTCATGGAAGGGGCAAAGGAAGTGAAATGCTCCGAGTTTGGAAGCGAAATTATCAAGAACATGTGATTGGATGAAAATTCTTAAACGCATTCTCGTTGTTCTCGCAGTTCTCCTGCTCGTCGCGCAGTTTATCAGGCCGGCAAGGAACGCCGGCGACACCTCCCGGGATATCACAGCGGCCATGAACGTTCCGGAAGATGTCGATATCATGCTCCGCACCTCGTGCTACGATTGCCACAGCAATGAAACTCGGTATCCGTGGTATGCCGAGCTGCAGCCGGTCGGCTGGTGGCTCAACGACCACATCCAGGATGCAAAGCGGGAGCTGAATTTCTCCGAGTTCAAGAACTTCCGGGTCCGCCGGCAGTACGTCAAGCTCCAGGAATCCGCGGAGCAGCTCGAAAAGAACCTCATGCCCCTCCCGTCGTACCTTTTTATTCATACCGATTCAAGACTCTCTGAGCAGCAGAAGG
>DATJGD010000048.1:0-5847 GCA_035495255.1 Bacteroidota bacterium | reverse complement strand
CGTACCGGCGAAACGTCGTTGCCGGGCGTTGCGTCGCCGCCAAGGGCGGTCGTTACGGTGAATGTATATGCGCCTGCCAACGGGGTGAAGTTTGCAAACGTTACCGTCGCAACGTTATTTGCGCCGATGCTCACAGACTTCGTGTCCGTATAGACAGAGGGACCTGACGTAGCCGTGAGAGTTACGTTGAATGCACCAGTCGCGCTCAAGCTGTTGTTCTTAATGACTGCTTTCGGAATCTGAGGAACGCCTGAAGGGCCTGAGGTTGCCGGCGGCAACGGTGTTGCCGGGTACACATCAGCGGCAATCGGGCTTCCCGTGTTCGCAAATTCGTCTGCGCCTGCATCACGCGTACCTGCATCTGTGGTATCGCGTGTGTCTCCATCAACGTCGGTGGCGAGAAGTACGTGCGACACGCCAATATTTTCCGCAGCTGACGGACCGCTGGTGATATGAAGGTCCGCGCTGAAGTTGATACCGACACCGAAAATGCTGTGGTTATCTTTTGTCGGATTCGCGGCAAGATAGGCGCCCGGTGTTGCAAATCCGCTCACCTGTCGACCGGTAGCGCAATACACCGCGTTGCCGTCTGAAGTGGTTGCGGAGAGCATACCCGTGACTGTGGTTGCTGCACCGCCGGTCACTTCGTTTGAGAACGCATTGTTCTTTACATCGCCGGTTCCATTCAAACAGGAAACCGTGATATTGGAATGCGCCAGCGCGCCTGTGAGGCGAACTGAGTTGTGATACGAATTGACGTTCTGTACACGGAGACCATACATCTGTCCGCCGTTGTCGACGTTTGAAATTCCCTGAATTCTATTGTTATGGACTGCGAATGTACCGGTCAAACGAACGACAAGACCGTACACCAGGAATCCGCCTTCGCCGTCGAGAGTGTTGTGCACATCCTTGACTTCGTTGTAGGAAACCGATGAACCGGTGTTCGATGAATAAATATGACCGCCGCTATACTGTCCGAAATCGAACAGGAAGTTGGCTGCGAAGTTCCAGAGGTGATCGTATTCTGTTTCGCCAAAGTTCCAGTAGAAATCTGCAACTTCGATACCATCGATCGTGTTATGATCGTAGTGGAAGTCACCGACGAACTCGGTCAACGCGCCGGTAAGCACGTTCCCACCGTATGCGCCGCCAACATTGTTGTAGGCATACGTTACATGGTTCATCGTCGCACCTGATGTGCTTGCAGCATCGGTAAGAGCTTTAATACCGAATGTTGCGTTGATGATCGTGCAATGATCGATCGAAATGTTCTGGTTCACGGACTGAGCTGTCTGGCCATAAATGAACACTGCAGGCCGGCCGTCAGTCTGAGTCTGCCACGTCGCACCAAGGATGTTTCCTTTGATTGTCGTGTTCGTAACCGTGATGTTGCTTGAACCGCCGGAGATATAAATCGTGCCGGCATAGGCATCACTGCTCGGGAACGGATGTCCCGACGCGTACTGAAGCGTAAGGCTTGCGCCCCCCGCATTGACACCGTCGATCGTCACATGGTTCGCGCCGTTGAAAGCGAAACCCTTACCTGCATTGGCTGCGGTAATGAAGTTGACGGTGACTGCCGTTCCTGCTTTCGGCTGGATCGTCACGACATCAGTTCCGGGGCGTGAACCAAAGGTCACTGTCCCTTCGCTGTAGCTCGCGTTGTCCAGCTGGAAGGTCGTAGGTCCGGAGGTACCGACGAAATTAAGGACTGCTGCCGCAGCGCCAATTGACGCGAAGTCGCCCGGGATGTGATACAAACCGGAGAGACCGGCGGTAAAGCCCATAGCCTCACGAACGGGTACGGGGTTCGCCAGTGACGGATCGATATTCATGATCTGTCGGTTGGTCGATTTCCTCGGCCCTCTCGCAACCGCCTCAGACGTGATGGGACCCTGGTCTTCGGTCGGCTGTTGGTTGTTGCTGAACGTCACCGGCGCGGGTCCCTTCGCTTTTCCTGCGAAGCCTACTGAACCCACTCCGAGTGTCAGCATCAACACAACGAGTGAAATAATAAAGTACTTCATAGATATATCCTCCTTAAAGGAATAATTATGAGTGTGGATTAGTGAATTTAGTGGATTGTTTGTTTTTAATTTTCGGCGCTGAAATTTGTAGAGATGACGATCCTCCGGAGCCGGGAATCTTCGAAAGTGCTGGGAGATTGGATGAAGAAAGAAGGAAAGCGGTGACAAAGTTCAATGGGCGATTCTCCTACCGCGCTGATGAACACACGTGCCGCTCGGCCGCTTACTAAAGTTCTTCATACTTTTATTTCGCACCACACTCACTAAGAAGAGAACACGACACAGACGTAACGTCACACCAATGCCTGTTCGCTCTTTACATATTGAGTGTATGATACCAAACTACTAGAGGTTACTAAAAAAAATTGATTGCAATCATGATGTCAGGCTGCGGATCCTGTAGCTTGATAATGTCCCAAGGTGAGATGAACATGTATCAATTTTGCGCGTTGCCTGGTGTAATTACCTTGTTCAATTGTAACAAAACTTAGTCTCACTGTCAAGTATTTTCTTAAAAATAATTTATTTAGCAAGATTTTTTGCGGATATACCGGAAAATCAATTGGATTGAAGAAGCGCGTACCTTCACAAGGTGATCTTGGAACGAGATTTGAATTTGGACCTAATTCCCCGGTTTAGGGGGATTCCAGGCAGCTGACCCTCCGGCTGGGGTATTACTTTATCGCTCCGACAAAGGAGATCTTGATCGTAGGTTTGAGCCGGCTATCGGTGGTGAGCTGGAGCTGGCCGAGGAGGTTTCCCTTGGATTTTGGGGAAAGCAGAATGTCCATTCCGAATTCTTGCCGGGGAACAATTACACTATCGGCAAGTTGAATTGTGATCTGCTCGTCCGGGGATGTCGCGGTACGCACGCGGATAGTATCCGAGACAGTATTCTTCAGCGTGACATGCCGTTGAACAGGTTGTCCGATCTTTGCTTTCCCGAAGTTGACATACCGCGGCGTCACGACAACAACGGTAATGATTGTTCCGCGAAAAACGAGATCGAGCTTCGGAGACGCAGTATCGTTTGAGGCAATGTAGACGTCGCGCTTGATGTCCCCCTGAATGTCTTTGCTGTCGATCGTGACGGTCAACTTTTCACGTTTGCCGGGAAGGATGCGGTCCGAGGAGAGCTTCGCGACGGTGCATCCGCACGAGGTGTGGACGTTGTTAATGACGAGCGTATCGCGCCCGACGTTCTGAATCGTGAGCTTGCGATCGACAGATCTCCCCTCGTAGATCTTGCCGAGATCAAAGGCCATCCCCTCTTCAATGCGAATCGCCTGGCCATACGACGAAGTGATGCCAAGGCAGATGACAATGGCAAAGAAAAGGATCCGCTGTGCTACGTTGGTGTTATGCATTGCAGGGAGAATATACCATTTCCTGAGCAATAAAATTTCAGCACTCATGGTTCGCCGTTCCGGTTGACAATGTGCATCGTCTTCCATAGATTCCATAATGTCGTCCCGCAATCATACAATAGTACAAACTGTTCAACTCTCCGAATGGCAGCGAGCGGGGCAAACTTTCTGAAAGTTGCCTCCATCGTCCTCGTGGTTGCTGCCGCCATGATCGCTTTCCATGCAGTCCTTGATTGCGGATTTCTCACGTATGATGATATCGGGTACGTTACAGGGAACAGCCAGGTACGCTCCGGGATTTCCCTGCAAACGTTCCTCTGGTCGTTCAAATCCACGGAGCAAGGCAACTGGCATCCCCTCACCTGGCTTTCGCACGCGCTCGATTGCACGCTCTTCGGGCTGAACCCCGCATACCATCACGCCACGAATCTTGCTCTTCATCTCATAAGCAGCGTCTTGCTCCTGCTCTTTTTTGCGAAGGCTACAGGCGACATCTGGCAAAGCTCGTTCATCGCGCTGGTCTTCGCCGTTCATCCGCTTCACGTAGAATCCGTTGCATGGATTGCCGAGCGGAAAGATGTCCTGAGCGCCCTCTTCTGGATCCTGGGGATGCACACGTACCTTCGGTATCGGGTCTCGAAAGAGCGATCCTGGTACATGATCACGCTCCTGATGTTTGCGTTGGGACTGCTGGCGAAACCTATGCTGATAACATTTCCGTTCGCGCTCATGCTGTTGGATTTCTGGCCGTTTCAATCCATCACGCTGGAAGGCACTACCGGTGCGGTTCGCAGAGGTGCAGTTTCAAAAAGCTTCAGGGAAAAGATTCCATTCTTTCTGCTGACAATCGGTTCATCCTTGATTACCTTCCTGGTTCAGAAGGCCGGCGGCAGCATGGCGGAGGCGGATAAACTCCCGCTCCCGGTCCGGGCCGCAAACGCGGTGCTCGCGTCTCTGCAGTACATCCGAAAGACATTCTGGCCCGACGATCTGGCCGTATTTTATCCTCATCCCGGTAACAACGTATCATTAGTGTATGGTTTCGCCGGCGCAGCCGCCCTTGTTGCGGTAACTTATGCCGTATGGAAACAGAGAGCAAAACAGCCGTATCTTATTGTGGGCTGGCTCTGGTTTTTGGGAACGCTTGTTCCTGTCATTGGCTTGGTTCAGGTCGGTTTGCAATCGATGGCTGACCGCTACATGTACCTTCCGATCATCGGATTGGCGGTGATGTTCGCGTGGGGGCTCACCGGCTTGTTTGCAAAACTCCGGTTACCGCGGTTCGCGCCTCACACAGCGTTTCTTGCCATCAGCTGCGCGATGGTCGTAACGACACTGGGGCAGGTGAACTATTGGAAAACCAGCGCTTCCCTTTTCGAGCATGCGCTCGCGGTGACGCAGGACAATCATCTCGCGCACCACAACCTGGGGGTCCTGCTGGCCGATTCGGGAAGGCACGAGGAGGCGATCGCGCACCTCCGCGAGGCGCTCCGTCTCCGTCCCGACGAACCGTTGATTCACCGGAATCTGGCGCGGTCCCTCGCCGCGACAGGCAGGAACCGCGAAGCGATAGAACAATATCAGTGGCTGCTCAGCCGGACTCCGTCTGATGCCGCCCTGCATGCAAGAATGGGAAATATCCTTGCGGATGACGGGAATACGAATGAAGCGATATCCCATTTCCGGCAGGCGCTGCAGCTGAACTCCGGCGATGTCACTGTCCGCCTTAACCTGGCAGAACTTTATCTGAGAATTTCGAGGCTCGATGAAGCCAGGGTTGAATGCATGCAGGCGCTGAAGCAGGAACCAAAGGATTCCCGGGCGCATGATCTTCTCGGTATCATTGCGGGAAAGATGGAGCGATTTGATGACGCCCGCGCCGAATTCTTCAGGGCTATACGGTTTGATTCATCGAACTCAAGAGCGTACACCGATTTGGGGATACTCTACGAGCACATGGGGCGCGCTGACAGCGCGGAATCCGTATTAGAAGATGCCGTTCGGATCAATCCCCGCGATCCTAATCTCGAACTGGATTTCGGCATGTTCCTTGCACGCAGCAACAAGCTCGAACGTGCCGGACTTCACTGGATACGGGCGCTTCAACTGGATCCCTCAAATGCGGATGTACATTTCAATCTGGGAAAACTCTATGTTCTACAAGGGGATTACCGGGATGCTACTACAGAGTTTACCAACGCTTTGCGGATAAACCCAAAGCACCTCCTGGCCCATTTTAATTACGCGAAACTACTTGAGAAAGAGGGGGACCTCGCCGGCGCGGAGCGTCATTACAACGAGGCACTCCGGATAGCGCCCGACTTTCAGGCGGCGGCGGCGGGCATCAAATCGATCCGCGACAAGAAAGAGAGCAAGCAGTGAGCGCGGATTCCCGAAAGAACAACGGAAAGTCCACCGGCGCAGCGACATATCCCTGGCTCGCGGGAATC
>DATJGD010000047.1:0-12508 GCA_035495255.1 Bacteroidota bacterium | reverse complement strand
GTGCTGTGGGATTCCTACGGCAAAGAGAACGTCATGAAGCTTGGGGTCGAGTTTCAGTTTCACAATGTCGCGGAATTCTCTGCGTGGCTCGATTCGAGGTTTGACCGGAGGAAGGAACCCTCGCATTGAACATCCAGTCGTGGTCCCGATGGCTCCTCGTCATTGCCCTCCCGGTGATTATCGCGGTATTTTATTTTTCGGCGAGCTCGCACTTCGGGTACACCCCGGATGATACGTTTATCTATCTCCGGTTCGCACGCAACCTGGTCCAGGGGAACGGCATGTCGTTCAATCCCGGGACTCCGAGCTACGGTTTTACCAGCCCGTTGTGGCTGTTTATTATTTCCTTGGGCGCAAACCTCGGTGTCGACCCGTTTCTGGCGGCGAAGGTTATCGATGTAGTGCTCGCGAGCCTTTCGCTGTTGATTTTCTACCTTCTTGCGTTCGAGGTGATCCGCGACGTCGCCGTGGCGATCTGCGCTACGATCGCGTTTTCGGTGAGCGCGTGGTTTCTTCGCTGGGCAGGGACAGGAATGGAGACATCGCTTTCAGTCGTCCTCGTGCTTGCCGCTCTGCTCTTTTGCTTCCGCAACGAGTATTTCATAGCGGTGGTGATGTCCGCGCTGTTGTTTCTCGTCCGGCCCGAAGGTATTCTCATGACGCCGGTGATTCTCTTCGACGTGTATACGAACTCGGTTCACCGGAAACACGCCGTGAACATGAGCGCCGCGCTGGCGCTTATCTTTGTCATGATGATCGCCCCGTGGATGTTCTACGCCTACAAGACCTTTGGCGCCGTCATGCCGAACACGGCGTTCGCGAAGGCGGGTTTCCATCCGGACCTCTCAAAGTTTTTGGATACGGGGACCGACATAGCAAAAACACTGGGATCCGGCGACGGCGTTGCCCTGCTCGCCGCGCTTGTCTGCGGGCTTATATTGTTTGCAAGAAGAAAATCGATTGCCAACCTCAGCGGGCAAGAAGGCACGAGTACATTGCAATATCTGCGGCCTCTTGCCATCGGCGGAATCTGGATTGCCGGCGTGATCCTCTTCTATCTCATTGCCGATGTGAACGTCGTTTCGAGATACCTTCTCCTGATCATACCGGTCATCGTCATCCTGGCATTTCATGCGCTCTTCAATCTGGTGCAGATCTCCGGAATGAGGAAGTATGTCTATGTGGTGGTTTTCGCACTTACTGCTCTTGTCATGATTCAGAACCAGCTGTTCTCGCGATACGTCATCGGGCCCGGCATAGCGGCTTTTGAACAGGGGATGGAACACTGCCTGATACCCATCGGAAAGTGGTTCCATGAAAATACGCCTCCCGGAACGAAGGTGGTAACGGGGGATATCGGCGCGATCGGTTATTATTCCGACCGCGAAATCTGCGATGCGGCAGGCATCGTCTCGCCGGCAGCCCGTCCGATGCTGCGCGCAGGCAACACTGCCGACGATATCATTGAAAAGAAATTGTACCAGGACATGTGTAATCCCGATTATGTGATTCAGAGGTCTCCGGAGCCAGAGCATTTGAGAGGCGATCCCGGGCTCGAGCCTTTGCTGTCGAGGCCTTTTGCAGGGGTAAGCCTCACGGAAAACCGTGTGCTCTATTATACCGTCTATCGCGTCAAACATTAACTATGAACAAACTTCGCATTGGCGTCATCGGTGTCGGCCATCTCGGCGCGCACCATGTTAAGATATTATCTGAGCTGACTTCGGTTGAACTCGCCGGCGTCTACGATCCCGACAAGGATCGCGCAGCGTTCATTTCCGGCGAAGTGAAGACACGAAACTATGCCTCAGTCGACGAAATGCTCCGGGATGTCCAGTGCGTCAGCATCGTCGCGCCGACGAGTAAGCATTTCGACGTAGCCTGGGAAGCGATCAAACGGGAAGTGCACGTATTTATCGAAAAACCGATAACGAGCACGACCGAAGAAGCGCAATCCCTGGTGCAGCTCGCAAAACAAAAGAACGTGAAGATCCAGGTCGGCCATATCGAGCGCTTCAACCCCGCGATCCTCGCGCTTGATAAATACGACCTGCGCCCGATGTTCGTCGAATCGCACCGTCTGGCGCAATTCAACCCGCGCGGAAGCGACGTGGCGGTGGTGCTCGATCTCATGATCCACGACATCGACATTATCATGAGTCTTGTGCGCTCGCCGGTTGCCAAGATCGACGCGAACGGCATTGCCGTAGTTTCCGATAACGTCGACATCGCGAACGCGCGCATACAGTTTGAGAACGGCTGCGTCGCGAACGTCACCGCAAGCCGCATCTCACAAAAGAAAATGCGGAAGATGCGGATGTTCCAGCAGGACGCCTATATCTCGGTCGACTTCCTAGACGGCGTCGCAGAAGTGTTCCGGCTGCTGGATGAAAACGACGAATCCGCCAAAGCGACGATGATGCTTGGCGCGATCGAGAGGGGTTCCCAGAAGCGCAACATCGTCTACGAGCAGCCGGAGATCAAAGAAGTGAACGCGCTGAAATACGAGCTTGAGCTGTTCATCGACGCCGTGCAGAACGGTACCGAGCCCGTCGTCGGGGGAGAAGACGGATTGCGGGCGCTCACGGTGGCGCAGGAGATCATGCAGATAATTCAACAACAGAAGTTATCGATATAAATGCCGGTCAGTAAAATTAATATCACGGAAGAGAACCTCGTTCGCATCGGGTCGTTTGCCGATAGCGTCGGCGCCGAAGTCTATGCGGTCGGGGGATACGTGCGCGATACGCTTCTCGGCAAAAAGGTCAAGGACATCGATATCGTCGTCGTTGGCGACGGCGTAGAGTTCGCAAAAAACGCCAGCGCGTCGTTCAAGTGGGGGCAGGTCGTCACGTTTGAAAGGTTCGGCACCGCCATGATTCCGATTGAAGGGGGCAAGCTCGAGTTTGTGGCAGCCCGCGAGGAAAGCTACGCCCGCGATTCGCGTAAACCGACTGTGGCGAAGGCGTCGCTCGAATCCGATCTCGGACGGCGCGATTTCACGGTCAACGCGCTTGCCGCCTCACTCAACAAAGAGAAGTTCGGCGAAGTGATCGACCTCTTCGGAGGCCGGGCCGATCTGGAAAAGAAAATTCTCCGCACCCCGTTGGATCCCGACCGTACGTTCGACGATGATCCCCTGCGGATGATGCGCGCTGTCCGGTTCGCATCACAGCTCAACTTCGCTGTCGATACGGCTGCGATCGTTTCCATCAAGAAAATGGCGGAGCGGATCAAGATCGTTTCCCAGGAGCGCATCACCGACGAGTTCCTGAAAATATTATCTTCGAAAAAACCTTCGATCGGTCTTAAACTCTTGTATGACGTCGGACTGGCGAAGTTCGTGTTTCCCGAACTCGTAGACATGGTGGGAGTCGAGCAACGGAAAGACTATCATCATAAAGACGTTTTTCTCCACACGCTCAAAGTGATTGACAACATCTGCGAGTCAACGGAAGACGTTTGGCTCAGGTTTACCGCTCTTGCTCACGACATCGCCAAGCCGCGGACGAAAGCCTTCAAAGAGGGGATCGGCTGGACGTTCCACGGGCACGAGGACCTCGGCGCCCGCATGATGAAATCGATCTTCCGCCGTCTGCGCCTCCCCATGGACAAGCTTCCGTATGTCGAAAAGCTCGTGCGCCTGCACCTCCGTCCTATGGTGCTTGTGAGCGAGGAAATCACCGATTCCGCGATCCGGCGTCTGCTGTTCGAAGCAGGCCCTGAAATCGACGACTTAATGATGTTATGCAGGGCTGACATTACCTCCCAGAACCCCCAGCGAGTTGTTCGATACTTGAAAAATTACGATATTGTTATCGAGAAAATGAAGGAAGTGGAGGCGAAGGACAAGCTGCGGAACTGGCAGCCGCCTGTCCGGGGCGAGGAAATTATGCGGGTATGTAATATCAAACCGGGACCACTCGTAGGGGTACTGAAAACGAAGATAGAAGAAGCAATTCTCGATGGCAACATTCCCAATGAACATGATGCCGCGCTTCAATTCCTGCTTAGCATAAAAGACCAGATTTTGCAGTAAATTCCTGTGTTTTTCCCCGTTTTTCCTTGTAACTTTTTACCCTGAGTTACGTTTATTAGTATAGTTTGTCGTTCACTTCAGGGCTTGTCTCCCGATTCTGGGGAATCGGGATCATCCAAACATCCATAGGAGCGTTTATAATGAAGATCTTCATCACGATTGCCATCGGCTTGCTGTTATCCGTTACCGCGATATTCGCGCAGCAATCTCCAAATTTGACCCTTCAACAGTCCGTCGATTTGGCGTTGGAAAAGAACATCACCGTCATCCAGTCGCAGAACAGCGTCGAAGCGGCGCAGAGCAGAGTGCTCGCGGCCTATGGCAGTTACCTGCCGACGCTCTCGGCTTCCGGAAGCTGGAACAGGACGCAGAATGACCAGGCAGGAACGTATACCACGAGCTCATTCGGCGGCACACAGTCCTTTCCCGCATCGTTCAGCGTCACGAACAATTTTTCGACGCGCATCGATCTGAGCTATGTCGTGTTCGACGGGTTTGGCCGTGAAGCGGTCTTTAACGCGGCGAAGGCGAGCGCTTCGGCGAGCGAAGACAGATCAATCCGCGCGCGACAGACGATTACGAATTCGGTCGAAAGCTCTTATTTGAATGTCCTCCGACTCGGACAGCTGGTGAAAGTGAGCGAGGAAAATTTGAAACGCGACAACCGCCAGTTGGAACGCATCACGGAATCGAACAAAGTCGGCGCCGTCGCCCTTGCCGATGTGTACCGCCAGCAGACGGCAGTCGCATCCGATGAGCTTCTCCTCATCCAGGCGCAAAACAGCTTTGACAAGGCGAAGGCAGACCATGGCGCCCTTATCGGCCTCGACATGAAAACCGATTATCAGTTTACCGATCCGACGATCTCCGATTCGATCAGCACCACCGAGCTCGACAGTACGCATCAGCACTATGCCAATCTTATGGCGATCAATGACCGCGCGATGGAAGCCCGTCCCGATTATCATGCGGCAAAAAGCGACCTCGACGCCGCGGAGTCGAACGTGACCGACGCGCGCAGTGGATACTTCCCGACAGTCTCGGCATCAGCCGGCTATGGAATGTCGAACAATGAATTTTCCAGGATTTCGGATAACAAAAACCTCAGCTGGGGCGTGAACATCCGCTGGAATATCTTCGACGCTTTCAGAACCAATCAATCGCTGCAGACGGCCATCGCAAATAAAAAATCGGCCGAAGCAACTCTTTCGCAGACAGAACGTATTATCACTGTCGACGTGAAGAAGGCGTCGCTTGATCTCGAAGCGGCGCACAAGCAGGTGGAAGTGAGCCTGAAAGGCTTGATCTCCGCGACAGAAGACCGAAAGATCGCGGAGGAACGGTATAATCTTGGAGCAGGCACGCTGCTCGACCTGCTCACAGCGAACGCAGGGCTGGTAAACGCGCAGGCGAACAACATTAACGCGACCTACAATTATATCGTCTCAAAACGAAATCTCGAATACGTCATCGGCGAACGAACGTACTAATTCTACAACATTTCAGAAGTTTATCATAAGGAGCAGCTGTCATGGCAAACGGAAAATCCAAAAAGAAAGTCATCATCTTCTCGATCATCGGCTTCGTGCTGATCGTCCTCGCGGCACTGGTGATCATGGGGAGCAAGAAAGAGCCGGTGGTGACCGTCTCGATCGAAAAGGCCCAGCGCCGGACGATCACCCAAACGGTGACGGCAACGGGAAAGATTCAGCCGGAAGTCCAGGTCGTTATCACGCCTGAGGTGAGCGGCGAAATCATCGCTCTTCCCGTCAAGGAAGGTACGAGAGTGAAGAAGGGCGATCTTCTCATGAAGATCAAGCCTGACATCTACGCCGCACTTCGCGACCGCGCCGTGGCGGATCTCACGTCATCGAAAGCGAGCCTCGAACGGGCAGCGTCCGAAAAGAAGAGAGCAAATGAGCTCTTCAATAAAGGATTGAATTCAAAATCCGAGCTTGAAGCATCGAACACCTCCTTTGAAGTGACGAAAGCGCAATACGACCAGGCGGAAGCCGCACTCAAGCAGGCGGATGAGAACCTCCGGAAAACAACCATCTATTCTCCGATGGACGGCACGATCTCTGCACTGCAGGTCGAGCTTGGCGAGAGAGTGCTCGGCACGAGCCAGTTCCAGGGAACGACCGTTATGACGGTCGCGGATCTTTCGAGAATGGAAGCCCGCGTTGACGTCGGCGAGAACGACGTCGTACAGATTCATCTTGGCGATACGACGCGCATTGATGTCGACGCATTCCCGGACAAAAAGCTCACCGGCCTCGTGTACCAGATCGGCAATTCCGCGAAAGCGAAGGGGCTCGGAACGCAGGAAGAAGTCACAAACTTTGAAGTGAGAATCCGCATCGTCGACAAAGACGTCATCCTCCGTCCCGGCATGTCCATGACTTCGACTATCGAAACCGAGACCAAGAAGAACGTTGTCGCAGTTCCGATCCAGAGCGTCACGACCCGCTCGGGCAACAAAGGCGGAATGGACAAGAATATGGGCGGCGGCGGCGATAATGGCGGCGGTGATGATATGGCCCAAAACGATTCGCGCATCAAGCATAAAACCGAAAAGGTGAAAGAAGTCGTGTTCATCGTCGACAACAACGTCGCGAAGACCGTCGAAGTGAAGCGCGGCATTTCGGATAACGATTTCACCGAAATCGTCTCCGGGCTGGAAGAAAACAAGGAAGTCGTCTCGGGAAGCTACAAGGCGATCAACCGCGAGCTTGAAGAAGGAACAAAAGTGAAGGTCGAGGACGCGAAGAAGAAAAAAGAAGGCGGGAAAAAGGAGTAAGTATGAACAATTCAGTCGTCATCAACCTGCAGCAGATCGTCAAGTCGTATGATATGGGGGGCGCAGAAGAAGTTCACGCGCTTCGCGGGGTCTCGCTGCAGATCCATCAGAATGAATACGTCGCCATCATGGGCCCTTCGGGCTCAGGCAAATCGACGCTCATGAACATCATCGGCTGCCTGGATACCCCGACCTCAGGACTGTACGAGTTCGAGGGAATCAACGTCAGCGATATGAACGACAACGAGCTGGCGAAGGTCCGGAACAAGAAAATCGGATTTGTCTTCCAGACGTTCAACCTCCTCGCGCGCTCCAACGCTCTGCATAATGTCGAGCTGCCGCTGATTTACGGCGGAATTGCTTCGGCAGAGCGGAAAAAACTGGCTACAGAGGCGCTCGAACATGTGGGTCTCGGCGAACGCAAAACCCACAAACCGAACGAGCTGTCCGGCGGACAGCGCCAGCGTGTCGCCGTCGCCCGCGCGCTCGTCAACAAGCCCTCCATACTGCTTGCCGACGAGCCCACCGGAAACCTTGACTCCAAGACCGGAGACGAGATCATGGGATTATTTGAAGAGCTGCACTCGAAAGGGAATACGATCATCCTCGTCACGCACGAAGAAGCGATCGCCGAGCACGCGCACAGAATTATCCGTGTTCGCGACGGCCTGGTCGCAAGCGACGAGACAGTAGAACGTCGAAAACTAACAACAGAAATGGCCTAGCGTATGCATTTTATGAAGGAAGTCTTCGAAGGTCTCACCATCGCGTTTCGCGCGATCCGCGCGAATGTCATGCGGTCGGTGCTGACCACCTTAGGCATTGTCATCGGCATTACCGCGGTAGCGCTCATGGCGACTGCGATCGAGGGTGTTACACGGGCATTCGATAAGAGCGCATCTGCCTTCGGTTCAAAAGTCCTCTATGTTCAGAAATTCTCCTGGGTCGGCGGGGATGACTGGTGGAAAACCCGCAACCGCAAGGAAATGAAGATAGACTACGCCAACTATATTACCCGCCAGGCGACACTCCTGGACGCGGTGGCCCCCGACGTTACGACCGGCAAAGACGCCCGGTTCGAATCCCGCATCATGCTGAACGCGTTCGTCACCGGCACGACCTGGCAATACCAGGAGGCGTCCGGTACGACGATCCAGGACGGAAGATTTTTCTCGCAGGAAGAATCGGACGGCGGCAGGCCTGTCTGCTGCATCGGTGCCAACGTCGCCGAGACCTTGTTCCCGGCGGTCGATCCGATCGGACAGACCATTAAAGTCGGTGGATATCCCTATAAAGTGCTCGCGGTATTCGAGAAGCAGGGTGGACTCTTCGGCCAATTTACGTCTGATAACCGTATTTATATTCCGGTGAACTCGTTTGAGACCCAGTTCGGATCGCATCACGATGTGACGCTCAACGCCCGGGTTGCGAACAATGCCGATCTCGATGACGCGCGCGAAGAGCTTCGGGGCATCATGCGGAAGATCCGCGGCCTCCATGCCGGCCAGGAAGACGATTTCAACATTAATCAATCGGATCTCTTAACGAACACATTTGCGCAACTCACCGGCGTCATCTTCATGGTCGGGCTGGCAATTACATTGTTATCCTTGTTTGTCGGCGGCATTGGTATCATGAATATCATGTTCGTCTCGGTTACAGAACGCACAAGAGAGATCGGGATCCGCAAAGCGATCGGGGCTCCACGCAGGACGATTCTGTTCCAATTCCTCGTCGAGGCCGCAATGCTGTGCCTGATCGGCGGTATTATCGGACTGGTTCTTTCCTACGTTCTTAGCCTTATTATTAACCAGATTATTCCGACAGCCATGCCCCTAGGGATTGTCGTCATCTCTCTGTTCCTTTCCCTGTTTGTGGGCGTCGTCTCCGGCTTTCTGCCGGCCTGGAAGGCCTCAAAAATGGATCCCATCGATGCGTTGCGCTACGAATAATCCCGGACTGCGATTATGAACCAAAAAGTCGAATCGGTACTTAACAGCGTTAAAGAGAGCATTGTTATGGCTCTCGTCGCCTTGCGCACGAACAAGCTCCGTTCGATCCTTACGCTGCTCGGCGTGGCAGTCGGGGTGTTTTCTATCATCGGCATCATGACTGCGATGAGCGCACTGCAGAACAGCATCGAAAGCGGCATGAGCGCGCTGGGGGTGAACACCGTACAGGTTCAGAAATACCCCATGTTCGAAACGAATGATCCGGAAGACATGCCGAAGTACCGGAACCGCAGGGATATTACGTATGAGCAGGCTGCGCGTGTCAGAGATAACGCTGAAATGGCAAAGGCCATCGGCATCTTCTGCGCGACGTTCGGCAAGGTTGTAAAATCGGAACATGGCGAAAAGACGAATCCCAACGTTTCTCTCTCCGGCAGAAACGTCGAAGGCTTTACGGCGAACAGCTGGACGATCAGCAACGGAAGGATCTTTACGCAGACAGAGGTGTCGAGCGCGCAAGCCGTCGTGGTGCTGGGGTTTGATGTGGCAAAAAAATGCTTCCCGCGCACCGATCCGATCAATCAGCTGGTGCGCATCGACGGGCATGAATTCCGCGTCATCGGCGTGAAGGACTCGAAAGGCGGGATGATGGGCGGAGGCGACGACAACATCGCCGTCATACCGATCACCACCTATTTTAACATGTACGGCCGGGATCAAAATGTGAACATCAAGGTGCAGGCAACCGACCGGACGGCGTTCGAGGATTGCGTCGAGCAGGTCCGTAATATCTTGCGGGCGATCCGCCATGTCCCTCCTGGCGAAGAAGATGATTTCTATATCTGGTCGAACGATTCGATGATCGCGCAGTTTAATGATTTTACTAAATATGTCCGCATCGGCATCATGGTGATCAGCGGGATCGCGCTTCTTGCCGCCGGCGTCGGCATTATGAATATCATGCTGGTGTCTGTTACCGAGAGAACACGCGAGATCGGCATCCGAAAAGCCCTCGGGGCACGGAAGAGCAATATTCTTTCGCAGTTTGTTCTTGAGGCGGTCATCATCAGCGAGCTCGGCGGCATCATAGGAGTAACCGTCGGCCTCATCGGCGGAAATATGCTCGCGATGTTAATGGAGATTCCCGCGGTCATCCCGTATAATTGGGTCCTGATCGGATTCGGAAGCTGCACCCTCATCGGCGTCATCTTCGGCGTCTATCCCGCATGGAAAGCCGCGAACCTTGATCCCATTGAATCGTTAAGGTACGAGTAGTATATGTCGGGTTGGCTGGAATCAATATATCGTGAGGTACGTGAAAGCCTGGTCATGGCCCTTACGGCCGTTCGCACCAACAGGCTGCGTTCGACCTTAACCCTCCTCGGAATTGCTGTCGGTGTTTTCTCCATTATTGCCGTCCAGACGGCGATGGGGGTGCTTACCAATAGCATCGAACAGGGGATGAGCCAGCTGGGAGTCAACACATTCCAGGTTCAAAAGACTCCGAATATGCGCTCGAATGATGCCCGGGAGCGAAGAAAGATCCGCAACCGCAAACCTATCAGGTATCCCCAGGGGCTCCTGGTAAAAGAGCGAACGACGCTTTCGAAGGCTGTCGGGCTCGAAGCCTGGGACTTCGGCAAGATCGTCACGACATCGGACGGCCGGAAGACGAACCCCAACGTCTCGATCGCCGGCGAGGATATCGAAGGAATTACCACGAACAACTGGACGATCGGTGACGGCAGATTGTATACGACCGAAGAATTGAACTCCGCGAAAAGCGTCGCGATCCTCGGCAGTGGAGTGGTTGAAAAGCTCTTTAATAATATCGATCCCATAGGACAAACGATCCGTGTCGACGGGCGCGAATACAGTGTCATCGGAACATTTGAGAAGCAAGGAGGGATGCTCGGCGGCAACCAGGATAACATGGTGATCGTGCCGCTTCCCACCTTCTTCGACGTCTACGGAAAAGAGCGCGAAATCCATATCATGGTTCAATCCAGCGCGAGAGAGACGTACGAAGACTGCATAGAGCAGGTGCGGGGCGTGATGCGTGCCGCCCGCCAGGTGTCGCCGGGGGCTGAAGACGATTTTTACATTTTTTCGAACGATTCGGTTATCGAACAGTTCAACAGCTTTACGAAGTACGTCCGGCTTGGGATTTTGATAATAAGCGGTATTGCGCTCCTTGCGGCCGGAGTCGGCATCATGAATATTATGTTGGTGTCGGTTACGGAACGGACCAGGGAGATTGGCATCCGTAAAGCGATCGGCGCGCGGAAGAGCAACATTCTTTCACAGTTTGTCCTGGAGGCAATTGTGTTAAGTGAGTTCGGCGGCATCGTCGGCATCATCTTCGGCATACTCGCGGGAAACATTACAGCCATTATGCTCAAGATTCCACCTATTATTCCGTTCGACTGGGCGGCCATCGGGTTTATCGTTTGTTCGGTTATCGGTATCGTTTTCGGGGTCTATCCCGCCTGGAAAGCCTCGAATCTGGACCCGATCGAATCCCTCCGCTACGAATAGCCTAAATTTCCTAAAATTCTTCAATTTTGAGGACTTAAAGCCCCATTTAGTCCTTGACTTTAAGGCCAATTGGGCGTATCTTTAAGAGAGCGTTTTCTGCTCAACCCGCGCGCACAATTTCGATGTTGTTTGACCTTTTGCTCTAAATTTGTACATTAATCAACCGCAAATTCAATTAAGTCTCCATCAACCTTTTTTGAGTAGGTTCCCAATGAAGTTAATTCATTCTACTAAGTTCTTTGTCGCCGTACTTGTGCTCTTCGTCCTCGGGGGAATGACGCAGACAAATTCTCAAACCAAGTATCGCACGTTCAGCCAGCAATCTCTTTCTGAAAAGAAAGGCCATCCCGGAAAAAGCCTCGGAAGCAAAGTGTGCTTCACCTTCGTCAATGAAGAGGGGTTTACACGTTACAATCTCAAAGCGATCATCAGCGCCCCGATTATCGCCGTGCTGGATTCCGGAGGGTTCACGACGATTACGATGGACAGCAAACATCGCATCATCAAAGCGTACGGGAATAATGTTGCCGCGGGAGCTTCTGCTACACTTTGCTTACTGGTTCAAAAGAAAATGGCCGGCACCGAGGCGAATTTTTGGAATTGGATAGGCAACGATGACCTTCCTACTACGCCTGCTTCCTACATAAAGCTCGACGCGTCAAGCGACATTCAATTTTACACCCAGCCCAATGGCGGGAACGCGCGCGATTTTATCTATAAGAAGGTTGTGACAAAGCCTGCGGGCGTGGTCATGGGAATTCCCCGGCCGGACAGCGCCAAATTCTATGGATGGGTTCGGTACAAAACCGCTGACAGATATTACTTCCCTCACACGGATTATGGACGGTGCTTTGATTTCATAAAGATGACAAATGGAACGACAAAGCCCTTCCTGAAGGAATTGAAAAATCCTCATGTCTCGAAATACAACAACCACCTGCTCGGCGAAGCGCACGCGCTGAAACTTGCCGTGATCGCGAACGACGCGCATGTTACCGAACCCTTTGATCTTGTATCGACGCGGCTTGGTGACCTTATCTACAACAACCCGATCGATCCAGCCGATGCATTGAACGGCATGACGATCCGCCAGCTTCTTCTGAAAGCGGATTCGATGTTCACGTTCTGCGGGATATATGGCCCGGATGAATTTATGCACTGTGATACCGCGATCAGCCG
>DATJGD010000046.1:0-3894 GCA_035495255.1 Bacteroidota bacterium | reverse complement strand
CCCATAGCGATCGTGACATCGGGCGATTTTGCGGGGGCGCTGATGATAACCTTCTTCGCGCCGTTGGTCAAGTGCTGCTTCGCTGCGTCACCATCGGTAAAATGCTTCAGGCCGGTCGATTCAATGACAATATCAACACCGAGATCTTTCCAAGGAAGCTTTGTATGGTCTTTTTCAGATAAAATCTTGAGGGGCTTTCCGTTGACGATGAGCGTCGTGTCTTTCAGCTCGACAGTCCCCGAAAAGTTGCCGATGACGGAGTCATATTTCAGCAGATGGCCGAGCGTCTTCGCGTCGGTAATATCGTTGACTGCGACGAATTCGAGCTCCGGAGAGTTCAATCCTGCGCGAAACACATTGCGGCCGATGCGGCCGAAACCATTAATCCCGATTTTCATTGAGGTAATCCTTCCTTTAGCTGGAGTGTAGAGTAAATTCTGATAAGAAGAACAATACGAACGACTGGAATGTTTCCAATTTATTCAAAAAACGAGAGAAAATCAACTGAGTCTTTCCCTATCGTGCCAGCGCAGCCGAGGCGGCGAGAACGCTTCGGGCGCCCTGGTGCCTGAGCAACCTCGCGCAGGCTTCGATCGTCGCCCCCGTCGTAATAACGTCGTCGACAAGAACAAATGACTTGTCGTTGATTTCCAAGGAGTGTTTCCTGTGAACCCGGAACGCATCCCCGACATTCTCCCGGCGTTCCTGAACACTCAGCGCAGTTTGGGATTGAGTGTACTTCGATCGTTCGATAAGTCCGCGATGAACGGGGATTCCCGTGACCTCTGAGATGCCCATGCAGAGGTAATCACTCTGGTTATATCCGCGTTCGCGCTTTTTGATGGGATGCAGAGGCACAGGGATGAGGTAATCCGCTGTCACGCACCCTAGGCTTGGGCGAATAGATCCGTCGATGTGCTTCATGCGCTCCCCGATCTTCCTGCCGAGCTCCTTCCCCACCGACTTGATTCCCCGGTACTTCAGGAGGTGAATGAACTCCTGGAACTTTCCCTCCTTTTCAAACAGGTAGCATGAAGTGATTTCCCCGATGTCCGCCGTTTGAGAAAATCTTTCTCTGAATTCCCTGATGACAGGATGGTCATCCGACAGCGGTACTAACGCGTTCCAACACTCGGCGCAAATCCTGGAAGAGCGGTCACTCCGGAGACAGTCGCAGGTGAGGCAAACGGGCGGGTAGATGAAATCCTGAATCGGTTGGATGACCGTGCGGACGAATTGTTCGCCCGCCCCGATGTACTGCGTGAATCCTTTCAAACGCCTCCCCCGAGGTAACCTGAACCTCTCAATCAAGAGCTCAACCATGGCAGACCGGTTCAATCCTTTGCTGGATCAAAGTGACCATGCCAGCCTTTCGCAGCCTTCGAAATCCTATCCCGGAGGCATGCTTACAGTTTTTGAATCCTCGCGATCTCGTCCCGCAGTTCCGCCGCCCGCTCGAACTCCAGATCTTTCGCGGCTTTGCGCATCTCCTCCTCCAACTCTTCCAGCAAGTCCTTTCGCTGATCGTTGGTGAGGTACCGGACGATCGACTCAGCGATTTTCGGAGTTTCCTCCCTGTCCCGGCGTGCGTCGCGCGATGCCTTGACATCGGCGATGGAGGTCGATGCGAGGACTTCCTCCATCGATTTTAGAATCGTCTTCGGGATAATCCCGTTCTGCCTATTATATTCAAGCTGCTTCTCACGTCGCCTGGTCGTTTCGCTGAGCATGCGTTTCATCGAGCCGGTCATGACATCCGCGTACATGATGACCTTGCCGTTGACGTTTCTTGCAGTCCGTCCCGCGGTCTGAATGAGCGAACGTTCCGAACGAAGGTAACCCTCCTTATCAGCGTCGAGAATCGCGACAAGCGACACTTCCGGAAGATCGAGCCCTTCGCGCAGAAGGTTCACTCCGACGAGCACGTCAAAATCACCGAGGCGCAGGTCGCGAAGGATCTCCACCCGCTCGAGCGCGTCGATTTCGGAGTGAATATACCGCACTTTAATATTTATGTCGCTCAGATATTTTGTCAAATCTTCCGCCATGCGCTTGGTCAGCGTCGTCACAAGGGCGCGCTCCTTGCGTTCGGTACGCGCGCGGATTTCCGCTATGAGATCGTCGATTTGATTTTTGACGGGGCGGATGATGACCTCCGGATCCACAAGCCCGGTAGGCCGGATAACCTGCTCGACGACGACACCCTGGCATTTCTCAAGCTCGTATGGCCCGGGAGTGGCGCTCACAAAGATTACCTGGTTGATCATCGCTTCCCATTCTTCAAATGTCAGCGGACGGTTATCGAGCGCCGAGGGAAGGCGGAAGCCGTGGTCGACGAGGGTGAGCTTGCGCGAGCGGTCGCCGTGCCACATCCCTCCGATCTGCGGGACGGTGGCGTGCGATTCATCGACGACGAGAAGAAACTCTTTCTTCCCGTCTGTCGCGGGAAAATAATCGAACAGGCAGTACGGCCGTGAGCCCGGCGGCCTGCCGGCAATGTGGCGCGAATAGTTCTCGATACCCGAACAGTAGCCGACTTCCATCATCATTTCAAGGTCAAACCGGGTGCGTTGTTCAAGCCGCTGGGCCTCAAGAAGCTTTCCGGCCGTTCGAAGAACGACAAGCTGCTCTTCGAGCTCTTGTTCGATGCTCACCATCGCTTTTTCCAGCGTCGGCTTCGACGTCACGAAGAGCTTTGCCGGATAGATCACCTCGGAAATGATCTCCTCGCGTGTTTCACCGGTCAAAGGATGAATGTGGGATATTTTCTCGATCTCGTCGCCGAAGAGCTGGATACGCAATCCCTGGTCCTGCTCGTAGGCGGGGATAATCTCTATGACGTCGCCGCGCACGCGGAACGTGCCGCGCGTAAATTCAAAGTCATTACGTACGTAGTGAATATCCAGAAGCTTTCTCAGCAGCTTCTGGCGTTCGATCCTTTCTCCTTTCTTGACGAGCACGAGCTGCTTGATCCATTCGTCGGGGGCGCCGATGCCGTAGATGCAGCTTACCGATGCGACGACAATGACGTTCGGATCGCCGCTCAATAACGCGCTCGTCGCGCGCAGCCGAAGCCGGTCGATTTCATCGTTGATCGACGCGTCCTTGGCGATATAGGTATCCGATGAAGGGACATAGGCTTCCGGCTGGTAATAATCGTAATACGAAATGAAGAATTCGACGCGGTTATTGGGGAAGAACTGCTTAAACTCGCCGTAGAGCTGGGCGGCAAGCGTCTTATTGTGCGACATGATGAGGGTCGGCTTGTTGAAGCTCGCGATGACGTTCGAAATGGTGAACGTCTTGCCGCTTCCGGTAACGCCGAGAAGGGTCTGGAATTTGTCGTTCCGGCGTATGCCTTCCACGAGCTGGCGGATCGCCTCAGGCTGATCGCCGCTCGGTTTATAATCTGAGACAAGATGGAACGAATTTACAGACATGAATTGGTTTCTTCCCTTGCAAATAATCTATAGAATTTAGCCAACTATTACAAAACAAAACCCCGGCGAAAACCACGCCGGGGTTTACAAGAACGATCCAAGATGAGAATCTCTATTTCTTCAGAGCGGCCCGGATCTTCGAAAGGTGATGAAAGCTGTGGCGCATCGCGTGATCCTCGATGACATATTGCGCGGTCATCGGCGCATCTGCGCTCAGGGAGAACGGCGCGGCGTTGTCGAGCTCCTCGTCGCTAAACTTTCTCACTGCATCAGCCGCATCCCTGCTGTTCTTGCGGAGAAGATCGATTGCCTGCTGTTTGGTCACCGACGCCTGGTCATGAGAGTGCTGGGCATTTATCTGCGCGACGGCATCCCAGGTAACCCCGACAACCGCCTTACTCGCGGCGACGGACTTCGCGACATCCAGTTCAATAGGATACATATTTGCGACATG
>DATJGD010000045.1:0-26512 GCA_035495255.1 Bacteroidota bacterium | reverse complement strand
TGAGGAACTCCGGGTACTCTTCTTGCAGGATGAAGACGGGAGCAAGCTCTTCCATGCTCTCACTCCCGGAAAACAGCGAACGCTTCTCTATATTGTAGACTCCGTGAAGAGCCCCGAAAAGCGAATCAGCCGCGCGGTGGTCGTCCTACAGCATCTTAAAATCAACAAGGGAAGAATCGATTACCGTCAGCTCTTCACGATGCTCAAATCCAGAACGAAGAGCAGCATGCGATGAAGCTGACGGTCAACTCCACTGCGCGGCGGTATCTCAAAATATTCATACTGATTTTTATCGGAAGCCCGATCGCCGCCGGGTTCATCATGATCCTCTCCATCCCTACGGGACTCAGCTACTATCTCTTCGTTCCCATGCTGTACTTTCTCAATTTTTATTTCACCCCGGTTCATGCCATATTTGGGGATTATTTCGTCCGGATTTCAGAATTTGGAATGAATCCGCAGGGGATTCGCGGCTATGTAGCTGCGATCTGTTTTTATGCCGCGGTGAGTTATGCTGCGGCAAATATATTAGCTTTGTTTCGAAGTAAAAACACTCATGCGGACCCATCCGGAGAAAGCGAACCGAAATGAATGTGTGCCGGTCTGCACTGGGGAAACAGGCGGCCAACGAGCTGCGCCTGCATTGCTCCCCGGGTGTCAGTGGCCCTGGCGGCAGGAATCGAAACTTTAAAGAAAGGAAACAAGACAATTGGCAACGCTCATTAGTCAACCTTCAATTATCAAGGCAGCAGGCAATAAGCCGAAGATCATTCAGGAGTTCATTGGACGTGTGAATTCAAAGACGAGCGATGTGAGTATCGCCCGTATGATCAGTCCTGAAGGCTGGATCGAGCCAGGGCAGGCGCCGGAGTTCGACGAATACACGCTCGTCATTCGAGGAACACTCCGCGTATCGACGAAATCGGGGAATCACGACGTCAGCGCCGGGCAGGCTATTATCGTGAACGCAGGAGAATGGGTGCAATACAGCAGCCCGCTGAAGGATGGCGCGGAATATGTCGCAGTCTGCCTTCCCGCGTTTGCGCCGGAAACAGTTCATAGAGACCTCTAACTATTCACACAAAGGAAGAAATCCCATGAAGAAAATTTTCGCCATCCTTTTACCACTGCTAGCGGCTCTTCTCGCGATGAGTTGCAACAACGGTCCCGACAACATTGTGGGCTTCGAGGCTTCAACCGCAGTGTTCTCGGGAAAGGTCATGGGCGCGGGCGGCGGGCCGATGGCCGGCGTCGGTGTGCATTACATCTTCGATTTCGATCCGGCGTCATCGGTCGCACCCCTCTCGAAATCCACCCCCACGACATTGATTGATTTCGAGCTGCCGGGAGATGGAGATGTTACGCTCAATATTCTCAGGTATGGCTCCCGAAAATATATCGCAACGCTCCTCCATAACGAACCTATGTCGGCAGGTCAGAACGAAGTCGAATTCGATCCATCAAAATTAACAAATGGCCTCTATGTTCTGCAGATTATTGCCGGTAACTATACACATGAGTCCATCATGGCACTTCGGAATACCGATATTGGCAGCCTCATCCGGACAGAGCCGTTGGCAGTGACAGATGCGGAGGGTAATTTCACCATACCATATTCCTGGTTGGGGATCGGCCGCAAGCTTACGGTCGGCTTCGACGGGATCAATCTCTATAATGTCCGGATTTCGGACAGAATCGGTGTGGTGTTGTATAAGCCGGGATACCGGGCTGTTGCCGGGACAGTCATTCTTAATCCCGGATGCTCAACGTACGGTGAACTACACATGCAGTAGATGGGTTTGTTTTAGAACGTCCATCTCAGAGAAGCGGTCACTTTCGGAACGAGCTTTCCATCCGCGGTCAAATCGGGTGAGACATCGAAATCGTACAGGTGCGCCCCCACGTACGCATCGACAAGGTTGAGGAAATACAGTGCCCCGAGGTACCACGCAAATTTATCCCGTTCGTCGTGATAGAAATCCCTGATCCTTGCCAGCTGAGTATTGCCGTTGGGAAAAATTGGAGTAATGCTCGCAGAATACTGGTCCCGGTAATCTTTATAGTTATTGTTCAGCTTCACCCATTCGTACACCCAGTAGCCGGCAAAGCCCGCAATGATCGGAACCTTCCAGTAACTTTCGTCATACACCTGCCCGGCGCCGGGAACAACGGCGGATAGGCCGACTGCAAGCCAGGGAGATTTTGTAGGGTGGAATTCTCCTTTTTTCGCAGGGGCGGATTGCAGCGAATCGACCATCGTTGGAGAGACCGTAATCCCGGAATCGCGACGCGCAGCACTTGTCGTAACCTGGGAAAAAGAGGTGAACGGAAAACTGAGGAGACTAAGAAGGAAGAACCAGCTGGATCGATTCCACTTCACAACACAACCCACAACGTATTACTCAACGATCGCGATCGCGTCGATTTCCACTTTCACATCCCTGGGTAATCGCGCAACTTCAACCGTAGACCGGGCGGGAGGATTCGACGAGAAAAACTCCCCATAAACTTCGTTCATGCCGGCAAACTCATTCATGTCTTTGATATAGACTGTCGTCTTGACGACGCTTGCGAGCGACGCTCCCCCCTGCCTGAGAATCGCTTCGACGTTTTTGAGGACCTGGCGTGTTTGTTGCTTAATATCGCCCTGAATGACCTGTCCCGACTTGGGGTCGATCGCAATCTGTCCTGCAGTAAACAACATTTTTCCTCCCGCGATTATTCCCTGGTTATAGGGGCCGATGGGTGCGGGGGCGTCTTTGGTGAGCACGATAGAAGCTGACATTATCAAGACCGAATGGTAGAAAATAGATCGAACAGGCGCTCGAGGTCGTCGCTCGAGTAGAATTCTACTGTGATTTCTCCCCTGCCGCCGTCCTGGACATTGATCTTCACGCGCGTCCCGAGGATCTGCTGTATGCGCTCCTCGATGCTGCCGAGCGTGCTGTCGCCGCGGCGATGGTGAAGGGGCGACTTACGCTCTGATTTCTTGCCGAATTCCCGCACGAGCCGTTCCACCTGGCGGACATTCAATCCCTTCTTGACGATCTTTTCGAAGAGCTTCAACTGGACGCGCTCATCGGGGAGCGCAATGAGGGCGCGGGCATGCCCCATCGTCACGTCGTTCTTGCGAAGGGCATGCTGAATTTTTTCGGGAAGTTTCAGGAGGCGGAGAAAATTAACAACCGTTGTGCGGTCCTTGCTTACTTTGGATGCAATATCGTCCGGGGACAAACCGACGTCTTTGGACAGCCGCTGGTACGATATCGCAATTTCGATCGGATTGAGATGCTCACGCTGGAGATTTTCGATGAGCGCGAGCTCAAGCATGTCCTCATCGTGCTTGACGTCGATAATGTAGGCGGGGATGGTCTCAAGCCCGATCTCGGTCGAAGCGCGCAAACGGCGCTCGCCAGAGATGAGGTCGTACATTCCATCCTTGCTCCGGCGCACGGTGACAGGCTGGATGATGCCTTTGCGCTGGATCGAATCTTTCAGCTCATCGAGCGCCTGCTGGTCGAAATCCGCTCTCGGTTGGAACGGATTCGGGCGGATTCTGGTGATTTCGATCTGCGCGATCGACCCGATAACAGGTTCTTCTGCGACTGACGAAGAGTACGTCTGCTTCGGCGGCGGCTGTTGCGGCAACTGCTGCGCCGGCCGGATAAGCGCCGAAAGCCCCTTCCCTAAACCGTGTTTTGCCTTTGACATCAGTGCACCATTGCCTCGTGGTGGGCGGTGACACGGTTCTGACGCTTGAGAAATTCTTTCGCGAGATCCATGTAGTTTCGCGCGCCGGAAGAAATCGCTTCGTAGAGAAGTACGGGCTTGCCGTAGCTGGGCGCCTCGCTCAACCGGACGTTCCTGCTGATAACCGTTGAGTACACTTTATCGCCGAAATGCTTCTTCACTTCCTCAACGATCTGGTTCGAGAGGCGGAGCCTGCTGTCATACATCGTCATCAGCACCCCTTCGACTTCCAGTTTGGGATTCAGCCCCTGCTGCACCATGTTTACGGTATTCAGAAGCTGTGTCAATCCTTCCAGGGCGTAATATTCGCACTGCACGGGAATGAGAACGGAGTCGGCTGCGACGAGAGCATTCAATGTAAGAAGTCCGAGCGAGGGAGGACAATCAATAAACACGTATTCGTATTCGTTGCGAACCTTATCAACGACATCTTTCATCCGCCGTTCGCGGTTGTCCATGTCCACCATCTCGACTTCCGCACCTACAAGATTAATGTTCGAAGGGAGAAGCGAGAGATAGGGCATTTCCGTCTTGGCGATGACGAGATGAGGATCGAGATCGTCGACCAAAACGTCGTAGACATTCTTTACCTGTTCGCGCGCATCCACGCCAAGCCCGCTCGTGGTGTTCGCCTGTGGATCGGTATCGATAAGAAGCGAAGAGAATTCGGCGACAGCGACGCCTGCGGCAAGGTTGATGGCCGTCGTCGTCTTGCCGACGCCCCCCTTTTGATTCACGATTGTAACAACTTTACCCATAGGACATCCCTGCAGAAAGTAAAAGAGCGACAATACCGAGAAAGACGCTCATTTTTCGAAATTGGTTTACGCGGTGCCGGTAGAGCTCGGCTTTGTCGCTGAATCCGCCATTGGAGGACGGCGCGTCGAGATACGCGAGCATCCTGGCGTGCCCGAAGGCATAGACGATCATGAGCACAAATGTTGCCTGCTTGCATCCGAGCAGGATCGACCACCGGTCGTTGTACTGAAACCAGAGGAAGCGAGGGCTCGCGAGCATCATGATGACTCCTGTGACAAGAATCGTCCACACGCTCATCCAGATAAAGCCGATAAATCGCTTGTTGACTTTGCGCATCGCCACCCTTGCGCCCTCTCCCTCGAACTGCACGACCGGCTGAACCACTGCATTCTGGAACATCAGCCCGCCGAGCCAGGTGACAACCGCAAAAACATGCATCGACCGGCAGACCCAAAGAACAAAATCCAAGCGAATCTATCTCGAGAGAAGTGAGCGTTTATGAATGGGCTAATATAGAATTTTTTTCTTCAGAAAGCAACGGAATTTGGCGTCTCTTCCGCATGCGTTTCACCCTTTTCATGCCCGGGCTTCGGCCCAAAGATAAGGTTATACATACTAAGGAGTAGCAGCCCCAGATCCTCTCCTACTTTCATCCAGCTCACGGGCGTAGCGTGCTCCTTTCCGAAGCAGCCACAGTCGATTTTCAGCTCCCGCAGGAGTGCGGTGATGATTGCGACGATAAACACCGTAAGAAGCACCGAAAGAGCGAAAGAACTGCCCCGAACATAGACCCCGCCGATCAGGAAAATCCCGCAAACAAGTTCAAGCCAGGGGATCACAAGCGCCAGGATGTTCACCGCGGCATAGGGAACAAGCTTGTACGCCACAATGCTTGCTGCGAAGGCGTCAGGAGCGGAGATCTTATCGATGCTCGCTACGATAAAGACGCTCCCCAGGAATATCCTTACAACGGCCAGAATGTATTTATTTGAAAGCATACTAGAATTTTACGATTGTCGTATCGACCGGCAGATGGGCCTTTTCCCAGCCATCCCACCCGTCGTCATACAGAACCATTTTCTTAAATTCCATCGTTGCAAGAAACTCGATGACCGATCTGCCGAGGTGGCATTCAGGATTATTGCAGTAAACGATAATAAGCGTATCACGCGGAAGCTCGACGAACTGCGGGAAATGCTTCCCCGGATCCTCACCCGGAACATTCCTTGCGCCTTTGATATGGCCTTTCACGTAATCCTCCTCGCTGCGGGCATCGAAGAGTATTCCGCGATGAGCTTTGAGCAGGCGCTGGAGCTGGTCAAGCGTAATGACGCTGAACGGCTGCTCTTCCTTATTGGTCCTGACCACTTCCTTCATCGAATCGGGATTGTGCAGAGCCTTCTCATGAAGAGGCGCGATGACTTTGATGTCTTTCCATTGCGCGGAATCGATGTTGCTTGCCAGAGCAGAAAGTGATTCAGGAGGCAGAGAGTTGAAGAGCGCAGAATCGGAGATCGCAGTTTTTGCAGGCTCGGTTCGGATCAACGGTAATCCTTTTGGCGAGAACGTGTTATACATCAGCGCGAGCAATATCGAGATCGCAACAACGATGAGGATCTGGCGGGATGTTGAAGTGTTCACGATTCGAACGTCTCCCCCGGATTGATCCGGTACCCTCTGAGGAATTCACGCACGGATAACTTCTTCTTCCCTTCCTGCTGCACCTCAAGAATTTCAATCGCGCCGGTTTCTGCAGCCACGAGCAGCCGGTCAGTTGTGTCAAGGATCTCGCCCGGCTTGGCGACACGTTTGTCCTCGGCACAGCGGGACCGGAAGATCCTCAATGTCGTCCCCTTATGCGTCGTATAGGCGCACGGCCTTGGTGAAAGCCCGCGGATGAAATTGTGCACCTCTCCGGCGTTCTTCTGCCAGTCGATTTTACAATCCTCTTTGAAGATTTTTGGTGCCGGAGATGCAATGGCATTATTCTGTTCCCTGGGAACAGCTTTTTTCAGATCAATCAGGCGCACCGTGTGCAGGACCATCTCTGCGCCGACCTCCGAAAGCTTGTCATGAAGATCGCCGGCAGTATCATCCGCGCCAATGGGGACACGCGCCTGCAAAATGATGTTTCCCGTATCTACAGATTCGTTCAGAAAGAATGTCGTCACGCCTGTTTCCCGTTCGCCGTTGATGATCGCCCAGTTGATCGGAGCGGCTCCCCGGTATTTCGGGAGAAGCGATGCGTGGAGATTAAACGACCCATACGTTGGAATTGTGAAGACCTGGGGTGGAAGAATGCGGAACGCGACGATGACAAAAAGATCAGGTTTAAGAGATGAAAGCTGTTCTACAAATTGAGAATCTTTGAGTTTTTCCGGCTGAAGGATTGTGATTGCCTGATCCTGTGCGTACCGTTTTACCGCAGATTCGGAGAGCTGCTGGCCTCTCCCCGAAGGCTTGTCCGGAACGGTAACGACCGCCGCGATTTCATAATGATGTTCGAGAAGAATCTTCAGGCTTGGAACTGCGAATTCCGGTGTACCCATGAACACGATCCGCATCGGTATCGGCCGGTTACGTCAGGCAGAAACCGTGGTGGCAGTCACCACCGGGTAGCTCACTTCCATTTCCCCGCGCTGGATCTGTTTCAGTTCCTCCGTATGGGTTTTCTTCTTCTCTTCGGAAAGATGGTCGATGAACAGGACGCCATTCAGATGGTCGATCTCGTGTAAAATGACCCGTCCGAGAAGGCCTGCGGCATCGAGTTCGACGTCCTTGAAATTGGTGTCTTTGTACCGCACATGAATGATCTCCGCCCGTTCCACCTCGTCCCGGAGATTGGGAATACTCAGGCATCCTTCCTCGACGACCCACGCCCCATCCTGCGAACGAACTTCGGGATTGATGAGCGTCAGCGGCTTGATGTCTTTCGTCTCTTCCAGATCTGAGATATCGATGACGATCACCCGATGGAGGCTTCCGACTTGCGTTGCGGCAAGGCCGATGCCGTTTGCGGCATGCATGGTCTCATACATGTCCATGATCAATTTCACGATCTCGTCGGTGACCGTGGTGACTGGCTTCGCCTTCTTCCGGAGGACCGTAGCGCCATATGTATAGATCGGGAGGACCGACATTGACTCTTCCTAACCGAGATATGCCCGAAGTTGTTTGCTGCGTGAAGCGTGGCGGAGACGTCGGATCGCCTTTTCCTTGATCTGCCGGACGCGTTCCCTGGTGAGCTGGAATTTTTCGCCGATCTCTTCAAGTGTCAGCGAATGTTCCCTGCCCAGGCCAAAATAGAGGCGGATGACTTCGGCTTCGCGCTCGGTGAGCGTTCCGAGAGCGCGTTCGACTTCCTTGCTGAGCGATTCCTTAATGAGCGAGTGATCGGGCAGCGGCGTACGCTCGTCCTGAATGACGTCGAGGAGCCGGTTGTCTTCACCCTGCGCGAACGGCGCGTCCATCGACAGGTGACGTCCCGAAATCTTCAGCGTATCGGCCACTTCGAACAACGACATGTCGAGTTCTTCGGCAAGCTCGCTTGCGCTCGGTTCACGCTCGAATTCCTGCTCGAGAGTACTGAACGCTTTCCCGATTTTATTCAGCGCGCCTACCCTGTTCAGCGGCAGACGGACGATACGGGATTGCTCCGCAAGTGCCTGGAGAATCGACTGCCGGATCCACCACACGGCATAGGAGATAAACTTAAACCCGCGGGTCTCGTCGAATCTCTTGGCAGCCTTGATCAAACCAAGGTTCCCTTCGTTGATCAGATCGCCGAGCGAGAGCCCCTGGTTCTGATATTGTTTGGCAACAGACACCACGAAACGGAGGTTCGCCTTGGTGAGCTTCTCAAGAGCTTTCTGATCGCCTTTCTTGATGCGGCGCGCAAGCTCGATCTCTTCTTCAGGGTCGAGGAGCTCTACCTTGCCGATCTCCTGCAAATACTTATCAAGCGATTGGCTTTCCCGGTTCGTGTATTGTTTGGTGACTTTGGCCATTTATTCTTCCTGGTTAACGAGTAGTATTCAAACGTTCTTTGCGACATCGATGCGATCGACGATGCCGATGATGCTGGCATCTACCGGCGCCATTTCAACCGGCAGAGGGATCGTTGCTTCGCGGGCGGTAATAAACAACACCGTCTCTCCGACTCCGGCGCCCACGGTATCTACCGCGACAATCGGGTCTCCGACATGCTCGCGCGCGGAATTGAGCGGCTGAATAAACTGCAGCTTAAAGTTCTGAAGCCCCTCATCCTTGCGGGTTGCCCACACGGTGCCAATGACTTTGGCGAAAAACATTAGTCCCCGACATCGAGTTTATCGACGACGGCCATGATCACCGCGTCGACAGGCTTGTTCTTTGTCATCACGGTCTGCCGCGCGGAGCTGCCGCTGCATACCAGGACAACGTCCCCGACTCCCGCCTGCACCGTATCGACGGCGACGACGAAGGTCTCTTTGGTGGTGTAGTCCAGGCCGACATGTTTCACGATCTGAAACTTCATCCCGACCAGCTCCTCATCCTTTCTGGTCGCCCAGACGGTACCGACAACTTTTCCTAAAAACATAACGCGTTCTCTTGATTGTACGTTTTCACTGGATCCAGGTTACCCCGGTGGCCGGGCGAGTGCCATGATTTGCTTCGCCGACATCGATGCCTGTACCGACCCGGACCGGATCAGGCGCAATTCCTTCAACCCCTTGTAGTCCCCGCGCTTGCCGGTAATGAGCGGCAACCGGCTTTCGATGCAGATGCCGGCAACCAGGGTGTCGAGCACCGCAGGAGACGCATTGCGGCGGAATAATTCTCCGAACCGTTTCGCCTGTTTCGCGTTCAATCCCAGGATCTTCATTGCGCTGAGCGAATCTTCAACCGCCTTTCGCTCGCGTGCGTTCCGGGCGAGCGCAAACAGCTCAATCGCATTAAAAACGGTCGTATAACAGAAAAACTTCATCATGAGCAGCCGGAGCAGCGGCGGATTCGGCTCATGGTGAAGCAGATAATCAACAACTACGTCCGTATGTACGACGAGTTTTGGGAGGCTCAAGTCTGCTTGGTCTTTTTTGTCGAATAGCGCTTCCTGAGGGCCGTTTTGTCAGCAAAAGCCCCTTCCGCATTTAGAAAACGAAGAACATGCTCTCGTTGTTCCAATTGCAGTGCGGCAATGTACTCCACATCATGTTCAGTGATGTTACGGTCCCGAAGGGAGCGTGAGACCGTGCCCTCCGTGATTGTCACCGTAATACGCTTTCCCGGCATTAACCGAGACCGAAGCGCCTTCGGAAGGGCAATACGCCCTTCTGCATCCAGTTCAGCCTCAAATTCAAATGAGGGGTACGGAGTCTCCAAATCACGCCCTATCTAATTGCGATGTCGTGGGATAGCGCGGGCGCCGGGACGATACTCTTCTCAGGCCGCGCCCGCTGGCCGGAAGACATTTCCAACTATGAGTAGATCTCTTTTTCGTTACACTTGCAAACCTGAAGGCGACGGTGATTGAAACGAATGCTGCCGTTCTTCGAAGGTTCTGATGCAATGTACAGTAACGGTGATTTGATCGCGCCGCACTTCGGGCACTTCTTGCCCGGCTGTTGTGCTGCTTTGGTTGCTTTGTCTGCGAATGATTGTTGCTTTGCCATAACTCTTCCTTATTGATTGACTAAAAAACTCTTACTACGTTTCCGCCGGCATCGACGGCTTTATTGAGCACCGCGAGGGTGTTTCCAACAAACTCTTCTTTGCGCATGCCATCCAGTGCCCCGCACACGCCGGTGCTGATCGTTACCGAAAAACTCTTGCCGTCGAGATTCATGACGTGCGCCGCGACGTTCTTCCGGATCTTCTCGGCCCACAGATAGGCGTCATTTGCCGCCGTATCGATAAGCACGACGCTGAAGCGATGTTCGTCATATCTTCCCACGATGTCGTAGGAACGGACGCTCGACCGGATCGCTTTTGCCAGCGTCAGCATCACCCGCTCAAATCCTGTTCTCCCGTAGCGGTCGGCAATCTCATTGGGGCGGTCCAGCGTAATGAAGAGCATCGAAAGCTCGATGCCGTTCTCGTCCGAACGGTACAGCTCTTCTTCGGTCCTCTGAAGAAAGAACTTCTTCGAATACGCTCCCGTGACGCTGTCGACGATAACGTATTCATTGATAATATCCTGCATGTAATAAATCTCGAGCGCGGACGCGGTGTTTTCCGCGAGGCGGTACAACATCTCGATGTCCCTGCGCGAGTAGGAGTATGGCTCCTTATTTTCAACGCTCAGCGCGCCGTAGCATTTGTTCAACGAGCTGATCGGGATAGAGATGAACGATCCCTTCGCGGGCACCTTCTCTCCCGTAAAATACCGCGGAACCCTCATCTGATCGAGGCTTTCCACAAACCGGTGCGTGGTATTCTTTATCGTCTCGCCGACAATGCTGACCGGAAAATCAACCGCTTGTTCATTGACGATGTATCCTTCGTTCGTGCGGTTAATGATCTTCTTCGCTACCCAGGCGTGTTTCTGCTCGTCATAGAGAACGATCGACAGATAATCCAGCGTAATGAGCTTCGACGTCTCTTCACCGAGCGCCTGGAGAATCGTCGCAAGAGAAAAATTATTCCTGATCTTCTCCTGGAGCCGCCGGATCGATTTCAGAAGCTCCGCATCCAGCAGAAGATCGAACTTATCGTTATATGTCTTGATGAGCGCGGAGACGAGCTTCGTATATTGGCCGAGCAGGCTCAGCGTTTCGAGCCCAAACTGGTCTTCAACCTTGCTGTCTACGGCGATTACCGCAACCGGTTGCTCTGCGATGACCTCTTCGCGCGTCTTTGGGAAATAGACCGGCACGCCGACAAATGATTTTATTCCCACGGTCGCGTCGTAATACCGAAGCAGTTCGTGCTCCGACATCGTGTTTACTTCCGTTAAGAGCTCCGGCTTGCCGCTCTCGGCAATCTTGCTCACAAGATCGTGCCCCATCGGGTAACGTCGTGATGCCATGAACGACGGGCTTTCGGAAACTCGCGCCTCAACGATCATCTGCTGCTTCTCGCGGTTCGCCCAGAAAAAGGCTACACTGTGCGCAAAGGTTACTTCCTTTATCAGCGTAAGAACCTTGTTGAGAAGAAAATCGAACTCGGTCTGCGGTTCTGCGTCCCCGCGGTAGATTGCCGAATCGATGTCAAAGAAATCTGAAATCTTAAATTCGCGCGCTGCCGGCTGAGGTGGCAGCTCGTATCCCGGAACGTGAATGCTCTTTACCGTCGACGGCTCATCGATTGAGACGTTGGCGACATTTGAAACGTTGGGTACGGGCTTAATTTCCTTGCGGTGTTCGGGCTTCGCCTCCAGCACCGAAGTTTCAGGGACAACGTATCTTTCTTCCTGATCCGATTGGAAATCATCAAAAATGAGTTTTTTCATTTGCTCATTCTCAGATTGTGAATAGTAAGAACCTTCCTGATCGTTTTCATCGTGACGTTTGGAATGGAGGATAGCGTAGACTAAAATCCCTGCTCCCGCTACTACCATGAGACATACAAGGCGAACGATGAACGAGTCGACCAGTATCCCAAGTACTAATGCTCCAATTCCGATCGCCAGAATGATCCCGTCGCTTGAATTTACTCTCGCGATCACGCCGTTAAACTTGTCTTTTATCACCAAACCGGTCATTTTCACAACAAACAGTTCCAATGTTCGTAAGAAAGTGCTTAAATCTAATGAATTAGGCAGTCAAAGTCAACCAAAATGTAAATTTTACCATCGAAACTTAGCGGCGCAAAGTCCGAGCGACTTCCGGTGAATTTTCTGACCGGTTCCGTCCGCCATTTGCAGGAAAAGGTGACGCAGATAGCCATAACCTTGCATCTTTAGCCGACAAGTGGTATTTTGATAAAAACTCGGGGAAAAGAATGTCGGAAAATCTGATTAACGTACTCCTTGTCGATGACGACGCCGAATACGTGTCAGTCGCAAAGCACTACCTGAAGGACTTTCAGAATCATACGTTTGAGCTCACCTGGGCCAGCGATGGGGAGATAGCCTTCGAAAAACTCTCGGGATCGCATCATTTCGATGTGGTCCTTATGGATTATTTCATGCCCCACGCGAACGGCCTCGAAGTCATTAAGCGCCTCTACGAAGCGAAAATTAATGTCCCGATTATTTTTTTGACGGCAAACAAGGATTTTCGGATCGCCGTCGAGGCGATGAAATACGGGATCGAAGAATACCTCGTGAAAGATGAAGCGGTTGAGACGGTGCTTCCACGAACAATCGTCAATGTTCTCGAGCGGGTCGGATTAGAGAGGAAAATCGACGAAGCTGAAAAGCAAAAGATGATCGCCCAGCGGCGCGCCGACGGAATCCAGGAGCTCATCGTCACCATGTGCCATGAATTCAACAATCCCCTTGCCGCCATCAAAATCAGCGCAGATATCTTACAGCGCCAAACCTCCAGCGAGCAGGATAAAGCGCTCCTGCACCGGCTGAACACGAACATTTCGTCATTGGAACAGCAGATCGTAAAATTGCGTGACCTCAATACGCAGGGAAAATGAGAGTCTCTCTTGATTTTTTGCCGTCAAATTCCTATATTGATGGTACATGAACGATGTTCTGAAAAATAGGGTGCGTCAGAAAGCGCCTCTGATCTCGATAGCAAGACTTTTTCGGAGCATCAACAAAAAGATTAGAATCACCGGAATTAACGCCTAAAGTGTCCCGTCCAAAACGGGACATTTTTTTTCATATGGAATGTATCTCCAAGACCTTCTGAACATACTTGAAGCCTGGGCTCCCCGGGACATCGCCTGGGAGCGGGATAACGTCGGGCTTCAGGTCGGTTCCATGCGACGGAATGTTCGGAACGTATTGGTGACACTGGATGTGACGGACCGGGTCGTCGACGAGGCTCGAAGAAAGAAAATCGATCTCATCATCAGCCATCACCCGCTGATCTTCCAGCCGTTAAAAACGTTGCGCACCGAAGACCGGACGGCCCGCCTGTTGACCAGGCTCATAGAAGAGAACATCGCGTTGTACGCACTGCACACAAATTTAGATTTTACGACCGGTGGCGTGAGCTTCGCTCTAGCAGAAGAACTCTCGCTTCAGTCGGTGCGCGTCCTTCAACCCCACACGAACATGCAAAAGAAAATTGTCGTCTATGTGCCGGAACAATTTGCCGCGCCGGTGATGACCGCGATGGCGAAGGCAGGAGCAGGGACAATCGGAAAGTACGAGAACTGTTCCTTCCGCTCACCCGGCGTAGGCACCTATCTCCCCGCGAGTGGTGCAGCGCCCTATGCCGGAAAGATCGGAAAGCTTGAATCTGCCGAGGAAGTCCGGCTCGAAATGATCGCCGCCGCCTGGGATGTTCGTGAGATCCTCAGCGCGATGCGTTCGGCTCATCCGTATGAAGAGGTCGCGTACGATGTCTACGACCTCGCCAATGTCAGCGACGAATTCGGCGCCGGTGTGATCGGCGAGCTGGAGAAGCCGCAGCCATTGAAGAAATTTCTTGGCCACGTCCGGAAACAGCTGAACGTCCCGGTGCTTCGCTACACGGCCGGTTCGCAATCGACCGTGAGACGCGTAGCTGTTTGCGGAGGAAGCGGATCCGATCTTCTTGCGACCGCAGTCTGCGAAGGTGCCGACGCGTTCGTGACCGCCGATATTACATATCATAAATTCCAGGATTGCGACCGGCGCCTGACCCTTGTCGATGCCGGTCATTTTGAGACTGAACGGCCCGCCCTCCGGCATGTCGTCAGGTATCTCGCGAAAGAGTGTGCTGCACGTAAACAACAGATTACCATCACCGCCTCATCCACATCGAGCAATTTCGTCCAATATTCTATCGCATGAAAGAGAACAACGTCGAACAAAAACTCAAGCTCCTTTATTCACTGCAACAGGTAGATTCGCAACTTCTTGAAGTCCAGGAACTCAAAGGCGACCTCCCGCACATCGTCGCCGGCCTCGAGTCGAAAACCGGCGAGCTCAAGGCGAAGGTCAAAGAGCTCAACGACTTCATCAAGAAGACGAAAGCGGACCGCGACAGCGCCGATGTGGAAATCATCGACCTCGGGGAAAAGGTTGAGAAGTACAAGAGCCAGCAGCTCCAGGTAAAATCCAACAAGCAGTACGACGCGCTCACCAAAGAGATTGAATCGGCCGAACAGCGTTCTACCCTGCTGGAAAAGACCATGGCAGAAGTTGAAGGCAAGATGGTCCTGGCCAAATCCGACATTGAGTCATTATCCGGCCAGCTTGAAGAGTTGCAGAAAGAGTATGACGAGAAGAAGAAAGAGCTGCGCGAAGTCAATAAGGAGCACGAAAAGGAAGAGCTCAAGCTCCAGCATGAACGGGATAAACTGCTCAGCCGCATTGAGAAGCCGGAGCTCGACCGCTACGAGCGCATCAGGAATGCGAAAAACGGAAAGGCAGTTGTTCCGATCCGGCGCAATGCATGCGGCGGCTGCTTCAACCGGATCCCTCCTCAAAAGATTCTGGAAATCCGTCAAAATCAAAAATTTTATGTCTGCGAACACTGCGGTCGCATTCTCGTATCCGATCTGGTCGTCGAGACAAGCGCCACGGTATAATACATTCGTTTCCTTCAATTCTCCTCACTCCGCTCCCGGCGTTGAAGGAATGACATTTCAGGTTTTTAATCAACAATAATCGGCTGCGTGCCGTGCAATCGCGTCCCGACTTCCAACGAAGTCGGGGTGAGGAAAGTCCGAACTCCACAGGACAGAGTACCTCCTAACGGGAGGGTGTCGCGTCGTAATGGCGCGCCAACGGAGAGTGTCACAGAAAACATACCGCCTGATCCTAACAGATCAGTGTAAGGGTGAAAAGGCGAGGTAAGAGCTCACCGCCTCAGCAGTAATGCTGAGCGCCGATAAACCCTATTCGGAGCAAGACCATGCAAACCCCGTTTCCCGTTCCGGTTTCCGGAACGGGAAAAGAGTCGTCCGCTCAATTCCCTCCTCACGGAGAGAGACGGGAAGGGTAGGTCGCTGGATTCCGCTCGTGAGAACGGAACAAGAGAAATGATTGCAATCTTTCTGCGTAAGGCAGGAAGAAACAGAATTCGGCTTACAGGTACGCAGCCTAAATATTGGGGGGCACTACGGTAAGTACATCTATGAAACGAGAATATCGTTGGTCGATCACGCCGGTGATGGATGCCGCGGCGATCGAACAACTTTCAAAAGAGATCAATGTCTCCACGTCGATCGCGCGTGTCCTGGTCCACCGGGGCATCGACACGTATGAAAAGGCGAAGGAGTTTTTCCGTCCCCAGCTCCAGCATCTCCACGACCCGTTCCTCATGAACGGCATGGACCGCGCCGTCGAGAGAATCCTCAAGGCCGTCCAGGCAAAAGAGCGCATTCTTATTTTCGGAGACTACGACGTCGACGGCACGAACAGCGCCGCGATGATGTATCTCTTCCTCACCGAACTTGGCGCTGAGGCAATCTACCATATTCCGGACCGTGTCAAAGAGGGCTACGGGATCTCCGCAACCGGAATCGACCGCGGCAAGGAGTTCGGCATAACACTGCTCATTTCGATCGACTGCGGCATCACCGCGATCGACCAGGTGGCGTACGCGCAATCGCTCGGCATCGACGTCATCATCTGTGACCACCACGAGCCGGCCGAAATCCTGCCAAAGGCATACGCCGTCCTTGATCCGTTGATTCCCAACTCCGGGTACCCGTTCAAGTCGCTCTGCGGCTGCGGCGTCGGCTTCAAACTTATTCAGGGCATCGCGAAGCAGATGGGCCAGCCGGAATCGGTCTTTAAGTATGTCGACTTTGCGGCACTCGCCACCACCGCCGACATCGTTCCGCTCGTCGGCGAGAACCGTATCCTCACAAAGATCGGACTCGATCTCATAAACAAATCACCCCGGCCCGGCATCCAGGCGCTCATCGAAACATCGGGCACTCCTCCCGGAAAAATTACGACCGGACAGGTGGTGTTCGTCCTTTCTCCGCGCATCAATGCTGTCGGCAGGATGGGCGATGCAACGCGCGCCGTGAAATTGCTCACGAGCACCGATCATGACTCCGCGATGGAAGTGGCGCAGGTTCTCGAAGAGGAAAACCGAAACCGCCGCAAGATCGACGAAGACACGTTCATGCAGGCGCAGGAACTCGTCGATACCATGCCGACCGTTCACACGAACCCCGCGATCGTCCTCCACCATCAGGAATGGCATCCTGGTGTGATCGGCATCGTCGCCTCCCGTCTTGTGGAAAAATATTATCGTCCGACCATCATGATGACGACCGTCGACGGTGTCGCCAAAGGTTCGGCCCGAAGCATCGTTGGGTTCGATATTCATCAGGCGCTGAAACGGGTTGAGGACAAAGTCATCCAGTTCGGAGGCCACAAGTATGCCGCGGGGCTTTCCGTCGATCTTCATCGCGTGGAGGAATTCCGGACTGCGTTCAACATCGCAGTCGAGGAGCTTATGCCGATGGAAATCCGGAAGCCTGAGATACGCATCGACGCCGAGATTTCCCTGAGCGAGCTGACGCCGAAGTTCATCCGCGTGCTGAAGGAATTTGCCCCGTTCGGGCCCGGCAACATGCGCCCGATTTTCCTCGCCCGGAATGTCGAAGTTGCAGGAATTCCAAAGATCGTCGGAAAGGATCACCTTCGTTTCCGCGTGCGCCAGGACCGGCAGGTCTTCGACGCGATCGGATTCGGGCTCGGCAGCATGCTGAGCCAGGTGCGCAACAATGGCCGCGGGATCGATATCGTGTTCTCGGTCGACGAGCATGAATGGCAGGCGGCAACGAATCCCAACGGAGAGGCGTTTCCCCAACTCAAAGTTAAAGATCTAAAACAATCGGAAGGCCGATAACAATGTCAGGTCACAATAAGTGGGCAAAGATCAAGAGAAAAAAAGGAGCCAACGACGCGAAGCGCGGGAGAATCTTCACCCGCCTCATCAAAGAAATGACCATCGCAGCCCGCGATGGCGGCGGAAGCGTCACCGGTAATCCCAGGCTTCGGCTGGCCGTCGATAAGGCACAGGCTGCCAACATGCCTGCGGAAAATATCAAACGTGCCATCCAGCGCGGAACAGGCGAACTGCCGGGCGTTTCCTACGAGGAAGCCACCTACGAAGGCTTCGCCCCTGCCGGCGTCGCGGTGATGATCGAATGCGTGACCGACAACAAGAACCGCACTGTCGCCGAAGTCCGGAACATTTTCGAAAAGCAGCACGGCAAACTCGGCGCCTCGAACTCCGTCGCGCACATGTTCCACCGGAAAGGAATCATCAATATCCCCCGCGCACAGTACAACGAAGATGACCTCATGGGGATCGTCCTTGATGCAGGGGCAGATGATATGAAATCGGACGAAGATTCGTTCCAGATCATTACGACCCCCGAAAGCTTTGAGAACGTTCGCAAGGCGCTCGAGGGAAAAAGCGTCAAAATGGATGAAGCAGAAATACAGAGGATCCCGGAAATGACCGTCTCCGTCGAAGGCAAAGAGGCGGAACAGGTCCTCAAGCTCATCGAAGCGCTCGAAGACCACGAAGACGTTCAGCATGTCTACGCAAACTTTGATATTGACGAAAAGGTGATGGCGACACTGAGCGAGTAGCACTGCCAGCGCTCAAGATTCAAAATGGCGGAATAACGGATAACCGACAACGCATTTAATTTATCCCTTGATCATCCTCGGCGTCGACCCCGGCACTCTTATCACAGGGTATGGAATCATCGAAAGCAAGAACGGGAAGATGACCGTCCTTGCCTGCGATGCCATCAAAAATAAAAGCGGGATCGCAATGCCGCTGCGACTCAAACATATCTACGACGTCCTCTCAGAAACAATTTCCCGCTTCCACCCCGACGAATTCGCCATCGAGACCGCATTTTATGGGAAGAATGCACAGTCAGCGCTGAAGCTTGGCCATGCCCGAGGCGTAGCAATGCTCGCTGCCGTGGCAAAAGAGATCCCGACGAGCGAGTATTCTCCCAGGGAGGTCAAGAAAGCCATTGTCGGCAAAGGCAACGCCTCCAAGCAGCAGGTCCAGTACATGATAAAGTCGATTCTGAACATGAAAGACGCTCCGAGGCTTTTTGACGTCAGCGACGCGCTTGCCGTTGCAATCTGCCACGCGCACCGGGCAGTCCCCAACCGCACATCCTATAAAAGCTGGAGAGCCTTCCTCTCCGCTCATCCCGAAAAACTCTCTACAGCATCCCGGCGCCCATGATTTCATTTCTTCGTGGCCAGATCGTACGAAAGAGCCCTGCCGAAGTCGTTATCGACGTTCACGGGGTTGGCTACGTCGTATCGATTCCCCTCTCAACATTCGAGCAGCTCGATCATGCAAAAGGCGAACAAACTCTCCTGACGTACATGCACGTCCGCGAGGATGCCATGCAGCTATTTGGCTTTGCGACAGAGGCGGAGAGAGAATTATTCAGATTATTGATATCGATTAACGGGATCGGCCCAAAGATGGCGCAGGGTATTCTCTCAGGCCTCAGTGCCGGAGAGCTTCGTGGCGCGATTTCACAGGGCAATGTTACGCTCTTGACATCGGTGCCCGGCATCGGGAAGAAAACCGCCGAACGCATCGTCATCGAACTCCGGGACAAGCTTGACAAGGGCGTTGAATCGGAATCACCTGTAGTTTCAACGACCGCTCAGCTCAAAGTGCGGTCGGAGGCGGTAGTAGCCCTGATGTCGTTGGGCCATTCACGCGCCGCGGCAGAACAAGCACTGCGTAAAGTGCTTTCCGAGTCGACGGATAAGAATCTCGCCGTCGAAGATCTGATCAGGCTCGCGCTCAGGCACGCGGGAAAATGAAGTTTGGCAGCGATGATGCCTACGTTCATCGCGGAGTTCAAGGTACGGAAGGAAACATCCAGAGTTCATGCATAGAATACACTTCATTCTAGGCGTACTCCTCATCATCGGGGAACCGGCTGCTTCGGCACACAGGCATCCTACGAGTGATGGCAAGCGTGCCAGTCCTCTGCTCGAAGACGAAAGCTCGTGGGGAGTCGTGTCGAATGGTATCACCTACGTTATCACTCCAGGCGGATTCAAGGCACCTCCTGGCCCAGGCGAGGGATCGGGCATCGCAGTCAACCCGTTCACCTTTAGAATCACTGGCACTCCGATGAGCTCCGTGACCGTCAGACTTGATCTACCGAGCACCTTTAATTCCCTGGAATCTAACAGCTCCCTCCCGCTGACCGACTGGACGTATGCGTTGCCGCCGAATGATGTACGATGCCAGTTGTGCGGCGAAACAGGATCAATTCAGGGCGACAGCATCAATGTGTTTATCGACAGCACCGGCATGCAAACCCTGGACATCGGAGCAACAGTCTCTGTGCCTTTAGGTGCGTTCGCTGGAGGATACAATGCAAGCCTTATTGTCTCGTATTCGTCATCCGCGGGCATACCGCCGACTGATTCTACAGTAGAGCGAACCCTCGATGTCGAGACCGGTGATTTTTGGTTTGCGATCGATGCTGCAATGACTAACCTTTCCCGAAACCATTCCTATTCGCTGATACCAGGCCCGGTTTCCAGCCCGATCACTCCATTGTATAACGGCCGGGAACATGCAACAATCGCGAAGGTACCGATTGATGGTGAGGCTGGATCGGAAGTACTCATCTCTACCGTACTTCCGGCTTCCTTTTCATCCGACGACGAAGCGTACCCGCCCGGGCTTCCCTGCAGATTTACTGATTCTTCCGTCTACGTCGAAGAAACGGGCGAGTACATTAATCCTCTTCCGGGCATTACCGTCCGCATCGGACCAGTGGGCCATCTTACGCTCGATATCGGACTCACTCTCACCATACCCGCCGACGCTGTACCCGGCTCCTATACAGCACAACTGATTTATTCTGCAACGTATACCGGGAATGCCAAGATGGCGCCGCGGATACCCAATCCAAGTGAAGCCGAAGTACTTATCACTGCAAACGTCCTTGACCAGGACCTGCCGGAACAGTTCTCCCTCCTGCAGAATTATCCCAACCCGTTCAACCCTTCCACCACTATTTCCTTTGGACTTCCCCACCCTGCCAACGTCGAAATCAAAGTGTACGACGTACTCGGCCGGGAGTTATTTACAGTTCTCAATGGGTTCAGATACGCTGGCGTCCACTCGGAAAAGTTCGAGTCCCGCAACCTTCCTAGTGGAGTCTACTATTATCGAATCATGTCGGAAGGATATACCGAAGTTAAGAAGATGGTAATTGCGCGCTGAGCGCTATCCGCGGCCCGATGTTCGAGGGTCCTTCACCGTGCCCTTCAATTCCTTACCAGAACTACCTTCGATTTATCCGACTTTACGACGTCCGCGAAGAACTTCCTGTATTCCCCGTAATACGCGGGTGCGAGCGCAATCGCATTTACTCTGAGGTCGCGAACATAAAGAAGCGTGTTGGCATCGATCTCACGTACGGAAGATGAAAAGGTGCCAACCGGCGAGGACAATGAAACCTCTTTCGGCATGGCTTCACATTTGTAAGAAGGAGGGAAATGATAGACGAGAGAATCCACATCATGATAGCGATACGGAAAATTCACGGGCGATCGCCTCACCACATCGGGAGGAACATAGGTTCGGCGCTCCACCATGGCGGGTTGAAAAAAGATTCTCTCTGCTGAACCGGACGCGTATCGATCTATGGACAGATCCATGCCTATCGTTGTCCTCATGCTATCGGCCTCCAGTCCCGAGAGACGATACGTAATCAGATCAGCCCCTGGTAATTGAAGGTCGTCCAGGAGCCACTGCTGACGTTTCTCGGGAGTCGCTAGAAGAAGATGTGCCCGAACATCATCACGCTCATTTCCTTCAACCGTTGAGACAAGCAGCGCCTTTGCCGTTCCCGCGTCGTCAAGCACAATATTTCCGTGGTGAATTTGAAGGTTGTCGTCTGAACTGGTACACGGGGTGCGAATCAGCTGGCCCCCTCCGCTCGTGACAACCATCGCGGCACGTCCTTCGTTGTCGCCGCCAAGAAAACCCGCGGGCCGATACGGATCCGTACATTCAAGCCAGAGGGTGTCCGGATGCATTGGAACGCAGACGATGCAGTGATTGAACTGGTTGCTCGGAAAATTCTCCACAAAGAGGGAGGCCGGCGTTGCGTGGGAAATTAATGCCGGGTACGCCTCTACCCCTCCGGCTTTCAGCAGAGCGACCATGTAATTCGACAACGCTTTACAATCTCCGTAGCCGCGCTCGTGGACGTAGGTTGCGCTAAACGGCTCCCATCCCCCTATTCCCAATTGGATGCTCACATAGCGCGTTCGCGACTGAAGGTACTTATAGAGCTTCGTAATCCGAGCCTGGATATTCGGTGTCACGTGGTTGATTTCTTCGACCGCTCTCCTTGCATCCGGAGGAAGGACATCCTTGCCGATCGTGAGTTGCCTGTACCATTGGCCGAACGATTGCCAGGAACTTAGATCACCGGTTGTACGATCTAACTCGAACACGCCCGGTGCTATTCGAACAACGATGGTCCGGTGCACAAGATCCTCCTCCATCTCACTCTTCGATAACTTCGGAAGGAGCTGAGCCTCCCAGCGATAGACCTTTCGATCGCGGGATTTGCTCATCGCGGGAAGAAGCGTATCAATGTTGCACCAGTATCGCAATGAATCCGTTTGAGGAACCTCCACCTCAAACTTCGAGTATTCCACAGGATATTCAGAGGACTGTGCGGTCCAGACAGGCCAATTCAGGTATCCGTCGAATTTTTCCCTATAAACATACTCGATAGTGTAGGGATAGACATCGTGATACAGTGTGACAACCTTTGCCCGTGTGTCCTCAAAAAGTGAGTAATCAGAGATCGCGCTGTAATCCTGAATGTCCTCGCCGCTCAGGGAACGAACCTTTTGCCCCTTGCTGTCGTAGATGGCCCCTTCAATATTTTCTATCGTAATGAATCGATTATAGTACAGGATGAGATCTGTTTTTTCTCTGTCGCCGCTTTTGAATACTGTGGTTGCCAGAGTCACCACCAATTCTGCTTTTTTATGGTCCACAACTGTAAAGTGCTCAGTGAAGTTTCGGACGATAGAGGAAGGCTCTGCCATGAGTTTCGGCGAAAGACGCTCCACGGAGTACCGTTGCTCGTTGGAGGCGCCACGTCCCCTCGAAAGCAGGATAATCAAACAACAACTTGCCACGCACACTCTGGAAACAATTGACATCGACACCTACTTCGGTTTTTTGCTTGCTTGTTCCAACACGAGCTGAATGTTTTGCGCGGAGATCATCTGAGAATAGAAATCTCTCACGCGACTATAGAGCCGGGGTGAAAATTCGGATTCGTTGACTTCAAACCTCGCCGTGAGATGAATGGTGTTGCCCTCCGGGGTGATCGATTGCGTGTACGAGAGGGCATTGTTCGGAAAAGTTATCATTTGATCTCTTGGCAGTTCTCTGAGTTGGTAACCTTTCGGCAACGTGAGCACAATCGAAGTGCTTATCACGGAACCGTATCCCATATCGACAGGATATTTTCTGACCGGGGTGGCAAACGGCGTTCGCAACCAGCGGTTCACGACAAGCGGATTTACATATAACAGCCCCGCTGAACTCTGCGCATAATCCTCTCCGACGACGCGGGAGTGGAACTTCAGGGGAGACTCACTACTCTCCTCCCCTTCAATAAGCGTGGAGTCGATGGTCAGTCCCGATCCCTTCGTGCTAAAGATTTTTTCTGCAATCTCATTCCGCGATTTCGAATCGAGATCATCCCTGCTGTTCACCGCAGCATACCCGTCGGCGAGCCCGTCGACTGTTCCTTCGATCTTCCCCTCCGCTGAAAGAGATACAGCAGCAGTTGTGGATTGGACATACTTCTTTTTCGTCGCCATGGTCGCCCATTGCACAGGACCTTGGCGGACTATGAGTCCCTGTGTGCCAATGACCTTGAACGGCAAAACGTCGTACGGCCGGTGAGGATCCGTTGCATCGAGATATATCTCTGCCCCGTTCAATGTGACTCCGGCAATGACATAGTTAAATTGGTTCACGATCGGATAGACAAGTTGGATCTGGCCATTGTCCCTGGTGCTGAGCACGACAGGATAACACGGAATGTCTGCAGCGTTGAGCATCGAAAGGAGAAGAAACGTAATGTCGGCAATAGACCCTTTTTTCGTTTTCAACACTTCGTCGGGGGTTTGGTACACCGTTAGACCATTTGTGCCGTTCCAAACAATCGTTCTGCGAACGTAATCATAGATCGACTTCACCTTATCAAGCTGCGGAACGACATGGTTCATGGCTGCGTCCGCTGTACGCCGGACATCTCCCGAAACCTCTACCCTGCGGCCGAATCGTGGCGAGATCAGCAGCTCATTCACCACGCTCTCCCAATCCTTCAATACTTTTACCGGCACCCCGCTCTGACGATCAATGTAGGCGGAGAGCTGAAGCTCCGCTTTTGAGGCATAATCCTGAATCGAGGTAACGTACGGCTCGGACCTCAGTGCGGGCGCATCCTTGATCACCCAATGATATTGATTGCATCGCACCGGGTTCGCATGAACATACGCGGACGCATCCCCGTGAAAACTTTGAGGGGCATCCGTAACTTCATTGACGAAGAATTTTTCGTACCCCCGGGTGACGCCATCATAATGAATTTGAGGCGGGATCCTGACGGTATACTCGCTCCACAACACGGGTTCGTTATGCTGAAACGTCCAGTCCTCAATGAAATTCCAGCTCGTCGATCGTATCTTAAATTTGTACTCAATAACACATCCGGCGCTAAGTTTTGGGAGCGTGAACTTGAATTTCGTCCTGTAGTCATCGAGTTTTTCTTCAAAAATAGCCTTGTCATCTATTTCATTTTTAAGGATTTTTCCGTCTCCGCCAAGCGTGTACGTTGCCCCTTCAATATCACTGATCTGCTGGTAGTTATCTTTCGTATAGAGAATAGCCGACTGCGTCCCCCACGAAAAACCTGCATCCTTCAGAATTTTTATACGAGTGAATCTCGTGAATTCCAGATCGAGCTCATCATTCATGTGTGTTTCACCGATGTCGAAGAGAACTACAGCCGTCGCGTTGGTGTCATTCGGAAATGAGGACATCGTAAGGTCGGACATGGGAACATTCCCCCATTCGGCCGCCGGCGCCTGGCAAAAAACATGAAGAGGGATGAGTATGCTAAAGAACAACAAAAGGATGATGATAGGCAATAGTCGAAAAGAACTCATAGACAAACTCCCGGAATAAATGTCTGATCGTTGACGGCAAATATACAATCATTCCTGTACATTTTCAATGGGTAATACTCCTGCCACTTTATTGCTATTCATCCCCAAACTCGCTACATTTCAACACTTTCATGGCGCGAAAATCCGACACCACAACTCCCGAACAACTCGAGGCAGAGGCCGATCTCGAGAGTACTCTGCGACCGCATCAGTTCGCGGATTTTGTCGGCCAAAAGAAGATCGTCGACAACCTGAAAATATTCATCCAGGCCGCCAAGAAGCGGCGCGAAAGCCTGGATCATGTTCTCCTTACCGGCCCTCCGGGATTGGGCAAAACAACCCTCGCGCACATTATCGCTTCCGAAATGGGGGCGCAAATCAAGATCACTTCCGGGCCTGCGCTCGACAAACCGTACAACCTTGCCGGGGTACTTACAAGCCTGAGCCAGGGTGATGTGCTCTTTATCGATGAAATCCATCGCCTGAACCCCATTGTGGAAGAGTATCTCTACTCTGCCATGGAGGATTTTCGGATAGATATTGTCATCGACAGCGGCCCGAACGCCCGAAGCGTTCAGCTGAATATTCCGTCATTTACTCTCGTCGGTGCCACCACACGCGCAGGATTGCTATCTGCACCTCTTCGCTCCCGATTCGGCGTTACCAACCGGCTCGACTATTATGAATCATCAGACATCGGCAAAATTATCGACCGTTCGGCCTCCATTCTGAAGGTTGAAGTTGAGAAAGAAGGCTGCATGGAGATTTCACGGCGATCACGCGGTACCCCGCGAATTGCCAACAGGCTTCTGAAGCGCTGCCGCGACTTTGCCCAGGCCGAACCGTCGCTTGCGCAACATAAAGGCTGCATCGCGCGCGAAGTCGCCGACCACGCGCTGCGCATGCTTGAAGTCGACGCGCACGGCCTCGACGATATGGATAAGCGGATTCTTCTGACCATTGTGGAAAAATATGACGGTGGCCCGGTCGGGGTCGGTACGCTGGCTGTGGCGGTGGGAGAAGAACCGGGAACAATTGAGGAAGTCTACGAGCCGTATCTGATTCAAGAAGGATTTCTGGTGCGCACGCCTCGCGGAAGAGAGGCAACGAAGCTCGTGTACGAACATTTCAAGCTGCCGTCAAAAAAACAGCCATCTGCCCAGCAGCCACAGCTATTTCAGAACGATAATTGATACTCCCTCAATGAAGATCAAACGCAGTATTCTCGGCCAGCTCCCCTACGGCTCCGATTTACTTGACGCTATGACAGAGCTCGTTCAGAAGGAAAATATCAGGCTTGGCCGCATCTCGGGGATTGGGGCAACGACGCATGCGGTGGTGGCATTTTACGACCAGAACACGAAGAAGTACAACCCGCTCGAGTTTCCCGGGGGCTTGGAGATTCTTAACCTTCAGGGAAACGTCAGCATGCGTGACGGGAAGCCGTTCGTCCACATTCATCTCATACTCGGAGATCCGCAGGGAAAGGTGTTCGGCGGACATCTCCTTCAGGGCACCAAGCTCTTCGCATGCGAAGTGACCGTTGACGAACTTGAAGGAGACGAGCTTGTCCGGGCACATGACGACAGGACGGGATTGTATCTCTGGAAAACCTGCTTGCTTTGAAATCATCACACATTCATCTTTCTTACGGCACATATCCACAATGACCAAAATCCTTTTTGTCCTTACGGTTTGCAGTATCGTCCTCATGTCCTGCATGGG
>DATJGD010000044.1:0-3052 GCA_035495255.1 Bacteroidota bacterium | reverse complement strand
TGTACCTTTTTTAAGGCCGTCCGTCACTTCTACAACGTCCGCGAGCCGGGTTCCGAGCCTGATTGCAGCCCGGGTAACGGTGCTGTCGGGTTTAACTGTGAAAACAAAGGTTTGACCACCGTTGGCGAACACCGCTTCGTTCGGAATAGTGATAGCGTTTTCGCGCTCACTCAGTACCACGCCGATGTTTGCCGACATTCCGGGGCGGAATTTTCTTCCGGGATTGGTGACTCGCGCTACGACGCGTGCGCTTCTGGTCGCCTGATCGAGGACAGGCTCGATGGCGATAATTTTCCCTTTGGCCTCGTATCCGGGGAATGCTGTCGTTGATACGGCGACTTCCGCGCCGCTTTTCAGCTGCGCAAGAAATCTCTCAGGCGCGGAGAAGTTGGCGCGTATCTCATCGATGTTTGCGAGCTCGGTGATGGGACTTCCGGAACGAAGGAATGTTCCAATACTCACCTTACGCGCGCCAATAATGCCCTCAAACGGTGCGACTATCCGGGTCTTTGCGAAGCGGGCCCTTGCAAGTGCCAGGTTCGCCTCAGCTACTTTCAATGATGCCGCGGCATCGTCGAGGTCCTGCGGGCTCCCTGCTTTCTGGTCAACGATGGCCTTTACACGATCGTAACTTGCCTGGCTCTGCGAATGGAGCGCTTCGGTCCTGTTGACCTCCGCGGCCAGCTGTGAATCGTCGAGCCTGGCGATAAGATCCCCTTTTCGAATGAACGACCCTTCCTGGAAGGGGAGAGCCGTGACGGCTGCATCGATCTCCGCGACGACAGTAATGGCCTCAAGGGCATCGATCGTTCCTACGGCCTCGAACTTGTCGACAACCTTTTGAACGTTGGATTGCGCGACCTCGACCGGCATCGGCGGCATCGAAAAACCGCCGGGGCCGCCTTGCTTCGAGCAACCAGTTATAGCGGCGATCGCGATGAGTAATAATGAATATGATAGATTACGGTTCATGGTATTCGCTTTCGTAAAGATCACTTAAATGAGTACTTGCCTGATGTAAGTTGTTTCAATGTTGCTCCTGCCTTCGCCGCACGCACAAGCTCCGCGGAATAGCGGCGCTGTGCCACGCCAAAATCCTCCCCGAGACGGACGAGCTCAAATGCGGTAGATCTTCCGTTCTGAAATGATATGAGCCCGATCCGGACTTGCTCCTGCGCTGCCTCAACTCCTGACCGTGCCGCGTCGAGCCGTTGGACAGCATTGGCCAGTTCGCGGTACGTCGCCCGAACCTGGTTGCCGAGAGAACGGGATTGTTCAATATATTGCTGCTCCGCTCCAAGTACCTGAGCATCAAACCGGTCCTTATCGCCAAGCCCGCTCCGGAATCCGATCGGGATGTTCACCTCGACGCCGATACTCCAGCTTGGGAACTCGCGCCTCGCGGCGGAGTGTACGGCATCGTAAAGACTTCCGTTCTGCGATGTTATGAGCGTATCGGTACCGAAAATGACGGTGTGAGGATCGCCTCCCAGCCCGTTGCCGCTCAATGATCCCACAAGATTGACGGTGGGGAGCCATTCCCAGCTTGCGGCTCGGGCAAGAGCCTCTGCCGCGTCAATCTCTTTTTGCGCCGCCTGGAGATCGAGATTGTTTTTTATCGCATAGTCAACGAGTGTTTCGATGGAGTCTGCCGGAAAACTTCTGGGCGGTTCATCCTTCGGCAGGTATCGGGCTGCTTCCGGACGAACACCGATAAGAGCCGCAAGCAGATCAGACTGCCGATCCAGGGATTCCTGGCTCTCCAGGAACTGAAGCTGCTGTTCCGCAAGAAACGTCTTTGCGCTTGCCATTTGGATCGGACCGACAAGTCCTACCTTGGCGCGGATCTCCGTCTCTTTGAGGAACCGCTCTGCGCGGCCCAGTACGATTTTTTGAACGCCAAAATCTCTTTCTGCGGCATACAAATCCCAATACGAACGTTCCACATCCGCACTAACCGCCAGCACCTGCTGGTTATAGCGCGCCTCCGCGGCCTCAAGCTCCCGTTCAGATCTTGTCAATTGCTTTCGCGCGGAGATAAAGAATCCTCCCAGGAGGGCCTGCCGGAACGTAAACGTGCCGAAGGCGTCGTATTCAGGATTGAGAAATGCAAACGATGAATTTGTCGCGAGCCGTGTCGTGCTGAGAGAGAGATCAAGCTTTGTCCCGATCGGGAGATCCATATGGAGTCCGGTGCGGGATGTCGTCTGCTGCGTTGAAAGCGTGGCGGCGCCGGCAAAGAAAGAGGCCGTCGGCAGATTTTGTTCCTGGTAATTCAGGTTGAAGTACAACTGAGGATCAAATTGTCCCGCCTCGTGTCGGCGCGCTCCGCCAGCGGCCAAGAACGCAGCCTCGGCCCTTCGAACAGACGTCGCATTCTTCAATCCATACTGAACCGCGTCCTGCAGCCTGAGGGGCGTGCCCGGCAGTCCATTCAATATATCCTGGAGAGAACTATCCGGACTGGTGGGTTCCTGAGCAGACGTTTTGGGAGAGAAAAATATAATCGTGCCAATACTTATCAATACTAAGAGTTTTTGGAGCATTTTCATAGGAAATTGTTACGGTATCGGAGAGAGTTAATATAACCAAATCTTCTGAATAGAACCACTTAATGGAACCTTACCATCTAGATCGGAGCGCCCTGTTTGCTCTCGATGGAAATTCTATGTTTATCGATCCAATACGCCCACAGAACGAAAAGCCATGTAACATTTCCTCCGATCGCCAGGGACATGACATTCGGGGGAGGGCCGCCAATCAGGCTTGCCACATATCCGACGAACAAGATCGCGATCAAACTCCACGCGCCGAATTTTCCCACACGATCAATAGGCTGCGTGAAACGGAGATACAACCAGACCCCGACGGCATATAAACCGATTTCAACGACAAGCGCTCCCCAGAGAGAATTCCAGAGGCCAAGCCCGACGTAGGTCGTAGTGCCAAACCCGAGCGGCATATCGGGATGGTGCGTAATGAAATCGAGTATCCAGTGACTCAAGACGCAGAGCGCGACGACAACCGATCCAAACGTCTTCTTCGTGAAAAG
>DATJGD010000043.1:0-72972 GCA_035495255.1 Bacteroidota bacterium | reverse complement strand
CTGTCCCGGGAGATGGATTGAAAATATCCGCTCAGGACGACGTTGCCCGATTTCCTGAGAACTGAAGCAAGGACCTGGTCGTACTCAGGATGTTCGTTGTCGGGATCCGAGAGCCCGATGTCGACCCCGATTGCCTTCGCTCCGGCGTCGTGGAGCGCGTCGATCAGTAGCGCGTAGTAATTTCTCTTTAAGGGCAAGCCCCCGAGCTTTGCAATCGCGGGATTATCGAAATAGAGAACGACGATCGACGAATCGACCGGCGATTCTCCGCGCAGGCGGTACTTAAGGCCCTGGACTGACTGCTCCATATCGCCGAAGGCCCCGGAGAAGAGTACGGACAGAGCGATGGCTGCAAGAGCAATACCTCCCGCGAGCAATTTAGATTGTAAACCCTGGCGCATGGGGTGAGGTTTACTTTTGTGTCAGGCCGCGCGGCCGGAGCCACTGTTCGGGATCCTGTTTGTCCCGGTCCTTCCACAATTCGAAGTGGAAGAGAGGCCCCGAGAGAGCTTCGCCGCTCTGGCCGATTTTGGTCCCGGTCGTCACGTTATCCCCCTCGTTGACAAAGATTTCGGAAAGGTGCGCATAGACTGTGCGGTAGCCGTCATTGTGACTTATAATAACAAGATTTCCGAACGATGGCAACCACCATATCGTCGACACTTCTCCGTCTGCGATCGCTTCCACGGCCGTCCCGGAGGATACCGCAACGTCGACCCCCGTGTTCTGTGTTATCGTGTGGAGCGTCGGGTTCTCCTGGTTTCCGAACCTCCCGACGAGCTTTCCTCCTGCCACCGGCCACCGGTACTGGCCGCGTTTTGCTTCGAAGGCGCCGGTCGATTCGCGGGGCTTCGGCGAGGGGGCGCGCTCTTTTGTGCCTTTTGTCTCGCGCTCTTTCTTTTCCCGCTCTTTTTTCTCGCGATCCGCTTCTATGAGCTTCGCGATGAGCTGCTCCATCTGTTTCGCGGATTCTATTTTCCGGCCGACTTCTTTCTGCACGTTCTTCTTGTCGCGCCGTATTTCCGAAAGGACCTGTTTTCGTTTTTTCGTTTTGTCCTGAAGGTTCCGCTCTTCGCGCGCCTTCTCGGAAATCAGATCTCTCTGCTCCGCGAGTTCGCGCTCGAGAAGATCGCTTTGCTCTTCCCGCTGTTCCCGCGCACTGCTGAGCGCATCAATGTCCTGTTTTCGCTGGCGGGAAAATCGCTTGAGGTATTCGGAGCGGATGAGCGCCTGGTTGATTGATTTGGACGACAGAAGGAGCTCGAGGTCGTAGGTTTGCCCGTACTTGTACGCCGTTGCTACATAGTTGGCGTAGTGCCGTTTCAAATACGAAATGCGGTCGTTGAGGACCCCGATCGTGTTGCGCGTGGAATCGATGCCGGAAACGAGGCCCTGCTCTTCCTGCTGGAGTGTCTGGACGAGTTTTCCGAGAAGAGCCGATTGACGGTCATAGTTTTCAAGAAGGTCGAGCGTCGCGCGCTCTTTCTTCTCTTTTTCTTTGATCTTCTTTTCATAATCGTTGATCTCTTTGCGGAGCTTTTGCAGCTGCGACTGTTTCTTCTTGATCTGATCCTGCCGGGCAGCGCCGTGCGTGCAGCTGAGTGCAACGAGGAGGGCCAGGCATCCCGCTATGCGTGCGATGGGCATCAGCGCTGGTGTACTTCTGCTTGTTGCGGGATGGTGAACGAGCATTGGACCGGCACGTTCGTCTTAATTTCGCTGTACGCAATCGTCACGCTGCGCCGTTCCGCCGGGAGGATGACCCGGACCAGGCCCGGCATGACGATTTCGCGGTCGTCGTCGAAACGTGACGCGACCGCGATGATCGAAGGCTTCCCGTCGGCGTCCAGCAGCCGGTAGCTCGTGACGGCAAACCTGTCGGGGTCGATGCGGTATTCCTGAATCCCGGCCGCCGAGCGGAAACGGAAAACATACTGGTCTTCGATCGTGGAAAAGTTGTCGAGAGAATCTCTCGAGAGCGAAGAAAGAAATTCTCCGGTGAACGCTTTGAGAATTTCGTCGAATTTCAGGGTGATGTGAAAGATCGAACGAAGAGTTCTTCCGTCGGGCTGGCCGACGGTTGCGATATTTTCTCTCGCGTTAAAGAAGACGAACTGCGTGGGGGACATGGCAAGAGTGCCGATGTAGATCCCGAACGGCCCGTTGAGTTTTACGCGAAGCGAATCGGGTTTCCGGATGTCGACGTCGAACGACCCGCTGTTCGAGAGCTCCGGGCTTTCGATGGTAATGCTTCCTTCGCCCTGCAATGTCGAGATACGATGGTCGCGCGCGAGTGTCCGGCTCAGCACGTCGTCAGGCGGCAGGTTTCGTTCGGTGGCGGCGATGTGTCTGGTCGATGAACACCCGGCGCCGAAAAGAATGCCGAAAAGTGTGATAGTGAGGATAATCGCGCACGACCATAGTCTCACAAGCTCCCCCGCTGAATTTTTTCTTTGAGCTGGGTATTGGAAGAATCGAGCTTCAACGCCTTTTCCCAGTATTCGAGGGCTTTGTCTTTCTGCGAAAGCTTGAAGTAGATGTCGCCAAGATGCTCGTGGATAACAGGGCTCACGCTTCCGAATTCAATGGCTTTCCGGATATAGCGTTCGGCATCCTCATATTGTCCCATCTTATAATAGATCCATCCGTACGTATCGAGGTATGACTGATTCGTCGGCTGCTGCCGGACGGCTTCCTTCGACATCGCAAGCGCGCGATCGAGCTGCGTTCCCCTCTCAGCCATGCTGTAGGCGTAATTATTAAGAAGAAGATGGTTCGTCGGATCCAGGCGAATCGCCCGTTCATACATGCTGTCGGAATCGGTGTGGAGCTTCATCTCGTCGTAGACCAGTCCGAGCGCCGTCAGCGCATCGATGCTCTTGTCGTTGAGTTGTATGGATTTTTCGAGCGCCATCGCGGCGTCGACATTCTTGTGCAGACGCTGGTACGAGATGCCGAGGAGAAAATAGATCCTGAATTCATCCGGGACGACATTCTTGGCTTCGGAAAGGAGGCTGATCGCCTCGTCGAACTTCCCCTGATCATAATAGATCGAAGCGATCCCGACCCAACCGTCGGGGTTCCAGCTGGCAAGCTCTTTCACCTTTCTGTAGTTCTGCAGCGCGCCCGAATCGTCCCTGACAACATTGTCAATCGCGCCGAGGAACCAGTACGGCCGCCAATCGGTCGGGGACGAGGCCTTGATTTTATTAAAAAGTTTCACGGCATAGGGAGCAACCGCGCTGTCTTTTTGAACGAAGGATACAAAAATCTGGCCGAAACGGAGCTGCTCATCGACCGACAGGGTATCCTTCCGCATCACCGATTCGAACTGTTCGGCGGCATGCGTGTAGTCCTGCTTCACGAGATACGCGTGCGCGATCGAAGCCCGAAGCTCCAGGTTTTCCGGGTTGAGCTCCGCGAGCTCGTCGTAAATCTTCAGCGCCTGTTCAACGCTGTCGCGGCGCAAATACGTGTCGCCGAGTATTTTCTTGATCTCAAAATTGGAGGGGTCGGTCGACAGCATGCCCTTGAGCGCGTCTGTCGCCTTGTCCAGCCTGTTCATGGAATTGTAGATCTGCGCCATCTGAAAATAGACGTCGCCGTCCGGCCCGAATCTCTCGATGATCTTTTCGTAGACGTCCACCGCCTGCTGGGGGCTGCGCCACTTCACAAGATTCGCGAGGTTGTACCATCCCTGGATGTAGGAGGAGTCGAGAGCGATAATCGACTCATATTCTTTGATCGCGCCGTCAAGCTCCGACGCGTTATAAAGAATTTCGGCGAGCGTCTCGTGGTATTCTCTTACATTCGGAGCAAGGCGCGTTGCCTGGCGTCCTGCCTGCATGGCGTGGTCGTTCTTGCCAAGCTGCGAATAGTCCCTTGCGAGCGCGTGATAGATCGCGGCATCCTGCTTAAACTGGAGAGCGTCGTTGTACTCGAGGATGGCCTTTGCGTTTTCCCCCTTCTGATCGAGGAGCGAACCTTCGAGGAAATGCTGCAGCGCGAGATTGTCGTTCGGCTGGTAGACGGGCTGCGGAGCTTCGACTTTTTTTGAACCCGAACAGCCTGCCATAATTGCAAGCGCCAGGAGGCCTGCGATGACGATTGCGCCGTTCATTCTTCTCATTTTTCTTTCCATTCTGAAAAAATATAGCAATTTGAGGGGCGAATAACAAACATTTGACATTGTTTCAGGTTTTCTCTAAATTTAGCCGCAGTTTTCCAACTTCACCTTTCCACTATTCTATGAACCGTACTCTACCTGTTTCCATTGCTGCAGCCATTGCGCTCTCTTGCTCACTCATTTCATGTTCGGGTTCCGGCGAGAGCGAACGCATTGAACAAACGAAAGCTCCCTCCGAACCGAGTGCAACAGAAGTTCTTACTACCACTATGAACAAACTCCGGGTGCAAAACGATTCGCTGAAAATTCAGCTTGCATCGCTGGAGCAGACGAACCGTTCAAATGTCGCGCGCGCGGCAGATCTGGAAACACAGCTTCACGATCTTCAGGCGAAGGCTGCACCACCTCCCTCCTCTCTGTCGCCGACGGCGGCGAAGACAATTTCGGAACCGATCAGGCCGCGCAACGCGACCGACGCGTACGATTCGGCTCTTCGACTTTTCCGGTCCCGGAATTACGGCGAATCGGCGTCGATGCTGGAGCAACTGCTCAACAATAAACCCCCTCTCGATCTTGCCGACAATTGCGTCTACTGGATCGGCGAATGCGCGTACGCTATGAAGCAGTACAAAGAGGCGATAGATCAGTTCCGGAAAGTGTTCGAGTTCAAGGTGTCGGAGAAGAAAGACGACGCCCAGATCATGATCGCCAACAGCTATTACGCTCTTGGCGACAAGGCGGCCGCAAAAAAAGAGTACTCGCTATTCATCGAGAAGTATCCCGCCAGCCCGTATGCGAAACGCGCGAAGGAACGCCTGGCCGGTTTTTAGCGCCCGCGGTTGCGACCCGTCACCTTGCTTCGTTCTCGCTTTTTGGCTATATTTTTTGAGTCATTTCAACCTCTTTCTGCGTGAATAAGTTTTTCAGCTTTGTCAAGATAGAGCATACCCTTTTTACTCTTCCGCTCATTTACAGCGGCTACCTGCTGGGGATGCGCGACCAGCCGACAGCGGGCCTGCTGATTCTCATTCTGGCCTCCGCGGTCGGGGCGAGGACCGCCGCCTTCGCGTTGAACCGCATTATCGACAGAAACATCGACAAGAGAAATCCCCGCACCGCGGTGCGCGAGCTTCCGAGCGGAAAGATGACGTTGAGCGAAGGATATACCGTGCTTGCCGGCGGGTGCATTCTGTATTTTGGATCAGCAGCGCTCATCTCTTCTTTTTGTCTCATGCTGTCCCCCATTCCCCTGATTATTTTTACCGTGTACCCGTACATGAAGCGGTTCACGGCAATGGCGCACTTCGGCGTCGGGCTTGGCATGTCGATGGCTCCGCTCGGCGGATATTTTGCCGCGTCTCCTTCATTTGACAATCTTCTGCCCGCCGTTCTTCTCTGCATCTTCACGATTTTTTGGGGCACCGGATTCGACATCATTTACGCGACGCTGGACGAAGAGTTTGACCGGCAGGAACGTTTGTACTCTTTCGTTTCCCGGTTTGGGAGATCGAAAGCGCTCATCTGCTCGTCGCTGTTTCATGTTGTCGCGTTCTCCGCTCTTGCGATGCTGTTCTTTACCACGATCCGGACCTGGTATGCTTCACCGTTTCTCCTGCTTACCGGCGCGCTCCTCTGGATCGAACAGCGCAAAGCGTCGAACGTGGAACTCTCCTTTTTCAGGATCAACGCCGGTCTCGGCTTTGTCGTGTTCGCCATGATCGTCACCGGAGCAATTGCGCGGTGAGAATCGTCGTCGGCATCACCGGCTCGTCCGGCGCGGCGTACGCGGTCGATTTTCTCAAAAAATGCCCGGGTGATAAATTCCTCGTCGTCAGCAAGTGGGGAAAAGCGCTGCTGAAAGACGAGCTGAACATGACCGACCAGGACCTTCATCCGTTCGTGAAGCGGCAATTTCAAAACAGCGATCTCGCCGCCCCGATAGCATCGGGCTCTAATCCGTTCGACGCGTACGTCATTCTCCCCTGTTCGACTTCAACGCTGGGAAAAATTGCCTCCGGAATCGGCGATTCGCTGATCACCCGCACCGCGCAGGTCGCACTCAAAGAGCGCTACAAGCTCATCGTCTGTTTGCGGGAAACTCCGATGTCGACCATCGCGCTGGAACAAGCCACAAAGCTCTCGCAATGCGGAGCGATGATCATGCCGGTAAGCCCGCCGATGTATTTCGTTCCGAAGAGCGTCGACGAATACGTCAACTCGTTCACCGAGAAACTTTTAGGCGCCCTCGGCCTCAGGACATCCCGCGGCTGGCGTTCGGAAGAGCTGGAGTAACGGGTGTGGCTCTTCGTGAATATCTCCACACACTAGAACGCAGCGGCGAGCTCCACCGGACGCAGGTAGAGATTGATCCTGCGCTGGAGCTCACTGAAGTGTCCATGCGCGCGCTGAAAGAGGGCAAGCCGGCGCTTCTTATCGAAAAGCCGAAAGGCTCTCAGTTTCCCACAGTCATTAACCACTTTGCCAATCCGCGGCGCATCGAGCTTGCGCTCGGCCGCCATCCTGACAAGATCGGCGAGGAGCTTATCGGTTTTCTTGAGAAGGCGCTCCCTCCGACTTTCAAAACGCTTCTCGATCATTCTCCAATTGTTAAGCGCCTCTTCCACTCACGGCCTAAAAATATTTCCGCAGGACTTTCTCAGGAGGTGCTCATACAGCCGGACCTTGACGCGCTGCCGGTTCAGGTTTGCTGGCCCGGAGACGGCGGGCGATTTATTACGTACGGCCAGGTTGTCACGTATGACCCGCGCGATGCCCGGCGCAACATCGGCATGTACCGCATGCATGTGTTCGACAAGGCGACGACCGGCATGCACTGGCAGATTCAAAAGGGGGGCGGATTCCATTATTACCAGGCGGAGAAGCTCGGAAAGAAATTCGAGCTTGCGGTCGCGCTCGGTACTGACCCGGCATTGCTCTTCGCGACCGTCGCCGCTCTTCCCGAAGGATTGGACGAAGCGATGTTCGCGGGATTTCTTCAGAACAAAAGAGTCGAGTTTACCAAAGGAACGTCGGTCTCCATTTCTGTTCCCGCCTCTGCTGAGTTTGTTCTTGAGGGAGTCGTTCCGGCAAAGGAGCGAAAGCTTGAAGGACCCTTCGGCGACCACTTTGGCCATTACTCGGCAGCGGCTGATTTTCCGGTCTTCCGCATTACGGCGATGACCCACCGGAAGAATCCGATTTATCCCGCGATCGTCGTCGGCAAGCCGCCGATGGAGGACAAGTTTATCGGAGACGCGACGCAGCAGATGCTCGGCCCGCTTGTGAAACTCATCCACAAAGAGGTCGAAAGCATGTGGGCGTATTACGAAGCCGGTTTCCATAATTTGTTGGTTGTCGCCATCGAACAGCGCTATCAGAAAGAAGCGATGAAGGCTGCGCTCGGGTTGATGGGGACGGATCAGCTTTCACTCACAAAATGTATCGTAACGGTCTCCGCCGGAGTGAATGTACGGGACTGGCACGCGGTACTCAACGAGATACGAAATAATTTCGATCCTCATTTCGACTTCGTCATGATCCCCAAGGTTCCGTTGGATACGCTGGACTTCACCAGCTATAACATGAACCTCGGCAGCAAGATGATCGTTGACGCGACGAGGAAAATCGGAAGAGGCGCGGCAACAGGCGCGCCGGCGAGTTCGGCGGAGAATACAGGGCCGGGCGGGGAAAACCGGATGAAGGAATTTTGCAAGAACCTCCCGTCGCAGGACACGAGAATTCTTGAAGCGAATCTCATCGACGGGACACTGCTCCTTGTGAAGACAAATGCAGGAATGAAGGAGCGCGATCCACAGCTGCAAGCCCGCGAGCAGAGTTCCGACCAGCACGCGACAAATCCTTTGCTCGCCAAACTCATGGTGCTTCCCGAGCTCTCGCACCTTAACATGATCGCCCTTGTCTCTCCCGATGTGGATATTCACGACAAAGAGAGTTATATTTGGGGTGTCTTTACGCGTTTCGACTGCGAACGCGACGTAATTTTCACAGAAAACAGGCTTGTCGGCATCTCCCCTATATATAGAGGTGTCATGGGAATCGACGCAACGTGGAAAACCGGGTACCCCGAACCGCTCGTGATGAACGAAGAAATTGTGAAACGTGTCGATGAGAAGTGGGGAAAGATCTGGAACTCCTGAATCATTCGGTGCCGAACTCAGATTCTTAAAGCGTTTCAATTAATTGCTGCGCATAGATTGCTCACCCTATGTCAATAAATTTCCGCGATAAATCCTTACTTCCGCTCTGGAAAAAAATCCAGAGCGGAGAACGCCTTTCACTGGAAGACGGCCTCACACTTTACAACACGCCGGATCTTATTTCGGTCGGCAAGATGGCCCACCACGTACAGCAACAAAAAAGCGGTGACGCGGTCTACTTCGTGCTCAACCAGAAGATCGAGCATACCAACGTCTGCGTGCTCTCCTGCAAGTTCTGTGATTTTGCGACGAAGAAGGGAGCTCCCGACGCGTACGAAATGTCCACCGGGGAGATCCTCGGCACCCTCACTCCCGACATCGCCGAAGTTCATATCACCGGCGGCATGCCTCCAGACTGGCCGTGGGAGCGGTATCTTGACATCGTACGATCGATCCATGAAAAATTTCCTCACGCCGACGTTAAAGCGTACACTGCGGTAGAGATCGATTTCTTCCATAAGAAATTCAAGATGCCGATGGAGGAAGTCCTTCGCCAGCTCAAGGAGGCGGGGCTCAAGACGATGCCCGGCGGCGGAGCCGAGATTTTCTCCGAGCGCGTCAGAAAGCTTCTCTTCAATCAGAAGATCGGCGCTAAGGGTTGGTTCGAAGTGCACAAGGCCGCGCACCGGCTCGGCATTCCGACGAATAGCACGATGCTCTATGGGCATGTCGAGACGCTGGAAGAACGCCTCGCTCACATGATGAAACTGCGCGAAGCCCAGGATGAAACAGGCGGCTTCCTTACGTTTATCCCGCTCGCGTTCCAGCCCGGCGACACGGGAATCAAACCGCGCGACCGGTTCACCTCCGCGATCGACGATTTAAAGACAATCGCCATCAGCAGGCTCATGCTGGATAATTTTCCGCACATCAAGGCGTATTGGGTGATGCTGACCGAAGAAGTAGCGTCTGTCGCATTGAACTTCGGCGCAGACGATATGGACGGCACCGTCGGGCAGGAGCGCATCGCGCACGACGCCGGCGCGATCAGCCCGATGAAGCTCGCCAAGGACCAGATTATCAAGATCATCCGGGACGCAGGAAAGATCCCTGTTGAACGGGACGTCTATTATAACGCCCTCAATATCTATACCGATCACGTCGTCGGGAAGATCCCGTTCCTCAACTCGGTCCCGTTCTACCATCACTTCGAGAAGCGGCAATTTAAAATGCTGCCGATCGCACCGAGGCGCATGGGCATCCTTTCGGAAAAAGGCCAGCTCGACGCGGGATTATTCTCCGTGATGGATTATGTTTCTCAGGAAGAACGGCTGGAACCTCTCGACTGGTGCATTGCAACGCGCGACCAGGTGAAGAGTGTTATGCTCTTTTCGAACCACGGCTGGCGGGACCTCGACGGCAAGCTCATCGGCATTACAGATGAGACCGCTACTTCCGTTCGCCTTCTGCAAGTGCTCCTGGAAAAGAAGTATGGCGTCAAGGCAACGTTCGAGCGGCTGCACGCCGGCGTCAACGACTATTCATCGTACGACGCCGTACTCCTCATCGGCGACGAAGCGCTGCACCGGAACAAGTACGGGCTTGCCGGGTTTGAGCTTGTCTTCGATCTTGCGAAGGAGTGGTACGACTGGCAGAAGCTGCCGTTTGTCTTTGCGGTCTGGGCTGTCGCGAAATCGCTCTCTCCTCAAACCAAATCAGAGCTCGGCGACATCATCGAACATTCGCTTTCCGGTTCCGAGGGCCACTACGCGGAGATCGGCGAACTGCACGGCAAGGAGATCGGCCTGAGCCGCGCTGAGGTGGAAGAATACCTCACCGGGTTTAATTACAGGCTGGGTGAGAGGGAACGGCAGGCGATGCAGGAGTTCCGGAATTTAGTGCACAGCGTAACCATCAACGGCTAACATGCAAGTATCACAAATCATCGAAAGCGTCAGAAGCGGTAAAAGAATTTCCCGCGAAGAGGGTTTGGCCCTTTTGCAAAAAGCGGAGCTTCTTGATCTCGGGGAACTCGCCAACGAAATCCGCTTCCGGAAGAATCCGGATCCGCGCGTGACGTTCGTCGTCGACACCAATCCGAACTATACGAACATCTGCAACATCGACTGCATCTTCTGCGCCTTCTATCGCCACGAAGGCGAGGAGGGCGAGTACACGTACTCCGTCGACCGGATGATCGAGAACTTCAAGCGTGCCGCTGCAAACGGCGTCACAACGGTTCTTCTTCAGGGGGGCGTCAACCCGAAAATTCCGTTCGAATATTACCTCGAGATGGTGGAACGGACAGCAAAGGAAGTCCCGCAGGTCATGCCGCATTTTTGGTCGACGTCGGAAATTATCGGGATGGCCCAGGTCTCAGGCCTTACAATTCCTGAAGTTCTGCAAAAACTGTGGAACGCAGGCCAGCGCACGATTCCCGGCGGCGGCGCGGAGATCCTTGCTGACAAAGTGAAGCGAAAAATCAGCAGCCTGAAAGGGGCAAGCGCCGACTGGCTCAATGTCATGCGCGAAGCACACAAGGCCGGCTTCAAAACGACCGCCACGATGATGTACGGCCACATCGAAAGCGACGAAGATATCATCGAACACCTGGAGGTCACCCGGCAACTGCAGGATGAAACACACGGATTCACGGCGTTCATCCCGTGGAGCTTCAAGCCGGGAAATACCCCGTTGGAAAAGATCATTCCTCATTACGCGACACCGGTGCGGTACCTCCAGATGATGGCGATCTCGAGAATTTATCTCGATAACTTTGACCACATCCAGGCGTCCTGGTTCTCCGAAGGAAAGAAGACCGGGCAGATTGCCCTTCACTTCGGCGGAGACGATTTTGGCGGAACGCTCTTCGAAGAAAATGTCCATGCAGCGGCAAACTTTGTTAACAAGACAAACACTGATGAAGTCATCAGCCTGATTCGTGAAGCTGGGTTTGTCCCCGCGCAGAGAACGACGCTCTACGATATACTCAACGTGTACGAACAGACCGAAGCGGCCTGATCGGCAGGACGGGACAGTCCGCAGAAAATCAAAAGCGCAGGGTTTCGGCCCTGCGCTTTTTTTTGTTTGGTGCTTGTCTTCGCGTTTCGCGGATGCGTGTTTGTCAGCGCATGTGCGAATGATCCAACATTCCTGAATTGTAACCCCGCAACTCATCGTACTGTTTTCGCTGTTCCTCAGACAGGATTCTTCTCATGCTCAGATGCGCCTGAAGATGCGCGTCGCGGAGCTCCCCCTGCAAACCGGCAACATCCTTCGTTGCAGCAGACAACCGCTCCGGTGAAATCGAGCCGTCGGCGAAAAGCTTGTCGAGGGCGGTCTCCCCGTCGACAATCTTCTTTCCGAGAGAAACCGCTTTTTCGTGCATGGCGTCGAACGCCGATTGCGTTCTTTGCTTCTGATCATTGGTGAGATGAAGATCGTTCGCGAGATCCATTACGTGCCTCGGCCCGGGATAATGATTCAGTTCAGCGGCTTTTGCAAGCCCCATTCCCTCCCCCGTAAGATATTTTTCGATTTCTTCGGCAGAAAGAGACTTGATTTCACGCGACTGCTCACCGGCATACGGGCTTGTACCCTTCTCGCCGGCGCCAGCCGGAGGCTCCGCGTTTCTCCCCTGGACCACCGAGAGCAGATGATCGATCATCATGCTTGCGTGGTCGCTTTTCTTGACCTCCTCGATGAACTTGAGCATGAGAGGGTGGCTTCCGACGATGGTCGAAATGATTTCCTTCTGCATGTTCTCATCCTGAAGAAGGTCTTTTGCCGATCGGTCCCGGACTTTGCAGGCGTTCATCGCCAAAAGTGCGGCGATGATGATTATGCTGTTTTTCATTGTCAACTCCTTTTGAATATTGTGAAAAAGATTCCTCACCGGCGGCAACAAGCCGTCGGTTGGTGTACGGTTTCAGAAGGAGTTGACTCTAAATTCTCAGGTTGTGCTGCCCGATGACGATGTCGGGAAGCGGGAGGTTGTATGGTCGGAAGATGGTGTGAAGAGAATCGCACGCGGGGTGATCCGTTGCGGCCTCAAAAACTCCGCCGCGTTCCGTAAATGAATGCTGGCGCTCATCGGAACGGTCGGTTGTGTTTTTGTCAATGTGCCTGATCCGAAATTCTGCCGGACACGATACCGCCGCGCCACCATCGGGTTGACGCGCCGAACAGCATCGGAGCATCCGGGCGTCCAACGCCTGCTTCATGGCCGTACAGTAGAGATAGCCGTAGGGGATCTGCCCGGCAAGGAATACGCACGCGAGCGCCGTAAGAAGGATGTTCGACCGGATCATGTACTTATGACAATACCAGGGCGCCGGAAGTTCCCTAAAACCTCATAAGCGCATAGCCCTTGTTCTGATACTCCATTAACACGATCAGCGCGTCGCTGGCCACGGTGACAGCTCTCCTTCATATAAGAATAATCTCCACGTTCTGCGAGATCAAACCGCGCTCTTTTGCCATGGAGTATAACAGCTCAAGCGCTTTCTTCCCTTTGTCCCCCATGTCGATCGTCAGATCGCTGACGTACATCTTCACAAACTTCGTTCCCACCTTCGCGTCGATGCCTCTTCCCCATTCCATGGCATAGGGGATCGATTCTTCCTGGTGCTTGTAGCCGTATGCGATGCTGTCCTTCAACCCCCGCGACAATTTCCCCGCCAGTTCCATGCCGAGGTCCTTGCGTACGACGTCGAGGCCGAGGGGTAGGGGAAGCCCGGATGTCTCTTTCTGCCACAGTTCGCCGAAGTCGAGAACTTTGTGATAGCCCAATCCCTGGTACGTGAGTTGTCCTTCATGGATGATCAGGCCGGCATCAACGAGCCCGTCATCCACAGACTTCATGATCGTATCGAATGGCATGTCGACATTCTTTGCGCCCTGCACAAATATTTTATACAAAAGGGTGGCAGTGGTAAGAGGGCCGGGCGTGGCGATGGTTTTTCCCTTCAGCTCGTCAATGGTCTTATATTTTCTTGAAATGATAACCGGGCCGTACCCCTCTCCCATGCTTGCGCCGGTCCTCATGATCCAGTAGTTGTCGGCGACGTGCGGGAAGGCGTGCGCGGAGATGGCTGTGACCTCCAGCGGTGGTTTGTCACGATATGCCCCCGCGCGCATGGCGCGTTCGTTCAGCGTCTGTATATCCTGGAGAACGTGCTCGATACGAATTCCCTCAATCTTCACCTTGCCGGAGGCAAGGCCGTAAAACATAAACGCGTCGTCGGGATCGGGACTGTGGCCAACATTTATGATTCTTTCTGTCATATACTCTTTTTTGTGTGGAATGAAAGATAGCAATTTTGCGGGTGAGGCAAAAATTATTGACTGCATAATACGCGGGAAAGCTGTATATTCCGAGCATGACAAAACTTGTTTTGCTCCGCCACGGCGAGAGCACATGGAATAAAGAGAACCGGTTTACCGGATGGACGGACGTCGACCTTTCCGAAAAAGGACTTCAGGAGGCGCGCCAGGCGGGAAAACTTTTGAATGAACAGAAGCTCACGTTCGATATCGCGTACACCTCTGTCCTCAAGAGGGCCATCCGCACCCTCTGGATCGCCCTGGACGAAATGGATTTGATGTGGATCCCGGTTGAGAAAACGTGGCGGCTCAATGAACGCCATTACGGCGCACTGCAGGGTCTCAACAAAGCCGAAACAGCGGCGAAGTTTGGGGATGAACAGGTAAAGATCTGGCGGCGCAGCTACGCTATTCCTCCTCCGGCTCTCGAACCGTCCGATCCCCGCAGCCCCGCGAAAGATCCTCGCTACAAAAATCTCAGTTCATCGGAGGTCCCGCTCACTGAGTGTCTGAAAGATACGGTAGACCGCTTTCTTCCCTTCTGGCATCAGACGATCGCTCCGGCAATCAAATCGGGGAAACGGGTCGTCATCGCCGCTCACGGGAACAGCCTCAGAGCGCTTGTAAAATATCTGGATACTGTTTCGGATGAGGCGATCGTCGAGCTGAATATCCCGACGGGAATTCCGCTTGTCTATGAACTGGATGAGTCGCTGAAACCTCTGAAGAGCTATTACCTGGGAGACCAGGAAGCTCTTAAACAGGCGATGCAGTCGGTGGCGAACCAGGGAAAGAAGAAGTAATCAGGCAAGCGCCGCGAAGAATGCGGCAAGTTTTTGTTCGTCGAGTTTTCCGTCGGTCCTCACCCCGCTGCAGATATCCACCCCGTACGGCGACACGTGATCTACCGCTTCCCGGACATTCCCGGCGTTAAGCCCACCCGCAAGAAACACCGGCTTCCCCGAACGTTGGCAAATCTCTTTGCTGACATTCCAATCGTGAACTCTCCCGGTCCCTCCCAGCTCCTTAACTTTCAGCGATGGGTTGCCGGAGTCCAGCAGAAGCGCATCGACATGCAGCGCTGCCAGGACCGCTTCTTCGACAGCCTGGCGATCCCGCACATGAATGACCTGGACAATGCGGATGCCGGGTAAATGTTTCCGGAGTAGCGCATACCCATCGGGGGGAAAACTATCCACCAACTGCAGGGTGTTGACCTTCGTCTTTCGCTGCTGATCGATTACCTCTTCCGGCGTCTGCTTGCACGTAAGAAGAAAAGTTGCGACTCCCGGAGGAACAACAGCCGCGATCTCGATAATCAGCTCCTCAGGAATAGGGCCCGGCCCGCTCGGCATTGCTGAGACAAGCCCTACTGCCGAGGCACCGTAACGAACAGCAAGCCGCGCTTCTTCGATGCTGGAAATGCAGCAGATCTTTACTCTCGGCCGCTGCGTCATGTGAGCTCCTTGTAACGGAAACAGTCGACGACGTGATCGTTCACCATTCCGCATGCCTGCATGAAGGCGTAGCAAATCGTAGAGCCGACGAATGTGAACCCTCGGCGCTTGAGATCCTTGCTCATCGCGTCCGATTCTTTTGTTGTGGGAGGAATGTGTTTCAGGGTTTGTCGTTTGTTGACGATTTGAGTTCCTTCAACAAATTGCCAGATGTAAGCGTCAAACGTTCCGAATTCTTTTTGAACTTCCAGAAACGCCTTTGCGTTGCGCACAAACCCGTTGACCTTCAACCGGTTGCGGACAATGCCTTCATCCTGCAGTAACTGCGAGATCTTGGCGCTGTCATATTTCGAAACTTTTACGGGATCGAACTTGCTGAAGGCTTTCCGGTAGTTTTCCCTTTTGCGCAAGATGGTAATCCAGCTCAGGCCGGCTTGCGCCCCTTCGAGACAGAGCATCTCGAAGAGCTTCCGGTCGTCATGGAGCGGGACACCCCACTCGATGTCATGGTAGCGCTGATAGAGCGGGTCCTTCCCGGACCATCCGCATCTCTTTTTCATATTAATTCTCATCTTGATAAATGAAATGCTCTACCTTCGGCGGCGAGGTTCCTTTGTGGAACCTGTGAACGAGATCTTCCAGCGCCCTGTCGGTGATCGTCACGCGCTCATGCTGGCGAAGGTGTTCGAGCCAGGATTCGACGACGAATGTCTCGATGTAGCGGCGTGAATCCGCCACATCGTTAAAGATCCCCCACTGCACCGCTCCGTCGCGCATTCGTATCCGGCTGAGGTCGTGAATCGCTTTTGAAAAAGCTTTCCCGTCCGCCGGGTCGATCGTATATTCCACCGTGATCATCACGGGGCCCTGGTCATGCTCCGGTTCGACGGCGATTACCGGCTCGGCCCAATGCATCGAAGGCGTGTGATCGATGCTCGTATCGGCGGTAAGCTTAAACCTCATCGTGACCAGCATCCCTGCGAGAGCGCCGAGTGAAGCGGAAAGGAGAGCGGCCGTCGTCCCTTTTGTCGTCGCCAGGAATCCCCAGATTGCGGCGCCTCCTGCGAATCCGCCAAAAAATACAAGAATATAGATCGCCATCGCGCGCGCCCGGACCCAGGGAGGCGTTGCCAGCTGGGCCGCAACGTTGAGGCTCGACATGAGCATCATCCACGCCCCTCCCCCGAGCAGCATTGCGCAGCAAACGACAGCGTACGTTTTTGCGATGCCTAACGCGAGCAATAGCACGACAAATAACACTGTCGCAATCCGGACAATGACGTCTACGGAATAGTATCGCTGAACTCTGGTGAGCACCGCCGCCCCAAGGACTGCCCCGATCCCGAAGCACGCGATGAGGATCCCGTAACCGAGGGAATCGGTTTGTAATTCATGCTTGGCGATGAACGGCAACAGCGCCCACATCGCCGAGCCGAAGAGAATAAATGCGAGCGTCCGCACGAGCACCGCCTGCAGCATCGGCGCGTGCCGCGCATAGCGGATGCCGGCTCTCATCGCGGACATCATCCGTTCCGCCGGCAGCACGCTCGCATGGTGATCGCGTTTCCACCTGTACAATACGATAATGACGCCCAGAAACGAAAGAGCATTGAACAAAAATGTAGCCCCCGGGCCGAGGGCGACAATGATCGCGCCGCCAAGAGCCGGGCCGATCGCTCGGGCAAGATTGAACCCGACGCTTCCCAGCGCCACGGCTGCCGGCAGGTCTTTTCTTTCTATGATCTCCGGCAGGATCGCCTGCCAGGGCGGCCCGTTCACTGCCGAGCCTATGCTCAGCACAAACGTCAACGTGAGCAGCAGGGCCGGTGACATTCCTCCGAGCAGAGTGATGATCCCCATCGCAGCAGCGAACAGGGTCATCCACGTTTGGGTCGCGATGAGAATGCGCCTCTTATCGAGAATGTCGGCGAGCGCGCCGGCGGGAAGCGAAAGGATAAACAGAGGAAGCGTGAGCGCCGTTTCAAGTAGGCCGATGAGGGCCGGTGACGTCGTGAGCGAAGCCATGAGCCATCCGCCGCCGATCTCCTGCATCCAGGTTCCGATGTTCGACACGAGCGACATGATCCAGATTGTGCGAAACAACGGCTGACGCAGCGGAGCCCATATGGACGGGCGGCGGTCGTTATCCTGCATGCGGCATTATTGCTTCAGCATCGGATTTTCCGGCACAAATGTGACCTGCTGCGCCGCAATTTTACGATCATTCAGGCGAATTCCCTGGACCGAGACGACGATTTGCTCTCCGGCGATTTTGTTCCAATCGTCTTTTCCGGAAATGTCGCTCCCCTCCATCTTCACCGTCTCGCTATGCGACGGCATGACGACGAGATGCGGAAGAGGCACGTGCTTATTATTGTACTGATAGGAAATGTTGCGGGAAGAAACTCTGGCAGTGCCCGCTTCGAGAAACAGTGTATCCTCGCTCTCGTTGATAAATTCTATTTCGATCGTCGTGATGATTCCGTGGTTCATCTTATACGAAGCCCGGAACTTATATTCGATTCCGCGCTGCCTATCCCGGGTCCGGTACTCTTCACAATTACAATTATCGTTGACTGCCCGATACGAGTACGTGTCTCTCGAAGACGGGGTCGGCGGCGAACCGGCCGGGCGTGTTGATCCGCAACCCGCCAGTGCCAGCATCGCTACTACACCTATGACATAGTTCACATATTTCATAGAACGCCCTCATACTAGCTGTACTTTTTCTTTTCATTCGCCGTCTTCACTTTATTGTAGCCCGGCTTGATCACGTCATAGATCAGCTTGATCCGGCGTTTGTACGGGATAAAGGCGCTTTTCATCGCGTTAATGGTGATCTTTTCAAAATCATTCATCGTTAACGCGAACGCGTCCTGCGCGAGCTTGAATTCCTTCGTCATTGTCGTGTTGCTCATGAGCCTGTCGTCGGTATTCAGGGTGACGCGGAACCGGTACCGGTGGTACACCCGGAACGGATGCTCATCGATACTTTTCACTGCTCCCGTATCCACGTTACTAGTTAAACACATTTCGAGCGGAATTCGTTTATCGAGCACATACTGCGCGAGCGTTCCCATGCTCACGACCTCGGTCGGGTCGTCGTCCGAGAGCTTCATATCTTCGATCAGCCGCGTCGCGTGGCCTATGCGGTGCGCGCCGCACCACTGAATCGCCTGCCAGATCGATTCCTTACCGAACGCTTCTCCGGCATGGATCGTTATGTTAAAGTTCTCCCGCTGGATATAGTGGAACGCGTCGACATGCTTTTTCGGCGGATAACCCCCTTCTTCGCCCGCGAGATCAAAACCCACGACGCCGCGTTCGCGAAAATCGATCGCCAGTTCCGCCATTTCCTGGGACTTGCGCATGTTTCTCATAGCACAAATGATGAGGCCGTATTCGACGCCGAAATCCTCTTTTCCTTTTTCCAGCCCTTTCAGGACAGCGGAGACGATTTCTTCCCAGTGCAGGCCCTGTTCCGTGTGAAAGACCGGCGCGAAGCGTGTCTCGACGTACACGACGCCGTCGTTATACATATCTTCCATCATCTCATACGCGACGCGCTCGAGCGCCTCTTCGGTTTGCATGACTCCGCAGGTGTGGGCGAAGCCCTCAAGGTAGAGCGGCAGGCTTCCGCGCTTGGCGCCGCGCTGGAACCAGACGTGAAGCTCTTCAGCGTCTGAGGTCGGCAGCTTGTCGTAGCCGATGTCCTGGGCGAGTTCAACGACTGTTTGAGGGCGCACGCCGCCGTCAAGATGATCGTGAAGGAGAACTTTGGGAAGTATGCGTAATGTCTTATCCGGTATTTTCATCGCTTATCTATTCTATCGTCGTTGTTTTAGTATAGTGTTCCCACGCTCGCTTCTGCGGCGTGGATAATGCCTCCGCTCTGAAGGAGCTCAAGCGAGGCCTGAATATCGTCATGAAGCACGCGATCCGAGTCAAGATGCGTGATGTGGTTTCGGATGTGGTTGTACGCAGCCTGGACTCCTTTTCCCGCGCGCATCGTCTTGCCGGTTTTGGGGTGAACGCGCGAGTAGTCGATGCCCTGCGCCGCGACCATGAACTCGATCGCAAGCACGGCCTGGACATTCTTCAATATCTGCCAGAGTTTGTGCGCGCTGATGGACCCCATGCTGTTGTGATCTTCCTGGTTCGCGGAAGTCGGAATCGAGTCGACGGATGCCGGGTGCGCAAGAACTTTATTTTCGGATACGAGAGACGCCGCGGTATACTGCGCGATCATCATTCCCGAATGGAGCCCGCCGTGCCGGGTCAGAAACCTCGGCAGTCCGCTCAGCGTGCCGTTGACCATGCGTTCGGTGCGCCGTTCGGAGATATTGGCAAGCTCTGAAAGCGCGATCGCGAGAAAATCGAGCGCGAGTGCGACCGGCTGCCCGTGGAAATTTCCCCCTTCGAGATGCTGCTTCTCTCTCGGGAAAATGAGAGGGTTGTCCGTCGCCGAATTGATTTCCGTCGTCAATACATCGTAGACATATCTCGTTGCGTCCCTCGACGCGCCATGGACTTGCGGTGCGCATCTGATCGAATAGGCATCCTGAACGCGGGGATCATCGTGACGATGCGAATCCCGGATTTCGCTTGAGCGCATGAGCTTCCGCAGGTTCGCCGCGCTTTCTCCCTGTCCGCGGTGGGGGCGCAGAGTATGGATTCGCGGATCGAATGCCGTGTCGCTTCCTTTCAACGCTTCCACCGTCATCGAAGCGGCAATATCCGCGAGCGTACAGATCTGTCGTGCGCGGTGTGTGGCCAGTGCGCCGTACGCGGCCATCATCTGCGTTCCGTTCACGAGCGCCAGCCCTTCTTTGGCAGAAAGTTTCAGGCGGGGCATTCCGATTGACTGCAAGGCTTTCGCCGCCGGCACAATATTGCCCTTGAATATCACCTTCCCCTTGCCGAGCAGCGTCAGCACAAGATGCGCAAGCGGCGCAAGATCCCCGCTTGATCCAACCGATCCCCGTGATGGTATGAGAGGTGTAATTCCGGCGTTAAACACTTTTTTCAAAAAATCTACCGTTTCCGTGCGGACGCCGGAATATCCTTTTGCCAGGGCATTGAGCCGGAGAATAATCATCGCGCGGACAATTTCTGCCGGAAGCGGCTCACCAATTCCGGCCGCATGACTCATAATGAGATTTTCCTGAAGGCGTTCGATGTCTTTTTTGTTGATGCGGACATTACTGAACTCGCCGAAGCCGGTGGTCACGCCGTAAATCGTCTCGTCTCCCCGCACCCACTCTTCGACGAGTGCGCGGGATTGCTTCATCTTAGTTACTGCCTTGGATGAAAATGAGAGCTGCGAAGGCGCTGCAGAACAGTCGTGGACATTTTCAACCGTGAGCGAATTTCCGTCGAGGATAAGTTTTTTCATAAGAATGTTGAATTTACGAAGAACCGCCTTCAGATGCAATGAAATCCTTCAAAATAGGATGATTTTAAGGCTTCCGGCGGCGACAGGCTATTTGGGGAAATTTTCGGGGGAGGACTTGCATGAGAACATTTTATCATACTATCGGCACCCTGTCAATATCACATCGGGCGTTGACTCCCTGCCTGTTATTCAATATCATACGTCCCAAATGACGAGGAATACGATGGTCAAAACGATGGATAGAAAGCCGGACGTTCTTGTTGTCGACGATGACGACAAATTCAGATCCTTTGTTCACGAGGCGCTGGAGGATGCTGGGCTCACCGTTCATGAGGGAAAGAACGGCAAAGAGGCCCTTGACGCGTTCACCAACAGCACATTCGATCTCATGCTGCTTGATTTCAAGCTGCCGGACATGAACGGGCTGGACGTCCTTAAATCGGTCAGGGAAAAATCCCCGTCCACCGACGTCATGGTCGTTACCGGATTCAAGGACATTGACCTTGCCGTCGATCTCCTGAAGCTCGGCGCGAAGGAATATGTCACCAAACCGATCGAACCCTCGGAGCTCGTCCGCCGGATCCGGACTGCCGTCCGGGCGCGCACCGCGGAGCGGCGTCTCCGGCAGCTGCAGCTGGATTTTTCGTCTCGATTATATTATGATCTTCGCAGCCCGCTGCATACGATCCTCTCGACCCTTGAATATCTTGAGAAAGATACGGCATCGGCGTTTTCCGACCGGCAAAAAGTGCTCATGGAAAGCATGCGGACAAACCTTCACGGTATGACGTCGATTCTCAACGACCTTATCGACATTACTCTGCTGGAATCGGGAACAATTGAGATCGAAAAATTGCCGACAAATCTCGACGACCTTCTCCCGGGAATCGTCGAGCGCTTTCGGCCAAAGGCTGCGGCAAAGAAACTCTCACTCTCTTGTTCGGCCGGCAAGAATATTCCGACCGTTCCCGTCGATGCCGAACGGATCAAGCAGGTCTTCAACAATTTGCTGGACAATGCCGTGAAGTATACGGACAAAGGAGAAATCAACGTTCACCTTTCTGTCAGGAAACCGAACGGAAGTTCCGATGAATTCGTCGAAGTCACGGTATCCGATTCGGGAGCCGGCATCCCCAGAGAAGAATTGCCGCTGGTCTTCGATAAGTACAAAGATATGCTGACCGGAAAATCATCTTCAAAACGAACCACGGGTCTCGGCCTGGCGATCTGCCGCAGCATCGTCGAAGCTCATCACGGCATGCTCACTGTGGACTCTGTCGCCGGCAAAGGGAGCGAGTTCAAAGTATTGCTGCCGTTGGAAGCGCTCTAGCTCCGTCTTCCGGAATCGAAAGCCGAAGTTCCAACCCCTGGAGGGCAAAAAGCCTCTCTCAATAGGCGTCGCCAGACCATCCTTTCTGTATACTATGCATTCCCGCGTCAGAATGAGTGCCCGCAACGCCTCGTAATTTGACACTGAAACCCTGAATCTGTATCTTCCACCTCGAAGTTTGTCCTCTCATTCATAACTCCGGGTATGCCATGAATCCGCATGCGTTGAAGGTCATTCTTTTCCGATCCTGGGTTGTCGTTCTCGTCGTGTCCGCCCTCTTTGCCGGCCAACTGCGGGCGCAAAACTCCGCCACCCTTTCCGGAACAATCACGGATGCCTCGACCCACCAGCCGCTTCCGTTCATCAACATCATTCTTAAAGGAACCCGCATCGGGGGATCGACCGATTCACAGGGAAAGTATAGTGTTAAAAATATTCCTCCCGGAACGTACGTTGTGATGATTGCGGCCGTCGGATACAAAACGGTCGAGATGAACGACATCGTTATCAATGACGATCGGCAGTTTGACGCAGAGCTTACGCTTTCCGAAGTTTCTCTCGGAGAGGTCTCTGTCTACGGCGCGTCGCTCAGGCCCGAGAGAATCACCAACGCCCCGGCGGCGGTCTCGGTGATCGAGCCTTCAGAGATCAAAATGAATGCGGCATCGGGACAGCTCCCCCGGCTCCTTGAAACGCAGCCGGGAGTCGACATCGTGCAGAGCGGCATACAGGATTTCAACATCAATGCCCGCGGCTTCAACAGCTCGCTCAATCGCAGATTGCTCGTGCTCATGGATGGGCGCGATCTCGCGATCGCGTTCCTCGGAGCGCAGGAATGGAACGGCATGACGGTGCCCCTTGAAGACCTTGGCCGTCTGGAGCTGGTCCGCGGCCCCGGCTCTGCGCTCTACGGCCCGAACGCGTTCAACGGGGTTATCAACGTCACGACGCCGGCGCCGAAAGATATTCTGGGAACGAAGTTTTCGTATTCCGTCGGGGAGCTCAACACGGTGCGCGCCGACATGCGGCAAGCGGGGCTGTTGGGTAACGGATGGAGCTACAAGGCAAATTTCGGAACCGTCACCAGCGGGACCTGGTCGCAGTCGCGCACCGCCGCAGACACGAACGCGAGCGGCGAGTTTGAGTACGCGGGACTCCGCGCCAACGGCATTGAACGACGGCCCCTCAGCGCGGGAAATGTCACATCGGCATATGGTTCGGGCCGAATCGATTATGACTTCGGGGATAATACGCTTGTTCTTGCGGAGGGGGGTCTTTCGCGGGTCCAGAATGAATTGTTCATCACGGGCATCGGCCGCGTGCAGGTCACGGAAGCCCTCAAGCCGTGGGGACGCCTCAGCTACAATTCCGACCGGCTGAATGTCAACGTTTGGGCGCAGGGCCGGCATTCCGCACAGCCGCAATACTCGCTTGCGTCGGGCGCCCCGCTCAACGAAACGTCCGAGATCTATCACGCCGAGGCGCAGTACAACTTTCTGACGATGCAGGATCAGCTTCGCGTCGTCGTGGGTGCGTCGCACCGCTACTATCACGTTGATACGGATGGGACGCTCATGGCCGATGCGCACTACGACAACACTTCCGGCGTCTTCGGCCAGGCGGAATTTTCTCCCTCGGGCATCGTCAAGTTTGTGGCTGCCACGAGATGGGACCGCAGCACGCTGCACTCCGATCAATGGTCGCCCAAGGCGGCAATCGTTTTTTCGCCGAGCCCCAATCATTCGTTCCGCGTGACATTCAATAAGGCGTTCCAGGTTCCGAACTACTCCGAGTTCTTCCTCCAGGCGCTTGCCGGATTTGCCGATCTGCGCCCGTTCGGCGGAACAGGGACCGATCCGGTCTACGCCCGCGGAAATAAAAATCTCTCGGTGGAAAAAATAGACGGGTACGAGATCGGGTACAAAGGAATTTTCCTGGAGAACAAGGCGTTCATTTCGCTCGACGCATACTATAATAAGGCGACAAACTTCGTGACGGATTTGCTTCCCGGAGTCAATCCCGATTATGCGTTCAATCCACCGCCCGGCTTTCCGGCCGGTTTGTCGGAGGTCGCGCGTTCAAACGGAATCTATTACGCGAACGGCAGGCCGCAGGTCGTGTATTCGTATACGAACGCCGGCAAGGTCGATGAGCGCGGAGTCGAGCTCGGCCTGGTGTATTATGTGAACGACGAGATTCATCTTGACGGCGCCTGGACGTGGTACGATTTCGAAGTGAAGGAGCAACAGCTCGGCGACATTCTTTTGCCGAACGCGCCGAAACACAAATTTTCATTCGGCGTGACGTATAAAAATAAAAGCGGGTTTGACGCGAGCCTTATGGGAAGAAACGTTCAGCCGTTCAGATGGGCGGCCGGAGTATTCCAGGGACAGATCGAGCCGTACACTCTCCTGAGCCTTTCCGCCGGCTGGCAGGCGACGCAGCAGGTCCATATCGGCGGGACGGTGAGCAACCTCCTGGACCATAAAGTGTATCAAATCTTTGGCGGCTCGGTGATTGGGCGCCAGGCCATCGGCAACCTAACACTTACATTTTGAGACCGAGGACCCTATGAAGAATATCCTGAAGTCAACCCTGATCTCCCCGTTCGTCCTTCTGGTGTTGTTGTTTGGATGCAAAGATGACACGGTAACTCCTCCGGTGGTAGTGATTGATACCGGCACCGCCGATTTCACCCGGTTTGTCTCGATCGGCAACAGCCTCACGGCGGGATTTCAGTCGAACGCTCTTTCGCAGCGCGATCAAACGTATTCGTTTCCCAATCTGCTCTCGCAGCAGGTTCGCACTCCGTTCGTTCAACCGTTGATGAAAGATCCGGGCATCGGCAGCAGGATCCGGCTTCTCAATCTCGCTCCGACGCTTGTCAACGAAACGGGTGTCAATCCGTTCGACCCCGCGTCCGATATTAACTACCAGCTCGCCCGTCCGTTCAACAATCTCGGTATCCCGGGAGCGGTTCTCTACGATATGATGGATACGACCGGCGCGTCGTCCGATTTTGTATCTAAGAGCATCTCCCGTCAAAATCCGTTTTTCTCCCATGTGCTTCGCACGCACTTCTTCGGCAACAGCGTGTTCCAGCAGGCGCGAAATCTCGCGCCGACGTTTATTTCGGTGTGGATAGGAAACAACGATGTGCTCGGCTACGCGACGAGCGGGGGCGTGAGCGGAACAAACGTCGGCCCTCCCTATTCTGCCGACCCGCCGAGGACGAAACCGACGGAGACTATTCTCTTCAACGCGTGGTACACGCAGCTCATGGACAGCCTCAAGGCGACGGGCGCCGGGATTGTCACGGCAAACATTGCCGACGTTACGACGATACCATTCTTCACGACGCTGGGGCCGCAGATACGCGCGAAGCTCCCCCCCGGAATTGTCTTCAGATATCAGCGAAATGGAAACCGGGGGCCGTCAAACCCGGTTACCGATACGACGACGTTCAGCGGCGCCCCGGGCGATCCCCTTGTCACCCTGCCGGGGATTGCATACGCGGGACTCATCGGCCATCCGACCGGAAAATGGTATTCCGACAACAATATTTCTCCGCTTCCCCCGGGGATCGACACGACGAAACCCTTTGCGCTTCATCCCCAAAACCCCTGGCCGGATGCTCTCACGCTTGACGAAGGTGAACGAACGATCGCACAGACAACCATTGCCGCGTATAACGCGATCATCGATAGCGTTGCCGGCAACAGGGGAATCGGTGTCGCGGATGTCCATGCGACGCTTATTACCGCGAGCACAACGGGCATTTTTGTTCCGGGCGTAGGCACGTTCTCTCCGGCATTCATCGTCGGCGGGCTGTTCAGCTACGACGGCGTCCATCCATCTTCCCGCGGGAATGCTCTGATAGCTAACATCTGGATCGATGTGGTGAATCAGAAATTCAATGCGAGTATCCCGCATGTCGCGGTCGCGTCAGTGCCGGGAATTCCCATCGGCAAGGTTTCAGCTTCGCTGCCAAATTATGATGATGTGTCGTGGAAGGGGTTTATCGATCTAATGAACGGCGGCCGGTGGTGAGCCGGCGATGACGCGTTCATGATCGAAACGAAACTTCTCACTATCTCTCCTGTCAATCACGCGTCCGCAATAGCCGAGAGCGTCGATGTGCTGCGACGCGGCGGGCTCGTCGCATTTCCCACCGAAACGGTCTACGGTCTCGGCGCAGACGCGTTCAATCGCGAAGCAGTCGCGAAGGTGTTCGCCGCGAAAGGAAGGCCCGCGGATAATCCTCTCATCGTGCATATCGGCGGAGTGGAACAGCTTCAGGAGATGGCGCGCAGCGTCCCGGCGAATGCGCGGAAGCTCGCGGATGCATTCTGGCCGGGCCCGCTGACACTCGTTGTCGAACATCGCGGGCAGCTCCCCGAGAATGTCACCGCAGGATTGCCAACCGTCGCCGTGCGCGTGCCGGATCACTTTGTAACGCTCTCGCTGATCAAGGCGTTCGGCCGCGGGCTCGTCGGCCCGAGCGCGAATATCTCCGGCAAGCCAAGCCCTACAACCGCACAGCATGTCTACAACGATCTGCAAGGAAGAGTCGACATGATCCTCGACGCCGGACCGACGACGATCGGCGTGGAGTCGACCGTTGTCGATGTCACCTCCGGCACGCCGACAATTCTGCGGCTTGGGGGGCTGGCAAGAAGCGAGATCGAGAAGATCGTGGGACCCCTCCAGGCCACGACGCTCGGAGAAAAGCTCAAACGCTCCCCCGGAACGCGCTACAGGCACTATGCCCCAGCGGCAAGCCTGCTCCTTTTCCCCGAAGGAGATCAGAATGCCTTTAACCGGCTTTTGAAACTATCCCGGGAAACAGGAAAAACAATCGGCTGCATCGTACATTCAATAGATGCTGCAGAAATCTCCCCCGAACTTGCCCGCCGGCTTCACAAAGATGATTACTCCCGCGCGCTGTTTGACTTATTGAGGAGTTTTGATGAAATTGGAGTCGACGCCATCCTCGTTGAAAGCATTTCGGAAACAGGCCTCGGCGAGGCCGTGATGGACCGGCTTAGAAAAGCCGCTGAGCGTGAATGAGCGCCGCGGATAACAGAATACTCACCTTGCGATCTCCCGGAAAGAGTTAGATTGTATCATGGGCTTTGTCAGAAAATTTTCAGCGCACACATCTGCGCTTGTCATCATTATTGTCATCGCAGCCACCCTCGCCTACGCGTGGGGCAGCACAGGCCACAAGATCATCAACCGGAAAGCTTCGATGCACCTGCCCGGCGCCATGAGCAGTTATAAAGCGGACAGCCTCTTCTACGAGACGCATGCAAGCGACGCCGACATCCGCCGTAATAACAGTGACACGACGTTCAACGCCGAACAGTGGCGGCATTATATCGACATCGACGATTATCCGAACTTTCATTCGATCCCGCACGATCGCGATTCGCTCATGAGGCTCTATGGCTACCAGCGCGTGAAGACGAACGGTATGAATCCCTGGGTGACCGAGACCTTCGTCGACTCGCTGACCTCGCAGCTCCAGCGCGGCGACCGCGCGACTGCCCGCACCACGATGAGCGACCTCGGCCACTACGTCGGCGACGCGCACCAGCCGCTCCACTGTACCGAGAATTACGACGGGCAGTATACCGGCAACAACGGCATCCATTCGCGCTATGAGAGCACGATGATCAACGCGTACCAGTTTTCCATTACCGTCCACAAAGATTCCGTCCAGTATATCGATTCTCCGCGCGACTTCGCGTTCGACTACATTTACCACAGCAACTCCCTTAAAGACTCCATCTTTGCGGCAGACAATTACGCCAAAGCGATATCGGGTTGGAACGGTGCCGGAACTCCTCCGGCCGCCTATTACCCGGCGTTATGGTCGAAGTGCCAGAACTTTACCATCGATCAGTTCCAGCGCGCCACAGAAGACCTGGCGAGCCTCTGGTTTACCGCGTGGGTCAATGCCGGACTCAGCACCGACGTGCAAGAGAGCATGGAACAGATGCCGAACGGCTTTGAACTGATGCAAAATTATCCAAACCCGTTCAATCCGAAAACTGAACTTCGGTACCGGATTTCAGAATTCGGATTGGTAAGAATGGCGGTGTATGATCTCTTGGGGAACCAGGTCGCCATGCTGGTAAACGAAGTCAAGCCTCCCGGCGAATATGCCGTTTCGTGGGATGCGGGCTCAGCGGCAAGCGGGATTTACTTCTGCAGGCTATCTTTCGGAAAGTTTGAGGGCGTGCGCAAAATGGTGGTGGTGCGGTAATTACGTATAATTTGAAAGCGATAGTCCATAGAATTGAATGAACCTCCTCCGCCTCTTCGACAACGCGCTCAGTAAGGTTGTCAGCGTCGCCCTCGTTACCCTTTTTCTTCTGATGCTGGGACTTGCGGCCATGCAAGTGCTGCTGAGATACTTCTTCGGCACCGGCGTTCTCTGGGCCGATCCTGCCGCGCGCAACCTGGTGATCTGGGTTGGATTTCTGGGCGCTATCATTGCGACAAAAGAACGACAGCATTTCGAAATCGACGTCCTCACCCGCTTCCTCAGACCGGCGTTCCGAATCTGGATCCGTAGGCTTACAAATCTCTGCTGTGCCGTGATCTGTTACTTGCTCGGACAGGCCGCCATCAGCGTCGTTGAGCTTGATATGGGAAGCAAGACATTTCTCGATATTCCGTCGGTCGCACTGGAGGTCATCGTTCCCGTGGGCTTCTTCCTCATGGCGGTACGATTCATCATGGCAATATTCATGGATACCGGAGCGGCAGTCGGCGCCTCACCCCTGGAATATGTGAAGGAGCCGGAATAATGGTGCTGACGATCGCTGGAATTGTTCTCATCCTCCTTGGCCTTTTAGGGATGCCGATCTTTGCCATCGTCGCCGCCGTGGCTCTCCTTGCGTTTCATCTTGCCGGCATCGACACCGCCGCGATCATCGTCGAGCTCTTCAGACTTGGCGAGTTCCCCGGTCTCATAGCGATCCCGCTCTTTACGTTTGCCGGCCACGTGCTGGCCGACAGCAAGGCGCCAACCCGTCTCATGAATTTCATCCAGGCTCTCTTCGGCTGGCTTCCCGGCGGTATGGCAATCGTTGCGATCTTCACAACCGCTCTCTTCACAGCCTTTACCGGCGCGTCCGGTATTACGATTATCGCACTCGGAGGGCTATTGTATCCGTCGCTGTTGCGGTTCGGATATCCGGAGAAATTCTCGCTGGGACTCATGACAACATCGGGCAGCCTGGGGCTCCTCTTTCCCCCCTCGCTCCCGATCATCCTGTACGCGCTCGTCGCGAAAATAAATCTCAATACGCTGTTTGTCGCCGGAATCATTCCCGGAACGCTTCTGCTTGTAATTCTTTCTGCGTACTCTGTTCGCGTCGGGATCGCCGCAAAAGTCCAGCGAATTCCGTTTTCATTCGGGAACGTCCTTACGACCCTGAAAGAGGCGGCGTTCGAGATACCTCTTCCGCTGATCATCCTTGGCGGAATCTACGGAGGGATTTTCACCGCCACCGAGGCCGCGTCGATTACAGCGATCTATGCGATAATAGTTGAGGTATTCATACGGAAAGATCTCCGGCTTTTCGCCGATATCCCGCGGATCATCCGGCAAAGCATGGTCCTGGTAGGCGCGGTGATTCTTATGCTCGGAGTAGCGATGGGGCTGACAAACTATCTCGTGGATCAGGAGATTCCCGGAAAGATCTTCGATTTCATCAATACGTACGTGAACAATAAGTACGGGTTCCTGCTTATTTTCAACGCGATACTCCTGGGAATCAACACACTTGAAGTGTTTTCATCGATCATTGTCATCGTGCCGATCATTATGCCGATTGCGGCGCGCTACGAAATAGACCCGGTGCACCTGGGGATTATGTTCCTGATGAATCTTGAGATCGGATACATGATCCCGCCGTTGTCGCTGAATTGTTTTCTTGCGAGCTCGCGTTTTAAGAAGCCCCTTCCCGAAGTCTTCAGGGCGGTCGTGCCTTTTCTTGTCCTGCTTCTTGCCGCTCTCTTGCTCATTACGTTCGTGCCGGAAATCAGTTTGGTGCTGACGAGAATGGCGGGGATGGAGTAAGACTACACCCTTTAAAGCAGTTCAGCGCGTTTAGTGAAGCGGGTGAGGCATTCCGTTCAAGAGCGATGAGACGGTTGTGGACAGGAAATTGAAAATCCTCCTAGCATTGCGAACTCTTCGTGATCGCAAGGCGCTCAAGCATAGCCGGTCGGTGAAATGGGGATGCTGCTAATATCTCTTCAATAAGAAGAAACCCGGGCTTATAACAAAGCCTACTTCTTTCCCTTCTTTGGTTTAGGCTTTTCCTTCTTTGCACCCTTCGCTGCCTTCGCCGGTTTCGCTTCGGCTGCCGCATCAAAGAGCGTCTCCTGATCACCCGCTTTCCTCTTCGGTGTCGCGGGTGTTGCTTCCTGCTGCTCGGCTGCCTTCGCAACGGCTTCTTCTTTTTCCTCTTCCGAGGGGACAATCGCTACTGCGGCAATTTTATCGCCGGCGTCTAAACGAATCAGGCGAACGCCCTGCGTGTTTCGACCCGCCTCACGGATTGTTTCCGCCGGTTGACGGATAATTACGCCCTGAGTAGTTACCACAACGATGTCATCGGTTTTGAGAACTTCTTTAATGGCAACCATCTTGCCGGTTTTCTCAGTCGCCTTCATAGTGAATACGCCCTTCCCGCCGCGATGGCTTTGGCGATATTCGTCGAAGTCACTCCGCTTTCCGAACCCATGCTCCGCAACGACAAGGATCGTCGTGTCTTTCCGTCGTATCGCAACGGCGCCCACGACCTTGTCACCCTTGTTGAGTTTGATCCCCCGGACTCCCGCTGCTGTCCGTCCCATAGGACGGGTTTCATCTTCATGAAAGCGAATTGCGAGCCCGTTGTGTGTCCCGATGACGATTTCCTGGGTGCCGTCGGTGAGCTTAACGTCCTTGACGACGTCGTCTTTTTTCATCTTGATCGCTGCAATGCCGGAGCGGCGAACGTTGCTGTACTCCGACAGCGATGTCTTCTTGAGCAGGCCCTGTTCGGTCACCATGGCGACATAATGATGGTCGTCGAACTCCTGCACGGTGACATACGCGGCGATGTTTTCGTCCGGGCCTTTTTGAATGAGGTTGACGATCGATTTGCCACGCGCCGTTCTTCCCGCTTCGGGAATCTCGTGGACTTTGAGCCAGTAGCATTTTCCCTTGTCGGTGAAGAACAGAATATAGTGGTGGGTCGACGCGATAAACATTTGGGCGATAAAATCGTCCTCTTTCGTCGTCGCGCCGGTGACTCCCTTGCCGCCGCGTCCCTGACGCCGGTATCCCGAGACCGGGAAGCGCTTGATAAAGCCGCCGTGGCTGATGGTGATGACGACATCCTCTTCGGCGATCATATCTTCCACGCTGAACTCTTCGGCCTTGTGGACGATCTCCGTCCGGCGCTCGTCGCCATATTTTTTCTTGATCTCAAGGAGCTCGTCCTTGATGATCTGCATCTGTAATTTCTTATTGGAGATGATGCTCTTCAGCTTCTGGATAAGCTTATACGTCTCGGCGAGTTCCTCTTCGATCTTCTGGCGCTCGAGGCCGGTGAGCTTCTGCAGGCGCATGTCGAGGATGGCTTTCGCCTGAATCTCCGACAGCTTGAACCGCTTCATGAGCTGTTCCTGCGCGGTCGGAACGTCCTTCGACTTCTTGATAAGTTTTATGATCTCATCGATGTTGTCGAGCGCGATCTTGTAGCCTTCAAGAATATGCGCGCGCTTCTCCGCTTCTTCGAGCTCGAACTTGGATCGCCGGACGATCACCTCGTTGCGGTGCTTGATGAAATGGTCGATGAGTTCACGCAGCGACAATATCTTCGGGCGGCCTTCGACCAGGGCAAGCATGATCACACCAAAGGTCGTCTGCATCTGCGTGTACTTATAAAGATTGTTCAGGACGACCGGCGCGTTCGCATCGCGTTTAAGCTCGATGACGACCCTCAACCCGTCGCGGTCTGATTCGTCCCGTATATCAGAAATATCTTCGATCTTCTTGTCGCGTGTGAGCTCGGCGATTTTCTCGATGAGCGACGCCTTGTTGACCTGGTACGGAATTTCGGTGACGACAATCGACTGGCGCTCTCCCCTGCCCGTTTCGATCGACGCTTTTGCGCGCACAATTATTCTGCCCCGGCCTGTCTTGTACGCGTCTTTTACGCCCTGGTATCCGTAGATGATGCCGCCGGTCGGAAAATCGGGGGCTTTAATAATTTTCAGGAGCTTCGCGTCCTCAAGTCCGGGAGTATCGATCACTGCGATACAGCCGTCGATGACCTCTGTGAGATTGTGCGGCGGGATGTTCGTCGTCATACCGACCGCGATACCTGAGGTGCCGTTGATGAGAAGATTCGGAACAAGCGCCGGAAGAACCGTGGGTTCTTTCAGCGTATCGTCGAAGTTCGGAGTAAAATCGACGGTGTTCTTCTCGAGGTCTTTGAGCATCTCCTCGGCGATGCGTGACAGGCGGACTTCGGTATAACGCATCGCTGCCGGCGAGTCGCCGTCGATGGAACCGAAATTTCCCTGTCCGTCGACAAGCGGGTAGCGTAGCGAAAAATCCTGCGCCATGCGGACCATCGTATCATAGACAGCGCTGTCGCCGTGGGGATGGTACTTACCAAGAACCTCGCCGACGATACGCGCGCTCTTCTTATAGGCGCGGTTGCTCGCGAGGCCAAGCTCGTTCATGCCGAACAAGACGCGGCGGTGTACGGGCTTCATGCCGTCTCGGACATCGGGAAGAGCGCGTGCAACGATTACAGACATCGCGTAATCGATGTACGAGCCTTTCATTTCATCTTCTATGTCTACGGGGACTATTTTCTCGTTGGTAGTTGCCATTCTTATCTTTTTGTTCGTGACTTCTTTAAATTCTTTTTGAGGCCCCGCGTAACGATCTTAGGGGTTGAACCATAACCACGGCGCCTGATAAGATCTAAACGGTTACACGTCTAGGTTTCTCACGTACTTCGCGTTCTTTTCGATAAACTCACGCCGGGGCTCAACTTCATCCCCCATTAATATTGAAAACGTCCGGTCTGCGTCGGCAGCATTCTCAATCGAGACCTGAAGCACCGTTCGCGTCTCGGGGTTCATGGTCGTCGACCAGAGCTGTTCGGGGTTCATTTCGCCGAGGCCTTTGAAGCGGGAGATTGCGACTCCGTTGGAGCTCACGCTTACTTCTTCCAGAACAACCTCAGTCTCCTCTTCGGCCTGGGCCTTCGGCTCTTCTTTCTTTTTTTCGCTCTTCATCTTTTTGATAATTTCGTCGCGCTCGTCCTCGTCGTAGGCATACGCCTCCTGCTTCCCCTTTTTCAATTTATAAAGCGGGGGCTGAGCAATGTAGACGTGGCCGAGCTCTATGATCTGCTTCATGTATCTGAAGAACAGCGTCAGAAGCAGTGTCCGGATATGGGATCCGTCGACGTCGGCGTCGCACATGATGATGATCTTGCCGTAGCGGATCTTTTCGGCGTTAAAATCCTCCCCCACGCCGGCGCCGATGGCCGTGAAGATGCATCGGATTTCTTCGTTTTCGAGAATTTTGTGAAGCCGCGCCTTCTCGACGTTGAGGATCTTCCCCTTGATCGGCAAAATGGCCTGGAAGCGGCGATCACGTCCCTGTTTCGCACTTCCGCCTGCGGAGTCTCCCTCGACGATGTATAGCTCACAGTGCTCGGGGTCGTTGATGGAACAGTCGGCGAGTTTGCCGGGGAGGCTCGAGGATTCGAGCGCGCTCTTGCGACGGGTGAGGTCGCGGGCTTTTCGTGCAGCTTCGCGCGCTTCTGCGGCGCGCAGACATTTGTCGATGATGCGCCGCGCGTCTCCGGGATTTTCGTCGAGCCAGGTGTTCACTTGCTCGCCGACGATCGCTTCGACGATGCCTTTGACTTCGCTGTTGCCGAGCTTGGTTTTCGTCTGACCTTCAAACTGCGGCTCCTGGACTTTTACGCTCAGAACTGCCGTCAACCCTTCGCGGAAATCGTCTCCGGTAAGCTGAACGCCGTTCTCTTTCACGAGCCCGTTTTTTGCCGCGTAGGTGTTCAGCGTGCGCGTGAGCGCGGTCCTGAACCCGACGAGGTGCGTGCCCCCCTCGAGGGTATTAATATTGTTGACGTACGTGAAGACATTCTCGTTATACTGGTCGTTGTACTGGAACGCGACCTCGGCCTCGACGGGGCGTCCCCCTTCGTCCTTATCCTGTCCCTTGGCGTAGACCGGTTTCTTCATCACCGACGGGCGCGTCGCGTCGATATACTTCACAAACTCGACGATGCCGCCTTTGAAATGGAACGTCTCCTCCTGCTCCTGGTTGTCGCGGAGGTCGACGATTCTCAGCTTCACGTCGGGATTCAGGAAGGCAAGCTCGCGCAGGCGCTCTGCGAGCGTCTCGAACTTGAAGATTCTGTTCTTGAATATCTGTCCGTCCGGAGAGAAGGAGACCTTCGTCCCGGTCTTTCCTTTTTCGGCTTTGCCGGTGCTCTTAACGTCGCCTTGCGGCTTGCCACGGACATATTTCTGGTACCAGGTCTTGCCGTCGCGGTAAACTTCGGCGGTGAGCCATTCCGAAAGCGCGTTGACGACCGAAACGCCGACGCCGTGAAGGCCCCCGGAGACCTTATAGGTGTTCTTGTCGAACTTGCCGCCGGCATGGAGAACCGTCATAACTACTTCGAGCGCCGAGCGTTTTTCCTCGGGATGCATGTCCGTCGGAATGCCGCGCCCGTCGTCAATAACGGTAATGCTGCCGTCGCTGTTGATGCTTACGTCGATGTTGTGGGCGTATCCCGCGAGCGCTTCGTCGATCGAGTTGTCGACAACCTCATAGACGAGGTGATGAAGCCCGCGGACCGAGACGTCGCCGATGTACATCGCGGGGCGCTGCCGGACAGGCTCGAGCCCCTTGAGGACGGTGATGTCTTTCGCGCCGTATTTCTTGTCGCTGTCAGTTTCTGTTGTTTTCGTCTTTTCCTTTGCCATATTATCTGAATATAATATCGTTGATGAGCTGCTCGTCCAACGCAGCGTTGATCTTCGTGATGAGCTCTTGTTTTAAGAACATCAGCTCATTTCTCCATGTAGCGCTCGAGACGGAGACGAAGAGCTTGTCCCCTTCGATGCGCTCGATCTTCGTTACCTGCGCGATCCTCTCGCCGACAATTTGCGGCCAGAGATCGACGATCCCGTACTGCTTGACTTTCTTGCCGATCCCGAGCTGCTCCAGGAGCGTCGACATGATGTTGCCGAGGGGCTTTGGTTCCTCGCGCATTACGACAGCTCTTCGTGCATCTGCTCGACAACCGTTCCCGCGTGAATGGTGTACTTCCGGTCGCGGTCCCCGAACGTCAGGACCTGGTCAAAGAAGTTCGGGCTTGTCGACGTGATAAACGTCTGGCTCAGGTCCCGGACAAATCGCAGGAGGTTCGCTGAGCGGTGCTCATCAAGCTCGCTGAACACATCGTCGAGCAGCATCAGCGGCGTCTCGCCGCACCGGTCTTTCAGGTAAAAAAACTCTCCCACTTTCATCGCGACAAGAAACGTCTTATGCTGTCCCTGCGAGGCAAATTTCCGGAGATCGAGATCGTTGATCTTCAGGAGCAATTCGTCGCGGTGCGGGCCGACAAGCGATGCGCCGTACCGAAGTTCTTCCGTGTGCTTCTCGCTGACTTTCTCTCTCAGCGCTTCGATGACCGCCTGCTCTGATGCATCGGCGGAAAGAGAAAATGTCGGCGCGTACTCGATCGTCGGCGTCTCCCCTGTTCCGATCAAATGATGATACGCGGAGAGAATATACTCATGAAACTCCGCTATAAACCGCTGACGGCGGAACACAATGGATCCTCCGAGCGAAATAAGCTGCTCGGTCCAGGGCTCGAGAAGCGCGTCGGGGTTCGAGCGCGATACCTTTGCATCAAAAAGAATCTTGTTGCGGTGGCGCAAGACGCGCCGGTACTCCAACAAATGCTGAAAATACACCTGGCTCGACTGCGAAATGACAAAATCCACGAAGCGGCGGCGATCCACCGGCCCGGCGGTTGTCACAGGAGTGTATTCAGGGGAGCAGATAACGACAGGATATTTTCCCACAACGGATGAGAAGGACTCAACATCCCGTTTATTGATCGTGTAGACCTTTTCGTTTTGCGGTGCCGAGTACGCGACGCGCACCGAGCTTGTGTGGCTGTGGTCGTCGGTAAAGGCGCCTTCCGCCTCGAACAGTTCCTCCCCGAAATTCACCGCAAGCGCGTCGCCGGCAGCAAAAAAGCTCTTTGTAAGACAGAGATACGAGATTGCTTCGATGATATTTGTTTTTCCCTCCCCGTTGTCCCCGAGGAGAACATTTGCGCCGCTGCCGAAATCGAACGATGAGTTGCGGTGATTGCGGAAATTTCTGAGCCTAAGATGATCAAGTCGCATTCCGCAGTTCACTCATGTATTCAGCCTCACCGGCATCACCAGCATTAATAGGTTTTCCGAGGCGTGCTGCTCGGTCGGTTTGATGATGCAGGCGCGCGTCGGCGTGCTCAGCAGGATCAGCGCCTCGTTCGTGTCGATGTGCGAAAGAATATCGACGATATACGAAGCGTTGAACCCGATCTCCATCGGATCGGAGGTGTAATCGCACGCCAGCGTCTCTTTTGCTTCGCTGCCGAAATCAATATCTTCGGCGGAAACGGTCATCGAATTCTTTTTCAGAGAAAACCGCACCTGGTGTGTCGTTGAGCTTGCATACAATGCCGTCCGGCGGACCGAAGCGATGAGCTGGTCCTTATCCACGATGAGCTTCTTGTCGTTGTCGATCGGGATGACGCTTTCGTAGTTCGGATATTTCTCTTCGATCATCCGGGAGATCAGCGTCACAGAGCCGATCGTGAACTGGATATGCGTATCGCTCAACGCTATCGTCGTGTCGGAATTCTCGAACGACTTCATCGCCAGTGCGAGCGCTTTCGAAGGAATGATAATTTCACGCTCGAGTTTCCCTGCGGAAAACCCGGTGTTCACCATCCGCACCAGGCGGTGGCCGTCGGTGGCGACGCCGCGGATCTCATTCTTTTTCATTTGTAATAGTACACCCATCATTGCCGGGCGAAGCTCGTCGGAGCTCACGGCGAACGATGTCTTGGCGATCAAGCGCTTCAACGTGTCGTTGCTCATCTTGATCTCGTCGGTCGCTTTGAACGATGATATCGAAGGATAGTTATCGCTCGATTCACAGCTCAGTTTGTACTCGCCGTTTTCCGTTTTCATCAGGATCTTGTTGCTGTCCGGCTCCGACGTAATAGTAATCTCGGTATTGCTCAGGGCGCGAACTGTTTCAATAAGTCTTTTCGCGGGGATGATGATCTTGCCCGACGAGGGGCTTTTCGCTTCGATCGCAATGGAGATCGAGGTGTCAAGGTCAGTGGCAGTTATCGTGAGAGAATCCTTCGCCAGCTCGAAGAGAAAGTTCTCAAGGATCGGGAGCGTCGACTTGCTGGGGATAACTCCGTTGACAACGCTGAGTGCCCGCTGTAACTCATTGCTCTGTATAGAAAATTTCATTTTTTGACCTTGGAAATACGGCGGAATTAGTAATTTTTCAGAGTTCTAATATACTAAATAATTGTATGATTTTCAATGAAATCGTGGGTTTTTGTCGAAATTCTTACCGGGTTTTGCCCGGTAATTTTAGCCGGCAAGCCGGCCGCTTTCACCCTTCAAAGAGTAGAGAATTCACCCGGATTCCTGCTCTCTTTGTAAAGGCTTCCTTCTCTCAATTACTTGTCTTTCATAACCCCCTCTTTCCCGTTACTACGTACTTAACACTACTCATATCTATCTAATAATATATATGTAGAAAGAAATAAAGAAGATGATTAATAGTAATACTGTTAATAAGTGAATAACCGGGAGAATATCTTTTGTATGCCCGCTGATGCGAAGATATCATCGAATCCCGGTATTGACAAGTTGTCCAGGCAATGTGAATAGCGATGCTGCCTATGAACAACAAAAGGGAGATATAGTATTCGGGGCATTTGTATACAAGGGGCCAACATGTTCGCCGGGATTATCCACAAAGATATCCGCAACTCCGGATATCTGAAACAACAACCTTCGGAAGAAAAACTACCGCACGGTATGGTTCAGCGCATGCCCAGTTCGAGCTTCGAGCGGAGCTGCTGAACGATATTGCGCTGCTTCAGATCGTTCTTCATGGAGTCTTCGATGGTCTGATACGCATGGATGACCGTGCTGTGATCACGGCCGCCGAAGTGAAGTCCGATCGTTTTGAGAGAAGAGTTTGTAAGTTCTTTTGTAAGATACATCGCGATCTGCCGGGCGTTGACAACCTCCTGCTTCCGGGTCTTCGCGCGTATAAGATCCTGTGGGATCTGCAGGTGGTCGCAGACGGTGCGCTGGATTTCTTCCACCGTCACGTGTGTCCTGACTTCGCCGATGATCGAACGGACAACGTCTTTGGCGAGCGCGAGATCGATCGTTCTGCTTTCGAGCGAGGCGCGGGCCAGCAGGCTGATGAGGCATCCTTCGAGTTCCCGGATGTTCGTCGTGACATTGGAGGCCATAAATTCCACGACTTCCTGAGAGAGTTCAATTCCGTCGTCGCTGCTCTTTTTCCGGAGAATCGCGATACGCGTCTCGAGATCCGGAGGCTGGATATCTGCCGTCAGACCCCACTGAAAGCGTGAAATGAGCCTGTCTGTGAGCCCTTTAAGGTCTTTCGGGGGCTTGTCGGACGAAAGCACGATCTGCTTCCCGAGGTGGTGAAGCGTGTTGAACGTGTGAAAGAAAGTGTCCTGTGTCTTTTCCTTGCCGGCAAAGAACTGAATGTCGTCCACGATAAGGACGTCGACGCTTCGATATTGGTTCGAGAAGGCGTTAACGTTATCCTGCTGGATGGCTTCGACAAAGTCGACGGTAAATTTCTCGCTTGAGACGTAGAGGACGCGCTGGGTTTTGCCCGACTGGAGCAGCGAGTTTCCGATCGAGTGGACAAGATGCGTCTTCCCAAGCCCCACTCCCCCATAGATCACGAGAGGATTGAACGATGTTCCGCCCGGGTTGTTCGCGACCGCCAGCGCGGCCGCGCGAGCGAACTGGTTGCTGTCGCCTTTGATGTAATTTTCAAACGTATATTTCGGGTTCAACGAAAGCTCGCAGTACTCCTGTGATACAGCATTTTTCGATTTTGAATATGCCGTGATGAGAGATTCGGCACTCTGTCTTGGCGGGCGGTCCGGGCCAGCTTGATCGGCCGGAGGCGCGATCTCCCGCTCCTCGATAAAAAATTCATATTCAAGAGCGACTTCCTTTTTTGTCACCTGTGTGAGCACTTCGTAGATCAGTGAGTAGTAATGCTCTTCAAGCCAGTCGGAGAAAAACTGACTGGGTACCTGGATGACGAAACGCTTGCCGTCGAAGCGCAGCGGGACTACCGGCTCGAACCAGGCTTTGAAGCTCTGGTTGTTGACCCGCCCGCGGATAATATCGAGGCATTGGTTCCAGACATCGGTTGCGGAGAATGTGGAAGAATCGGATTCCGAGAGACTATTCTGTAAAAACGAAGGAGGCGTATATTCGCTGTTCATAATGACTTAGGAGACGGAGGTTAAAACGCTAGAAGCTATTAATAACACTTACCCACACAATGCCAACAACTATGTGCACAACTTACATAATGACGAACCGCAGGAGACGTGTGAAAAACGTGATAAATCGGTTAACAGAAGCAGAAACCCCCCGGCTTCCAGCAGCGGTAAAAATCTTCAACAAGTTATCAACACAACCGAATTGCTTCTCCCGTAATCATAATACAATTTTTTTCTCGGGTGAGCAACAGAAAAAAGAATATTAATTTTTGCCGTTTTGAAATTATGGCACATTTTTTTATATTGTGTCGTCACATTGGAAGAGGGTTGTCCGACAATCCTCTTTTTTGTTTAATCCAGCCAGCATTACTTAATTTGGAGCACGAAGAAGATGAAAAGAACGTTCCAGCCCAGTAACCGGAAACGTAAAAACAAGCACGGCTTTCGCGAACGGATGAAGTCAAAAGACGGCCGCAAGGTCCTCTCCCGCCGACGGGCAAAAGGAAGACGGAAATTGACCGTCAGCGATGAGAAATAAGGGGAAATTCCCGTGTGTCAAACTCGCTGAGCAAGGCTGAAATCCTCCGCGGCAAAGACTCATTTCTCCATGTTTTCCAATGCGGTACATCGATCGACACTGTTCACATCCGAGGTATATTTACATCTGAGGCGGGCAAATCCCCCCATGGCGGCATCCGCGTAGGATTTGCCATCAAGCGGGGGCTTCTCAATGGCGTGCAGCGAAACAGGCTTAAAAGGCTTATGCGCGAATCTTACAGGACAAATAAGAATATCCTGGCATCGTCTCCTATGCAAACCAACGTTGCGCTTGTCTTTCTCTATTCTCCGAAGTCAGCGGCAGGCGCCGCCAAAGTCTCGCTCGGCCAGATTGAAACCGACGTCAAGCGTATCTTATCAAAATTAGCATCAAAGCTGTGAAAATCCTTTTTACCACCGGCATCCAACTGTACAGGCATCTTATCTCTCCCCTGCTGCCTGCCAATACCTGCCGTTTCTATCCGACCTGCTCGCAGTATGCCCTTGAGGCGTACAAGCAGTACGGATTTTTCAAGGCAACATCGCTCACAGTCAAAAGGATCTTTCGTTGTCACCCATTTCACCCAGGCGGCTATGACCCGCTTCCCTAGATTTATTCACTAATCGCGTTAATATCGTGGATCGTACTACAGTAATCGGATTCGTTTTAATTGCCATCGTTTTGATGGTCTGGATATGGCTTAATTCGCCCTCTCCGACCGAAAATCATAACCTCACCAGGGATAGCCTTGCGCAACACTCTGCCGTCGATACGAGTACGCAAAAGAGTCAGGGCGCGGCGCAACCCCCCGAGGTTTCACCCGACACGCTTGGGAAATATTTCAAGAGTCTCGCCGGCAGCCATGAGCGGATCTATACGATACGGAACGGCGTCGTCAATGCCGGGCTTTCGTCCAAAGGCGGTTCGATACGTTCGTGGGAGCTGAAAGACTTCAAGACCTGGAACGGCTACCCCGTCAACCTCGTCAACGACAACAATCACGGCGAGCTCAACCTTCTGTTTTATACTTCCGACGGAAGGCTCGTCAATACAAAGTACCTCGATTTTCGACCGGTTGACATCAGCGGCTCGGAGATCACCCTGACGACAGATTCCACGAATGTGGCATTTGCGCTCGATGTCAGCCCAACAAGCCGCATCCTCAAGACCTACACATTCTACAAAGACAAGTATTCGTTCGATGTCACCTACGATTTTGTCGGGATGGACAGTATCATCTCGAATTTCGAATACCAGGTCGTGTGGGAAAACGGACTCCGGTACCAGGAGCGGAACAGCGTCGACGAATCCAATTCGGCGATGTCGTATTCGTACTCCGGCGGTGAGCTGACAGAAATGGACGCGTCGGCGTTCGATCAGCCGCCCAACAAGCAGAACATTTCGGGAAAGGTCAACTGGGTCGCCACGAGGAACAAGTACTTCGGCCTGGCGTTCATTCCAAGAGACGTCGAGAGCCACGGCGCGTATCTGGAGGGCAGCAAAAAGCATATGCCCGACAACGGCGTTGAAGAAACATACAGCCTCGGGCTGAAGATGCCCTTTCTTGGAAAACAGACGGAAAAGGCCAGAATTACGACATACCTCGGTCCCCTCAACTTCGATATCGTCAAGGGTCTGAACGTCGACCTCGATCGTATCATGAGCCTCGGAGCGGCGTGGATCATCCGGCCGATTTCAGAATACGTGATGATTCCCCTCTTCAAATTTTTGCATCTGCTTATACCAAACTACGGGCTCGTCATTATTGTCTTTGCGTTCATCATCAAAGTTGTGCTGCATCCGTTAACCAAAACCAGCATGACCTCGATGAAAAGGATGCAGCAGCTCCAGCCGATGATCGAGGAGATCAGAGAGAAGCAGAAAGACGATCCGCAAAAGATGAATATGCAGATCATGCGGCTCTACAAAGAGTATGGCGTGAATCCGGCCGGCGGATGCCTGCCCATGCTGCTGCAGCTCCCGATCCTGTACGCGCTGTGGGCCGTTTTCCGGTCCACCATCGAATTGCGCCAGGCTTCGTTCGTAGGATGGATCCACGACCTTTCGATCCCCGATGTCATCACGAAGCTTCCGTTTTCAATCCCCTTCTTCAACATCACCGAGGTAAGCGGGCTGGCATTCCTCATGGGTATCACGATGTTCGTCCAGCAGAAAATGACCGTCAAAGATCCCCGCCAGAAGATGATGGTCTGGATGATGCCGGTCTTGATGACGCTGCTCTTTAACAGTTTCCCCTCGGGATTGAATTTGTACTACTTCGTCTTCAACCTGCTTTCTATCGCCCAGCAGTATTGGATTAATAAGTCGCACGGAGACGAACCGCTGAAGAAAGTCGAGCCGAAAAAATCCAAAGGCGGCATCTTCAACTCTCTCGGGAACAACCTTCCCAAATTAAAATAGATTTTTCACATACGGGGTTTAGTGCCTAAACCCCTTGTGACAACCAACCCTGCCTCGCGCAGGGTTTTTTGTTTTGTTTTTCGGGAGCCAAGTTCCTAAATTGGAAGACCACAGTTGTTGTTTTTCCCGAAGATGATTCCACTCAACGATACCATTGCTGCAATAGCCACGCCCATTGGAGAAGGAGGCATTTCAGTAATCCGGATAAGCGGCTCAGCAGCGCGTGAAGTTGCCGATAAGCACTTTCAGGGGAAATCTCCGCTCGGTTCGGTTTCCACTCATACGGCACACTTTGGCAAGTTTGTCGACAACAGCGGCGCTATCATCGACGATGTGGTCGCAACGGTATTTGTTCAGCCACAGTCGTACACCGGCGAGGATGTCGTCGAGATCAGCTGTCATGGAGGAATGCTGGTTACTCAGCGAATTCTGGCCGAAATCATCAACAATGGGACACGATTGGCAACCCCCGGAGAGTTCACAAAAAGGGCGTTTCTGAACGGTAAACTCGATTTATCGCAGGCCGAAGCAGTCGCCGATCTCATCCAGGCAAGATCCCGCGCGGCCCACGCAGTTTCCATTTCGCAGCTGGAAGGAAGACTCTCGGACGAAGTCGGCGCGATCAGGAAGACGCTCACGGACCTGGCGTCACTCATAGAACTCGGCCTCGATTTTTCAGAAGAAGATCTGAGCTTCGCAAGCCATGAGCAGATCACTGCAAGCATTGCTCAAGTGCAGGGCAAAATAAATTCGATGATCGAATCATATTCATCTGGACGCGTGTGCAAAGAGGGGATTCGCGTCGTGCTTACAGGACGGCCGAACGTCGGAAAATCCAGCGTCCTCAACCGGCTGCTCAACACAGAGAGAGCAATTGTCACTGAGATTCCCGGGACAACAAGAGACCTCATTGAAGAAGCTATCACGATCGGCGGAGTCAGTTACGTTCTTGTTGATACCGCCGGATTACGTGATAGCTCAGATATTGTGGAAAAAGAAGGAATAGCCCGGTCGGAACAGCAGATTCGTAACGCCGATATAGTATTGTTAATATTAGACTTAAGTGTTGAATTAAACGATTTTGAATCGGCCTTGATTTCAAGACTCAAAGATCTGGAAAAGCCGATTATTCTGGTCGGCAACAAAAGCGATTTGATCGATGATGTTGCTAAGGCGAAGCCCGGCGTTCATGCCGGGGCGAGAGAAGTTGTCGTCTCGGCTAAACTCAATACGGGGTTTGATGATTTGCGCGATGCGCTTGCCGCTGGTTCTTCAGTTGATAATTTTTCGGAAAAGAGTTTCTTAGTTAGTAACCTTCGGCACCAACAGTGCCTCGTGTCCGCGTCGGAGAGCCTGAAGAAAGCTGCCGCGTCTGTCGCAGCTTCGATGACGGGAGAGTTCATCTCGCTGGACATCCGTAAGGCCTGCGACGCGCTTGGAGAGATCATAGGCGTGGTAACAAATGACGATATTCTTAACAACATATTCTCACGATTCTGCATAGGGAAGTAGTTAGTTTCACGTGAAACAAGACCTTCAAAATATTGACCTGGTTGTAATAGGAGGAGGGCATGCCGGGATCGAAGCCTGCCTGGCAGGTGCCCGCATGGGCTGTAAAACGGTTCTTATTACTATGTCTAAAGCTAGTATTGGGAGAATGTCCTGCAATCCGGCGATTGGAGGGATTGCCAAGGGTCAGCTCGTCCGGGAAATAGATGCTCTTGGAGGGGAAATGGCGAGGATATCGGACGCCACCTGCATCCATTACAGGATGCTGAATACCTCGAAAGGGCCCGCAGTCTGGTCGCCAAGGTGCCAAAATGACCGGGATTGGTATGCAGAGTCTGCCCAGAAAGTGATTGGGAATCAGGATAATCTGGTAATTCTTGAAGATTCGGTTGATGGTATTGAGCTCACTAGCGATAATGGCAGCAAGGCTATCCGGGGAATCCGCACCAGGATTAATGGATTGATTCGATGCCGCGCGGTTGTCCTTTGCGCAGGTACGTTCCTTGGAGGGATCACCCATACAGGAAAAGACACCAAATCTGGAGGGAGATTTGGAGAGGAGTCCTCCAATTCGATCAACAAGATGCTCAGAGATATAGGGTTTATTACCGGCCGCCTCAAGACCGGAACACCTCCCAGGGTGGATATTGATAGCATTGATTTTTCGAAAACAGAAGAGCAGCCGAGCGATCCGGACCCAATCCCGCTCTCATTCCGTAATACCGCAATCTCAAATGAGCTGATTCCAATGTACCTGACCTATACCAACGAGGAGACTCATTCTATACTGGAGAAGGGGTTTTCTGAATCCCCCATGTTTTCAGGCAGGATAAAGGGTGTAGGACCGAGATATTGCCCCTCAATTGAGGATAAGATCGTTAGATTCGCTGAGCGGAAAAGGCATCAGATCTTTATCGAGCCGGAAGGGTATAATACTAACGTCGTCTATGTAAATGGATTCTCGACAAGCCTTCCAGCAGAGGTACAGTATGCGGGGCTGAAGACCATCCCAGGGTTCGAAAATATCAGGATGCTCAGGCCCGGTTATGCTGTAGAATATGACTATTTTCCCCCATATCAGCTTAAGCTTTCCCTTGAAACCAAGCTGGTAGGAGGCCTTTTCTTCGCAGGCCAGATAAATGGCACTTCCGGCTATGAGGAGGCTGCTGGCCAGGGCCTTATTGCAGGCATTAACGCAGCCAGGTTGTTGAAAGGCGATTCCCCGGTCATCCTGAAGCGATCTGAGGCCTATATCGGGGTCCTTATCGACGATCTCGTTAACAAGAATACCGACGAACCTTACCGGATGTTCACCTCCCGGGCTGAGCACCGGCTTGTTCTCAGGCAGGATAATGCGGATCTTCGACTGATGGAAAAGGGGCATTCGATCGGGCTAATTGACAGCCAGACATACGCAAAGCTGCAATCAAAGAAACACCTGATTCAGGATGGGCTCAATGCTCTCAAATCATGGGTTCATCCCAGCATTGCAAACCCGGTCCTTTCGGCAAGAGGCGAAAATGAGATGCAGCAGTCTGAAAGGCTTGAACAGGTTCTTAAGAGACCAGGAGTGAAGATTGAGGACCTGTTCAATCTGGATCTGCTGAAGAACCTTAGCTACTACACAGAGCTCTCGCGTGATATTGGAATGGTCCCGCGGGTCCTCGAGCAAATAGAAATCACGGTGAAGTACGACGGCTACATCAACAGGCAGCTCGAAGAGATTGAAAAGTTCGAGCGTTATGAATCCAGATCTATCCCGGACGACATAGACTATATGTCGATCCGCTCGCTCTCAACAGAAGGGAAAGAGAAGCTCGACAAAATAAAGCCGGCTTCCCTCGGCCAGGCCTCAAGGATAAGCGGAGTATCTGCGGCCGACATCTCTGTGCTCATGGTCTACCTGCAAAACTAGCGATAGTTTCACGTGGATATTGTATTTATAACTTCAATATAAACAAATACTTACATTAATGGAAGACGCGGATCAATTTTTCGCCGTTTGCCGTGAAAACGATTTTCATATTGAAGAAGCGAAAGCAATCTTGTTAAGAAAATATGTCGACGCGTTGCGCGAGTGGAATGAGAAAGTAAATCTCGTTTCACGTCAGGATATTTCGAACATCTGGATGAAACACATTCTTCCTTCAATATCATTTCTCTTCAGCTTTGCAATCGATACTCCCGCAAAGATCCTGGACCTCGGCACAGGAGGTGGATTGCCCGGGATTCCGATTTCGATTCTTGTCCCCGGCGTCAAAGTAACCTTGCTCGACTCGATACAGAAAAAGATCAATGCCGTCCGCAATATCGTTTCACAGGCGGGCCTTCAGAATGTTGATGCAGTGTGCGACCGCGCAGAATCACTGCCGAAGGCAATCAAGCAGCAGAGCTCGTACGATTATGTGATCTCACGCGGTGTAGCCCCGATTGTCGATCTGCTGAAATGGAGCCGTCCCTTGCTTGCAAAGCCATCGAATGCGTCCGGCGGCAAGAACCTCGGCACAAAAACTCCGCTCGCCAAGGGTTCCGTCCTCATGCTCAAAGGGGGCGATCTTTCCGCCGAGACGGAAGTAGCTCAGAAACGATACCCCCAGGCCAACATACAAGCACACCCCTTGGTTATCAGGGGAAACCATACTTTGGAGGGAAAACTACTTGTGGTAGCACAACTATGATGAAGGGGAAAAAGGGGAAGAAAGTGATACAAGGGATAAAGGGGAAACAGGGGAAAACCGATCAGAAGCTCTTTCGTCAGATCTCGTCGTTGAGCACGGAACAGCGCAACCCACGGAGCCGGAATATCGACACGAAAACGGTCTCCGGCATTCTTTCCGTAATCAACGCAGAGGATCAGCTTGTTGCCAAAGCGGTGAAGGATGAGATCCCGTACATTCGCAAGGCAGTTGAACTCGTTGCGACAGCTCTCGGGAACGGAGGACGGCTGATCTATGTCGGTGCAGGGACAAGCGGCCGGCTCGGGGTCGTCGACGCATCAGAATGCCCTCCTACGTTCGGCACAAATCCGGATCAAATAATTGGAATTATGGCAGGAGGCAAAAGTGCGGTTTTTCGTTCAAAGGAGGGGGTTGAAGACAGGGTCGAGGCTGCGGTGAGCGACCTCCAAAAAGCTCGTGTAGGTGCCAAGGACGTCGTCTGTGGAATTGCGGCGAGCGCGAGAACGCCCTATGTTAACTCGGCCATAAAGGAAGCGAAACGCAAGAAAGCGAAGACCATCTTCGTCACGACAAATCCCCGGTCCATTGTAAATTCGATGCCGGGGCTGCTGAAGATCGTCGACGTTGCCATTTGCCCGGTGGTCGGCCCGGAAGTTATCATGGGCTCCACGCGGATGAAATCCGGGACCGCCCAGAAAATGGTCCTCAACATGATTACGACGGCAGCCATGATCCGCCTGGGCAAGGTCTACGAAAACATGATGGTAGACCTTCGCATGAACAGCAAGAAATTAGAAGAGCGGGCCAAGAGAGTACTTATGACAGCCACGGGTATTAACTATGAAGAGGCAGTCGAAACCCTGGCTCTGGCGGACGGACACGTGAAAACGGCGATCGTCATGGTACAAAAAGGCGTCTCTGCGCGACGCGCAAGGGCGCTCTTAAAAAAACACAAAGGATTTGTGCGACAAGCCTTATGAAACCAAAGATATCGTTAGGCGAGGACATGTTCCCGCCGTTCAGCGGTTTTCCACGTGAAGGGGTACAGTTCCTGAAGCAGCTGAAAAAGAACAACAAGCGGGAGTGGTTCAACAAGCACAAAGAGGAATTTGAAGAGTACGTGAAGCTTCCGATGCAATCGCTCATTGCATCGCTCAAGCAGCCGATGGCGCACGACATGCCGGAAATACTCGTCGACCCGAAAAAGAGCATGTTTCGCATCTATCGGGACACCCGGTTCAGCAAGAACAAGGATCCCTACAAAACCCACGTTGCAGCTGTGTTCCATATGACCGCGCACTGGCAGAATAGCGCAGGGTATTACATTCATATCGAGCCGTCGGGAGTGTACGCCGGCGGCGGGATCTACAGCCCCGATCCTGACCGGCTGAAACGCATCCGCCAGTCCATCGCCGATGAACCAAAGCAGTTTCTTACCATCGTGAGCAATGAGACGTTTGTGAAACGATTCAAAAAACTGGAGGGCGAAAAACTTCAGCGCGTTCCGCTTGGTTTCCCAAAAGATCACATGATGGCGGAATGGCTGAAATACAAAAGCTTTTACACAGGGGTCGAATGGGATGTTGAAGAGTGTTATTCCCCGAGGTTTGTCTCCAGGATCGTCAGGACCTATAAAGAGCTTTCACCCCTCGTACGCTTTCTCAACGGATCTGTGGGAGCGTAGCCACCCCCCGGCAGAACTTAGGCGAACACATTCAATGTTGTACTACAAAGGGCCCACAATGATTACCGAAGTATGACAACAGAGACTCCCGCATACGGACAGCAGGAGCCGATGGAAAATGAGGCGATGGCCTTCACCCTGGACACCCAGGCTCGCGCAATCTGGCCGCATGAGATTCCCATCTACCGAAAACTTTTCTTCAGAAAAGGCCTGGAAGCACTTGACGTCGGCTGCGGGACGGGGGAAATTTCTTCACGCCTCGTCCAGGAGTTCTCTCCGCAAAGAGTCGTCGGCATCGATCTCGCAGAGGCAAATCTCCGGCGGGCGATCCGCAGATTCCCGCCCACCGAATATCCCGGGCTGTCGTTTCAACAGGGGGATGCCACCGCGCTCCCATTTAACGACAATACCTTCGACGTTGCGCTTTGCCGCCACATGCTGCAGGCGGTTCCCGACCCTCTCAAAGTTATCCATGAAATGATCCGGGTGGTACGGGAGGGCGGACGGACCTATTTTCTCGCGGAAGACTATGGAATGTTATTCTTCTATCCCACGAAGTATGACACCGATGATTTCTTCCGTGATTTTGGATGGAAGGCTGCCGAACGGTCGGGGTCAAATCTCCGCCAGGGCCGCACAATGCCGACAATCTTGACAAACCTCGGATGCCGCGAGTTTGAGCTGAACTATCTCTGTATCGACACGCTGCGTGTAGATCGTCAGCTCCTCGCCGATATTTTCATGCATTGGCGGGATGGGTTTGAGGAGTGGACCAGCGTCCACTCCGGACGGCCTCTCGCCGAGGTCAGGGCGCGATTCGACGATATGATCGAGTGCACGCGAAGTCAAAGCGGCTATGCCGCATGGCTGATTCCGTCCGTGAGTGCGAGAGTGAATGAGGCGATGAAGGCCTGTAGCGGGAATTCAGTTTCACGCTGAACCCCCGCTCATCAGGCCGGGGCATTTATCGGTGCACAAAATGCACATCACCAAGGGGCCTTTCATGATGATGATACGCGGCTTCAAACAATTGGTAATCCAGGCTAATGTGTCCGGGGCCGGTCAGGGTTATCGCGAACGCGAGGCCGACAAGGGCGAGGTTGTATTCAAACCCCATTCCTCCGGACGGGGAATTCAGGAAATAGCCTTTCGGGAAATGCACCAGCCAGACCGCAACGATCATTTCTATGAAAATGCCGATCGAAGCGATTCTCGTGGCAAATCCGAGAATAAGGAATATGCCGCCGATGAATTCCGTATAGGCCGCAAGGTAACCGAGGAAATAGGGTATTCCCAGCCCATTCTCAAATTGAGTCACAGTCAGCTGCAACCCGTTTCCTCCATACCATCCGAGGACTTTTTGCGCGCCATGGGCGAAGAATGCGACACCGAGGATGATCCGCATGATGAGCGGCAGCCACGAGGTTGATCCGACAGGTTTTGTGAGCACCGACATAGTATACTCCTTTCTAATTGCAGTAATTATGCTTACTTATACAACAAAGAATTCAAAGTGAGAATTTCCTGCGCACAGTTGTAATTGTGCGCAAACCGGCGTTCGAACCGCGATTCCGCGTGAAATTATTTTTAGAAAAGGAACCGGCGGAACAAGCGCCGTCAACTTGTTCGTTACCGATAATAAGAGGCATCTTAAAAGAAAGAGGGGCGCGCAGTAAAGTGAACACATGCATCGACTAGCAGCGTACATATTGTTTTGCTTTCTCGCGCACCAGGCGGGGTTCTCCCAACCCGAGCCGGACAACAATTACCTCTACGGCTACAAAACTCTTTTCTTTTCCGTTGGCGCAACTTCTCAGGGCAGGTTTCTTGCGCTGGGATACATGGCGAACAGATATGTCTTCGAATTTGAGGCAGGCGTGGAACCGAGAAGAATAAGATTTGGGATTGACTCGTTAGTACTTCACCCGCAAAACACTCTCAAGAACTTTCTCGGCGGCGGTCAATCGGATTCAAACATTCTGCAATACACCGGGACAATGAGAGCGTTCTACAGGGATAAATTCAAATTCCTTGGAGCTCTCTGCGAACTGAACACCGGGCTGAACTTCAAATCCTGGATCGCACAAAACGGAAATTCGCGAAGCGACACGATAACCATACCGCAGAATGTCAGCGGGACGCTTCAGACGACAACCCTGGTGTACCATTATGACCAAACCATGGATTTCAGCGCGGGTCCGTCGCTCAAGTTGAAAGTGTCGTCGGGAAGAGATCGCGGGGAGCCGGTTCTCAGCCTGGTCTTTACCGGAGACGTCAATTACTACCTCACCAACAAAGTTCCGACCGTAAGCTTCAGCGTTGGAATCATGATCGCCCCCTTCTCGTACCGCTGACGCAGCAGCACACCGGATGGAGCTTCGGTGTGCCCGCCTCGAAGAAAATTACGCTAAGTATTTCGTTCTCCGGCACCCCGAGGCTTCGCAATTAAGACCGGACTGCCTCGGCCGAGACTATGTTTTTTGAGAATCTAAACGTGCAAGTACTCAAAGGGAGACGAGGTTTGAAAGCCTTGTTCAAGCCAGGCACAGTTGAAGGCGCTATTGAACGCTTCGTTGTCGGTGAGGTGCGGAATGAAAACAGAGTAGGGGTTCGTTGAGAACCCCTACCATTACGAAGCAGTTACAGATTGAATAAAAGTCCGGCGCTCACAACGTAAAAGTCGCTGTTGAGTCCGTTTTGTCCGGGGACGGTCTGGAAATCGTAATCCAAAAACACCCAGCGGATATCGCCGACGAGCCGGGCAGATGTGCCGAGCGGCAACTCGGTGCCTGCACCGAAGTGCCATCCGAATCGCTGCTTGTCCTCAGAAACGGTATAGCTCGCATATTTATAATCGATCATGCTGTTATACCATCCTGCGCCGATGGCACCGTAGAGCACCGGGAGCGGATAGATCAAACCCGTGACCATAACAGGAAAACTCTTGACTGTTATCTGGCCGCCATCGTAATCTTCCTCCCGATAGTTTACCGAGCCTTCCAGGCCAAGGGAGGCGAACTTGAGGCGCAGCATTCCGCCACCCATTATTCTTCCATCGTCTGCATCGCGCGACTTAAAATATCCAACCTGCGGGCCGATACCCGCAGATGTCTGAGCTGTTCCTAACTCGCTCTGAGCAAACATCGGTACTATCGCGAGAAGAGAAAATGCGAATATTGCCACACAACGTTTCTTCATAGATCCTCCATGATAGTGATACCAAACCGACTTCTTGACGGCAGGCGCAGCATTCTGATACCACGTGTGCATTAACCCCGGGTGCCCGCAAGAATTTGGGATTAGGCCCGGAACTCAGAGATGCACATGGTACGGCGAATGCCCTGCTCTCTATTACGCATAACAGAGATTTGCAAACATCTTGTTCCGATAGGAATAGATATTTCATGCAATACTTCATTTATTTTTTTTCATGTGCAAGAAGAATTTCTTTCCGCTCAAATATTTGACATGTGTAGTTATTACGCAACCCCGTAAATTGCATTTCCGCGCATGCGTCAGTATATTTGCATGCAATCATTACCACGATCATCTTGTTTGATACAACATGAAGAATAACTCACTCCGCATCGGCGATGCACTTCCGGAATTCAAAAACCTCCCCGGTGTTGACGACCGAACCTACTCGAGCGGCGATTTTCGCAATGACGCGCTGATTATCGTCTTCTCATGCAATCACTGTCCGTATGTACAGGCATACGAAGACCGGATGAAAGCGCTCCACGCCTCGTACCAAACGAAGAATGTTCAATTGGTCGCGATTAATTCTAACGACGAAACCAATTATCCGGATGACAGCTTTGAAAAAATGAAGGAACGGGCCGCAATGAGGGATTTCACGTTTCCGTATCTCCGCGACTCCGACCAGCGCGTAGCAGAACAGTTCGGCGCGACACACACGCCGCAGTTCTTTCTCTTTGATAAGGAGAAGAGGTTACGTTACTCAGGAAAGATGGATGATAACTGGAAAGAACCGGATGCGGTGAAGGAGAAGTACCTTGTTGTAGCGCTCGATGCGGTTCTTGCGGGCAAGGAAGTGAAGGTGCCCGAGACCTTTTCGATCGGTTGTACGATCAAGTGGAAATAGAAGATTAGTCGTTGCGCAGGGCGGCTACGGGGTCTACACGTGCCGCACGCGCCGCAGGATACAATCCCGCCACAACGCTGACGCCGATGCCCACCGCCAGCGCAATTCCAATGAGCCAGAAGGGGAGGGCAAAAAGATCGATGCCGGGAATCCCCTCTTGTTCCATATAGTGCTTCGCGATTGCCGCCGCAATTCGTGTAATAGTCCAACCAAAAAAAATACCCGCCGTTGTTCCCAGAAAACCGATAACCCCCGACTCGACGAGAAACAGGGCGCGGATATCTGTTTCATGAGCGCCGAGCGATTTTAAGATGCCGATCTCCCTCCGGCGTTCGTTGATCGACATGACCATCGTGTTGACAATTCCCAGAGATGCGGTTACAAGCGCGATGAACCCGATAAGGCCGAGCGCCATGTCGAAATACAAAAATACTTTCTGGATTTCTTCGAACTCCGCAGCAAAGCTGAAGGTGCGATATCCCATCGCCTCGATCGCGTTCTTGATATTCGTGTAGGGAACTTTGGGATCGAAATCGATCGTGATCTGCGAGAACGATTCGTTCCCGCTCTTTTCCGGGGAAGCGAACAAGGTGCCGTTCATGAACGCCATCATGATATCCATCGGAGATCCGCCCAGGCCGCCTGTCTTGAATCGCTGGGCGGTCTCGATAGGGATGATGACATTCTCGACGCGAAGCCTTCCCGTGCGTTCGCCCGATTCACGAACGCCGCAGAGGATCAGCGTATCACGAATCACCGATCGGGCATTCAAAAATCCATTGACAAATCGTTTCACAAGCTCATTGGCTTCGGTGCGCAGAACGGTCGACCGGTATTTCTTATTGAGAAGCGAATCGTAGTGAATGCGTTTGGCGCGGTCGAATAGAGACTCTCCTTTGTCGACGAGAATATGCGTGAGCCCGCTGTCGATGGTCGACACTTTCACCATGACGACGATCGGTTTGCCGATGAGAGTTTTTGGTGAGTCGATGCCCGCCTTCTTCAGCAGCGACTCCGAGAGGATCACCTGGCGCGACGTATCCGAGGAAAAAGCGGTACCGTATGCGAGAGTAGAAAAAATTTTCGTTTGAAAAGCGACAGAGGCAAGGGCCTGCGCCTTCGATTCGACCGTGGTATCGCCAATGTGAACTTCCACTGAAAATGCATCGTACGGGTAGGCGAGGTTCACGCCGGGAATCTTTGATATTCGTTCGACCGCGTCTCTGTCGAGCTTTGCCACCGCGGAATCTGCATCTTTTCCGTTATTCTTGTTTTCCTTGTCTCTTTTCTCTCTGCCCCCTCTTCCCCGATCCTCTCTTCCGTTGTCTTTCTCATACACCTGCATCGTCGTGAACAAGCCGAGCTTGTTGAATTGCCGCTCGATGTTTTGCTGGCTGCCTGCTCCGAACGATAGCATCGAGACGAACGCGGCAATGGCGATCAATACGCCCGCTGATGTGAGAAATGTGCGGAGTTTCATTCTTCGCAGATTTCCCCCTGAGATGACGACGAGGTCGCGAAACGTCATACCGGCCTTGCCCCCGCGCCGGAGGTTTGAACATCGGCCGCGACATGGCCGTATTGCATTCGTATGACCCGCTGCGATTCCTGCTGCGCTAATTCCAGATTATGGGTTACCAGTATGATCGTGAGCCCCTCGCTGTTCAGTTCACGCATCAGGGAGGCGATGTGGTTTGCGTTATCGTAATCGAGGTTACCGGTCGGCTCGTCCGCAAAAAGGATTTCAGGTTTTTTGATGATTGCCCGGGCAACGGCCACGCGCTGCTGCTCGCCCCCCGAAAGATCGGCGGGCCGGTGTCCGATGCGATCTCCCAGCCCCAGGCGCTCGAGTGTCTCCATGGCGAGCCGCCGCCGTTCCGCGGGGAGAGTGTTATTGAAATAAAGAGCGGTCTCCACATTCTGCAGGGCCGTGTAGTGCGAAATGAGATTGAACGATTGGAAGATCATTCCGATCTTATAGGCGCGGTATGCCGCGAGCTGGCGGCGCGAAAATGAAGAAAGTGATGCGCCGTCAAAGTCGACGCTTCCGGAAGTTGGCGTATCCAATCCCGCCAGAAGATTCAGCAGAGTCGTTTTGCCGGACCCCGATGATCCGACGATGCTCAGATATTCCCCCTTCCCAACAGAAACAGAGACGTTATCGAGTGCCTGGACCGTGTGCGAGGCGCGGCGATAGTGCCTGGACAGGTTTTTTGTTTCGATGTGGGAGGTCATGGTCATGAATGTACACGATGTATACGTGAGTTGCAATCAAATGTTGTATGTCATACATTTTCGTAACCCATAACTATTTCCCCACTCCTTCCACAGAAGAACTATGAACGATCATCGCGTCGGCTGGAATGAATATTTTATGAAGATCGCCGAGCAGGTTGCAACACGAAGCACGTGCAATCGAAAACATATCGGCGCAGTCATCGCGCGTGATAAGACGATTTTGTCTACCGGATATAACGGGAGCCTGCGGGGCGCGCCCCACTGCGACGAAGCCGGCCACGATATGGAAAACGACCACTGCATCAGAACTGTCCACGCGGAAGCGAACGCTGTCGCTCAGGCAGCGAAACACGGCATCATCATCGACCGCGCAGAACTTTACGTTACAGCATCACCCTGCCTGACATGCTTCAAGCTTATCGCAAACGCGGGAATTTCCACCGTCTACTACAAAGAGTTCTACCGGGACGAGCGGATCAACGAGTATGCGGCGCAGGCCGGTATTACACTTACCTACATGGGCGAAGAAGGAAAATCTACCCCGACGCAGGTCAGCGCATCGATACGTGATTAAGGACGCGGGTGATGGAGGGTTGAAATACAGCGGGAGGAGTCAGCAGGCTGACGACAAGATGCGCGTCGTCATGGAAATCAAAGAAGTAGCCGGGGAAAAGAGAGACACCGAGATGATGAAGCAGTTCCTCCGCCCATTGTTCATCCGACTGAATGGTTGGAAGCCGAAGGCTTGCATACCAGCCGCCTTCACTTTCAAGAGTTGTACAAGCCGATTGCCGGGAGGCACCGCGCAGGAACTCATAGTTTGATCGCGTTCGATCGAGGATTTGCCTGCGAACGCTCTTCCCCCGTTCAAGAAGGTCCGGAAGCGCAACCTGCACAGGAGTGTTGACCGAAAGATACGTATCGCAAAGGATTTCAAGCCGAGACATCGCTTCGTTCGCCTCTTCGTTGTTTCCCCCCACAACAATCCAGCCAAGCTTCAACTGCGGCAGCCCGATCGTTTTTGAAATTCCGTTCAGAGTAAAGGTGAGCACGTCGGTCTCGCCGGCGGTCGTTCCGTGCCCGTTTGCATCTTCGCCGAACGCATAATCAATAAATACCTCGTCGACGATGAGTGCGAGACGGTGTTGATGCGCGATTTCACGTATCCTGGCATATTCATCCTTTTTGATGAACATTCCGGTCGGATTGTGGGGGTTGATGAGTGCGATCGCGCGCGTCGACGGGGTGATCGACTTCTTGATCGAATCGAAATCCACCTGCCAGCCATGATCATACGCCAGATGATAATGTTGCAGGTCGACGTCGCTTGTCTGCGCGAGATACTCAAAGAGGGGATAGGACGGATTCGGAATAAGCACGCTGTCACCCGCGTTGCACAGGAGCTTGAAGACATAGGAATACGCCTCGCTTGTGCTTGAGGTCAGGAATATACGGGAGACATCGATCGTGAGATCGTGCGCGGCATAATAGCGGGCGACCGCCGTTCTGGCTGAATCCAATCCGCGCGGATCCGGTTCATACGTTAACGACGAGGGAGTTGCTAAACCGGAGAGAATCTCTTTCGGATACTGAATTCCGCACTGCGTGGGGTTAGAGACGGTGAGATCGTAGACGGGCCTGTTCTCCCTCCTCAGCGAATCAAGCAGCTCGGTGAGCCTGTTGTGTTCGCGCGGCCAGTTGGTGCGGGAGGAGTAGGTCATTTGGAGTTGGGATTATGCAGTTACAAGGTAATGTATTTTTCAATAATCCCAACTATCCAAAACGAACTATGCTTCTACGGATTCCGCCTTCTTCTTCGACATTCTCAACCGTTCATTGTGGTCGAGATATTTCTTCCGGAGGCGAAGCGACTGGGGTGTAACCTCGATGTACTCGTCGTCGGCGATCCATTCGATGGCTTGCTCCAGTGAATGAATCATAGGCGGTTCGAGACGGATGGCTTCGTCGGCGCCGCTTGCGCGCATGTTCGTGAGCTGTTTCGTTTTGCACACGTTAACGATAATATCCTCGTCGCGGGCATTCTCACCGACAATCATTCCTTTGTAAACACGGGTCTGGGGTTCGATGAAGAATGTGATGCGATCCTGAAGCTTGAACATCGCGTACCCGGTGCAAACTCCGTCTTCGAGCTGTATGACGGCCCCTTTATGACGAGTGGACAACTCGCCTTTAAAAGGCTCGTAACCATGAAAATTATGATGCAGAATACCCTGTCCCTTCGTCTCGGTCATGAACTCAGAACGGAACCCGAGCAGGCCGCGCGCCGGGATAATAAACTCGAGGCGGGTATTTCCCTGCGACGGCAGCATGTTTTTCATGATACCTTTTCGTCGCCCAAGATTCTGGATCACGATGCCGGCGAATTCATCCGGGACGTCGATAATGACGTGCTCCATCGGTTCGCACAGGACGTCGTCGAGGCGCTTATAAATCACTTCCGGCGAGGAGACCTGAAATTCGTAGCTTTCCCTTCTCATCGTTTCGATGAGAATGCCGAGGTGAAGCTCGCCGCGCCCGCTCACCTTGAACACGTCGGGGCTGTCTGTTAACTCGACGCGAAGACTGACGTTCGATCGCAGTTCTCTTGCAAGGCGTTCGCCGAGATTTCTTGTCGTGACATACTTTCCTTCCTGGCCTGCAAAGGGAGAGTTGTTGACGACGAAGTTCATGGAAAGTGTCGGTTCTTCAATGGTAACAAACGACAGGGGAGTCGGGTCGGTCGCGTTCGCGAGCGTCTCGCCGATATCCACATCTTCCATTCCTGCCACTGCAATGACATCTCCAGCAGAAGCTTCTGCCACTTCAATCCGTTTCAGGCCGTGAAACGTGTAGATCTTTGTCACGCGGGCGTCATCGATGCTGCCGTCGCGGTGAATAACTTTCATCGGGGCATCAAGGCGGAGCTTTCCGCGTTCGACACGGCCGATGCCAAGGCGTCCGAGGTAATCGCTGTAGTCGATCGTGGTAACCAGCATCTGGAACGGCGATTCGTCGTCTCCGGGAGGAGGCGGAATCTTGTGAACGATCGTCTGGAACAACGGTTGAAGGTTCACGCCTTCCTGTTCGAGTTCGGTCTTGGCAATGCCCTGTTTGGCAATGCAATAAATTGTCGGGAAATCGAGCTGATGATTGTTCGCGCCGAGGGAGAGAAATAGCTCAAAGACTTCGTCAAGGACTTCATGAGCGCGCGCATCTTTCCGGTCAATTTTATTGATAACGACCACCGGCTGGAGGTTCAGCTCCAGCGATTTTTTCAAAACGAACTTTGTGCCGGGCAGAGGGCCTTCTGCGGCGTCGACAAGCAAAAGCACGCCGTCGACCATTTTCAGCGTCCGCTCTACTTCGCCGGCGAAGTCAGAGTGGCCCGGAGTGTCGACGATGTTGATCTTAATCGTCTCTTTTGATTTTGGATCATTATAGAATACTGCCGTGTTTTTCGCGAGGATCGTGATACCGCGTTCACGCTCGAGATCGTTCGAGTCCATGACCCGTTTGACGACTTCCTGATTTTCCCGGAAGGTGCCCGTCTGGCGAAGCATATGGTCGACGAGAGTAGTTTTCCCGTGATCGACGTGCGCGATAATAGCGATGTTTCTTATGTCAGTTCGTAGCTTTTTCATGAAATAGCCGGAATTAGAACAAAAACGCCTCATCTGGGGACGAGGCGTGGGGTAATTGAATGATGTAAAGTACGAAAAAATCAGGCCGTTTCCAAACGGCTCACCGGCAGAAGGATTATACGCAGTACTTGTCGAAAGCGTCAGTAAGTAGCTTAGCGAGCTCGTGCGGTTCACGGATTTCAATATCCGAGCGGTGGATCATATGAACCAGCTTGCCGTCGCGAAGCAACGCGAACGAAGGGGAAGATGGCGGCATGTTCGTGAAGTACGTGCGAGCCTGCATCGTCGCCTCACGGTCGCCGCTGGCAAACACAGTAGCAAAAACATTCGGTTTCACCCTGTGATTCGTTGCCATTCCCAGCGCCGGGCGGGCGACGCCTCCGGCACAACCGCAGACGGAATTGACGAATACGAGAACGGTTCCCTTTTCGTGGGCTAGCAGCGCATCTACTTCCTCGGGAGTCCGCAGCTCTTTGACGCCGAATCGGGTTACTTCATGCTTAAATTGATCAATAAGAATATCGTGCATAATTATCTGAAATTTTAAGGATTTAGAATCGTTGTCATCATAATATACGAAAAATATCGGTCTCTTATCGATTGCGATGCTTCTTGTTCAGGCGGGTCTGTACAGCCGGGCTTTTGAGTTCACGGAGGGCATCCGAGGCAATCCAGCGGGCGCTTGCGGAATCAACGGACTGAATTTCTTGCGCTGCCGAGATTGCCAGTGCGTTAAGGCCAAGATTACGTTTGCCGATCTGACGCAGCGACCAGTTCACCGCCTTCTTCACGCCATTACGATCGTCGGTCGCGGCTCTCTTAATGAGGGGAAAGGTTCTTTCAAATTTTGCGTCGGGAGCCGACTTGTCATGAACGGCGAGTACAGCGATGAGCGCGAATCCTGCCCTCCGCACAAACTCTTCCTTGCGTGTTGTCCACGATAAAGCTTTCTTCCAGGCGAACGGTGTGCGGTCGAAGAGGTGCAGCGAGCAGCCGTCGCAGATGGCCCAGTTATCGAAATCTTTTGCCCACCGGTCCATCTGCGCTTCGGTAATCTTGCCGGGCTCCTCAATAAAAGCTGCCAGGAAACGGGCATCTAAAATTCCCGTCCTCCACAACTCTTGCGCGAGCCCATGGTTCCTGCCGATCTTCTTTGCCATCTCCCGGAGCGATACGACCGAAATCCCAAGTACTTTTTTCGATACGATGCCGTACCGCGCCATCCCTTCAACAGCTTTCGGATCGGCAAGCGAACGGAGATGCCGGAGTATCTCCGCCGCAGAGGATCGGGATGAAATCACTTCTTCGCCAGGCTCTGGTAGACGGTTTCGACGAAGCGGTCAGGATTCACAAATCCGCCCCCCCACTGATTATCGAAGTCTTTGGTCGGCTTTTCTGCTTTCACTTCGTCGAGGGTTTTTCCTTTTCGTACGAGCACAAGGACTTTGTCTCGTATAGTAGCGAGCATATCGCGGTAAGCCCTGAGATCGCTCTTCGTGGCCACCCGGCCATGTCCCGGTATAACCTGAGTAGCATCATCGATGGTAGGAAGTATCTTGTCGACAGCCGTGACCATTCCGTTGATCGATCCGCCCGATGAAATATCAATGAACGGGTACGTGCCCGAGAAGAAGACATCACCCATGTGAATGATGTTCGCCTTGCTGAAGTAAATCACGGCGTCACCGTCGGTGTGTGCGGGATTCACATGAGAAATGAGCATGTCGTCTCCGTTAAAATGGAGCGTAATATCATCGGCGAACGTGACGACAGGGAGAGCCACCTTCGGAGATCCTGGAATCGTCGTCTTTGCGACCTCATTGAAACGCTCTTCGCTCATGCGCTTTCGAACGTTGTCGTGTGCGATGATGACGGCGCCGTCTTTTCCCATGTTTTCGTTGCCACCTGTATGGTCTCCGTGCCAGTGCGTGTTGATGACAAATCTAATGGGCGCCTTGACCTTTTCAATCTCTCCGATCGCCGCCTTGATCTTCTCGGTGAGGGGGGCAAATTGGTCGTCGATGATGAATGTGCCATCATCGCCTGAGCAGACGCCGATATTTCCTCCGGAGCCGGTTAGCAGCCAGACGGCATCCGAGAGCTTTGTTGCCCGGACGACGACAGTGTCAAAATTGCGCTGAGCGAATGAGAGCGAGCAGAATAGAGCGACTGCTCCGATTACGAACATACTGCGTTTCATTGGAGGTCTTTTATCTAAAGTGTAAGTCTCGGAGCTTTGACAATCGCTGCGATCCCCAATCCGGCAAGAATCCAGCCAACCATTGAGTCGATGATCATCGCCGAAGTATAGTCGACGGGGAAACCCATCCAGTTCCATGCCATGAGATGCGAAAAAACGGAAATGAAAACTCCGAACATTCCGCAATATGCAACACGCGCGAGGTACGGAGCGTTCAATGCGATGCTTCGCGCAAGAAACCAGCATGCGATCCATGCGGCAAGAATGTCGAGGACAAGTCCGACAGCCATCTGGCCCGGCATCATCGGATCTGAGCCGGCGGGATCATACGCGATCAAGCCGTTGGGCCCGCGTTTGACCTTTTCTGTCCATGCATCCATTGCGGCTTTATCATTCATTCCGGGATTTTTTCGCAATGCATAGACTCCCTTCTCGCCGAGATGAGACTGAAGCGCAGAGACTACGGCTTCTTCATCCGAGATCTTGTGCAGTGTTGGCTCATGCAGCGGAAGGATCACCCACGCAAGAAAACTCCATCCGAACAGAATTACCCCTCCTACGATGCCCCCGATAATTGATTTCATAATGTATCTCCTTGATGTGAAAGATTGCTATGAAAGCTGCTACAAAATTTGTTTGATCTTCTCCGCCGGTCTCGCCAGGATCGCCTTTGAGCCTTTTTCAACGATCGGCCGCTGAAGAAGATCGGGATATTCGACCAGGTAATCGACGAGCTCATCCACAGTGAGCTCTTTTTTATCTAAGCCAAGTTCTTTATAGAGCGGCTCTTTCTTTCGAAGAAGGTCCATCGGCGCCACATCCAGCTTTTTGATAAGCTCTTTGAGCTTCTTCTTCGGAATGGGATCAATGTAATAATTAACCGAGGAAAAGTCGACACCGGATTCTTTCAAAACGGCATAGACTTGCCGGCAGGTCGTGCAAGCGGGTTTCTGATAAATGACGATGTTCGCCATGGCCCGGGCTACCTGTGGTAACGGCGGAATTGCTGCGCAAAAGAGGAGAGCGGGCTGAAATTGCGCATGCGGGTAGTTACTTCAAATGTCGTGGTATGCGGCTTCCATTGCACGACCATACCGCCATGCGTGGAGGAAAGCGTACCGTTGGACGTAATGACGAGTCCCGAGGTGTCGCGCAGCGGAAACCGCATCGTATCGTTGAAGTTAAAGTCCGGAATGAGGGCGCTGACATCGGAGAAGATCGCGGTTTCGCGCCAGACGAGTCGTCCATGCTCGAGTTTCAGGGATCTGCTTTTCACGTATAACCCTTTCTCCATCTGGCCGAGAAGATATCCGTCTCCTTTCCAGTTTGAGATCAGTTCAGCAAAGTCTTTGCTTTGACCTGCGCTGTCGGAGGCATTGGATTCGACGTGAGTACTGACGATGCTTAACGAGCCGCTTTTGTGATCGCTGTTGAGCGTCAGCCGGTACGTTGTACCTTCACTGATGAGGCAGCCCGCGAACGCGAGCGAGAGGAATGCAACAAACAGAGCATGGAGCCGCGGCTGCATTCCGGGAAAAGATTAAAGGATGTACGTTATGCCCGCTGTGATGGGGAAGTACTGGCGCTGCGGATCGGTCGCGCCAAGCAACGATTTTGCCTGGATGAATCCGCGCGCCTTATCGGAAATCGGCACTTCAACGCCGACTCCAACCGTCCATGAAATTCCGCCTTTGTTGATGCCGGCGACGTTATGTGACGGGTCGTTAAGAACGACAATCTGTGCCTGTGTGAAGTACATATACCCGACACCCAAGAGGAAGTACGGAGCGATGCTTTTTTTCGTCGAGGAGAATGTCCCTTTGAAGTTCACCATATAGTTCATGATCTTGACCGGTCCGGCGAACGCAGTATCATTTGCATAGGTGTGTCTCAGGGAGTCGGTATACCCTTTCGCGTCAAAATTCGCGCGGGCATATTCTATCGTCGCGTAAAATGCGCCATACCCGACTTCACCCGGGTCAAGAGAAAATCCGAAGCCACCGCCGAAGTTGTAACCGGTTTTCCAATAGGTACGATATTCCTGGGGAAGGTACGGGAACGCGATGCCACCCCACAGTTGAATCTCAGCTGTCTTGGACGAAGAAGAAGAGAGGCTGTCGGTTTGTGCGATACCTGAGCAAGTAAAGAGGACGACAATGCCTATCATGCCTAACAAATACTTCATGGTGGTTCCTTATGATGAAAGTTGGTGCAACTTCAATAAAACCCTTGAGTTCTAGGCCAAGGATGAATAGAGGTTTATGAGTATACGAAGAATTTGATACTATTTCAAGGTTTTTTATTGAATCGGGTAATTTTGTGGCAGCCGGGGCTGGACAAATATGACTGTTTCCCGCTCAAGAATGACCGTTCCGGGAGGGGCACCCTTCGGCTTGCGGATGTATTTTCTCTCGCAATATGCCACCGGGACGTTGCTCGCGGACCTCATCTTGCTATAGTACGCCGCGATACTGGCTGCCTGGGAAATTGCTTCCTTCGGCGGTTTTACCGATCGGTCTGTCTTCAAAACTGTATGCGAACCCCCCACTCCTCTCGCGTGAAACCAAAGATCATGCGGCTTCGCGTAGCGCAGCGTCAGCTCGTCGTTGTTGGCGCTGTTCTTTCCAACCCAGACTTCGTATCCGCCGACGATCTGAAATATCCGGAAGGGGGGAAGATCTCCGGATTGCTCGCGCGAGAGCTTCACAAGCGTTTCGTCCTTCTTCATAAGCTCTTTGATGTCCGCGCCGGCCGCGCTTCCGGATAATTTCTCCAGAAGAGTTTCGGTTTTTGAAAGCTCATGAACCGCCCTCTCCTTGCGCCGCCGTAGTTCTTCGTATGCAACCCTGCTGTTCTTCGCCTTCTCGTAATAGCGCGCCGCATTCTGGGCTGGCGGTAGATGAGATTCGAGCGCAATCGTAACGTCGCCGCCGTCCTGAGCAGGATCCTGCAGTACGATTTCGCGTAACCCCTTTTGCATGCGGTGAATGTTCGCCGTAAGGAGCTTTCCTATATGCTCATACTCTCCGGAGCGGTCTCCCTGGCCGATCTCCCGGTTCATTTTTTCGAGTGAACGCTTGAGCTGCTGAACTTGTAACCCTAATTGGGATTTAAGCTGTTCCTCTTTGCTCATCCCGCTCTTCTCAGGCTGCGCGCTCTGCACAAAGGCCCGTACGCCCTCATTCACCGATGCGAAAGATTCCGATTCCCAGTCCTTGAGATGGCGAAGATCCATGAACGAGAAGACTCTTTTTCCTTTTTGATCCTGGTAGATTTTTGGAGCCAGTTGATACGTGCCTTCGGTGACAGATCGAAGCTCCTCGAAGATCTTCTTCGCGCCCGAGGCAGTAATCTGATTTGGCCGGAGTTCTTCATCAATGGACGCACGACATAAGATCTCCCTTGCCAGGATCGTTCCCAGGGAGGGCAAATAGTGTTTCAGTGCCAGGAGCGCATTCTTTTGTGAGCTTTCAACAAGGCTTTGCATACATGCCGATTCATCGGCGAGGTCGCGAGGCTGAAATCGTTTCGATTCCTCAAAAAGTTTTCCGTCGAGCGACTTGTTGTGTTTGAATGATTCGGTAATGACTCGATGCTCATTGATAAGAAGGACATTGTTTTCCGCGGTGTCGAACAGTTTAACAAGCAGCGATGAATTATTTGAAAGGTCGAATTTCAAAATGCGCTCGAAGGGAAGCACGCTCACATCGTCAATCGAGCAGCCGACGGCGTCTGCAACCAAATCGACCGAGTTCTTTTTCGCGCGACGGAGTTCGCTGCGCATGAAACAATAACCGAATTTTGGGTCGACGGAAATGCAAATGGTAAATCCGGCATCTTCGGCCTCACGGCGCGCAGTAATGAAGAGCTGGTTCTTGAACTGAGAGTACACCTCGCGAATAACGGACCGGCGAAGGACAACGAGCTCTTTGCAGAGCGCACGAAGGGTGAAATAGTTGGTGATCATAGAAAAACCGTGGTCAATATAATCAAAAGGTCCGAAAGGGCGAAAAATCTGTTGTCACAGTGTGCGTATTCGGGTGGAAAGGTTGTTCAAAGGTTTTCCTTGACCGTGGGGTGGGAATTTCGTACCTTTATATACAAATTCCCCTAAAACTGTGAGTTTTTGATGATTTCGAGCATGACAGGCTTCGGACGGGGTGAGGCATCTGCAAGCCGGACCTCCGCCGTAGCCGAAGTAAGAACAGTCAACAACAGGTTCCTTGAGGTTACCTCAAGGCTCCCCCGCACGCTTGCATTGCGTGAGAACGACGTGAAAGAGCTCGTGCGCGCCAAGATCGGCCGGGGAAAAGTGAATGTCGTGGTGACGCTTGAGCAGGAGAACGAGAATGAGTTTCCTCTGAGGATCAACACCGCGGCGGCGAAGTCATACTACAAGCTTCTGAAAACTTTAAGCAAGTCTGCCAACATCAACGAGAAGATTACCCTCGAACATCTTCTCCATTTTCCCGAGGTCATCGAGACCGATGTCTCGGATGAGGGCGATGACCGGGAGTGGACGACAGTTCAGAAGGCGCTGAACAAAGCGCTCGATGAGGCCGTGAAAATGAGAGCCGCCGAAGGGGCCGAGCTCATGAAAGATCTGAAGAAGCGTTTGAAATCAATCGAAGATTTGTTGACGAAGGTCGAGCGGCATGCCGAGACACGATTGCCGCAGGAGCTCGAAAAACTGCAGGAGCGTTTGAAGGAACTCCTCACCGACACGTCCGTCATCGACAAGGGACGTCTCGAGCTCGAGGTGGCGCTTCTTGCCGATAAGCTCGACGTGACCGAAGAGTGCGTGCGCTTCCGTAGTCATAATAAATTTTTTCTCGAAGGACTTGCGGAAAAAGAGTCGGCAGGCCGCAAGCTGAACTTTCTCGTTCAGGAGATGAACCGCGAAGCAAACACGATCGGTTCAAAGGCGAACAATGCCGAAATTGCTCACATCATCGTGCTCGTGAAAGAAGAGCTCGAAAAAATACGTGAGCAGCTGCAAAACATAGAATGAGTCATAAACTCATTGTAATCTCCGCTCCAAGCGGCGCGGGGAAAACAACGATCGCGCGGGAACTCATGCGGCGGCATCCGGAGTTGCTCTTCTCCGTCTCCGCGACGACGCGCCCCAGGAGATCGTTTGAAACCGAAGGGACCGATTACTTCTTTCTGACGAAAGAACGGTTTAAAGAGTATATCGGGCAGGACAAGATGGTCGAGTGGGAAGAGATTTACGGAGAATTTTACGGGACGCTGAAAAGCGAAGTCGATAAGGCGCTCAGCGAAGGGAAGGCGATGCTGTTCGACATCGACGTGAATGGGGCGTTATCAATAAAAAAGCATTATCCGGAGGAAAGCCTCCTGATATTCATTAAGCCTCCGAGCCTCGAAGAACTGACGGAGCGATTGACGAACCGAAAAACCGAAGATTCAGAGACGATTCATCGCCGGCTGGAACGCGTTCCGATGGAGATGGAGAAGGTAAAAGAATTTGATGTATGTATTGTGAACGACGATTTGGAAAAAGCCGTGAATACGATCGACGGGATCGTTTCCGGCAAGACACAGGAAAAAGCTTAACATAAAACAGGAAGGGAAATCCATGGCAATTAAACCAATAGACATAGAAGAGATCTCCGGAAAAGCCGAGAACATTTATGAGGCGATCGTTGTCCTCCTGAAGCGCGCCCGGCAGATCAACGAAGAGATGAAGATCGAGTTCAACCAGCGCATCGAGATGCTCCAGTCGCACATCTTCGAACCCGAGGAAGAGACCGAGCAGCCTCAGACGAACCCGGACCAGATTCTCGTCGCGCAGGAATTCGAAGTCCGCCCGAAGCCGACAGAGACTGCGATTAACGAGCTTCTTGGCAACAAGATCTCGTTCCGTTACAAAGAAGACGAAGCTGCTCCCACAGCCCCGTAACGCCTTCTCCGCCGGCTTGACCCGTGTTGAAGAACAAACATATCGTCGTCGGGGTCACCGGAGGCATTGCAGCGTACAAGATTCCGCTGCTTGTGCGCGAGCTCCGCAAAGCAGGGGCTGAAGTTCGCGTTGTGATGTCAGAAGCGGCGCGCGAGTTTGTCACGCCGCTGACGCTTTCCACTCTTTCAAATAATGAAGTTGTTGTCGGGACGTTCCCGCGGGAACGCTCGAACGTCCTCGACGCGAGAACCTGGCACATCGATCTCGGCCGATGGGCCGACGTCATGGTGATCGCGCCGGCCACAGCCAACATCGCGGCGAAGCTGGCGCACGGTTATTCTGACGACGCTGTATCCACTCTTGCCCTTGCTGTCCGCTGTCCGATTCTTGTCTCCCCATCGATGGACCTCGATATGTGGCAGCATCCCGCCACCCGGGAGAACATCACTACTCTTCATGAAATGGGATACACCGTTCTCCCGCCTGAAGAAGGCGAACTTGCAAGCGGGCTCAGAGGACCCGGCAGGCTTCCGGAAATCGGACGCATCGTGGATGCCGTCGACGAGCTATTGAGCCTCGCGAAGAAAGATTTGGCGGGGAAGAACATTGTCGTCACAGCAGGGCCCACGTATGAACCGATCGATCCTGTCCGGTTCATTGGCAACAGATCCTCCGGCAAAATGGGCTTTGCGATCGCGAATGCCGCTGCGCAGCGCGGAGCTACGGTAACGCTCATTACCGGGCGCGTTCATCTTCCAACCCCAAAGTTTGTGCAGCGCGTGGACGTTGAAACTGCCGCTGAAATGTACCAGGCAGTCGCGCGGTATCACAAGAGCTCGCACGCACTCATCATGGCAGCCGCCGTCGCCGACTTTACGCCCGAGAAAGTTTCTTCCCAAAAAATCAAGAAAGAGTCCGGCCAGGATTCGTTGATTCTAAACCTCAGGCGAACGAAAGATATTTTGCACGAGGTATCGTTGAAGAATAGAAAGAGCGCGCTGATCGGTTTCGCTCTCGAGACCGGAAACAACATCGCGCAGGCAAAAAAGAAGCTTAAAGAGAAAAAACTCGATCTTATTGTGCTGAATAACGCCAATGAGAAGGGTGCGGGCTTCGATGTGGATACAAATGTGGTGACAATCATTTCGAAGAGCGGTAAGGTTGAGCGCTTAAAGAAAATGACGAAGTACGCGGTTGCCCACGAGATCCTCAACCGCTCCGTAAAATTCCTTACATAGTTTAATCGTTTCTAAGTTCAACCCGATGTCCTTCGGGTAAATGCTGGGCTCGATTCATTTTCACCATCTCGCTCGTCAACAAATTCAAATGTCCTCCAACAAATTTTCCAAAGTCATCGATGATGCCCAGCGATATATCGAGCAGCAGTCAGACCTATTCGGAAACGTCATGTATGCTGACGCTGTAAAACGCGAGGCCGCGACTCCGGCCGCGCCGGTGAGCCTTGAGCCTGAGCCGTGGATGCAGGAGAAATCTCTTTCCGGGCTTCAAAAGGAGATCTGCGAATGTCTCAAATGCCCGTTGGGCCAGACCCGGACGAAATTTGTGTTCGGCGTTGGCAATCCGAAAGCGAAAGTGATGTTTGTCGGAGAGGCCCCCGGGGCGGACGAAGATAAGCAGGGAGAGCCGTTTGTAGGGCGGGCGGGGCAGCTGCTCAACAAGATTATTGAAGCAGTTGGCATGAAAAGAGAAGATGTGTATATTTGCAATATCCTTAAGTGCAGACCGCCGAACAACCGCGAGCCGCTTCCTTCGGAAATGGAACTCTGCACACCGTATCTCTCGAAGCAAATTGAGCTCGTCAAACCGCAGTTTATCATTTGCCTCGGCCGAACCTCAGCGCAGTGGCTGCTGCAAACGCAGGAAAGCCTGACCGCTCTGCGGGGAAAATTTCACGACTATCATGGGACAAAACTTGTGGTGACGTACCACCCCGCAGCGCTGTTGAGGAATCCGAACTGGAAGCGGCCGGCGTGGGACGACATGAAGATGTTCAAGAAATCGTACGACGAAATAAACGGGTGACGTATGGCAAAGAAGATGGCAGAGCTGGATCCTAATCGCATTTCGACGAATGACGCATCACGCGTCCCGCCGCAGGCAACGGAAGTTGAAAAATCCGTCCTCGGCGCAATGCTTATCGATAAGGAAGCGGTTCCGAAAGTTATCGAACTTCTGGATACCGAGAGTTTCTACGTTCCGACGCACCAGAAGATCTACCGCGCGATGCTCATGCTGTTTGAAAAGGGTGAACCGATCGACGCGGTGACGATCGTGGGAGAGCTCCAGCGAAACGGCGAGCTCAACAGCGTCGAAGACCCGGTGTACATTACGGAGCTGACACGCGGCATCACGACCTCCGCAAACGTCGAGTATCACGCGCGCATCGTGCTCGAAAAAGCCCTCATGCGCAGCCTTATTGTCGCCTCATCGGAAGTTGCTTCGCGCGCGTTCGGAGACGCCGAAGACGCCCTTGATCTCCTTGACGAAGCAGAGCAGAGAATATTCCAGATTTCGGAGCGACGGCTCAAGAAATCGTTCACGCCAATTAACAAGGCGCTGCACGAAACATTTGAGATGCTGCAGGATATTCATGGAAAACACAGCGGCATCACAGGCGTGCCGACCGGTTTTCCTGAGCTTGACAATATGACCGGCGGACTGCAACGAGCCGATCTCATTATCGTTGCGGGCCGGCCCAGCCAGGGCAAAACAGCCCTCGCCCTTTCCATGGCGCGCAACGCAGCGCTGCACAAAGAAAAAAAGACCCCGGTTGCGATCTTCAGCCTCGAGATGTCGGAGCAGCAGCTTATCATCCGCATGCTCTCCTCGGAAGCGCGCGTCAATGCGCATCAGCTGCGAACAGGAAAGCTCCCCGAAGAAAACTGGCAGAGACTCAGCCGCAACGTGGGCAGGCTGTATGAAGCAAAAATTTTCATCGATGACTCAGCTACACTTGGAATTTTAGAATTACGTGCGAAGGCGCGCCGCCTGAAAGCCGAGCACAACATCGGAATGGTCGTCGTCGATTATCTTCAACTGGTCCAGGGGCCAAAATCCTCGGAGTCGCGCGAGCGTGAAATTTCGATGATCTCCCGCTCGCTGAAAGCCCTTGCGAAAGAGCTCGACATTCCTGTCATGGCGCTCTCACAGCTGAACCGAGCCGTTGAATCGCGGACAGATCGCCGCCCCATGCTTGCCGACCTGCGCGAATCGGGTGCGATCGAGCAGGACGCCGACGTCGTGATGTTCGTCCATCGCCCCGAAACGTACGGCATTACCGAAGTAAAAGACGACGACGGCACACTGGTACCCACGGAAGGCCTTGCAGAAATTATTATCGGAAAGCAGCGTAACGGGCCGGTCGGAATTACGCGGCTTGCATTCAGAAAGGAATATGCTGGCTTCGAGCGTCTCGCGTCAACTTCGTTCCTGCCCACACCCCCACCCGAAGAGGCGGCTCTAGCGCCGTTCTGAACAATGCTGGGAGGCATTTCCATACATGGCGCGGTTACTTTGATTGGGCATTCCGTGATTACGGTAGTTAGCCGCCATTTCACTACATAGTAGAAGGCGAACAAATGAGTAACGTAAGACCACCACACGTTGAAGGTTTCTTAAGCAATCTGCAGGAGGTAAGTCAACTAATCCAGATTCATGAGAAAGTGGTCGGGAGTCACCGTGGCTACAAGCCGAAAGTTGAAGTTCTTAACAAAAGTGGTATTGTCCTGCTAACGGCCTGCTGGGAATCTTTCATTGAAGACCTTGCCTCGGCGTCATTTGATCATGTTCTACAGAACGCCAAGAGTCATACCTCGTTCCCCAATAACGTTCTTGTCCTCGCTTCCAATACAATACGGAGTTCACTCGACGAACGCCTTGTTTGGCAACTGGCTGGAGACGGATGGCTATCTATTCTAAAAGATCACAAAGAGCGAATTTTTGAGAAATATCTATATCGTTTTAGCTCACCTAATCCTGACAATATTGACAATCTGTTTGAAGATCTACTCGGTATTAAGTCCATGTCATCATACTGGCACTGGCCAAGAATGTCATCGGAAAACGCAAGGGCAAACCTCACCAAGTTAATCAAGTTGAGAGGAAGCATTGCCCATCGTGTTGTAGCATCCGCAAAGGTATACAAACCTATGGTCTGGGATTATTTGATCTTTCTAAACAGGTTAGCGGTCGCAACACACAACACCGTTGCTACTCACATTCGCACTCTACTTGGAAAGTCGCCTTGGATTTCTTATGTCTATCGGCCACCGAAGTGAAACGATGGCTAACACGGCAAATAACGACGTTGGAAAATGTCATGAATAATAAATGCCTCACTCAATACTTTTACCCACTCGAATGAGATTTGTATGGTCACAAAAGTATTGCGTTATTTGCCGAGACGTTAGCAGCCGCCATTGTTTTGCCCTCTGGAATTTTGAAAAAGTATGAATGCCAAATTGATGGAAATAAGTAGTTCTGTTATTAATCTGGTCGCTGCCTTGATCGTGCTATTCACAACGATAGCATCAACGCATATGCTCAAATCAAGAAATGCAAAGACTACAGCAAGCACTGCGATGACTATTAAGCCGGACAGGTTTTCAGTTATTATTGGTGTGATCTGGTTTTTTATTTTTTTGACCCTCAACATGTTGGGACTTTTCGTTATTTCAGATGCATTATTTTTTTGTCTTGGGGGGCTATATATCGTTCTGTATATGCTTGAACCAACACCTCCCTCACGATTCGATGTTGTCATTATTGCGATACTCTTTTCTGCGTTAGTATACGAGCTGAATTTTTATTATATCAAGCGAATCATTGACGTATTAGAAACCGTTACGACACACACGCCGTAATAGTATTGCGGCATACACGGCGGCTTCGACCCATTAAAGTACGACAGAGTGAGGACTAGAGTGGTAAATCAGAATCACATGGATCTCTTTCAGACAAGCCTCTATTTCTTCTCCTCGTTATTGCAGGCCGATGCCGCCTTATTAGGATTTGGTACAGTCATCATCATCTTTAAATTACAATCCCTTGAGACTGTTAGGCAATCGATCATTCAGACGTACTATACCAAAGGCCCCGGTCACACTAGCAACATGAATTCTCTTATTCTCTCAAGAAATCCTGCCGAACTTGCTAAAACACTAGACGGAATGAAGGAGAATCAATACGATTATCGCAACTATGAGTTTGTTGTTTTGATTCCTGCTAAGTCTGATGAAATTCGTAGATCAATTAGGCTTCCAGTCCTCGTGACCAGTTCTCACGCCGTAGTCTGTTCACTTTTGCTGCTCATAGCGCAGTATCTTTACTCTGAGTACACGTTGCAATTCATAATGCTGGCTATTAGCCTATTGTGGTTTGCTTGGCTCGTAGTGCTAGCATCCCGTTTGGCAATATCTCTTTTGACAGCTCAAGATAAATTTGAACTTCGCAACTTGCTGCCCGAGGTACACCAGGCTATGAATGCCATAATCGAAAAAAAGAAAACCAAACCTTCTGCGGATTGATATTTTATATATTCAGCTCGGAAAACAACACGACGCTCAACTACCTCAAACCGGCAGTAAGTTAGAAAATGACATTTGTCTCTAACATTGAATTTCACCAACGCATTTCAACCATCTCTATTGGTAGAGATCCAAGGGATCCTGTATCTAATGATTTGGTCTTTCTCCCACGAACGGCTCAAAGCAGGTTCTGGCCGTTTCCGCAAGAGAAGAAAGACTATGACGCTTTTTTCTCAAACTTTATTGATCTTCTTCCGCTTGAATTAGGCGCTCTTCTGTATCCGAGCGGTGGTGTATGGATTGATCGATCTCGCTGGGGAACTCCTTATGCAAGCATGATGACCGAACTCCTAAGACCGCTGAAAATGAACAACACCGATCATGGTGCCATCCATTTCGAGACAGCAGAGGCGAGGAAACTCACCAGGATTCTCGTCACCTTGGTGACCGAATCCGGCACACTACCGGATGCAACCTTGATACCCATTTCAGGACAACACATTCTGTTCTTCGATCACCACAAGGCACTGTGGGTCAGATTCCAGAACGAAGCTTCAATAAATCCGTTCGTAGGTGAGTTAACGAAGCGGGGTATCCACTTGCCGACGGATTACCCGGATTCGACATTCAAGCCTGTTGACTGGATGCCTAAATGAACCTCGCACGCCAAAGGCGTATAAGAAGCGACAACACGACGCTGGAAGTGTCGCAGTTATTGAAGGCTTCGCTCGACGTTTTTACTCACTGGAAATGAAGTAGTACAATGAACCTGCTAATCTTTGGATCTACGGGGGGAACTGGTCGAGTCCTAGTGGAGCAGGCACTTGCGGAGGGTCATATCGTGACGGCCTTCGCACGCAACCCTGCCAAGGTGCAAACCACTCACAAAAATCTGCGCATCGTGAAGGGCGACATTCTGCAATATGACTCTGTAGAAATGGCGATTGCTGGCCAGGACGCAGTTCTCTCAACTCTCGGCGTACGCGTAAAGACCATCCCCATCATCGCGATTGTAATCGTTTTTCAGATCATCGCC
>DATJGD010000042.1:0-12234 GCA_035495255.1 Bacteroidota bacterium | reverse complement strand
ACACTGGCGTATCTTGCCCTGCCGTTCTGGTATTTCTCCTGGCTCATTCGGGGTTGCAGGCGCTTCAACGGATGGGGATGCCTGCTGTGAGTAGTGTAAAGAGCGCACGTGAACAGGCGATACTGGTATTTTCCAAGCCGGCGCATATCTCCCGTACCGACAGCAGTGAGCCGTATGCCTCGCTCCCGTGGGGCGCGATAGACACTCTCTTCAGCGCCTTTGTTGTCGACGTCCTGAATCACGCCTCCGAAGTGGCCGGGACGGACGTCATTTTTTACAGAAATGCGGGTGAACCGCTCGACGAATTTCTCTATCCTCTGCGGGACAAGGTCGTCTTCGCCGATCTTCCGGGCGGCACGTTTGCGGAACAGGTCCGGTATGCCGTGGAGAAGGCATTCGCCGACGGCTATGGGCGAATGATCGTCGTTCTCGACAACCATCCGACGCTCCCCGCAAAAATGTTTGAGCGCATATTCGCGCAGCTGGCGTATGAAGAAGAATGCGTGGTCGTGGGCCCGTCGCGGGAAGGAAAGAATTTTCTCATCGGGTTAAAAGCGGAGTATGAAGGTTTGTTCGATACCGCGGGCGCTGATCCCATCAACCGGCCGAATGTTCTGCTCGAGCGGCTGTGCCGGCTTGACGCACTCCTGTTCGTCACCGAACAGCGCTACATGATCGATTCGGGGTACCATGTCGCGAAGCTTCGCGAAGAGGTTGTTCTCCCGGACGGTGCGCCGTCGGCGGCAGCCCGGACGCAGGAAGTTTTCAGGATTCTCGACAAAAAATACCGGATCAGATTTTCGCCGCGATGAAGCTCGGTATATTTGGCGGTTCGTTCAACCCGCCGCACGTCGGGCACCTCATCGTTGCGGAGAGCGTGCGTGATCAGATGCAATTCGATAGAATCATCTTTATCCCGTCAGCAAATCCGCCGAACAAGCACGACAGAACGATGGCCCCGGCGGCGGACCGGCTCCAGATGACGAGACTCGCGGTGGAAGGGAACAACCATTTTGAGGTCTCCGATATTGAAACGCAGCGCGGCGGTATATCGTACACGATCGACACGGTCACGTCGCTTGTCGGCCTCCATCCGAACGGGGATCTCTCGCTGATCATCGGAGCGGATAATCTGCTCGAGTTTCAGACGTGGAAGTCCCCCGACGAGATTCTTTCGAAGGTAAATCTTGTCGCGATGAGCAGGCCGGGCTTCAGCCCGCACGATCAGCACGGAAAGTATGCGAGATTTGTGAGTTTTGTCAACGTCCCGCAGATCGGAATCTCCGGTACGGAAATCAGAAGAAGAGTAAAGTCGGGACGCACTATTCGCTACATGGTCCCCCCCTCGGTTCATGAATATATTGCCCGCAGAGGATTATATAAAGACCCTGTATAACTATTGATGAGGAATCGATACACTATGAAGTACCCGATGAAGATACGAGATGCGTGGTTTCACGCTGCGCTCATTCTTGCGTGTGCCGCCGCCGCTATTGGAAGCGGCAAAGTGAATACACCGACAGCTGCCCCCGTTGCATCTGCTGCGCAGGTGAGTCCCGGGAAGCCTCAGAAGTCACCGGCGAACAGTACGTACATGCCGGATCGGATTGTCGTGAAGCTCAAGGCTGATGCGCCGTCGGCACAGGTTTCCGGGTCGTTCGGGATATCCTCGCTGGACCGTTTCGTGCAGCGATATAATGCTATTGCCGTTGAACGGAGGTTTCCGCACAAGGCCGCGCCGCTGCTCAAAGGACCAAAAGAACCGGTAGATCTTTCAAGAATCTTCGTCATGAAATATTCCTCGCCGATTGACGCGTTCAAGGTCGCGCACGAGATCGCGCAGCTCCCCGAGGTGGAATACGCCGAACCATGGTTCATCTACACGGTCAGCGGAGCGAGTGGATCCGCGTTCATTCCCAATGATACGAGTTTTTCCAAGCAGTGGGGATTGACCAAAGTAAAAGCCGACAGCGCCTGGAACATCTCACAGGGAGATACATCCGTGGTCATCGGCATTATCGATACCGGTGTGCAATGGGACCATCCCGATCTTATCGGAAATATCTGGATCAATCCCGGAGAGTCCGGGCTTGACAGCCTCGGCCATGATAAACGGACGAATGGTATCGACGACGATGGCAATGGGTATATCGATGACTGGCATGGCTGGGATTTTTTGGGGTCAGATTATGCAAATCCCGTCGGAGACAATGATACGAAGCCGCAGGGCCCGAACGCACCAAATCTCGCTCACGGTACGCATGTCGCCGGCATTGCGTCCGCTTCGACGAACAATGTGACAGGAGTCGCCGGCATTGGATATAAGTGCCGTATACTTCCCGTCAAGGCTTCCGCGGATAATGACAACAGAGGCCCGGGGCCGTACATTGAGCGTGGATTCGACGCCATCGTGTATGCCGCCGACATGGGCGCAAAAGTTATCAACTGCAGCTGGGGGGGAGAGGGCGCATCGCAGTTTGAGCAGGATGTCGTAACCTACGCCACGCAGCACGGCGCTCTCATCGTAGCCGCCGCGGGAAACAGCTACACGCAGACCGTGCAGTTTCCGGCAAGCTACGACGAAGCGATCTCCGTAGCAGCAACAAACAAAAACGACATCAAATCCGATTATTCCAGCTACAATGAATTTGTCGATGTGTCGGCTCCGGGGGGCGAATGCTGTTCAAATTCGACTCTGATTTATTCTACGTATTTTCCGGATATGTACGCGTACCTCCAGGGAACCTCCATGGCGAGTCCTCTCGTCGCGGGGCTTGCGGCGCTCGTCAAATCGTACTTCCCCGGTTACAGCGCGCTTCAGGTCGGAGAGCAGGTCCGCGCTACCTGCGATAACATCTACGGATCGAATAGCGCGTACCTGAACAAACTCGGGAAAGGACGCATCAACGCCCTCAAGGCGCTTACACTGAGTACCCCGTCGATCAGAATGACATCGTACGTCGTCAGTGATTCGGCAGGAGGAAACAATAACGGAAGCCTTGAACCCAACGAAGATTTTACCGTGGCGGCAACGTTCGTCAATTATCTCCAGCCGACGAGCAGCGGAGCGACAATCTCGCTTACCTCTGCCGATACGTACGTTCAGGTAACCGCCGGGTCGTTTCCGGTCGGGGTCATACCGACGAATGGTTCCGTGAATAATTTCGCGAATCCCTTCCAGGTCCACATAAAGAATACCGTCCCTCCCGGGCATATCGCGACCTTTCTCCTGCAAATGACGGACGGCAGTTACAGCGACTTTCAGGTCATCAAATTACTCCTGAACCAGACGTACGCAACGATGAACGTGAATAATGTCAAGGTGACCGTAACGAACAACGGCCGTATCGGATTCAATGACGGCTTTACAAATTCGCAGGGTGTGGGATTCGTCTACGGCGGCGAAAATGAACTTTTTGAGGGGGGCCTCATCATCGGGACTTCCGCGACAAAGCTCGTCGACGTTGTCCGTGATTCGCTCGGCGGTCAGGATGCCGATTTCGTTTCGTCGCAGATCTTTTCGCTGCAGACTCCGGGCACCATCTCCGCGCAGGACGGGCATGCGACGTTCACCGATGACGGCGCGACCGCAACGAATAAGCTTGGAATCCAGGTGGATGTCTATTCCTACGCATTCACGACGCCTCCGGATTCGGATTTCGTCATCGCGCGCTTTGATATCAAGAATACAACCGCCGGTTCTCTCTCCAACGTCTATGCGGGTCTCTTCTTCGACTGGGATATGCTTCCGCATTACGACACGAATAAGACCGCGTTTGATGCGTCACGGCAGCTCGGCTACGCCTGGGATGCCAGCGTCTCGGTTCAGAATCCCGTCTATTGCGGCGTGCGGGCGCTCAACGGGGCTGCCGGTTACAGAGGGTTGATCAACACGATTTCGCTTCCGCTGGGCCGTGACGCCAAATGGTCCTGGCTGAGCGGCGGCATCGTGACCACGGCGAGCACGGGAGATATACACTTTGCCATTTCATCGGGCCCCTACACGATCGCGGCGGGGCAGAAGCAAATGGTGGGCTTTGCGTTACTGGGGGGAAAAAGCCTTGCAAACCTCCAGGCTCATGCAGATGCCGCCCTGTCGAAATGGACTTCGATTCTTCCGCTACTCGATGTCAGAGACGGCGGGAAGGGGATACCCACGGCTTATGCATTGCGGCAGAATTATCCGAACCCTTTCAATCCGACAACGAATATCAGCTATGATATTCCGTCGGCTTCGTTCGTCAATCTCCGGGTGTTTGATATTCTCGGGAGAGAAGTTGCCACGCTCGTTGACGGGCAGCAGCAGGCGGGCGTCTACACAGTTCCGTTCGACGGCATTCATCTCTCCAGCGGCGTCTATTATTGCAGGTTCACAGTCTCCGATCCTGCGTCGCACACTGAGAACAGATTTGTCGACGTCAAGAAGCTCATATTGATGAAGTAACTTTATTATTATGACGCAAATCTTTTCCAATTATTACTCATTATATGAGGCATGATCATTGCCGGCGCGGCGATCGCGGTGGGAATCGCACTCTTCGGCGCATCGAGTGTTTCGTCCAATAAGGATGCGCTCGTGAATAATTTGCAAAACCTGGCCGCGGACGCGTAGACGTACTCGGGCGAATTTCAATAATCATCGGTTACCGAATCTCTTAACCACACCTATGCAAATACGAGAAACTATCAAAGATGTAACAGCGATTCTCACGCTGGAAGGAAATTCACTTTGCCTGCCGGATAACGGCATGCTCAAGGGACGAGTGCATCAGCTTGTCGACAAGGGCATGAAGTGCATCATCATCGACCTGGGCGAGGTTACGTGCATTAACAGCGACGGGCTCGGTGTCCTTATTTCGGTCCTCAGCACGCTGCGGAAGTCGGGGATCGAACTACGCCTGGCGAACGCGACCGACCTCGTCGACAACCTCCTCGTGCTTACACAGCTTGTGAAAATTTTCAATAAATACGATTCGGTGGATCAGGCGCTGGGGAAAAACGAGGACAAGTAATTCTGCGCCGTTCCCGGCGGTGAGTCTTCCTCAGGAGCGCCCCTCCTGAGGATTTTTTTTGACTTGAGACTGCTTCGTTTTTTCGGTATATTCGATGGAGGTTTTTCGCCCGCGGCGAGAATTTTTTACAAAGCGCCCGATGTTTATTTAACTCGCCCCTGTAGCTCAGCATGGATAGAGCAGCGGTTTCCTAAACCGCGTGCCGGAGGTTCGACTCCTCTCAGGGGCACTACCTGACAATTCGTAAACTACAACATACCGATGAGACTCAGTAAAAGCTTCATTCCGACAGTAAAAGAAATTCCCTCGGATGCCATCATCCCGAGCCACCAGCTGATGCTGCGCGCCGGAATGATCCGGCCGCTAGGCGCCGGCGTCTATTCGTTCCTGCCGCTCGGCTACCGGCTCATTAAGAAAGTCATGCAGATCATCCGCGAGGAAATGGATGCGATCGGCGGGCAGGAATTCCATCTTCCCGCCCTGAACCCGCTCGAGCTCTGGGAGGAGACAGGGCGCGTCAAAGCCTTCGGCGATACGATGTTCCATGTCAAGAACCGGCCGCTCATTCTTGCGCCGACCCACGAGGAAGTCATCTGTTTCATCGCGAAAAGCCATGTGAAATCTTATCGCGACATGCCGCAGATCTGGTACCAGATTCAAACAAAGTTCCGGAACGAGCCGCGTCCCCGCTCCGGGGTCGTCCGCGGCCGTCAGTTTCTCATGAAAGATTCCTACAGCCTCGATACCACGTGGAAGGGACTCGACGCAAGCTACGATCTCCACGCCTCGGCGTACAAGAAGATTTTCGGCCGTGCCGGATTGAAATTCTTCATCGTCGGCGCTTCAAGCGGGGCGATGGGAGGAAGCGCGTCGCAGGAATTTATGGTTGCGTCGGACGCGGGTGAGGACACCTGCGCTGTGTGCGACTCCTGCGGGTACGCCGCGAACCTCGAAGTGGCAACGTCGAAGCTTGCCCCCGTTCAACGAACAGGAGAGAGTCAGCCCCTGAAGGAAATTCATACTCCCAATGTCAGGACGATCGACGAACTTCAAGCATTTCTCAAGGTCGATGAAACGCTTCTCGCGAAGTCGCTCGTTTACGTCAAAGAAAAGACCCCTGTCCTGATCCTTATGGCAGGGAATGACCAGCTTAACGAATCGAAGCTCCAGTCGGTGCTGGGAGCCGACGCCCACCCCTGTCATCCCGATGAGCTGAAAGCGCTCACGGGCGCCGATGGCGGCTCGATCGGTCCGCTCGGGTTGAAAGGGTTCCGGATCATTGCCGATAAGCGGCTCGAAGGGGCGAATAACCTGAGTAGCGGCGCGAACAAGAATGATTACCACGTGATGAATATCGACCTTCAGCGGGATGTCAAGGTCGACAGCTATCATGACCTCCGGACAGTCCTTGCCGGAGAGCCCTGCCCCAATTGCGCGAAGGCGCTTCGTGTGACCAAGGCGATCGAGCTTGGACACATTTTCAAACTTGGGACGAAATACGCCGACGCGCTTAAGGCGGATTTTCTTGACGAACAGGGAAAAGAGCAGCCCATCATTATGGGGAGCTACGGCATCGGGGTGGAACGCATCGTGGCATGCCACATCGAGCAGTACCATGATGCGAACGGGATCATTTGGACGAAGTCGCTTGCACCTTATCACGTACAACTAATCCTGGTGAATGGAAAGAGCGAACCGGTCGTGAACGTAGCAGAAGAGCTCTACACCGGGCTGGAGGCGCAGGGGATCGAAGTACTCTATGACGACCGTAAAGACGCGAGCCCCGGATTTAAGTTCAAGGACGCCGATTTGCTCGGGATGCCGTTCCAGGTGATCGTCGGCGAAAAGAATGTTGCCAACGGCAACGTCGAAATAAAGGAAAGGGCGACGGGAAAGCGGGACATCATCCCGATAAAGGAAACTCTGGCATTCGTGAAAAACGCTCTCAAGGGCTGACCGTTCATGCCCGAATTCATCCATCTTCATAATCACTCCCACTATAGCCTGCTTGATGGCGCCTCGACCATCGACGGCCTGATCCAGTCCGCCGTTGAGAATAAGATGCCTGCGGTCGCTCTCACCGACCACGGCGTGATGTTCGGCGCGATCGAATTTTACAAAGCCGCGAAAAAGGCAGGGATCAAGCCGATTATCGGATGCGAAGTGTATATCGTGACGAAAGGGTCGCGGTTCGATAAAGAGGTCAACGCGCAGAGCATGAAAGAGGGGAAAGGGAGAGGCATTTATCATCACCTTGTCCTTCTTGCCAAGAACCTCACCGGCTACAGAAACCTTACGAAGCTTGTCAGCATAGGACATACCGAAGGATTCTACTACAAGCCGCGAATTGACCTTGAAGTCCTCCAGCGACACACCGAAGGGCTTGTCGCGCTTTCGGCCTGTCCAAGCGGCGTAGTCTCCTATCACCTTGTGAACGATAATTATACCGAGGCCAGGTCGGTGGCATCTACCTTCAAGGATATGTTTGGAAAGGACTTTTACCTCGAGATCCAGAACCATTCCCTGGAAAAAGAGAAGCCCATCCTCAAACAGATGCCCGGCCTCGCCAAAGACCTCGGCATCAAGCTTATTGCTACGAACGACGTGCATTATATCAAGAATGAGCACGCTGTAGCTCATAACGTCATGCTCCTTATTCCCGACTCGAGCGCATCCTCCACGACGGACTACCATCAGCTTCGCTATCAGACCGATCAGATTTATTTTAAAACGGCCGCGCAGATGTGCGACCTGTTTAAAGATTATCCGGAAGCCATACGGTCGACGCTCGAAGTAGAAGAAAAGATCGAACAGTTCAAGCTTCAGCCGGATAAGCCCTATATGCCCGCGTTTCCGATTCCGAGGGGTGCCGGTTCGCTCGAAGCGTATCTCGACCGGCTGGCGCACGAAGGGCTCGCCAGGCGCTTCCCCGATCCGTCGAAGGACATTACGGCGCGGCTCGAGCATGAGCTGGACGTCATCAAGCGCATGGGGTACGCGGGATATTTTCTCATCACCCAGGATTTTATCAACGAAGCCAAAAAAATGGGTGTCGTCGTCGGGCCGGGGCGCGGAAGCGCCGCCGGCAGCCTCGTCTCCTATGCCCTTGGAATCACGAACGTCGATCCCCTCAAGTATGACCTCCTCTTCGAGCGGTTCCTGAACCCCGACCGCGTGAGCATGCCCGACATCGACATCGATTTTGCCGACAACAAACGGGATACTGTCATCGAATACGTCAAGAAAAAGTACGGATCCGAATCGGTCTCCCAGATCATTACCTTCGGGACACTTTCGGCACGCGCGGTGGTAAAAGACGTCGGGCGTGTGCTTGGCATTCCGCTGAGCGTCACCGAGTCGATCACAAAGCAGATCCCGGTCTTCCAGGGTAAAGTCACCCCGCTTGCCGAAGTGGTGGAGACTAATCCTGAGCTGAAATGGGTCAAGGAGAGCAAGGATGAGAAGATCAAAGAGCTCATCGAAATCTCGCTTGTTCTTGAAGGGATGAACCGCAACTCTTCGACGCACGCGGCCGGGGTCGTCATCGCTCCCGGGCCCCTCACCGAGTATGTGCCGGTGTACAAGACACCCCAGACCGAGGTCATGACGCAGTACAATATGATCGACCTCGAGGATGCGGGATTGCTGAAGATGGACTTCCTCGGATTGCGGACCCTCACGATACTCGATAATGCCCTGAAATTAGTCAGGCAGAATCACGGCGTCGAGATCGATCTTGACAAAATTCCCGAAAACGACGCGAAGACGTTCGAACTTTTCAGCAAGGGACACACCTCCGGTATCTTCCAGTTCGAGTCCTCAGGCATGCAGGATTGGCTCCGGAAGCTGAAGCCGACCGCAATCACCGACATCGTCGCGATGAACGCCCTGTATCGTCCCGGCCCGATGGAGATGATCGGCGATTTCATCAAGCGGAAGCAGGGGCTTCAGAAGACGGGAAACCTCCATCCGAAGATGGAGGAAATCCTCAAAGAAACCTACGGCGTTATCGTGTACCAGGAACAGGTCATGAAGATCGCCAGCGAAATCGCAGGGTTCTCCCTTGCCAAAGCGGATCTCATGCGGCGTGCCATGGGCAAGAAAGACAAAGAGCTCATGGCGAAACAGAAGGCCGAGTTCATCGATGGCGCGGTGAAAAAAGGGACATCGAAAAAAGTCGCGTCCGATATTTTCGACCTCATCGAGAAGTTTGCTTCCTACGGCTTTAATAAATCCCACAGCGTCGCCTACTCGATCCTCGCGTACCAGACCGCGTACCTGAAGGCGCACTATCCGGCGGAGTATATGGCGGCGGCGATTTCTGCCGAGATCGGAGACACAGAATACGTCGTCCAGCTTATCGACGACTGCCGGAAAATGAATCTCCAGGTTCTTCCTCCGGATGTCAATGAGAGCGATGTTCAATTTGTGGTTACGCCGAAAGGAATCCGGTTCGGGATGAGCGCCATCAAGAACGTCGGGGTCAGCGCTGTCGAGAATATCATTAAAGTACGGGGGGAGAAAGGCCGGTTTGAGAACGTTTTTGATTTTAGCAGCCGGGTTGACTTGCGTCTTGTGAATAAGAAGACACTCGAAGGATTGATTCAGGCGGGGGCATTTGACGGGATCCATGAAAACCGGTCGCAATTGTTTGAATCGGTTGAAAAGGCGATACAGTTCGGACAGAACATGAAGGGTGACAGTAAGCGCGGCCAATCGTCGCTGTTTGAAGGCGGGGGACATAACGTGAAGGCCGAGGTGTCATATCCGGCGCTCAATGCGATCCGCGAATGGAGCGAGACAGACAAGCTTCAGCGTGAAAAATCGGTCCTCGGGTTTTATGTTTCAGGCCATCCTCTTCTGAAGTATGAGAAAGAAATGCGCCTCTTCACGAGCGCAAAGCTTGGCAACCCTTCGGCAGTGAAATCGGGAAGCCTCGTCCGGGTGGGAGGAATCATCGCCTCGCTGAAGAAGAAAATAGATAAGAAAGGGAATATGATGGCGTTCGTCACGCTGGAGGACTTTACCGGAAAGGGCGAACTCATCGTTTTTGCGAGCACATACAAGGAATACCAGAATGTTCTCGTCGAAGATGCCATGGTGATGGTCATCGGGAAGGCGGAGCAGAACGGCGATGCCCTGCGGATACTTGCAAACGAGGTGATCCCGATGGAGCAGGCCCGCAATAAGTTCACAAAAAGCGTTACCCTGGCGATACGGCTCGATTCCCTGCAATCTGACGCGGTAAACAGGCTTCGGAAGTTGGCGGAGCAGCATCGGGGAACCTGTAATTGTTATTTTAATGTGGTGTCTTCGCCCGACCTCAAGCCTGTGGTCATGCAGGCGACGAATGTCAGCGTCAAGCTTTCGGACGAATTTATCCAGGAAGTGGAAAAAATACTGGGTCCCGACAGTGTGGTGATATCAAACTAAATTTTTCGTATATTATAGAGATTCTTATAGAAAGGAATTCCGATTAATGAAACCCGTTACTGTAGACGACAGCAATTTTCAGAATGAAGTACTGAGTTCTAGCGACCCGGTATTGGTGGATTTTTGGGCCATTTGGTGCGGTCCCTGCAAAATGATCGCTCCCATTGTGGAAGAAATCGCGAGCGAATACAATGGTAAAATCAAGGTCGCAAAGATGGATGTGGATGCGAATCCGCGAACTTCGATGCAATATGGCATCCGGAGCATCCCGACCCTCCTCGTCTTCAAAGGAGGACAGGTTGTCGAGCAAATAGTGGGCGCGGTGCCGAAACGCCATCTCCTGGAGAAGCTGACTCCGCACATGAACTAGAGCTCCTGATTGTTTTAAAGCGAGAACTGTGGAAATGGTTCTCGCTTTTTTTATTCGCATTTAATATCCTGCGAACATACATCAAAAAATCGAGAACTGGATATTCTTTTAAAGCGACAATTCCACAATCTCCTTCCTATTTAAGATAATTTTAATCTTCATTAGAAATTTCTTAACCTATTGATTAAAGTTGGCGCGCTTTCTATAATACTTTAGTTGCAGGGACTCTCCAGTCACGTTTTTTTCGTCATGGAAAAGGGACTCAGTTTGGAGATGCAATTATTTTCCATTTGAAACGACGTTCTACCGCAGCTTCCATCGGATCCAAAACGGGGAGTAGATCCGATGTCACACATATATTCCAATTCCCGCAAGGAATTTATGAGAACTTTTGTTACACTTTTTTTAGCTTTCCTTCTGGTGTCATGTGCCGCCTTTTCGGCGACGTGGGCTTCCCAGGCAAAACTTACATCCGATAAGTCAGACTACCAGCCCGGGGAGACGGTTATTCTCACGGGTTCGGGATATCTCCCCGGTGAAACTGTTACGCTCGAAGTGCACCATGCTGACGGAAGCGCTTACCATAGCTCCTGGACGGTTGTCGCAGACGGAAGCGGCGGATTTACAACCTCATGGGTCGTTCTCAATGACTGTCTCAATCACTTGCTCGTCGCGACGGCAACAGGCGCCGCTTCCGGTTCGACCGCATCCGCATATTTTTGGGATGCGACCTCATGGACACTGACGATCTCACCAACCTCGTCCGGTACGAGCGAAACGCATACCTATACCATCACCGCCACAAACACCGGCACAGGCGTCATCGGATGTATTACGGATACTGTCCCTTCGGTATTTACCGGGCTGGGGAGCCAGTCGATCGTCTCCGCCTCTGGGCACAGCTGGTCGATTACTCTCACCGGTAACACCATCGGGTTGACGGCCAATTCCAACCCGGATCGGCTCAACACGAATGAAACCATTGTTTTCTCAATCAGCGCGACTTCGCCCGCTTCCGCTACCGGCTCGCCCTTCACGTGGTCGGGCAACGCCGTCGCAAATACTAATTGTACGGGCGCTTCATATCCGGTTCCTACTTCCGGCCAACCGACTGTGAGTTTGTGCACTCCGCCGTCGACATCGAACGCCGGACCCGACCAGTCAGTCTGCGCGACGACGGCAACTCTTGCAGGGAGCACGCCGTCAGTCGGTACAGGCGCCTGGACAGTCATCGCGGGAAGCGCCTCCGTGACGACACCGGCCAGTCCGACATCCGGCGTCACCGGCCTGAGCGTAGGTGCCAACACGTTTGTCTGGACGATTACCGCATCCGGATGCGGTTCCTCCAGCGACACAATTACGATCACCAGGTCCGCATCGCCGACGACCTCAAATGCAGGCCCCGATCAGACAGTCTGC
>DATJGD010000041.1:0-24457 GCA_035495255.1 Bacteroidota bacterium | reverse complement strand
TACACCGTTATTTGAGCGAAAAAAAGGGACAGGCCCTGGAGAGTAAGCGTGAAACATGTAGTAGGCATTATGATGGCTATCAAAAGCCAAGCCCGGTCCGTCACCCCATGTGAATTCCTGGGGGATAGGGATGCCCGTCCCGGAGTGCTGCCAGGTAAGTCCGCCGTCATGAGAATAGGCAAATCCATTTCCCGACCCGGCCAAAAATGGTTCCTGGAACGCTGCCAGGACTGTAAAGGAGTTGTACGGATCCGAGGCAATGTTGGGAGACCATTCAGATTGCCCGTCATCGGTGACCTGAATAATCGAGTCCGCAAGCGCACCCTTCGGCAAAGAGTGGAAGCCGCTCTTGCCAGGCCCCGCCTGGTACATGAGCATTCGCGAAATGGCATCCGCCGAACTCGGTGGCTGGGCAGTCTGCGCCAACACAAACGAGATCGGTACGAAAAGAAAGATTATGGCACGAACCGGCAGTCGGTAAGAGAAATGCATGATGTTATAGGGTGCATGAAGTGTGCCAAGTACGGGTCAATTTTGGCGAATTAAGGTCGGTGGGAATGAGGTAAATAATTTAGAAACAACAAGCACACTTCACACTTGATAAATAAACGGCCTTGGGTATTCTCATGCCTGAGAGAATCGAATGTCTATTGCCGGTGTGAATTGCAGAACGCTCCCCGATGACATGGGAATGTAGGGAATTACCTGGTGAGTTTCAATTTGAAGTGGTTTACGACGAATTTAACGAGTACGTCTGCGTCAAGTTTCACACAGCAGAATCGCTAACGAATAAGCAATATCTTTTTCACGCTTGTGAAGCTTCCCGCTTGAAGCTTACAGATATAGACACCGCTTGGCTGATTTCGTGCATCCCACTCTACTTTGTATTCACCAGGTCGCTTCGGCCCATCGACCGTAGGCCGGAAGCGTGGCTCTTCCTGAGCGGCGGCAGAAGCGATTAGGATAGACAACATTAATAAGCCGAGTCCAGCGTGATTCCTGATAGTCATCAATGAGTTCAATTACTCCTCCTCTCTCGCCGGGGTGGCGAAAATACCTCTCGATACTTAAAACAGATTTCAGAAGCGATCGTTACCCGGAACGATGAACTCCTAACCGTTCTTAAAAAGTAAGATGTCCTTTAAATGCAGGAGAGCGTGAATGGAAAGGACCAAACGAGGATTACTTGGTCCGCGCGAAGTAGAAAGAGGGGAATCGTGAATCTGTTGCGTAAAATGTGGACAGGGGCGGAATTGAACCGCCGACACACGGCTTTTCAGGCCGTTGCTCTACCGACTGAGCTACCTGTCCCTATAACTAAAAATTACTACACACTGCTGTGGAAGAAGCCTCTCAAGGCTTTTGAAACGTGAGCATCTCCCTGCAATCGGAACTCAACGCTCGAATACCCCGCATTTCTGAAATTCCCTGAGCGACCTTATTGGAAGACTCGCTGGAGCGTCTCGGCAAATACACCTTCCCGACCGGCTTGAAACCGGCTTCTTTGAATATTTGGCTGACCTCGCCGGGGTAATCCAAAAACTCTGTGACCGCGAAGGCCGGTTCAATGATGATTGACGCTCTACCGCCCGATTTCAATATGCGGTTGCATTCGCGAACGATACCCCTGAACTTCAGGACGAAATCCGATTTGGCTGCATCCAGGCTGATTTCAAAACCGGTCGTCGTGTCCTTCTGATTATAATCAGTCGGCGGATCGAGGAATATATAATTCGCAGAACCGGACTGCTCGGGTAAACCGGTCAGGAGGATGTTATTCCGTGTGATACGATCGTCAATCGGATCGATATCGTACATTTTATACTTGCGATCCTGAAAATGAGGCAGCGTATCAACGACATCGCCCAGAGTTCCGCACCCGGCAAAAGGATCGACGATGTAGTCGCCGGCGTTCGTATAAAAATATAATGCGTTCGCCACGATCTGTCCGGGGATGCGACCTTTGTAGTTCGCTTTCCCGAATCGCGGGTCCGGAGTCTCGAACGTCCACACGTTGCGTTCCCGAAGGTCAAATCCGTACTTTGTACGCGCATCAATTCTGCGCGCGAGCTCGTCATCATGGATCTTTTTCCGAAGATCGGAGATTGTCCAGTGATAATTGATCGCCATTTTTTCGTACTCATCCCTCTTCCTCGACTCATCAACCTTTGTGGCGAGATCGAAGTAGAAGACTTCCGGGAGCGAACGCTTTTTTACATCAGGATAATAGGAATAATACTGCTGGCATTGCTTGAGCATTGAAAACGGAAACTTGATGCCCGGATGCGACGAGACCATTTTCAGAACCTGGTCTTCAAACATGCCCTGCTTACGGGCAGTCGGCATCACTTTTTCAACGAGAAACCGGCCGAGGTCCCAATAGTTGTCGACATTGAATGAGTTCAGCTCCCGAACAAGGTCGGCGACTGAAAACTGGCGCGGGTCGAGCTTAATTGCCGCAGCAACACGACTCGCCGGCGCAGACTTTTTCTTTGCCTTTTGTGCCATACAGACTCCAATCAGGTAATAATGAAATTATGGCTTGGGTGAAAGGACAACAGGATGCTACAGGTTCTTGCGTTGTCGGAGAGAAATATACGAAACTCGTTCTGAAAAATCAATAAATTTCACAGATTTCTATGCTATTTAAACTGCATAGGACTCTTCTGTCCCACGTAGCTGACGGTGTCTTCACCCGCATCGACGCCGATGACGTTGCCGGAAATAAAACTGGCATCGTCATGCGAAAGCAAGGCGATCGCACGCGCGACATCCTCCGGCGTTGTAACCCGCATCTGCGGGTTCTTTGCCGCGGCAATCTCCAGCATGCTTACGGCTCCCGGAATCTTCCTGAGAGCGGGAGTATCGGTAACGCCCGCGAGAATAGAATTCGCTGTAATGCCGTGCGGTCCCAGCTCCATCGATAATTGGCGAATATGCGATTCCAAGGCGGCTTTTGCGGCGGAGACGGCACCGTAATTGGGAAGCACACTGTGCCCTCCCGAGCTGGTCATTGCAAAAATTCTTCCTCCCTGAGTGAGAATTCCCCGGACAAATGCTCCCTGTACCCAATAGACGAGCGAGTTCGCCATGACATCAAGTGTCATCTCCACCTGAGCTTGTGTCATCAGATCCTCCGCCTTCGTGCTGATATAGGGCTTCAATGTCCCAAAGGCGAGAGAATGAACAAGCGTCCGGATGCTCGAACCGGGTGTCGAAGACATCTCCTTCTTCATTGCCTCGAGCGCCTCAGTACGTTTGGCCGCGTCAGAGGCATTGATGTTGAAGAAGATCGCCTTGGATCCCGAAGCCTGAATTTCTTTCACGATCTTTTCGACATTCGGCATGGTCCCGGCGCGGTCAAAATGAACGCCAAAGATATTCATCCCGCGGCGGGCAAGCTCTAACGCGCAGGCGCCTCCGAATCCACTGGACGCTCCAAGGATAAGGGCCCATTGCGTTTTGCTGAATTGTTGTGAGGTCACGCGATCTCCTGCAACTAGGTTGTTAAAGTAGGGTTTAAACGCTGAAAAGATGTAAAAAAATCAATTGAAAATCAAACTGCCGCTCTGAAGGATTTGGCCTCTGTTGGCTATTCGACCGTTACGCTCTTGGCGAGATTTCTGGGCTGGTCAACATTACATCCGCGGGCCACGGCGATATAATACGCGAGCAGCTGGAGAGGAATGCTGTTGATGATCGGGCCAAAGTAATTATAGGTGCGCGGCACCCGGATAACGAAATCGGCGAGGCTGTCGATATGCGTGTCGTCTTCGTTCGCAACGGCGATAATTCTCCCTTTGCGTGCGCGGACCTCCTGCATATTACTCAGCACTTTGTCGTAGATCGCGTCCTTCGGAACAATAAACACGACCGGCATATTTTCATCGATAAGTGCTATCGGGCCGTGTTTCATTTCGGCCGCCGGATAGCCTTCGGCGTGAATATACGAGATTTCCTTGAGCTTGAGCGCACCCTCAAGCGCGGTGGAGAAATTGCTGCCGCGTCCGAGATAGAGGAAGTTCTGGACATTCTTGAACTCGTCGGCGATATACTTGATTTGGTCGGTCTGAGCCAGTACCTTTCTAACCTTCTCGGGCAACGACGCAAGGTCAGTAGCGAGTACCTGCCCTACCTCATTTGTCATGCCGCGTTGACGCGCGAGCCATAGCGTAATAAGTGAAAGTACAGCGATCTGAGAGGTGTACGCTTTTGTGGAAGCTACGCCGATCTCGGGGCCTGCGTGAATATAGACTCCCGCATCCGTACTCCGGGCGATTGTGCTCCCGACGACGTTGACGATGCCGAGGACCGTGGCGCCTTTTCGTTTGGCTTCCTTGAGCGCGGCGAGCGTGTCCGCGGTTTCACCGCTTTGGCTGATGACAAACACGACATCGTTAGAATCGACAATAGGGTTCCTGTATCGGAACTCCGACGCATAATCCACCTCAACGGGAATACCCGCAAGCTGTTCAAGCATGAACTTGCCGGCTAACGCGGCGTGCCATGAGGTTCCGCATGCGGTGATGATGAGGCGTCGCGCGTTAAGAAGCTTGTCGCGCACGGATTCCAGCCCGCCGAGCTTGGCGTTCCCCTCACCCACCAGCAATCGGCCACGCATAGAGTTCGTCAGGGACTCGGGCTGCTCGTAGATCTCTTTGAGCATGAAATGCTCATAGCCGCCCTTTTCAATCTGTTCAAGATCGAACGTAATCTCTTCGACCTGCTTGATAACCTCTTCATCCTGGATAGTTTTCGTAAACACTTTATCGGCGGTGAGGCAGGCAATCTCGCCGTCTTCGAGATAGGTCACCTGGCGGGTATGATCGACAAGCGCGGCTGCATCTGAAGCCACGAGATTTTCCTTGTCGCCCATTCCAATGACCAGAGGGCTCCCTTTCCTGGCGGCAATAATCTTATCAGGTTCCTTTGTCGAAACGACGAGGATGCCGTACGCTCCTTCCACCTCCAGCAATGCGAGGCGAACTGCCGAAAAAAGATCGTTCGTCCGTTTGTACATTTCTTCAATTAAATGAACCAGGACTTCTGTGTCCGTAACGGTGCGGATGGTATGGCCGTCCTGCTGAAGCTTAGTCTTCAGAGTTACGTAATTTTCAATAATGCCGTTGTGGATGATCGCGATCTCGCGCTTGCAGTCCCAATGGGGGTGGGCATTAACGTCGTTCGGCTCCCCGTGGGTTGCCCAACGTGTATGGCCGATGCCGAGCTGCGAGGGGGTGCCGGTGCCGCCGATAAGATTTACAAGCTCGGTGACCTTTCCGGCCTTTTTGTAGACGGTCAGCTGCCCGTCGTGAACGAGCGCGATGCCCGCGGAGTCGTACCCGCGGTACTCAAGACGCTGGAGGCCTTCAAGTAAAATTGGAAGGGAGTTTTTCTGACCGATATATCCGACTATTCCGCACATAGTTTATCTACGATTCAAACAACCAAGAAAAAGGTAACCATTCCCGCTCTGAAAAACAACGGCAGCCGTGAGGGCGGGCAACCAAATTCCTGGAATTATTGAGTTCCGATCCCGGGAACGCCGGCGGCTTCCTCCGCAAAACCTATAACCCCGTACATCCTCCCCGAACGAGCCCCATCCCTTCGGTACGAATGGTAGAGGGTGTTGCAAATCGTGCAGTCGGGGGAAACTTCGATGTTTTCCTCCTTCAGCCCGGAGGCAATCAACAACGCTCTGTTGAAGGCTTTGAGATCCAGGTGCGGCTTTTTGCCCTGGTCTCGAATGACAAACTCATCGTTAAACTGCGAGGCCACTTCCTCCCCCACTTCATAGCAGCACCCTCCGGCGCAAGGCCCGATGAACGCGAGCATATCCGCGCTATTCGCGCCATATTCGCTGTGCATCGTCTGCTCCGCTTCCGCAAGGATTCTCTGCTTGCTCCCTCTCCATCCCGAATGGACGGCGGCGACGGAGCGTATTACCGGTTCGAATAGAAATACAGGCACGCAGTCGGCTATTGATACCGCGAGGAAGATCCCCGGAGTCGCCGTCACGAGAGCATCGCAATCCGCATACATCCCTGGCTCCCGCACGGTTCGTACCGTACCGCTGTGAATCTGCTTAGGGAAGGCGAGCCGGGATTGAGGTATCGCCATGGCTCCGAAAAACCTTGCGCGGTTTTCTTCCACGTTTCTTGGATCATCCCCAACGTTAAAGCTCAGATTCATCCCCAACGGCTCGGGGCTTACACCACCTTTCCTGGTGCTCATTCCGAAGAGAAGGTCCGGAAAATTCGAACATAGCCGGGAGTGCACGATCATATCACTCATGCTCAAGGCTCAGCAATAATCTCATCGTCACCGTCGTGCCGGTCCCCGGAGCGCTGTCGATGGCGATTGTGCCGCCGAGGTCATCGACGGTTTTTTTCACGATGGAAAGTCCGAGCCCCATGCCGTCGGTCTTCGTCGAAAAGTTCGGCTCAAAAAGACGATCCCTCACTTCCGGCGGAATGCCGGGGCCGGAGTCGGTGATGTTAATATCGATAACATCGACATCAGAATCGGTGCGGATCGTTATGTTCCCTTTTTCCTTCATTGCCTGAATCGCGTTACGGAGAATATTGATAAACGCTCTTCGCAACTCTTCCCTGTCCACGAGAATGATACTTTTCGCGGCACGGTAATCGGTCGTAAAACTAACGGCCCGGTGTTGATCGAACAAATGGCGGGCTTCGTCCAGAATTTCGTGTACGTCACTGTATGCCAGCTTCCTCTCCGGCATCCGCGCGAAATTGGAAAACTCGGAAGCAATTCTGCTCAGGGTTTCTATCTGCTGAAGGATGGTCGCGGAGACCTGGCCCAGGACATTTCCGAAGTCTTTCACGTTATCCGAAAATGCCCGCCGCAAATGCTGAATCGAGAGCTTGATCGGCGTAAGAGGGTTCTTTATTTCATGCGCGACCTGCTTCGCCATCTCCTTCCAGGCCGCTTCACGTTGCGCCGCGAGCATCTGCTCCTGGCTTTCCCTGAGCCGGGTCGCCATGTCGTCGAACGAGTGCTCCAGATCCCCAAGTTCATCTTTCCTGCCGCTGCGCAGCCGGACGTTCCAGTCCCCTTCTGCGAGGCGTTTCGTGGCGTCCTTGAGCCGCAGGATCGGCGAGGAGATCTGGTTTGCAAAGAAGGTCCCGACCGCGAGCGAGAGCAGCAGCGCGAGCGCGTAGGCGCCGAAGAGAAGCACATTTCTCTGGGTGAGCTCCTCGTCAATTTCGTTTTGCCGGAACAGCGTCGGAACCGAGACGACGCCGATAATCGCGCCGCTTTCGGTTGCGATGGGCCGGTACCCCACGATGTAGGGAAAACTCCCGATGGACCGGTGCTCCGAATAAAAGCTTTTCTTCCTGACGTACATGTTGACAAACGCCTCTGCGCTTAACCTCTCATCGAGGAGCTCGGCCGTAAATATCTCGGGCTTACTGCTCGCCTGAAGATACTTGTCGTTATAGATGATAAAGTCACAGTCGATGCGGTCGGCCACGGACGTGCACTGGTAGTTTGTCACCTGCGAAAGTGTAAAGGGGGCGTTCACCTCAAACTCACGCTGTATCGACGAGAGCACCAATGCGGTCTGATCGCTTAATCGTTTTTGAACTGACTCATCGGCCCGCTCAAGGACATATTGCCGGTTATAATAGGCGAGGACCCCGATCGGAAGAAGGGAGACGATCATGAACGCCGTCAGGAGCTTGCTCCTGAAGTTCGCGAAATATACTCTGCGGCGGCTTAACTGATATACCAATATGACGGTGCTGAGCCCGATAACGATAAGCGCGTAAAACAGGATATATCGTAAATAGCTGAACACATGCCAGCGGAAACCGAGAGCGTTCATCCTGAGCGCGATCCATGTATTGTCTGCTCCCCTGGTTTGATCACGCAGGTAGAGCGTTTCATAGGAAACGCCGTCAATCGATTCCTCCCACCACTGCATTGTGCCGCTCCGGGATTGCACTCCCGCGGGAAGCCGGTGATCTAATGGAATCGATTCGTCCGTCGTCGATACCAACTTGCCCTGGAGATATTCGGAGATGCTGAGCCTCCGGTAATGGGCTTCAAAGTGTTCATGTGTATAGTTCTTAAGGAGATTTGCCGTCTCGTCGCGCAAAATCGTCTGCCGCCCCGTCGCCAGCTCGACCCACACGCCGCCAATGAGCACGCCGTCGGTTCCGAATATGGGGGTATAACCCATGAATCGCCTGTCTCCGTTTCCTTTCTGGTCTTCAACATCGATATATCTGCGCGTGGGAGAGATATCCTGAAACGGTTCATTCGCTTTGTAGGGAGAAATGCCGATTTGAAAATTGCTGAGCACCGTCCCCGATTGATCGAAGATCAGTATCGCGCAGTTGCTTCCCTCTTTGCTGAGGATGCTTTTTGCCCATTGCGTGAACGCGAGCTTTTCAATCCCCTGGCGGTCGGTTGTAGAGAGCGCAGCCAGGGCATCGCCGTTTGAAAGCTCATCCAGCGCCCGCTGCATGACGATCTTCACCCATGTATCAGAAGGCCGTAATATTTCCGAAGAGAGCAATTCGGCGTGGATGCGATCAAGCTCATGGACGTTGTTGTCCATGACGGGGATGAGAAAGCATATTGCGACAATAACGGTCGCAAGAGACGCAGGCACAAACTGGAGATGCCCGTTCCGGGTGACTATCCGGTCAAAGAGAATCGACAGCCCCGCGAGCAAAAGTACAAAGATGAATCTTTCGTCCTGACTCAGTAAAGGATTTGGTGAGAGGGCGCCGAAGAGAACGCTCAGGGCTGAAAGGACAGCAATTGTAGAAATCCACGATGCGGCAGGCCTGTTCACGCCAAACAGAGAAAGGAAAATAGTCCGGAGGGTCATGACGATGGCGGCCCCCAGGATGACAAGCGCAAGGGCAATCTCAAGCAATCCAAGGAGCATCGCACCAAGCTCGAACGACGGAAGCACGAACGTCGGATCTCCGTACGGGAGAGACGAATCATGCACCGCGCTTGCCAGCGCCGCAAGAAACCCTCTGAAACAAACGAACAATATGCTGCTCAACGCAACCACGACGAGAACTGCGGCCGGAGTACGTAGTTGAAGCGCCTCCCGGGAAGATGCGCGGCGTATCCACGGAACTGCAATGACGCAGACGTTCGCAAGGAGGAATAGCGCAGATAGGTTCAGATCGGCGATCGATTTTGCCAATCCAAAACCAAAGGGAGAAGCAAAATAAGAGGCATCAAATAATGTGGACGAGAACAAGCATTCGGGAAAATCCCGCCATACCATGATGTATCGAAGCGCCCAGATACCCAGTGTCCATACAACCATTCTCGTCACATGCGATCCGCGCGCACGCTGCACACTCAGGGCGAGAAACAGGATGAGCGCAAAAGCAAGAACGATCGCGGTGCCGATAATCTTCCCAAAGAACTCGTGGGCTGTATCCTGGTATTCAGCCAATACGGGTGCCTGGGCGTACACATAGCCGAGAGTATCGCAGGACAGGCCGGCCAGCGGGATCCTGATCCGCTCCGAGCTGTCCCGGGCCGCGCCGGATGAAAAATAGTAATCAAGGTCGAACGGAAAACGCGATGTGAACGTCGTGGCAAACGCCTGATTGCTGATGAACCGGTTACTGATGGGATAGTTTACGTCGAAGAGCCTCTTCCCGACAACGTAATACTGTACGGAGTCCACTCTCACCGGAACCACCGTTACAAAATACGACAGAATCGGCCCCGGAATGATGAGCGTGGCAACTGAAGACGAAAAGTAGACCGAATCAGGAACAGAACTGTGTGTCCCGGACCAGGCGAGCAGCCGTTCCGTGCTATCATACAGCTCGAACGACAGATTCATCCTGTTCCGGATTGCAAGCTCGTCGAAAATGGCAACGATTGAGGCATCAGTGCCCGAGGTGAGCGATGAGGCAAGCACCGAAGAATAGGCAACGGCTTTGGTCGCTTCGGTTGTCCTCTCCTGGTATGCCGCAAACCTCGCCTGAACTTCGTTCGTGAGAGATAATCTTGACTGGGCGTCAACATCGCGCCAGTCGCTGAGGAGATACCTGTTGTAAAAATACTCGCCGCTCAACGAAGCGGCGATCATGATCAGCAGGACGCCGATCGCGTAAAGAAGAAACCGGGGTTTGAGAAAGCGAGATGTGAGGCGAAGTGGTTGATCAGCCACATTCAATGTCAATACACATTGAACTGCGAAATGACCCAGCGATCACCCGATCTGGACAACGAGATGTACATCTGGACCGAAGTTCTGTTGCCTTTCACGCGCACCTTGCCTCCGCCCGTGGCATATGACGTTGCCCCGGTCGTGCTCGACGAGGTAAACTTAAACGAGACGACATGGTGCGAACTGAAATAATTTTGAAGCACATACAGTGCCTGGTTCGAGCTGTAGTATGATCCCTCATTGTTCTGAAGGCTGAGATAGACCTGTTTGTCGAAATACCTGGCGATCGCTTTTGCATCCTCCTGGAGAATGGCATCTTCGATCTCTTTCACCGGCGGCGAGCCGACAGCAGGGGTATCCTGACGGGCCGTTGGCGTTTTGGCGGATACATGCTGAACACCCGCCCAGTGAAAGCATGCCGGCACTACCAGTATTGCCACAAGTATAGGAACAACGAATCGCTTCATAAAATCACCGCCACAAAAATACCGCATAACCGTCTGAAAGTCAAATAACGGCATGAGGCGTCTGCCGTTAATACGCTTGAGGCGCCGGTCCCTAATCCATCACTTCTCATCCACCGCCGGCGCCTCATAGTATGCTGCTCAAGCTTTATTGTCTCGATGTAACACCGTCTCCGAGGTAATGCGAACCTCGCGTTGTGCTGACGGATCGCTTTAGCTCCGTGTTCCCTGATTGAAGCTGATATGCCCAGTCGAAATCGACCCGGGCTGACGACACTGCATTGATCCGAATCTTGGCATAATGGTCATCCCATGTCCAGATCACATATGTATGTCCGGCAATGGCCCTCACGTCTTTGCTTGGCGACCAGCCGACGGTGGGAGCTTCAGTGATATCGTATAATGATTGCGTGTAACCCATATCCTGGATGTCGGAATCGGTCCAGACATTCAGAAAAAATGAACCGTTATAGTACTCGAAAAATACATCGGTATACTGATCGTCATATGGCCCGACGGAATTATCCGAAAAGTCATACCCCGCGAGGGTGGGTGTTGTCCTGTAATCTTTCAGGATCGCGTTATATCCCTCGGGGCGGGGAGTATCATACGCAACGTCACGGCTCAGAGGGCTCTCATTTCCTGCCCGATCGTACGCGGTGACTGCGTAATAATACGTTACGCCGTTATGCGCGCCGTTATCGATGTAGTGATCCTGGTAGGTCGTGCCGATGATCCGATACGTACCGTTGTAGGTGCTGCTCACAAGAATGTGATACCCCGCGAGATCGGGCTCGGTGTTTCTCGTCCACAAGACTTCGACCTGATTGTCTCCGGTTACGGTCGATACATTTTGAGGGACCGCGGGAGGAGTTAAATCAGGCGCAAGAAACCTGGGATCGCATCCGATCAGCAAAAGACCTAATCCTAAAATCCACCAATATTTTTTCATAACGCTCTCCTTTTCAATTCGTTACCAATTGGAGAGTCAAACGGCGTGCCACTGAGATTTGCTTAAGAATGGAAGGGAAAAACGCCAAATTCTGAGAAGAAATGAGGAGTTTGTCCTTACTACACAGGATAATTGTCTCCTATTTAGGACAAGATTTTATCGTTTATATAGGCAAAGCCGTTGTTCACGATTCCGAACGATTTTCCTTTGAGAGGCCAATTACTGAATGGTGAATTCTTCGACCTGGACTTGAATTTGTCCAGGTCAACCTTCCACTCGACGGCGGTATCAAAAATCGTGAGGTTCGCCGACTCTCCTTCGGCGATAGAGATTTTCGGAAGGCCGAGTATTCTGCGGGGGTTGGAGGAGAATTTTTCTATGAGCTGTTGGAGCGTCAAAATCTTTGTGTGAACGAGTTTGGTCAATGAGAGACCGATCGCTGTTTCAAGACCGATGATCCCGAACGGCGCCGCAGTGAACTCGACCTGCTTTTCATCGAAACTATGGGGCGCATGATCGGTCGCGATTACGTCAATGGTACCATCGCGCAGACCCTCGATAACCGCTTCCAAATCCCGCTGAGTCCTCAGCGGGGGGTTCATCTTCGTATTCGTATCGTAGGAACGGACCGCCTCATCGGTCAGCGCAAAATGGTGCGGGGTAACTTCGCATGTCACCGGGAGCTTCCTCCGCTTCGCCTGCCTGACCAGCTCTGTGGCACCGGCGGTGCTCATATGAGCGACATGATATGCCGATCCAAGATATTCGACGAGCGTTATGTCCCTGGCGATTAATACGTCTTCGGCGATCGGGGGCATCGGCGGAAGCCCGAGCGAGGTCGAGACGATCCCTTCGTTCATCGCTCCCCCACGCGTCATGCTCACATCTTCTGCATGCTGGATCACGGGCTTGCCGATCGTGCCGGCATACTCGAGCACACGCCGCATCATTTCGGCGCTTTCAATGGGAGCTCCGTCGTCGGAAAAGGCGACTGCACCGGCTTCGGCAAGCTCAAACATCGGCGAAAGTTCTTTGCCTGCACGCGCCATCGTAGCTGCACCGACAGGATAAATATCGACGATGCCGTGTAAAACGTTCTTCCCTTTTTCGATAATGGTTCTGACGACCGAGGCGTCGTCGATCGCGGGGTTGGTGTTAGGCATGCAGCATACAGCTGTAAATCCTCCGGCAGCCGCAGCCCTGCATCCGGAATCGATCGTCTCCTTGTGCTCAAACCCCGGTTCGCGCAGGTGGACATGGATGTCGATGAATCCGGGAGCCACGACCTTAGAGTTCAGGTCGATTGTCTCAGACTGTTTCGGGGAACTGAGCCCCTGGCCGATCTTTTCGATCTTGCCGTCGACGACGAGAATGTCGGCAATGGCGTCAATCTCTGTCGCAGGATCAATGATGTGACCGTTTTTTAGAAGTAGATTCATGTATTCAGCCTCGTGTTCCCAGAAGAAATAAGACAGCCATCCTGATCGCGACTCCGTTAAGGACCTGCTGGAGGATTAATGAATGCTCACCGTCAGCCACGTCCGCCGAGATCTCGACATCCCGGTTGATAGGGCCGGGATGCATAATCGTAATGTCACGATTCAGCTTCTCAAGCCGCTCTTTTGAGATGCCGAAAAATCGTCGGTACTCTCTCAGAGACGGGAAGAGGTTTCCGCCCTGTCGCTCGAGCTGGATGCGAAGGACATTGACGACGTCGGCCTCGTTGATGGCCTTGTCGGCATCATGAAATACTTTAACGCCAAGTTGTTCGATATCTTTTGGAATAAGCGTCCTCGGACCGCAGACGGAGACATTTGCTCCCATGGTCTTGAGTCCGAAGATATTTGAAAGTGCGACTCTGCTATGTCCGATATCTCCGATGATGCAGACGTTGAGCCCCTCGAGTTTACCAAATTTTTCCCTGATGGTGTACATGTCGAGGAGCGCCTGAGTCGGGTGCTCATGCATTCCATCCCCCGCGTTGATGACGTTTGCGTCCAAAATGTTGCTAAGAAAACGGGAAGTCCCTGCGCAGACATGACGAACGACGACCATGTCGATCTTCATCATCTCCAGGTTGCGGGCCGTATCCTTGAGCGTCTCCCCCTTCCGCACGCTGCTGATGTCGGTGGAAAAATTCACGACATCGGCCGAGAGCCTCCGCTCGGCAAGCTCGAACGAGGTCCGCGTCCGCGTCGAACTCTCAAAAAAGAGGTTGACGATCGTTTTCCCCTGGAGCGCCGGGACCTTCTTGATCGGGCGGTCGAGCACTTCGCGAAACGAATTCGCCGTATCCAGAATAAGTTGAATCTCTTCCTTTGGCATGCCCTCAAGGCCAAGGAGATGTTTGGTGGAGAGCGGCATCAGGCGTTCCCTCCTTCCAACAGAACCACCGCGTCCTCGCCATCGATTTCGTTCATGAGGACGCGAACTTCTTCGCCGGGTGAGGTGGGGATGTTCTTGCCTACAAAATCGGCTTTGATCGGAAGCTCCCTGTGTCCGCGGTCCACGAAGACGGCGAGCTGGATCGTCGCGGGCCTTCCGAGATCGATGAGTTCATCGAGCGCAGCGCGGACTGTCCTGCCTGTGTACAGAACGTCATCAATGAGGATGACATTCTTGCCCGTTACATCGAATGAGATCTCGGTCCCTTGCAGTACTGGCTGGCTCAGCTTTCCCCGCAGATCGTCCCGGTACAGCGTGATATCAAGGAATCCGATCTGGAGATCCTTGTGTTCAATGTCTTTAATTTTGTTCGCGAGTCGCCGCGCAAGAAACTCGCCGCGCGTTCTGATCCCAACGATCGCGATCGTTTCACTTCCCTTGTTTCGCTCGAGGATTTCATGCGCAAGGCGCGTCAGCGTGCGGTCAAAACCCTGGCTGTCGATGAGCTTGGATTTGACGGTCATGCTCCCCCCGAAAACGAAAAAACCTCCGGTTCCCGATTCGGGAAGGAGGTTTGTAAGTTTGTTATTGCCTGAGGCTTCATTTCGAGTCCTTTTCGATCTCTCGGATCGGCTTAAAGGGTAAATGGTTATCAGCTGTGAATCAATATAATAAAAAAAGCAGATATTGCAAGGGTCTTGTGGGCGCTACTGGGATCGAACCAGTGACCTTACGCGTGTGAGGCGTACGCTCTGAACCAGCTGAGCTAAGCGCCCGGAGCGGTTACAATCTATCAAAATCTGTCAATAAAACCAAACAAAAAAGTCCCTGCATATTGCAGAGACTTTTTGAAATCCGTAGGGATCCGACACCCTACTTCAGCCGCTTGTACCCGTCCAGGTGTTCGTCACAAATGTACAACATGCCGTCCAGCGTATTGCTTGCCTGGGTTGCGACGTGATGGCAGCCTTCAAATGAGCATGGGTAGTGGGGCACGTCGAAATACTCGTACGCATAATAAAATGCCGGCACGATGGTAAACCCGCTCAGGAAGGCCAGGAGCGTCGTATGCTGATACGCGTGAAAGACGCCAAAACAGTACGCGGCGATGACCGCGACTACGATGATCGTGAAAAAAAACGAAAATATTTTATTGCTTAGAAAATTTCTGAATATCTTTGCCATCCTCTATTCCCTTTCAAAAGCATCCTGACTTCATCTCGTCCATCCCTGCATGAGAACCATTCCCTCAAGATTGTATTCCCGGTCGATCGAACCGAGCCGGTCATGAGCCTCTTCGGCTGTCGCGTACTCACCGACCGTCACGACATAGAAATGATTCATCTGCTTCGAATCGTATTCCCACACTTTTACAACATACTGCTCGCTTTTTAATTTGCTCTCGAGCCTGAACGCATTTTCCTTTACAGCGAATGTGCCGACCTGAACCACATATTTTCGCTCAACTGAGTTCACGGGTTCAACCGCCGTCATCTCTCCCATCGACGCCAGAGTAACATCCATCGTCCTTCGGACGACCGTCGAGGGAACGAGGTGAGCGATTTTCCCGTCTGCAAGAAACAGTGTTGTTCCCTTAGCAGATTGCCACGCCTGCGCATCCTGGCCAGCAAATATCAGCATTATGACGGCAAAGGTCAAATACTTACACATGGTATGTCCCCCTTTCAATAATTCCATACTCAAAAGTCGAAAAATAGGGGGCTACAATCAATGAAGGTTGTGATTCAGCTCATTATTTATGTCCGTAAGTGGCTAATCTGGAAGGATTTACGGCTGTTCCGCGACACCTTTTCAAGGTTGAAAGGCTACTTTTGGCTCTCCTGTGCTTTGCCCTGCATATCCTCGTCGCTAAAATATTCTTTAATTTTTGCAGCGGTCTTTTCACCGATCACCTCGACGAGCTGCTCCATCGTAGCAAACTTCACTCCCTGGACGGATCCAAATGACTCCAGGAGTAATGTTGCCCGTTTCTTCCCCACTCCGTTGATCAGGTCGAGCTCTGTTTGAAGGACTCGCTTGCTTCGCAGCGCCCGGTGATAGGTGACGGCGAATCTGTGGGCTTCATCCCGGATGCGCTGGAGGAGCTTGAGCCCCGGAGATGATTTGGGAATCGACTGAGGATCGCTCGCTTGGGGTACGAATACTTCTTCGAGCCTCTTTGCCAGCCCAATGATCGGGAGCTCGACATTGAGCTTCGTCAGCGATTCGACTGCGCTGGAAAGCTGGCCTTTTCCCCCGTCGATCACGACAAGGTCCGGCAATACAGCCTGCTCAGCCAGAACGCGGGTGTAACGACGCTCGATGACTTCTCTCATGCTTGCGAAATCGTCAGTTCCTTCAACAGTGCGGATTTTGAACTTGCGATATTCAGATCTTCTGGTTTTGCCGTCGATGAACACTACCATCGACGCAACGCTGTCGGTTCCCTGGATATTCGATATGTCGAAACACTCAATTCGTCTTGGAGGTTTTTCGAGCCGCAGATCCTTCTGCAGCGCCTGGATTGAAGGAGCGATGATCTCTTTATTTTTTTGCCGCTGGAGCTTCAGCATGTCCAGGAGAAGCGTCGCATTGTTCCTGCACATCGCAAGGAGTTTCGCCTTTTCACCGATCTTCGGAACAATGATCGCGACGTGCCCCCCGCTCCGCTCCATCAGCCATTTCGCGATCGTCCCCGAACTCTCGATCTCAATCGGAAGGAAGATTTCCCTGGGTATTTCCTGCGAATTCAGATAATACCGCTCAAGAAACTGTTCCAGTATTTCCTTCTCTTCTTTTCCTTCTACTCCCGCCATATAGACGTGGTGGCGGCCGATGATCTTGCCATCCCGCACTTTGAATACGACGCCGCAGGCATCGTCGCGGTCCGAGTCCAGTGCGAAGAGATCCCGGTCGATGAGCTCGGTGTCGACTATTTTTTGCCGGTCGGCGTAAACGCTCAGAGCCCTGATCTTGTCGCGCAATTCACCGGCGTCCTCATACCGCATTTCTTCCGAAGCCTGGTTCATTTTTCCCTGAAGGGCCTTCACGAGCGTGGATGTTTTCCCTTTGAGAATTTGAATGACTTCCCCGATCATCGCATTGTACGCTTCTTTCGAAATCAACCCTTCGCACGGACCGTCGCATTTCTTGATATGATAATCGAAGCATATCTTGATCTTCTTTTTCTCAATCGCGGCCTGATCGATGAAATAGTTGCAGCTCCGGACCTTGTAGATTTCCCTGACGATCTTCAGGGAGTCGTGCATGTTCCGGACCTCGGTATACGGCCCAAAATACCTTGACCCATCCTTGATGACACGGCGCGTGGCAAACACACGGGGATATGGTTCGTTGGTCACGACGATATAGGGGAAGCTTTTGTCGTCCTTGAGATCGATGTTGTAGCGAGGTTTGATTTTCTGGATGAGATTCGTCTCAAGGATCAGCGCCTCCACCTCGGAATCGGTAACGATAAGTTCAACATCGACGATTTTCGAAACCATAACCTCCCGGCGGGGATCCGGGCGGTATGACTTCTGGAAGTACTGACGGACGCGGTTGCGGAGATTGATCGCCTTGCCGACATAGAGCACTTCCCCGTTTTCGCTCTTGAATTGATAGACGCCGGGCCCTGTGGGGAGGTTCTTTAGTTTCTGTTCAAGTATGAGCTGGGTTTCCGGATTCATTATTAAACTTATCATTTTGAGGAGGAAAGAGCAAATTTGCGCATCAAGGAGCTAATTTCGGAGCTGCGAGTGTTTGATAAATAGACGTTTTCCGACTATCACCCGCCAGGATCTCTCCGGATGTGACATAACTAAAATCGCGGTTGACATTTGGATTTTATCAGAGTATATTTCCATAAATATTGCGAACAATCGGATATTTTCGCTTGGACATGCTTCAATGAGTAATATTTATACAGAATTCCTCTCCGCAGACGTCGTCCCTCCCGCTGTAGAATTTTTCAACATTCCACACTATTTGCCTATCAATCACTGTCAAGATTATTCGGAATGCCTACCACGATAGGTGCAACGGAACAGCAGTTCAAGAATATTTTTGACACGCTCATCGAAGGCTTTTGCATCATTGAAATGATCTTTGATGTCGAGGGGAAACCCGTGGACTACCGATTTCTGGAAGTGAATCAGGCGTTTGAAAAACAGACCGGGATGAAGAATGCACAAGGCCACCTCATGACGGAGTTCGCCCCTGATCATGAGAAGCATTGGTTCGAGATCTTTGGTGAAGTCGCAGCGACGGGTGTGCCGCGCCGATTCGAAAACGAGGCGAAATCTCTTGCCCGCTACTACGACGTACATGCGTACCGAATCGGCGGCCCCGGATCCAATAAAGTCGGCATTCTCTTCAGCGATATCACAGACCGGAAGAGGCTCGAAAGAATGCGCCATGACGAGGAGCTTCGCATGCGATTCCAGGCTCTCTTCGAAGCAGCCCCCGGGCTCTACCTGGTGCTGCAGCCTGATTTGACCATTGTTGGAGCGAGCGACGCATATCTCAAAGCGACGATGACTCAACGCTCTGATATCATGGGAAAAAATCTCTTTGAGGTTTTTCCCGACAATCCAAACGATCCTTCTGCGAACGGCGTCAACAACCTGCAGGCCTCTTTCCAGAGAGTCCTGAAAAACCATGTAGCTGATACGATGGCGTTGCAAAAATATGATGTGAGGAAACCCGGTTCCAAAGATGGAGAATTTGAAGAGCGGTATTGGAGTCCGGTAAACTCACCCGTCCTTGACGCTCACGGCGAAGTTCAGTATATCATACATCGTGTTGAGGACGTGACGGAGTTTGTCCGCCAGAAGGCGGCTGATTCGGGCGGTATCTCTGATGAGGTACGCTCGAAAATGGAAAAGATGGAGGCGGAAATATTCCTGCGAACAAAAGAGGCCCAGGAGGTTAACCAACGACTTCGCGAGTCAAACGACCATCTGGAGCGCATCAATGCTGAACGCGAAGCCCTGAATAGGGAACTCGAAGCATTCAGTTATTCTGTTTCACACGACCTGCGCGCGCCGCTACGCAGTATCGACGGTTTCAGCCTGGCGCTTGCTGAAGATTATGCGGCCAGGATCGACGATCAGGGAAAAGACTTCCTCCAACGAATCCGGTCCGCTTCGCAACGCATGGCGCAGCTCATCGACGATCTCCTGAACTTATCGCGCGTAACCCGGGCGGAACTGTCATTCGAGTCAACCAATCTGAGTGCATTGACCGAGGAAATCGCGGAGGACCTTCAGAAATCATTTCCCTGCCGGAACGTTGATTTCTGTATCGCCGGGGATATCGTCGTGCAGGGGGATTGCCGGCTTCTCCGGGTAGCCATGGACAACCTCATCGGGAACTCCTGGAAATACACCAGCAAACACCCGACAGCGAAGATAGAATTTGGAGTAATGAACCATAGCGAAACGCCGGTGTACTTCGTGCGCGACGACGGCGCCGGTTTTGACATGAAATACGCGGAGAGGCTCTTTGGGGCGTTCCAGCGGCTTCACGGTATGTCGGAATTTCCAGGAACAGGGGTCGGGCTGGCAACGGTACAGCGAATCATCCGGCGCCACGGAGGCAGGATTTGGGCCGAAAGCTTCATTGAAAAAGGCGCCACATTCTTTTTCACACTTGCAGCGGAGCCAAAATGAAACCCAAAAGGATCCTCCTGATTGAAGATAATCCCGACGACGAAGCTCTGACGATCCGCGCGCTCAAACAGAACAGCATCGTCAACGAAATCATTGTCGCGCACGACGGGATCGAAGCGCTCGATTACCTCTTTGGAACCGGAACCTTTGCCGGCCGGGATACCTCTGACGTACCCGAACTTGTCCTTCTTGATTTAAAGCTTCCTAAAATTGACGGCCTCGAAGTACTTCGCCGCGTCCGCTCCGATGAGCGTACGAGCCTGCTCCCGGTTGTTATCCTGACATCGTCGAAAGAAGAGCGTGATCTGATTAACGGCTACAAGCTGGGTGCAAATAGCTATATCCGGAAGCCCGTCGACTTTGTTCAATTCACCGATGCTGTTAAGCAGTTAAAATTATACTGGCTCGTGCTCAATGAACGCGCTCCCAAACCGAGGAGCCAGAGTTGAATCGAATACTCCACGTCCTTCTCATAGAAGACAACGAAGATGACGCACAGCTTGTCGTACGCGAGCTGCGCAACGCGAAATATGACGTGCTGTTTCGACGCGTCGATACGGCGGAGAACCTAAACATCGCGCTCGAAGCACAGCAGTGGGATCTCGTGATCTGCGACCACACGATGCCGCAGTTTCGCGGAACCGACGCCCTCCGGTTCATCCAGAGCAAAAATCTGGATATTCCATTTATTTTCGTGTCCGGTACGATGGGAGAGGATACCGCGGTTGCGGCCATGAAGGCGGGCGCGCAGGACTATTTCGTTAAGGGCAACCTGAGGCGCTTTGTCCCGGCGGTAGAACGTGAATTGCGTGAAGCCGACGCCCGGCGGCAGCAGAAACAAATGGAACGGGACCTTCATGAGAGTGAGGAGCTTTCACGCGCGATCTTTGACACAGAACCCGAGTGCGTCAAGATCGTCTCACAGGATGGAAAAGTCCTTCAGATCAATCCTGCCGGCGCCGCGATGCTGGAAGCACCGAGCACTCACGATGTTATCGGCCAAACAGTCTATCCTTACGTTGCGCCCGAACACCGTGAGAAATTTCATAATTTGATGAAGGAAGTCTGCGCCGGTAACCAGCGGACTCTTGAATTTGAAATCATCGGTTTGAAAGGAACGAGGAGATGGCTTGAGACGCATGCAGTACCTCTGTACACATCGACCAAAGAACTTATTGGTGTTCTTGGAGTTACCCGGGATATCAGCCACCGCAAGCAGGCTGAGAAGTTACAGTCTTCGATTTATCATATCGCCTCCGCCACAAATGTCGCCCAAACCCTGGATGATCTCTTCAAGTCGGTTCATGAAATCGTCGGAACAATCATGCCGGCAAAGAATTTCTACATCGCTTTGTACGATGAGCGGTCGGACATCTTGAGTTTTCCCTATTGTGTCGACGAGGCCGACACTCCGCTCCCGCCGCAGAAGCCGGGGAAAGGGCTCACCGAATATGTCCTGCGCACCGGAACATCCCTGTTGTGCAACGAAGAAACCGACCTCGAGCTCCGCAAGCGGGGAGAAGTCGAACTCGTCGGTGTCCCCTCACCGATCTGGCTCGGCGTTCCGCTCAGGATTGGCGATCGAACCATCGGGGTGATGACAGTTCAGCATTACGACGATCCCGCTGCGTACGGAAAACGTGAGCAGGAGATTTTGGAATTTGTTTCGACAGAAGTGGCCAAGGCGATCGAGCGCAAGCAATCGGAAGAAAAAATCAGCCGCAGCGAAGAACAGTTCCGGCTTATATCAGAGAATATCGCAGACCTCGTCGCGGTGCTCGACTTGACAGGACGCAGGATCTACAACAGCCCGTCATACCGGGAAATCCTGGGAGATCCGGAATCGTTGCGTGGGACTGATTCGTTCGAAGAGATTCATCCTGATGACCGCGACCGCATCAAGCAGGCTTTTTTTGACACTGTCCGGACCGGGACAGGCCACGCGGCTGAGTTTCGCTTCCAGGCCCGGGATGGGGCGGTACGCTACGTTGAATCGCAGGGTAGCGTGATCCGGGATCCCCGCGGCAATGTTGCGCAGGTGCTTATCGTTTCGCGGGATGTGACCGATAAAAAGAATACCGAGGCCCAGATGCTGCGCGCTCAGCGGTTGGAGAGTATCGGGACGCTTGCGGGCGGAATCGCTCATGATCTTAATAACGTCCTCGCCCCGATTCTCATGGGATTGGAAATTCTTCGGAAGAAGTTTCCGGATTCCGACAGCAAACGTATCCTTGATGCGCTTGAGACGAGCGCTACAAGGGGGGCCGGTATGGTTCGCCAAGTACTTACCTTTGCCCGGGGCATCGAAGGAGAGCGCATTTCCCTCCAACCGAAACACATCATTGAGGAAATCGTCAAAATCGCCAGGGAAACTTTCCCAAAATCAATTCATGTACGTTCCGACGTTCCGAAAGATCTTTGGACGATGAAAGGCGATCCCACTCAGCTTCATCAGGTCCTTCTCAATCTCTGCGTCAACGCCCGTGACGCAATGCCCGCAGGTGGCTCGATCACGATCTCAGCAGAGAACGTGCACCTTGACGAACATTACGCCCGGATGCATGTCGAAGCGACCGCCGGGCCTCATATCATTATTAGCGTCGCAGACTCAGGAACCGGCATTCCCCAGGACATCATTGACAAGATTTTCGATCCGTTTTTTACCACGAAGGAAGTCGGAAAAGGAACGGGTCTCGGTCTTTCCACCGTCCTTGCGATCGCAAAAAGCCACGGCGGATTTATAAATGTTTACAGCGAGCATAACAAGGGGACGATGTTCAAGATTTATTTGCCCATCACGAGCTCCGAGGAATCGATTCAGACGGATTCAGCCAAATCAGATCGGCCGGCGGGACAAGGTGAAACGATCCTCGTCATCGATGATGAGGCTGGCATCCGGGAAATCACAAAAGAGACTCTTGAGACGTTCGGTTACAGGGTGATTACCGCCAATGATGGCGCCGAAGGTGTCGCCCTCTACGTCCAGCACAGAAACGAGGTGAAAGTAGTGCTGACCGACATGATGATGCCGCTCATGAGCGGCGCCTCAACGATTCGCGCACTCCGGAAGATCAACCCGAACATCAAGATCATAGCCGCGAGCGGGCTGATCGGCGGATCTGAATCAACCGTCGGTCCCGATCTCGGGGTCCAGGCAACCCTCACGAAACCGTTTACCGCAGATAGATTGCTCGTCTCGCTCCATGAAGTTCTCAATCGCGACTAGATCATCATAATCATCATGGCTGCCGACAAACAGTTGAGGATGCTTGCAGTAGACGACGATAAGGACATGCGATCATCCCTGGCTGTCCAATTTGAGGCAGAAGGATTTGTCGTCGACACGGCGGGCGATGGCATCCCTGCACTGTCTCTTATCCAGCAGCAGCGATATGATATCATTCTCCTCGACCTCCACCTGCCCCGTATGGGAGGCCTCGCCCTGATGAAAGAACTTCATATTCGAGGTACCATCCCGAACATTATCATCCTCACAGCTTCAAACAGCTTACTGAAAGCGGTTGAATGCGTAAATCTGGGTGCAAAAAATTACCTTTTGAAACCGTACGACCCAGAAGAACTGCTCGCCTTAGTGCGGAAGACTGTTATCAAGGCAACGAGCTAGCGGGCTTCAATCTTACCTAAAAGAGATATATCACGGAAATGCCGTTTGCGCCTGGAACAATTTTCACCGACGCATGCCGGCCCTCATCGTCATGCAAACCGGTGACCGAAAGTCCGATAGCTGTTCCAATCGCCGCTCCAAGAAACGTATCTGAAAGCCAGTGCCCATCTTCATACACCCGTGATATTGCCGAGAGCGTCGAGACTGAATAGAGAGCCAGAGAGACGTACGTATTATGAATTCGCCGTGAGAGCACCGTCGAGAGGGCAAAGGAGAGCGCCGAGTGGCCCGACGGAAGCGAAACATAATCATCCTGATATTGAAATGGCCGGAATCGCAGGTTGCCTTCGTCGGTGTACGGCCGGCTTCGCCCGGTAACACTTTTCAGCACCACCACGGTAACTCCCGTAAAAGCGACCGACTCGAACATCATCCTCCCCGTTGTACGAAGATCCTCGTTTCCTCCTGCCAGACCGCCGAGATACACACCTCCTGAAAGTCCAAACGCAAAGAGCCCGCTTCCGTAGACCCGGCCAACTTCTCCAAGATCGTCGTTGAGACCCGACTGATTGCGCTGTGCAAGAGTTCTGGCGGAGTGATCCACCGGCAACAATAAGAGCGTCCCTCCCCCGACGACACCCGCGCGCAACCATGCGCATTCATCGAAATGTAGTGGTGCAGTGAACACCATCCCCAGGTCCTTCCACACGATCGAGGCGTCATCCGCAATAACCGAACCAGATCGCTGACCGGGGCTGTCTGAAGATGAGATGCACGATGCGGTGGACGCACCCCTGAAGAGCGAAATCACAACCAACGACACCATGATACAACGTTTCTTGTCCACGATGATGCAAAGTATCAAGCGCATTTTGTAAATCCAAATTTAATCATTACAATGCATTACGGAGGAACGGGAATGTTCATCGGTCATCACGCAATCGCATTTGCTGTCAAGAAGGCGGCCCCAAAAACTTCTCTCGGAATGACATTCGTAGCCGTACAATTCCTCGATATGCTCTGGCCTGTGTTTCTTCTTCTTGGATGGGAGCACGCGAGAATTGTCCCGGGCATTACGGTTGTTTCTCCGATTGATTTATACGATTATCCGATTTCACACAGCCTGGTAGCATCGCTCATCTGGTCGTTCGTTCTCGGGACAGGATATTATCTTTT
>DATJGD010000040.1:0-7432 GCA_035495255.1 Bacteroidota bacterium | reverse complement strand
CACGCCAAGGAGAAGCTCAATAAGGAACGACAGACGTTTTTGACCCCACCTCATTTTCGCGCGGATGATAGCCCGGGAGAAATTTCAAGCGCTCCCAACGGAAGCGCACGCTTCAGTTCCTGACGGCAGAGGCGTTTAGGTACAGAGATTTGTTGCCTCCCTTTGCAAGTGGGTCTCCTTTTCTCTATATTTTCCCACCGCATGAAGCACTCGATCACGGGCATACTTCTTCTCACACTTTTTCTTCTCGCGCACGCACGCGCACAGTTCGACCAAACTGATTCTACCGCAGCAACAACAACTCCGCCCGCCGACACGCTGCGGCACTTCACGGTTCCAATCCCGTATGTGGGCTCAATCGAACGTTCGCCCACCGTGCTTGTCACCGATTCGAGTATTAATTTTATGGATTACACGTATTCGGGAAGCCTCCTTTCGATGGTTCCGGGAGTCTTCATCCGGAGCCTCGCGAGTCCGGGTCAGCATCACGGGATTACGATCGACGGACTTGATGACCGCAACATAGCATTCATGAGCGACGGCGTTTTGTTGAACGAACCGTTCACCGGCACATTCGATCCATACCTTTATCCCACGGAACATATCGAGCGCGTTGAGATCATCACAGGGCCAAGGGCGTTTCTCTACGGATTGAACAGCACCGGCATGGCTGTGAACTTCGTGAGCAAGAATAAAAAAGCGATTCACGCATCCACACGCATACGATATCAGGAATCCTCGTATGGGCAGGGATTTGTCGACGGGATGTTCAGCCAGGATATCATTCGCGGGCTCAACATGACCGCTGGCGCGCAGCACGCGTCGTACGGTGGACGGTATCCGAATAGCGATTACGACGCCTGGAATGGCCGGATGAAACTCCGGTACAATGTCAGCAATAGACTGGATTTTTTTGCATCCGGGATGTACAATCAGACCCGGCTTGGCCTCAACGGCGGAATCGATATCTCAAAAACTCCGGACTCGACACGTTATGATCGCCTGCTCGCGGTCGTTGCCGACAGCAACGCCTACGAGAAGGTGACCCGCTACGACCTTCAGGTTGGGATGGCGGGGAATTTCTTTGCCGATACGACTGCAACAACGATGTTGACGCTCTATCATTCGACGAACTTCCGCGAGTATCGCGACAACGAGAACAACCCGGGCGCGGGATATGTGAAGGAGGATACCAGGTCGCAATGGTATGGGGCGAAGGTGACGCAGCATTTTGAATCCGGGTATCACAATTTTGATTTTGGGGCAGATATAAGTCGCAGAGGAATAATTGCCAGGGATCTTAGCACTCAGAGTTTGAATACTTACTATGCATTCACGGGGAAATGGGAATATAGGCCCCTCGATAATTCGTTGGCTGGCGCCGGCTACGCTCGATTCGATAATATTACAAAACTAGATTCCAGAATTTCTTTCGGAGCCGAAATAAGAGGACCCATTTTGCCTTGGCTAATGTTCTCTGGCGGGGGGTCAGTTTCACCTAGATTTCGATCTTTAGTGGAGTATAACAATCCGCTTTTTTTGGGCAACACTACCGAAGATATTGCCGTCGTCCAAGTCGGCCTTGGAGTTCGTCCTTCCTCCTCGTCTTCAATTGATGTCATGTACGATTATCGATACATTTACGGACTCCCGGAATTTAGCAATGGTGAGATCTATTCGATTCCGGACCTGGATCGTGACCTCACAGTGCAGGCGCTTCACCTGGCAGGGTCCTGGCGTCTGGGCAGTTATCTTATTCGGTGCTCTATTATGAAAGAAGAAACGAGCGTGGAGAGAACTGACGATGTCCAGGCGCGTGGTTACCAGAGGATTTTTCCCAAATGGTCCGGCACGGGTGAGTTCTATTTTTGGGACAAACTCTTTAATGGCCATCTCGATCTGAAGACCGGATTCCGGGTGAAGGGTTTTACCGCATTTCAGGCGTCAGGATATAATTCAGAGTATCAGCTATTCACCACAAACAACGACCCAGGTATCCCCGGAACTGCCACCCTCGACTTCATTCTCATCGCTCACATCGGCAGCGCGTACGTCCACCTTGTTATGGAAAACCTGCTCGACAGGAAATATGTTATTACTTCATTCTATCCGATGAACGAGCGGAATCTCAGGTTTGGGCTTAGTTGGGACTTTTTGGATTAAGAAATGGCGATGGCATAGCCCTGAAGCGGAATATTGCAAGCGCCGAGAGCGCATCCGCTGCCGGTTTTCTCAACGTAAGTTTCCCCGTGCTCTTCATCTTCTTACCCAAAAACTCCACGCGTTCTTCCTCACTCGAATGCCTATCTCCTCGCCACCATACATACAACGATCCTCGCACCCCAAGTAAGCTCACTTGAGTAATCTCATTACTCCCGTCAAGAAGCGTTCATCTTCAGCCGGAGGGTAAAGAGCGTATACAAAAATAGGAATAGAACGTATTGCTATTCGGCTTCGAATTTTTGTACGTAAGAAATACTAAGAACACTTTTTTCATTGTTCCTTTCTCGAAATCAGCGAAGCGGCAGATTGTCTTCCCATTAATGCAATCTAAGTCCACATGAAATTGATGAGCCTAAAAACTTACATGCCTGTCGGGGCAGAAAGGAGAATCATTGGACGTAAAATAGTAAGGTATAACGCAAAACAACTTCGCATTCGTGTCTTGAATTGTGTAAGGACGAAAAGCTAGCACAAATAATCATTCATCCAAGGAGTATATATGAAGAAAATGATGATAATTTCAATAATGGTTTTGATTCCTGGATTGTGTTCTACGTTGTTACTTGCGCAGACAATTAACTGGGAGCGACAATTCGATTACGGGCAGAACCAGGATGTCTTTACTGCTGTTACGGTTAACACCAACGGAAGCGTTTTTGCAACCGGTTTTTCAAAGATCTCTTCGACAGATATCGAGTATGTCACTCAAAAGTTGTATGCGAACGGAAACTACGTGGCCACGCAACTCTACAGCACAGGCACAATCAACCAGGCAGCGGGAATTAGCGTCAAGAATGGATACTTGTATGTAACGGGGCGCAGTAAAGTGAGCACAACTTATAGATTAGCAACGCTTCAAAATGACACTGGGAACTCCAACAAAGCCTCAGTGGTTTATCATCGCAATTCAACATCCAATGATTACGGTCAATTTGTCTTGCCGAACAACGGGTCTGGAGATACGATATATGTCAGTGGGACTTCACGAATTGCGAGCCCTGCCAACGCGGATGCAGTTCTCCTCAAATACTCGTCAACCGCATCCGGACTTACGCAGGTTGGAAGTGCGGTCATATTCGATGCTTTTGGCGCAAACAATGACGACACGCTCAAGGCCATGGCGGTGGACGCAAACAACAATGTTTACCTCACAACGAAAAGTTACGAGGGCGCGCTACATGGTTGGGATATCTACACTGCGAAATATGATCGTTCTTTGAATTTCCTGTGGAAGGTCGCGTATGCAGGAAGTGGTACTGTCACCGACGAACCAAACGGACTCTATGTGGATGCTTCAGGGAATGTCTATGTTACAGGCTCAAGCGGATCTAACGCTGTCACCATCAAGTACAACTCTTCCGGCGCTCAACAGTGGGCGTCTACGTATACAAATGGTCTCGGAAATGATGTCAGGGTGTTTAACAATGCAGTGTACATGACAGGCACGACACTGAGCTCGGGAAATCCGCAGTACGCGTTAACTGTAAAATATGACGCAAGCGGAACACAGTCTTGGGCGAAGACGTATACAGGCGGGTGTTCCTGTACCTACACTGTCGGCTATAAAATTCGAATCGATACGACCGGAAATGCAATTTATGTCGGTGGTGGGTATGAGGATATGGTATTTCTGAAATATGATTCGTCTGGTACGGCGGTTTGGAATACGACTTATAATGGACCGTCGCAGTCGGTCGACCAAGTCTATGATATGGTGGCGGATAAGTCTGGAAATCTGGTGACGGCCGGCTACGTCAGAGAAGGAGTATTTGGTCCTTCACCCAACGATGAAGACTTTCAGCTCCTGTCCTTGCAGGTCGGTGGTGGATTCTCATCGAAGGCTGCATTCATATCACCAACACACTACGCAAGTCGAGAAGAGACTCCATCAGATTATAGCCTGTTTCAGAATTTCCCGAATCCCTTCAATCCAACTACAATAATTAGGTATTCACTACCGGAGGACGGACCGGTCGTAATGAAGATCTACGATATGTTAGGGCGGGAAGTAAGAACCATTATGGATGGCCAGCAGATTCTCAAGGGGATGCATGAAGTGAACTTCAATGGAGTCGGACTCTCAAGCGGTGTCTATTTCTACCGAATCCAAGCCGGGAATGGAAAATTCAACGAGGTAAGACGAATGATGATCCTGAAATAAGGCACGTTCCAAGTAAATTCTGGGGCGGGTGGTCGTCTTTTCGACGACCACCTGCCTTTGTTAAGCAAACTCCCTCCTATCTAGCTTCCTCCAACATGGCTCGCACGGCTTCCGCCTTCGGTGAATCCGGACTCAGCTGCAAGAATCTGGTAAGATATACTTTCATCTTCTCGTATTGGCGAAGGTCATGGCAGGCGACACCTGCGGAGAGGTAAGCATCTGCCCAGGAAGAATCCATCCCGATCGCCCGATCAAAATACCGGAGAGCTTCAGGGTAATCCTTATGGTAGAGAAGAGCGTAAACCCCGAGCGTTGTAAGAGTATCCGCGTTCGGAGTGTCAGACATCAAAGCCTTGATGAACAGCTCTTGCCCTTCTTCGAAGCGGGATTGTTTGGTATAGATTTTTGCCAGATTCAGATAAACATTCTTGTTTTGCGCGTGGTGTCGCGTGGCTCGTTCAAGGTACACCATTTCGCTATCCTGTTTGCCGGCCACCCGGTAAACATCAGCGAGATTTCCTAGAATCCGGGCGTTTGAAGAGTCATACTGAAGGAATTTCTGATAGTAAGCAACCGCGCCATTAAAATCGTTACGATCCCTCGAGTGCATGGCGAGTTCCTCGTAAACTCCGTAGGCTTTTTGCCCCCACAATGAGTTGTCGAGAAGTGTATGCATGCGAGGTATGGCATACGACTCAGATGAATTAACGAGTACAAACCCGGCAGTGTGTATGAAGGTCACGATGCTCATAACAAGAAAGGACTTGTACCTCACCCGCTGATCCGGCACCGCATGAACCAAGAGGTATGCCACGCCGAGCACGAGGCTGAGTTGGAAAACCGAGAATAAGTCCCAATCCCTGCTCATGCCGATGTCCGATTGGAAGATCAGAAGCATAATCAATCCACAGCAGGCATTCACAAAAATAAACATCCATTCCTTGCTCTTCCAGTTTAGACTGCGAAAACCAAAGAAGATGAGAACCGCAAACATTATTAACGCAAACGGGGAAAGTAATAGCTGGAGATTGATAAATTCAACGAGGTGCGCGGAGGAGAACATGGTGTAACCCTGCCAGGCACTAGATGTTTTGGCGAGAGGAACTACGTGACTTCCTCCCGAGAAGAGTATTTCAAAAAATGAAGACAGTGAGTACCCAGATAGTACGACTAGCCCAAGAGCAAAGGCAACTGAAACAACGAGCGACAGGATCGCTATTACGTATCTACGTGTTGCGATGGAATGAGCATAGAGCAATACAAGCGCAGGAACAAAAGCGAGCGCCCCAAAATAGAACGCAAATAATACCGCGAAGATAACTGATGGCACTATCAGAGATAGTGAGCCACGAAGATAGAGAATCCCGGTCAGAGCAAACAGCAGATATCCGGCATACGCGGGGGGATAATTTTCGACATAGCCGAAAAACAACTGTATTCCCGTCGCGACAGCAACAAATATAAAAACCCATGGGCGATCAGATTTATCGTTCGAGAGCCGGGAAGAAAAGAAGAACAGCCCAATAACGAATGCCACGCCGCAGGCCACGCTGAACAGCGCAAAAGGGAGATGTGGATCGGTGATAGCTTGTGATTCGGCAAGATATCGAAAAAGATTCCACACAACGAAACCCGATAATGGTTCGTTATGAAATATCGTGGGAAGGTTTTGAACGGAATCGATATGTTGGATAGCATATGACAACCAGAATCCGTCCCCCAAAAATGTTGTTCCTTCTCTGAAAATCCAAAACGCGCTGGCAAGCGCGCTGGTTGAGATCGCAATGATGAGGATCCTTGTCGTGGTTTTCTGACGTGCCCACTTTTGTAATGACGCGTCGACGAAATTGATCAGGCGCTTTTGTACTGGCGGGAGCAGGCTGCCCAGCATTAACAAAGATAATGCTATCCCGAGCGGTTTCGGAAGAAATGCGAAGAGGTGTACACCCCAATTATTCGACGCCGGGAAGAAAATCGACAACAGATGCAGCAGGAAAACTATCACTGCCAGAGCGAGGACGATTTTCTCGATTATTGATGCTCTGGTCGATTCGCCAGATGATTGAGTTTCCACTGTCTTAAATTGATTGATATGTGATTGGAATATATTCAATTTAGGAATGAAGGTCAACGGAATATGCTCGGCCTAGAGGATGGATGTCTTCATCAAGGCAAATTCCCGGAATTATACAAATCCACTGAAATGATTTTGACATGGGGAGAGGCATGATACGTAGTAAGGATGGATCTTTGACTGTACTTGCAGGCGGTGCTCCCCGCGGAGCCGAGCTTGACTCACTGTCTTTTTTTGCTTAAGTTCCTGCCAATTAAGTTGAAGGCAATCTAACAAAGGAGAGCGTATGGAACCGACAACGTATCAACCCCCGATGGCACCGCCAAGAGCGCAGGTAAGCTACGCCGGCTTTTGGAAAAGAGTCGCCGCTCTGCTCATCGATAAACTCATACTCGGGTTCGGCGCCATGATCATCCTCATTCCGATCTTTATCATGTTCGGTCTCGGCATCGCCTTCAATTCCGACAACATGAACATGGAGGATAACGCGGGCTTCATTCTCGCCTTCATAGGCGCGTATATGATGCTCATCTGCTTTGTGTTCATAATGGATTGGCTCTATTTCGCGCTTTTGGAATCGAAGAAAGGGGCAACCCTCGGAAAGATGGTCCTCAACATCAAGGTCACCGACATGAATGGCAATCCCGTTTCCTTCGGAAGAGCTTCGGGCAGATACTTTGGCAAGATCCTTTCGGGGTTGACTCTTGGTATCGGCTACATCATTGCCGGATTTAGCCAGCAGAAACAAGCCCTCCACGATATCCTGGCTAAGACGCTGGTCGTCAACAAATAGCGGCGGTTTGCTTCTTGCCGGACCCAGAGTGCAGTGGAAATAATGCCGTAACCGACTGTAATTTCTGCCACTGATGCTGAGACCCGTCATAGCACTGTACTCATTGGTCTTACCATAAAATCCCCAAATCGTAACGCAGCAGACAACCCCTTTCGAATTGCGTGATTGCGATCAACAATTC
>DATJGD010000039.1:0-129756 GCA_035495255.1 Bacteroidota bacterium | reverse complement strand
AACCCGGACGATATATTCGCCGCAACGATCCACGGTATACGAATATTCATACGGCGTTTGATCGAGCGTGACAGTATCGGAACGTACGAGGATCTCGCGCTGCTCGGAGACGTAGCGAAGGCTCCCGAACTCTCCGGCCTGACGCAGCACCGAATGCCATTCAAGGCGAATGAGGTTTACCGCGGCACGAAATCCTGCAATGGATCTGTCATGTCTGTCGACGGCGACGATCTGCACAGTTTGCGGCGTGCGGGGAGAAATATAGTATGCTCCCATATTTCTCATCCCGATAAAGTATTCTTTAGGCGTGATGATCGTCTGCGCGACCTGGTAAACCGGCCTGCCGGATTCGTCGAACACACCGGTTCTGCCGCGGGCGAGAAGCAGGCCCTGGGAAGTTGCGTTCTCCGGAATCGCGAACTCGATACGGGCTCTGCCGCTGTCGTCGGTTTTACCTGTGTACACCTCGGGATTCGAGGCAAAGTTTTTGGCATTCTCATCGCCAAACCTGAATGCCGGAAAGCTCTTTGAGAAATAGGGGATGATGTCGAACGTTCCCTCGAATTCGTAATTCCGCCCGGCGGCGGGAGGTCCGAAAAAGTTCAGCGCCTGAACCTTGTAGGTGAGTTTCTCGCCCGGCAGGGCGGTGTCGGCCGAGACAGCCAATTTTACCTTCAAGCGGTCCGGAACAAAGTCTTCAAGGCTCACGGTGTAGCCCGTAAGCCACACATTGTTTCCTGTGAAGAGGTCGGCGGTGTACGATCCGGTGATTGCGGCCGTCTGCGTTTTATACGAAGTTTCGAACGAACCTTCCTCGTTGAGCGTGTGCTGCGTCTCCCGCACGACGGCACCGCGGGGATTCACGATGCGAAGTTTCACCGGAACCTGGGCCGGGAGGGGGCCGCTAAGATTGCGAAGGACCCCCGAAAAATACATTGTTTCTCCCGGACGGTACATCGTCCGATCGCCGTACAAGTACGCGTCGTAGACATTCCGGGCGTCGCGCTTCCCGTCGACCCTGAAGCGCGAGGTCTCAACGCGATAATCATCGAGGTTGATAAAGTTAAAATCGCTTCCCACTTCGCCGGTGATGAGTTTTAGATCAAAATCTTTTTTCAGGCGCCGGAAATTGGCGAAATGGGCAACCCCTTCGTCGTCCGATCTCATGGAGGCGATGACCTGGTTATTCGTCGAAACAAGGTTGATCGCCGCGCCGGGAATCGGTTGATTCGTCTCAAGGCTTGTTACAAACACCATAATCTCGTCGGGGCTTTGTTTTACGATGAGCCCGATGTCCGAAATGGAGACAAGCTTCGAAGTCGTCCGCCACGGATCGGCGGCGTCGGCAATTTCAATCATATAAAAACCTTTGTAGCCGTTATCGAGATACCGGGAGAGGGCAAAGCGGGATGTGACTTCTCTATTAACGGCTTTTTGTACGTTCAGCGTGTCTTCGCCGAGCTTTCTGCCGTAGTTCTTGAGGACATAGCGATATTTGCGATTGTAGGAATGAGAATAACCGTCCTCGTCGTCGTCCCCCCTGTTATAATCGTAATACCGGCCTTCATCGATAAAATACACGAGATTGTTCTGAAAGATCTGGCTTACGCGGACGGAGAGCTTCTTAATGTTAATGGTCTTGATCTCGAGAGCCTTCTGGCCGGCAAGCAGCATGTACGATCCTGCTGCGGAGGAGAATCTGAACGACGGTTTGATATTGCCGACGACGACGTCGGCCTCATAATCATTTTGCGACTTTGCTCCAAGGACGCTTTCAAGCCCTTTTCTAACCTTAAGATGAAATGTACTTCCGGGATTGAATTTCCCCCGCATGGTAAGCGTCTGATGCGAGCCCTCGAGAGCATAATCAACAGCGGGATCCAGACTGATGTAGGATTTTGCCGTTTGCAGATCGATTTCCTGCGACGTGGAGAAGGTAATCCAGCCGGTCGAGCCATCGGTGCCGAACTCATGGCCGTAGATCTTTACTTCATCCAGGCCGGGGAGGCGGAACACGAACGGCTCATCCATTCTTATATGCGTGTTCGTTTCGGTCGAAATCAGCCCGTCATCGAACGCGATAGTAATATGTTTCTCTGTTTTCAGCTGCTGGGTAGCTCCGAGTTCGATGGGGATGATATTGCTGTATTGGGCCGACACGGATTGCGCCTGGCGAACTTCGTTATTGATTGTAACCTTGACGTGCTTGATGACGTCGAGTGGATTGACTGCATAGGTGAATTCGAGATTCGCTTTGATACCGACGGTCCGTGTTTTTCCCATGCGGTCATAGAAGAACTCACCTTTGATCAGGGTGAAGCTCTGCGTTGAAAAGGTAAACTCATGTTCTCCTTTAAACGTCTTCATTCCGGAAAGCCTGGTAAGCAGTCCCGTATTCAGCTTCGCCGTGAATTTCGTGTCACCGGGGAGAGGGCCGTCTGCGCTGAAGACGAGCGTGGAAGTGTCACGCCAGGTAAATTTTCCCGGAATTTCCGGGGAGAACTCTATGTAGGGGGTCGCAGTCCATTGGTTTGCGGAATCGGATGATACGACAGCCCTTGAAAACATGAGGATGATTGGTGCATCTCGCTGGAGAATACCTTGCGGCGGCGAGTTTGCGAGTTGAAGCACATCGGTTTCCCTTCTCGAGCACGAAAGGCTGAGAAGGCAGATGAGGATGGTAAATCGCACAGCTTGTTGGTTGATCATACGTGGAGCTCCTGATAAAGTGATACGGGACCGGATTAGTTCCGGATGGGTAACCTGTGATCTAAGGGACATATCTGACAGTAATTGTTATCGTGCTCATTCTTCCGCGCTCATCCATGCAGGCGATGGTATGCTCCCCGTCGTTCAATGAAATGAATCGTCGTTCACCTGGCCTGGTGCGTTCAAGAAAACTGTCGTCGACGTACCAAATGTGCTGGCCCACGTCGATCGCAGAGGCGGCCTGAAGGACGATCGTCTGATCCTTCGATAGAATGTAGTAGGTCATATCCCGGGAGGGTGAAAGGATCCTTGGCCCCTCGCCCGAGAGCACCGTGCTGCACTCCGGGTTATGCGGAGGGGGCTCCCGGGTGCTCTTACCCATGGATGCCCAAAAGCTGAGAAGTTCGGGAGGCTGGTTCTCGAACGTGGCAGTCCGGTACCGATGATTTCCCAGACACGACGGGCAATAGGTGATCCTGGCATCGTCAGACACCATGTACTCCCTGTCGACATCGCACACGCGATCCTGGGTCCGGACGACCGAATAGTAATCTTCAATCAGGTGTCTGCAATTTTGGTTTGGCAATTTTCCACTGGTCGCGCAAACTTCCCGCTTCAGGAGGTCGACGGGCTGATGGAGGATCTCCTTTTGGTGTGACGCAGAAATAGAGTTAACAATGGCGATGAGAAGCGGGGCGGCAGCCTTGCTCCCGGCGAGGTCCGCATTTCCCTTGTTGGTAACGTTGCCGACCCAGACCCCGATGGTATATTCCGCGGAGTACCCGATCGCCCAGGCGTCGCGCCTGCCATAACTTGTACCGGTTTTGTAGGCGACTTTCGGGAGGTTGAGCGACGATTCGAAATTGTTGGGAATGTCTGGCCTGTCGAGGCCCGCAAGAATCTCGGTGACCATGAACGCGGTCGACACTGAGAACGTTTTCTTCTTCTGCTCTTCGGCCGGCACGGTTATCTGTTTCGCGAATGATGGCCGGACGTACGTTCCGCCGTTCGGGAACGCCGCATATGCCCCGACGAGCTCCTCCAGCGTGACGCCGCATCCACCCGTAATGATGCTGAGCCCGAGACGATCCCGCTGATCCCGGAGAGAGCTCATGCCCGTCGTTTGAAGGAAATCGACAAACGGCGCGGTCCCTATGCCGCTAAGGAGGCGGATCATGGGTATGTTGAGCGACCGCCGGAGCGCTTCGTCGGCGTAGACGGGCCCGGAGTACGTCCCGTCGTAATTCTCGGCAGTGAAACCTTCCACGTCGTAGGGCACGTCGAGCAAGCGCGTTTTGGGTGTCAGCTCTCCGCGTTCCATCGACAGCGCGTACAGCAGGGGCTTAAGGGTCGATCCGGGAGACCGTATCGCCTTAACGGCGTCAACCTGGCCGCGTGCGCCGATATCGTCAAAGTTTTCAGAACCCACATAGGCGATGATCTCGCGCGTAGAATTTCGGACGACGAGTGCGGCGCTGTTCTGGACTCCTTTATCCCGCCACGATTTGAGGTTGCCGGAGAGCAATCCCTCAACGATGCGCTGGATTCTCAGGTCGAGCGAACTGTGATAGACCGGCTGTCCGGCATAGCCTTCCTTTATCCGAAGGCAGAAATGAGGAGCAAAGGCTGGGAGTGGATTTCGCGTTGCTCCGGCGGGAGTTTGCCAAAGTATCTGAGAATCCCGCCGCGAAAGGAGCCCCTCGTGCATCCATTCCCGGGCCAGGCGCATCCGCTCCGAAAAGAGCTTATCGGGATTCTTATCGGGGCGTAAGTCATTCGGATCGTTCGGAATGAGAATGAGGTCGAACAGCTGTGCGATATTCAGGCGTTCGATCGGAGTCTGGTAATAGACGTACGCCGCGGATTTAAGCCCCTCGATATTTCCTCCAAGAGGAGTCGACGAGAGGTACATCTCAAGAATTTCCTTCTTTGAATACTTCAGCTCAAGCTGTACAGCACGGAATACCTCCACGAGTTTGTTAAGATACGTCCGCCGCTTCGGCTCCATCATTCTGGCGACCTGCATCGTGATAGTAGATGCGCCGGAGACTCTTCTTCGATGGATGATGTTTTGGAAGGCGGCCCGGGCTATGGAAAAAGGATTGATGCCTGGATGGTAATAGAAATACCGGTCCTCTTTTTGGATGAGAATGCGCTTGAGCCTTGCAGGGATCTCGTCGGGGGAGGTCTTTAGCCGCCACTTGCCGTCGTCAGCGAGGAACGCATGGAGCAAACGGCCGTTCCTGTCTTCGACGATGAGCGAATACGGCTTCTGCGCGGGAAGCGGATAGAACGCAGACAACAGACTGAAGGTCGCAACGATTGCAAGGCAGCTCAAAGAGCTCCAGAGCGCAATCGCCTTGAAACGCCTCATACACTCCGAAAGTGGTGAAACTCAGCTTACTGTCGCGATGACAAAAAAGTAGGAAGGAGTTATAGTCCGGGGGAAATAGTGTTTGCGGGCAATGGAGTTCAGCATACTGATTTCACAACGCCCGGGCGGCTTTCGGAAGTTCCGGTTTTACAAGGAGTTGAAGATTATTTTTTTGTAATGATTAAGTTCGGGGAATCGGGCAAATTCAGGCGCAACGGTCTGGTAGCCCTGGCCAGATTGATGTAAGCCCATGTGGCAGCCACGCCTGCGAGCAGGAAGAAAAAACAGGAAATCCAGAATGAGAGATCAGTCCCGGAATCCCAGATCAGCGGTGCCGGAGCAGCAGGCGTCTGCCATTCAGACCGGCCGTGCGTAAACAAGTCGAATGCCCCGAGCATGTTCCCGCCGGCATGCAGCATCATACTTGGGAATATCGAATCGGTGAAGTAAGCGAGCAAGCCATACACCGCAGCTACGGCGACATAATAGGGCATAAGGATCAGCGTTACTTCAGGATGGCCGAAATGCGCAAACCCGAAGAGCACTCCCGTTACGAGAATTGCGGTGACCGGGCCGTATCGCTGCTCGATCGGACGCTGCATAAAACCCCGAAATGATATTTCCTCTGCGACCCCCGCAACGACGGCACCCATGAGGATCCAGGAAAGGAGGGTGAAAAATGGAACCTGAGAAATGTCCGGTTCCTGCTGATGGGGGAGAACGACCATTCGTGTCAAGATTTGCTGCAGGAGTACGACTGTTACGAGTCCAACAACCCCGGCGAAGATTGCGGTCCCCCATGCTTCATCGGGGACCCGGTTCGTGCGGCTGTTGACACGGCGGGCGGTGGAAGTTGAGTGAGGGTACCAGAATCCCCGGGCGTACTTCCAGTAGAGCCAGAGATAGACCGCCGTTATTGGCACCGCCCAGGGGACAGAGGTAAAATACTTTGTATTCGCCTTTACGAGCGCGGCCCAGGGCAGGGAACCGGCCGCCGCCGCGAATCCGCCTGCCAACACAGCTCGTACGATCGTGGGAAGGCGAGACCAGAGGGTCATGGCATGCGAAGTAATCCGTACTGTTGATACATCACTCAGGCGGCGATCTTCTGGCGGTGCAGCAGGTCTTTTGAAAATGCATCTCCGTGAACGGCAACAAAGAGTACCCCCGCGCCATACACCAGCAATCCCATTTCGTGCACAATCCCGTGCACGCTGATTGCAAGCAAAAAAATAAACAGAAGCACGATACTGCCGAGCCTCAACGTCTTTGGCACAACAAAAAGTATGGCCGCAACAGCTTCGGCGCCTGCCAGCATCAGCAGGTGTGAGCCCGATGGGTCTGCGCTGCGCAGATGCCCGACGTTCGTGAGCGTCTGGATACTTTGAGCAAAAATCACCGCAGCCAGCGTGATGTGAAAGAGTACGAACGTTCGGCGGAGAGAGAGTGTATTCATGGATAGTTTCCTGATCGGGTGAAGAATTACTTTTTCTTGTCGAGATAGCTGGCGATAGGATCCCAGTAATTCGTCTTCCAGCCTGCAGCGAGATGGTCATGCGATCGCGGCGGAAAACCGGTCTGGTCCAACACCAGGTGAGTTCCGGTACCGTTCGACGTGAGTTCGAATCTCACAAGCGAATATACACCGGCAGGCCACTCTTTGTCATGCCATGCCTGGACGATTCGTTGATTCGTCACGAGTTCAATATTTCGACCTGTGATATACCCGTCGAAGAGGGAGAACGCGCCTCCCTGTTTCCTGTCAATTTTCGCGGAGTGTGCTGAAAACGGTCCGCCGCCTTGAGCTGTGAATTCCGAAAACTGTTTTGAATCCAGAAGCGCCTTGTACACCCGGGCGGGGCTGGCGTTAAAGTCCACCTCCTGGCGGATCGTAAACGGTCCGGAAGTTGAAAGATCAACACCATGTCGACCGGTCGTATCCTGCTGCATTTGCCCCGGAACCAGTCCACACAAGGATACCATCAGGCAAAGCGTAATTGCCAATATGTAAAGAAATCTAAACATGAGAAGATCTCACATTGTAGTACAATCAAAGTTGCCAAAAAAGGTAAGGAAACGGAGGGAAAATGTCAACGGCGTGCGGAAGGATACAGCTGAAAGAGGGGAAAAGACGATCTTGGATCGAATTATCCCCGATTACCATAGAGGGCGCCTCTCACCTTCCCGACAAACTATTTCTTAGTCTTTCGTTCATGGATCTTGACGTCGACATCCTTCAATTTCCGTATTTCTTCGTTGGCATATTTGACCTGCTGCTCGAGGTCTGCCGCTTTCTTACTCATTTTTGAACGAAGCGCAATGTTTCTTTTCAGTAACCCGATACACGCATCAACCTCCTGCCGTTCATTCCCGGAAATCCCGAGATCGCGATAAACCTGGAACCAATGAAGGGCAGCAGGTTCATCGAGCTCGGTATTGAGCGGATCGCAATGAAAGAATGCCGCGTTTCGGACGGCGGCCTTATAATAACATGAGTGTGGATATTGCTCGGCAAAATCTGCATACGCAGCAGCGGCCGACTGCGGCGTTGAAACCCTCGCGAGGCTGTCCGCGCGTTGAATCGCGCTCTTTGCGTCAGGATCGTTGTTCGAAATGTATGTGCTGCCTCCGCACCCCGTCAGCACAAGCATCGTCGTACAAATCGCTATCAGTTGTTTATTCATGATGGTGTTTGGTGAATGTGAGATTGACCGTTGAGCGGCAGCTGGACGACGAACGTCGATCCTTTGCCGAGTACGCTTGTTACCGAAACTTTTCCTGCATGCCCTTCGACGAACGCTTTCACAAGAGCGAGACCAATCCCGGTTCCCTTGCTTCCCGAAAGAGACGCATTGCTCGCCTGATAGAACTTTGTAAACAGGCGGGGGAGATCCTGCTCCGGGATGCCAATGCCGGAATCACGAACCGATACCTGTACGAAGCCGTCTGCAGGCCCGGCGTGAACCTCGACGGTGCCGTTTGCCTGGGTATACTTGATGGCATTGCTCATAAGATTATTGAGAACCACTGAGAGCTTCTGAACGTCCACATTGATCTCCGGAAGCTGATCAATCTGCGTGGTGATCTTGATATTCTTTCGCGCTGCGCCGGTTTTTGCAGTGGAAAGCACCGCCTCGATGTACGGCCGGATATCTGTCGTCGTGAAATCGTACGCGATCATACCGGCTTCCATCTTGGCAATGTCGAGGAGCTCGTGACTGAAATCCCTCAGCTTGTCCGCGTTCTCTTTGACGACTCCCAGCATTTTCCGCTGGTCGTCGTTGATCGTTCCCATCCGCTCCGCCTGCAAAATATGCAGCGCGCCGAGGATTGCCGTCAGCGGGGTCTGCAGCTCATGAAGGATCTGGTGGGTAAGTTCGGCTTTTGCTTCATTGATTTGTCCCAGCTTCCTGCTCATTTCATTGATGGCGCTTGCCAGCGATCCGATTTCATCGCGGGAGTTGACGGTAATCTGCTCGAACGAACCGCGGGCGATGCGATCGGTCCCCCGGATGAGAACGCCGATCGGCTGGGTTATCGTTCGCGATATAATAACAGCCAGGAGTATTGCCGCCAGCAGCGAACCCACGGTGAGAAGGAGCGCCATGTTGGTTGAGGAAGTGGTTATCGTGTCTGCCTTCTTCAGCGAAGAGGCGATGGCATTCTGGCTGAGCTGAATTCTCTCGTCAAGGGCTTCGCGAATCGTGTCCACGCGTTCCGAGATCATTTGGATAAGCCTGTCATTCTGGGCCTGCGCCGCAGGAGTCCGCTTCTGGATTCCTTCGTCTGTCATCGCGATTATCTGCTCATGCTGGCGTTCCATGTGATGGAAGATGGAGCTGTCGGGTGAGATGCGAAGGAGCAGCGTCATTTGTTCGTCGAACTGTCTCCCGGATTCCCGCAGCAGCGTGATGTACGTGCGATCGTGCGAGATCAGGTATTTGTGAGCATAGACCTCCTGATCATTGAGCAGGTTATGAAGCTTTTTTGCAAGATCGATCGCCTGGACGTCGGAACCGACTATTCCTTTTGTCGTAGAGGAGATCTCATACAGCTCGTTCAGCATGAAGGCGTTTCCGACCATCATGAGAATAATGGTCACGCCGAAACCTACGAGCATCTTCTTATGTATCGATAGCTTCACGTAATTGCCCAGTGTGTCTGCAAATTTGTTCGATAATGTACTCTTTTTGCAAATTGCAGCATACGTGCAATTGCGCAAAAACACACTATTTGGGCTTTAGGAAAGCCTTATTAGAAGGAAAACTTAAAAAACGGTGCAATTTGGAGATTTGAAGCCTTGCGATACGTCACTTCTGTGGCGAGCTGTGATCACTCGGGGGTTGCGGGCGCCTCCTCGGTGGATAGCTCGCGCTTGAATTTCTCTTCGAAAAGGGTATAGAGGACCGGAATAAAAAAGAGTGTCAGTGCTGTGGATACCGTTAACCCGCCTATGACGGCAACGGCGAGAGGGGCCTGAGTCGATTCGCCGCCGATGCCGATTGCCATGGGAATGAGACCGAGGACGGTAGCGAGAGAGGTCATGAGAATCGGCTTTAGGCGTGTCACCCCGGCTTTCACAATCGCCCCATGCAGGGCGACCCCGCGCATGCGCAGATGGTTCGTATAATCGACGAGAAGAATGCCGTTGCTGACAACAATGCCGACCATGACGATGATGCCCTGGAATGAGGTTACTGAGAGGGTGGTGCCGGTCATGAATAATGTCCAGAACACTCCAATGATGCCAAGGGGGACGGTAAACATGATAATGAAGGGGTCGATCAGGGATTGGAACTGGGAGGCCATCACGACATAGACCAATAAAATTGCCAAACCGAAGGCAAGAAGGAGATCAAAAAAAGCCTTTTTCTGCTGTTCTACGTTTCCGCCCAGCTTCACTTCAAACCCTTGCGGAATATCCATTTTGTCGATCTTTGTCTGGATATCGTCGGCTACGCTTCCGAGATCCCTTCCGGTGACGTTTGCGGTGACTTCGACCAGACGCTGCTGATATTTCCGGTCGATTTGAACCGGTGCGCTCGCTTTTTCTATTGTAGCGACATTACCAAGCAGTACTTGCTGTCCTCCCGTAGTCGTGAGGACAATATTTCTGATATCGTCGATGTTCGACCGGTAATCCTCGCTCAACCGAACGAGAATATTGTACTGATTACCGGTGACGGGGTCCGTATAGAGAGATGCGACTGAGCCGTTGATGCACGTATTGATGGTGTTTGAGATCGACGCGACGTTGATGCCGAGGACGCCCGCCTTATCCCGGTCGATCTTCACGCGCAATTCCGGGAGGTTGTCCTCACGGCTGATCTGAACATCCGTCGCCCCGGGCGTCGCACGAACGATTGCAGCGATGTCGTTCGCAAGTTTTGAGCCCTTATCGAGATCGAAACCACGGATTTCGACATCAATGGGAGCTGAGGAGCCGAAGTTTAAGAGAAACCGGAGTATGCCCCCTGTCGAGACAAAGACGCTCGCCCCGGATACCGCAGAAAGCTTCGGGCGAACTTCCTTGATAATCTCGAACACAGACCGGTTACGTCTTTCGACCGGGACGAGCGCAACCTGAATATTCGCGGCGTGGCTTCCGGAGTTTCTCCCGGCGCCTCCTGTTGTATTGCGCGCGGACGGAATACCGACATCCGAGATCATCGCCTGCATCTCCGGAATATTATTCTGGAGAATCTTCTCGATCTGGCGAATGAACTTGTCGGTCTCCTCCGAGCGAGTTCCGACAGGGAGCTTCACGGTGACGGTAAATTGACCTTCATCCTGATCGGGGAAGAACTCGGTCCCGATGAATTTCAAAAGACCGGCAGAAAGCCCGGCAATGACAACGACACCGTAGATCAGCAAGGTGCTCCTGCGTACCTCGAATCGCTTCCATTTGAGTCGGATAAAACTGAACATCCGGTAGGTGAAGAGAATCCGTTTGTCAAGAAGCCACTCCAGCCGCTTCGAATACCAGCTGTCAAGCGAATCAATAACATCAGTTGACCGAACACGCATCCTGTCGGAAAACTTTGATGACGTGCGATCTATGAGTTTTTCCGGAGGCAAATACTTCAGGCACATGAGCGGCGTCACCGTCCGGGAGACAAGGAACGAACCGAACAGCGCTACTGTAATCGTGATGGTGAGGGGTATGAACAACAGCTTCGCGATGCCCGTCAGGAAGACGATCGGCAGGAAGACAATGACCGTCGTGAGCGTGGAAACAAAGATCGGCGATGCGACCTCTTTCGCCGCCTCAAGCGTAGCTTCAAGTTTGGATTGATTCGGCTTCCGTTCGTTGTAATGGCGTGAGATCGCCTCCAGCTCTACGATAGAATCATCGACAAGACGGCCGACCGCGAGCGCAAGCCCGCCAAACGTCATAATATTCAGCGTAACATTGCCAAAGCGGAACCAAATAAAGGCCAGGAGAATAGAGAGCGGGATGGCGACAAGAATAATCAGCGTTCCCCGCATATTTCTCAGGAAGAACATGATAATGATCATCGCAAGGACCGCACCGAGAAATCCTTCGCGCTGCAGCCCGGAAATCGTCTGCTTGATGTACATCGACTGATCGAAGGAGATCGTCATTTGAACGTTCTCCGGAACGCCGGTGAGCCTCGGAATCGCCTTCATGACATTATCGACCACATCGATGGTGTTGGCGCTGGCGAGCTTCTGCACCCGCATCGTCAATCCCGGTTTCCCGTTGATGCGAATGAGCTCGGACTGCTCCTGGTAGCTGTCTTCGACGTTCGCCACATCCTTGACCCTGATGGCGACGCCGTTCACAGACCGAACAACAACGTCCTCAATCGGCTTGACGACATTAAACCGGCTTTCCGTTTTCAGCGAGTAGTCGAATTTCCCCGTCTTTAAATCTCCCGAAGGGATGATAAGATTGGAATTTGCCACTGCGGTGAGGACCGTGGCAATCGGCAGCTGGAGGGCCTGGATGCGGTCCCGGTCGATGGTGACATGAATTTCGCGGATGCGGCCTCCCAGTACCTGGGCGGAGGCGACGCCGTTGACGTGCTCGATCTGGGGCTCGATCGTGTTGAAGGCGAGATCGTACAGATCCCGTTCATCCATGTCCCCCGAAACGGCAATATTGCACACGGGAAGATTGGTGATATCGAACCGTAATACGATGGGCTGCGAAACTCCGGTTGGCAGCTGGTTGAGAATCCGGTTCACCCGCTGAACGACGTCCACCATGCCGACGTCGAGATTTGCGTCCCAGTTAAAATTGATGCGGACCTGCGAAACCCCCTCGCGGGTCGTTGATTGGACGTAGCTGACGTCATTAACGGAGCTTACCCCGCGTTCCACGAACACCGTTACCGACTGTTCCATATCGAGCGGCCCGGCGCCCGAGTAAAACGTAATTGTCGTTACAACGGGAACGGTAATATTCGGAAGAAGGTCTACCGGAAGCTGTTGGAATGAAACGAAGCCAAGAACAACGATTGTACAGGCAAAGAGAAACGTCGATATCGGATAACGGAGCGCGAGCCGGGTAAGCCACATAGGGAGGCGTCTACTGCTGGATGGTCACTTGTCCGCCGTCGCGCACAAACTGCTGCCCGGTCGTGACGAGCTTCTCGCCCCCGCGGATGCCGGAGACGATTTCAGTCCGGCCGTTTTGTTCGACGCCGAGCGTAATATTTCGCCGTCGCGCCTTGCTGCTGTCGACGACATAAATGAAGCTACCCTTGTCATCTTTGAGTAGCGACGTCGTGGGGACCGTCAGCGCGTTTGGCTTTTCATTCACGATGACCGTTACGTTCGCGAACATCCCGGGCTTGAGCTGGTGGTCCGTGTTGGGGATATCGATTTCCACAGCCATAGTCCTCGTCGAAAGATCAATCGCCTGGCTGTAGCGGGTGATTGTTCCGGTAAATTCTTTCTGAGGGAATGCATCGACCGTGATGACCGCTTTCTTGCCGATGGTAATACTCGGAATATCTTTTTCCAGCACATTGATGATGATTTTCATAGACTCAAGATCCATCAGCGTAAAAAGCGTGGAATTGTTCGAAGTCACGAGCGCCCCGGGGTCGAGATACCGTTTCGTAACATATCCGGTGAATGGCGCGATGATGCGGGAATAATCAAGCTGAGTTTTCGCGGACTCGTACGTCGCCTTCGCCACTTTCATCGCGGCTTCCGAGTTGTCATACTCCTGTTTGGAAATAAGATTCTTTCCAAACAGCTCATTCGCGCGGTTGAAGGCGAGCGTCGTATTGGTATATGTGGCAGACTTCTCCTGGAAGGTCTGGGCAAGCACCGTCGTGTCGATGAGCGCGAGCGTCTGATTCTCGTGAACGAACGCCCCCATGTCGCTGTAAATGTGTTCGAGATTCCCGTTGACCTTCGAAAAGATGTTCGCCTGCTTGATCGGCAGGACGTCGCCGTTGAACCTCAGCGTATTGACGATGGTCTGCTGGACAGGAGGTTCAACCTGGACGAGAGGGGAGTTCTGGCGTCGGGTGTCGCCGGTCCCTGCTGTGCCGACAATCTTCCAGGCGACTGCGGCCAGAAGGAGTAAACCGACCGCGATAATACCTATTGTGCTCTTTTTCATGAATTCTAATTACTCTACTACATTGAGGTAATAAAAATAGTTCCGGCATCCCGTGTATTAGACCGATAATCTGGCTAAAAGGATTAGTCGTGCCGGGAATGAATAGCGATTAGTCCTTCAACACTTCCCACGCTTTGAGGGTAAATTCACTCTGTGGATAATCTTTCCTGAGAATATTGTAGTAATCACGCGCGCGGATTTCCTTTAGACGCTTCGCATAGAGTTTCGTCAGCATGTACAACTGAAAGGGGCGATTCTCGCTGGGCGGCTGCTCGTCAACGAGGCGCTCAAAGATGTCAATCGCCTCTCCCGATTTCCCCATGCGATCAAGGTTCACTGCCCTGGACGAACGAATGCGTTCGGACAGTAGAGGATGATTTTTCACCGTATCTTCGTCTTCAACCTCCTCATAATATGAATTACTGAGATGAGAGATGTGCAGGTTCTGGTATTCGTCGCCGGCTGCAATCTTCAGCCTGACATTGTCCTTGTCCCGGTCAAGTGATTGAAGGATAGCGTAGAGGTTGTTGAGATCTGTCGGAACCGAATGGAGAAGACCGATGATCTCCCGGAGGGAGTTCTCATCGTTAAACGTCAGGAGAAGATTGCCCGTGGCATCGATAATGACTGCCACAGGAACGCTGGTAACCCGGTATCGTACGATGAGCTTTTGGTTCTTATCCTTGAGAAGGATATTTCTGCTGGCCTCCATCTGTTCGAGATCCACCCGCAAGCAGACAAAATTCCGCGAGAGGCCGATGATGGTATCCTGATTCCAGACTTCCGAAGTCATTTTGGCGCTTCGGTCAAACGACGCGTACTCGAAGAGCATGAGGATGAGCTTGTGATCCGCAAATGCCTGCCGCTTCGCATCGTCGACATCGATGAGCCACCGAACGGCATCCGCGCGGACGGACGACGAGGTACACCACAACAATATGAGGAGAACAGCAGTGCGCGCGGCGTTCATCGGGCTGACGTTTACCTGGTAGAGTTAGAGTCGGTCAGAGTCTGAGACTTGGGAGCGCGCGGGTTGAGGACGTCAAACATGACGACCGAATAGCTTCCATCGCGCACTTCTACTTCTTTGACGACAGTCTGCTCCGCCCATGCCCTGGTCTGCCGAACGAGATAGAGCCCGGGCCGGACCTTAAAAAAAGCCTGCCGCAAATCATTAATGGTCGACGTGAGTTTCAACACCGGCGGAAGGGAGCTGTCGGGTCTCATCCGCGCAAGCTCGATCCCGGAATATCTGGCGTTGAGCTTCGCGTTGGCTTTAAGTCCTGTAAATTCCAGCATGATGCCTGATGCAAATCCGGTTGGAATGAACTGGGGAGTCCACTGGCGTGCTTCGGATAAAAGATCGGGCACGGGTGCCAGGGGTTCCGATTCCTGGACCGGTTGGTCCTGTGCGACCGGATCCTGGGACTGAGACCTTGTTGGTGCATCCTGGTGCGAGGACGAGCAGCCCGAAATAAAGATCAGGATGATGAGTATGTAGAAATAGGTGAAGCGCATTGAAGAAAGGATGAATCTTTAATAGTATAACAAAAATAGGGGAAAAGGGCAATCACGCAGGCGGAAGGCGATACGATAGATTAGCAAAAAGCCGATTCCTCATTGAGAAATCGGCTTTATCGCTGAATCCCTGGCTGGGGCCAGATGACATTATTTGATAAGGAGCATTTTCCTGACGCTGGTAAACGTCTGAGCGGAGGATTGGCCGCTCTCCTCATCGATGCCGGTGGCAGTCAAACGATAGAAGTACATTCCGGAGGCAAGATGCGTGCCGTCGAATTCGATTTCACCTTCGCTTGCATCGATCAACTCGTTATCGTACAGCGTGGCCACTTCTTGCCCGATGACGTTGTATATTTTCAACGTGACGAATGATTGCACCGCAAGGTTGAACCGTATCGTCGTTACCGGATTAAACGGATTAGGATAGTTCTGAGCAAGATCAAAATAATCGGGAATTTCTGCAAAAGGCTCCGGGGGCGCCTGGGGATGATTTCGGACGCCCTGCTTTGCCTGCTGCAGGATACCCGTAGACTGTACCTTGACAGGGGAGACCCATTTGAGCCGTCCGCCTCCTGTAAACCATCCGCCATTCGCGGCAGTATCGCCAGTGGTAGGAGTCGTAAACGCTCCATTGATCGCATGAACAATAGTAAACAATTGTGGATATGCGGACGGATCTACCGATTCCCAGTTTGTCATAATGGAATCGCCGTAGCTGGCGATCTCTGCAACGGTCATCAATGGTCTCCCCTGGATCCTATTTGGGCCATAGTATTCCAGGTTTCCCAAACCGGGGTTCGTTCGGTGCTGGCTACTCGCGGCAAGGTTGATCTTTAATGTCAAGAGCTCCGCCATTAAAATATTATCGTGGACTTTTGCAGTGAGATTAGCTTTTTTCCCATAAATTCTCTTGAGCTTATTGTTGAAATCTATCGGTCCCGGACCCGCAGGCGGAAATACGAATTGGCCATGCTTTATACCCCTCGTATTAAACGTTGTGAAGACGTCACCCTGTCGCTTGGGGTAGAGATAACCTTTGATTTTTCTGGTCCCGGGGATCTGGATGTTCGGTAAGCCGACCGGCAATGTCACGAGGTCTGTTTTCATCAAATCGCGTACCAGGTTTGCGCTGTTTGGAACATGAATCGTCTTACCTGGCCGTGGCGCCTTGATCGGCTTTTTCTCCGTATCGGCACTGAGCTGTGCGTACGTCCATGTTCGATACGTTGAATCGTCGCCGAGATAATAATCTCCGAAATCTTTGCCCGTGAGATACATCCCCGTAAGCAGCGGTATGGTGTAGGTTCCGCCGGACGGCACGGAGATTGTCCAGCCCGTGGCGGGGCGCTCCGTGAGTGTGTACGTTCCGGGCGAGAGATCGGTAAAGCTGAACGATCCGCCATTTGCGCTAACGACGGAATCGACGGCGTACCCGTGAGCGCTATCCGCGGTGAGACGGATGACAAATCCGTCGACCGTCGATTCCGCACTGTCGCGGATGCCGTTGTTGTTCGCGTCCCGGTATGTCGTACCGCTGACACTGTTCTTCAGATAATTTCCGAAGTTCACGTTGGTGACGTTGTGAAGGACCGAGACGGTATAGCAATTACCGCCCGGATATGATTGGCCGTAGCCCGGCTTGAGGACTTCCTTCACACCATACGTGCCGGGCGGAAGTTCGATCGTATATTGTCCGTTGCCCGATGTCGTATCAGAAGCGACGAGAGGGCCACTGCAGGAATCGGCATGGATTTCAATCGTCCAGCCTCCTAACCCTGGTTCGCTCGAATCCCTGATTCCATCAAAATTAAGATCATTCCATTTGATGCCGCTGATGGTGCCGGTTGTCCGGAACGAATCCACAAGGCTGAACTGGCTTGAGTCGACAGCGTTGATGGATTTGATTCTCCAATAGAACATGCTGTCTGATCCAAGGGGTCCGATTGCAAGCGAGTGTATACCAACGATCATTTGATTGATCCTGAGCTGCGTGAATTGGGCGTCACCCGAGAGCTGAACCCGGAACGCCCGTGCACAATCATCGCTCGTCCAGATGAGCGTCGTGTTCGAAGGAATCCCGAGAGAACCGTTCGGAGGTGATGCGCCTGCCGGGGCATCGGGAAGGTGCAGGACGCTGAAGTTGCCGCCTGCGCTGTTGAATCCTGCCGAACCTGAATCATTAATCGCTCTCACCCGGTAGAAATATTTGACGCAGCTAACCAAAAGCTCCGCTTTCATTGTGTCCGTCAGTGTCGAGTCGTTTTCGAACGGTGAGACAAAAAACGGATTGTTCGCAATTTGCAGGTGATAACGGGTGGCATACTTCACGCGATGCCAAACGATATTTGCTGAAGCCGGTACCAGTGAGTCTCCGTTCACCGGAGAAACGAGAACCGGGGCCGCCGCCGGGAGGAGTTTGGTCTTGAAAGAATCGACGGCACTATACGCGCTCGTGTCGATCGTGTTCATAGAGTTCACTCTCCAGTAATAAACACTGTCCTGGCCCAACGGGCCGATGGCCAATTGAGGAAGTGAAAAAATCTGATCGATGAATACCATGGTGAAGGCGGCATCTCGTGAAACCTGAAGATGATACCCTATAGAACACGAATCCACAGACCAGTGCAGCACCGGAGAAGGATCCACTCCGGTGGCTCCATTGAGCGGAGAAAGCGGGACCGGAACCGATGTTGCTGAGAGCACCACTCTGAACGATCGTGCCGCCGAATAAGCGCCTGGACCGGTTGAGTTTTTCGCCCGGACGCGCCAGTAATACGTAAGGCAATTCTGTAAAGCGGGGGTCGGAAAAGTCAATCCGGAAAGTGTAGAATCCTCAGCAACGATATTTGAAAGAAAATTCTGGTCGGTGGAGAGTTGGACGTGATAGGTTACCGGAGAGGAGGATAAAGCCGTTCCCCATTGCAACGTCGTCCCGGATGTGGGGATGCCTGTTGCATTATCAGCAGGCGATAGGAGTGGCGGCACACCCGGTAAAAGAATAAGGGTTTTGAACCGCAAAACCGGATTTTGGTAATAGCTGAACCCATACGGATTACTCACGAGGACGCGCCAGTAATAGGTCTTGTTTTGCTGCAGGCCACTCACCGATGCAGATGTCCCGGAGGGTACGCTGGATGAAATTATTGTTGTGAAGAGCGAATCTGTCGCAAGCTGGAACTTGTAGAAGTACGCCTGAGGAGCGGCATTCCATGTAAATGTCGGACTCAGTGGGACATCTTCTTCGCCCATCGACGGAAAGACCGGTGTGACCGGGGGTGGGGGTGGCGGCGGGACTTTAGGCCCTTTGATAATAATCAATACTGTGCCGAAGGAGGTTCCGTTGGCGTTAATCGAGTGACTGACACTGAACGAATCCTGGGTCGTCATATTGATTCTGAAGCGCTCAGCGCCGGTTGACTTTGCAAGAATTACTGAGTCGGCATATTCAGAGAGAACGTGAGGCCAGCGGAATTTCACGGCGACAGAATCTTCGCCGTGGGTAGCATCGAGGGTGACCCTGAACTTGAGGGTGTCAACCTGGTTCGTATCTGTAAAATGACGGATGTCCTGAAGGTATGGTTGTATTATGCACGAAGATGTGAAACGTATATCCGTTGCCGGAGTGGGTGGGGGACCCTCGATCTCACGTACCGAGCTGCTGTCGTTTTCGCTCCAATGATCGGTGAATCCGGTAAGGGTTATCGTGTCGATACATACGGACGCGCTGGGGTGCAATCCGGCATCGAGTCGTTGCGAGAATATGACGATACCGCTGTCTGTGACAGTCACCGGGATCCGGTATTTTACCGTTTGCGGGAAAAGGAGAGACGATGCCAGACATGTTGCAATGACGAGCAAACCGAGACGGTTGCAATTGAGGATCGATTTTAATTTTTTCATCGTACTGCCTTTCAGCGAACGTTGAATCCAACGATGCCCCCGCAATCAAGAATGCTTCAGGTAAGACACAGAAATGTACTATTAATTCATCGCCTTGTCAATGGGGAAATGTCCTAATTCCGGGGATACAGAAAGGCTTATTTCGCTAAATCTGGAGGAAATGCAACATTGCCACTCTTGATCAACGTTGCATCTCCTCGGAGAGACTCACGGATATCGCGGCAGGGAATCTCAGGCTCAACGGGGCCAGAGCCAGCCAAACACCCCGGCAGTAAGCAGGGCATAGACGAGCCCGTCGATCGTCAGCTTAAATGTTGTCATCCACGACCGTTTGTACCAGATCGAATTCTGCCACAGCGCAACAGAGTAACACATGAATGCGCTTACGCCTGCAAACCGGAAGACATGAAGATAGTCGACGCCAACCGGAAGCGCGCGGCCGGAGACATAGGCGGCGAAGATTCCTACGATCACGCAATACACAAACCATTGCGCAAGGCTGGAGCCCATAGAGATAGGACCTGAGGGGAACACGGTAAACATCATCACGGGCCCTTTTTTCATCTTCGCGTCGAACTCGGCCGATTTCATCTCTTTCCTATCGCAGGCCTTCGGCATCATATAATCGCCGGGGGGAAGCTCGAGTGCGCGGATCGAGTCCATGACCCGGTCCTCGTTCGGGGCTTTCAGATAATCCCCTTTATGGAACGGCAATAACATGTGAAGGACAAAGCTGGCAAAGAATACGAACACCCCGGAAAGAAGAATGGGGAGCCAGAGTGCGGATAGTTCTACCATAGTGCGTCTCCTGTGATGTGGGTAGATGATGAATTAAGATAACTGCTGAAGGCGGCCCGTCGGCATTGAGTATTCACGACTTCGATTTTCCTTTGTACAGTTTTTCATAGGCGGCTATCCATTGCTTCGGCGTTATCCGTGAAGCAAGCTCTCCGATAAGCTCGTAGGGGATATCGCCGGGCTTCTTAAACCGCAGGCAGCTTTTTCCGGAGTCTACTTTCTTTCCGGTACGCTTCGTGTACTCTGTCATAAGCCACTTCGCCGTCGCCTTGTCGGCATAGACGCCCATATGGTACACGGAGATGAAGTTTTTTTGCGACGCGATGTTCATAAACGGCAGCGGCAGCTCAGGATTGCAATGGTATCCGGGAGGGTATAGAGAATGAGGTACCACATACCCAAGCATTCCGTAGCTCATTTCTTCCACGAAGCCTTTCGGAAGATTCTTTTTGATAACTTTCCTAAGTTCGGAAATCGCCTTCTTCCGCTCTTCCGGCAGCGAGTCGACGTACTCTTTTGGGGTTTTCGCTTTCGATTGCATGGGTTCCTTTTGCTATCGTGTGGACGTTGTCTTGTTTCCGCTATGCCTGTACGCAATAACGCGCATCCGTTCCAGTGTCACCAGGCCTTCGGTCACTGTTTCATCGAGGAATGGGAGAAGTTTATCAATGTTCTCTTCGGTATCGACAATCTCGATGACGATCGGCAAATCAATCGACAGTTCCAGGAGTTTCGCCGTGTGAATCCGGCTGTCGGCGCCGAAGCCCATGATTCCCCTCAGGACGGTCGCGCCCGCAAGGTTCAGCTCCCTCGCTCTCAGGACAATCTGCTCGTAGAGCGGCTTTCCGTTATGGCGATCCGACTCACCGATGAATACGCGAAGGAGAAGGGCGTCTTCAGGCAGTTTCATGCGCTCAGGCCGCCGCCCGAAGAATGAATTTGGAGCAATACATGCCGAACAGCACCAGGAGTATCCCGGCGATGTTGCTCGCAAGGATATTTCCTGCCGCAAGGCGAAATTCCCCGTCGTGGATGAGATTGACCGTCTCGAGCGTGAACGTAGAAAACGTTGTGTACGCGCCGAGAAAACCGATGGTAAGGAAGCTTCGCCACATCGAGGGAACGATGAGGTTGTCGAAGAGTTCCGCAAGAACTCCGATGACGAATGAGCCGGTAAGATTGATAACGAGTGTTCCCCAGGGAAATGACCCGGCGCTCATTCGATAAACATATGCCGCCATGCCGTAGCGGGCGACAGCCCCGAGCGAACCGCCGGCGGCGATGTACAAGATTTGCTGCATCTTCAAGGTTCCCCTTTTCAGTAGGAGTCATTGGGCATCCATCGCCCTACTCGATGGCAAATTATACGGAATACGAACTCGAACTCCAAATCCACATCCACATTCACCTCCCGTATGTCTCCAGTGAAACATTTCCATTCCATTCCCGCGTCTTCCAATATCCGCCTGCCCTCGCTCTCTATGCACTCTGTTCAAGCCGGTACACGAACATCACATCATCGGGGTTTTCCGGCCTTCCGCCGGTGCGTTCATAGAGCCGGACTGCCGCGTTGTTACTCTTGTTGGAAAGAACAAATATTTCGCTGCACGAATTATCCCGGGCGATGGATGTCAACTCCGATATGAGGAGGGTTCCTGCTCCCCTGCGCCGGTACTCGGGCGCGACATCGATCGAATAAAGAAACAGTTTCGGAGATTGTACACGCAGACTCGTCAGCAGGTATCCGCAGAGGAATCCGCACGGGCGGAGTCCTTCATATGCGACGAGGAGGATGTTCTTTCGGTCCTCGAAAAAGGCGGGGTTCGGTGAAATGGTTGTTGAGCCTGATTCCGAAAAGAGTTGTTGGAGAAGCATCGGATCAAATGCGCGCACCCGCTTGACGGTGAGGGCCATCAGTTCAACCAAAATTCCTGGGAAGCGCGGTGTCCGGACAGCTTACGATTTTATATTTCCACCGGGTGTTGTAGCGGTCGATAGCATGTACCAAAAGGGGTATGAGAAGCGCAATGGTCGCTGTAATGATGCAGAACCGGCGAAGCTTCGGGCTCCCGCGTCGAAGTACCAGAGCGAGCGCCAGTGTGATGGCGCCAACCGGGAAATTTACGATATACGCGAAGAAGATTCCCATTGCCGCCCACTCGCCGCTAGGGCCCGGGAACGCGACCGCGAATGCGAGTGCAACGCCCCAAATAATGGCAATGATCGAGGCGATAAGGGTAATGATTTGCACCGCCACGTATCCTGCAACCGGACGTTCGGGGGTGTGAAGATCGTTTATCTCCGCCATACTGTCGATGTGGTATTCATCCTTTCGACATGATAATTAAAGGGGCCGCGAAGTGCAAGTACGCCGGGCGGATTGAACGCGGGAAGCGAGGCAGGCGAGGATGGCATGCACGAACTACAGCGTGTGCTCGTTTTGCTGTTGGCTCGTCAATTCCTTGAAGTACGCTGCACTTGCCGGGCGGAGAAGTATATACGTCACAACAATCATGACAACACAATGGAGAACGAGTTGCGGCACGCTATGCGTCGCACTCAGCACAACATGGTACAGTGTCCAGAGAATAAGAATCCAGCGCGCCCAGAAGACTTTTCTCAAGAGCAGCACTCCTCCGATAATCGCGAGCAGGCGGACAAGCAGTCCGAGTACCAGATGCCCGTCCGCAAACGGGTCGTGGAGATTCAGCTCGGTTGAGTGGTAGCCGATCCCGACGACACCGACAAGGATGAAGAGCCAGGCGAGAAGAGTAACGGGAAGAGGAGCCTTTGAGGAGGGCATGAGGGATCGGCGTTCACTCGTTAATGGTCCTAAACACGAACTGCACGTTGATGACGAGCGACCAGATATTCGTCAAAATCGTCGCGGCGATCGGCACATATTCCCATTGAGCCAAATAGTTGTGGAAATAGTTCGATAATGGCAGCAAGCATAATGACATGACAATGACGATGAGAACTGAAATCAGGGGCAGCCTGAAGAGCGCCTTCAGCTGGCGCTGCTTTTGGAGCAGGTGAGTTCGTTCCACGAACAGAACTTCAAGATGCGTGTCGTCGGAGAGCTTCTGAACTGACTCTTTATACGGTGGATTATAAGAAGGATTAGCCAGGATCTCCTCAAGCGCATGCCGCAGCGTGGTGAGGTGAGTGAAATGAAACCGGATTTCATCCGGTGCTTCCATCGGGATCCGCGCGAAAAAATATTCAATGAGCGATGTGATCTCTGAATCTTTATGGTGCAGGCTCTCGACAATTGCCTGAAAACGAAAGACTGCGAACACCGCCGCGAAGGCGATGAGCGCCGTATTCGCCTGGAGAACCGCGCTGTAAAAATAGAGGCCGACGTTATTATCAAAGATATTCATTCTTTATTCATGCTTAAGTTTGATTCCTAAGACTAACCAAAAGATCCAGATGGCTGTAATGACAAGGGCGACGGCAAGGGGAAACCAGATCGCAATGATTGCAAAACAAACGTATGCCGGGAATGCGATGAACGCGTACCTGCTGTTCTCCCGGATAATCGCTACCGCCTTCTCGCTCTTTCCCAGCTTGTATTTCAATGCGGCGCGGGTCATGAAGATCCATCCAAGGGCCAGCAGCGCTATTGCGGAATCATAGAGTATGACCGCGGGGGCGGCATATTCGGTAAGAAGATACTGACCCAGCAAGGCTGTCGGGAACGGCACAACCGCGACCGCGAGCAACAGGAGCCCGTTCGCATAAATAAATGCGGAGCAGGACTTGTTTAACAGCTTAAAACTATTGTGGTGATTTACCCACGTGATGAGGATGATGCCGAAGCTCAGCACGAACGCGAAGATCAGCGGGGTGATGCGCAGAAGAGCGCCCCAGAACTCAGCTGTGCTTTTAATGCTCACATTCGAAGGGAGCCTGACGTCGATAATCAAGAGTGTGAGCGCAATGGCGAATACCCCGTCGGAAAAGGCCTCTAAGCGTGCATTGGGATTTGATTCGGTCATGGCTTGAGTGTCCTTAATACGGAAAGCGGCAAGGGAGGGCGATACCGACGGCGACAGAGAGAGAGCAGAAGAGAGTAATGGAGAACGGGAATTTGGATAATTAGATTAAAAGGGTACCAGGAAGATTTCTTTCTGAAATGTACACCTATTTGCCTGAATCCTTACGATGGGTTTGTTTCCACGTAAGGGCAACTGTCACGAGTGCAAACAACGCGACCATCGCCGCTATATAAATAACGCCTTCCATGTTCATTCTCCTGATCTCTTTAAATGGACCGCAGATACTGCACAAATAAGATAAAGAAGTATTCCTAATGTTACAAGCGGAAAACCTGGATGTTCAGAGAGAAGCGTTCCTATGATTAGCCCTCCCAGGATGACGGAGCTCGTTTCTTTGAGGATATCTGAGATTTGATCGTACTGCTTTGGTAAGAGATTCATTTCGCCTCCACGAAATCTAATGAATTACTTTCAGCCTAAGAACGACACAGCCCATCCCGGCGTGTACCAGGACGGGCTGCTTGGTGATTCTGCTCAGTTACACTGGCCTGCGGATCAGGAACACCCCGATGTCTCTCCGCAGTTCACGCACTTATAGCACGTGCCGCTGCGGACCATGATGCTTCCGCAGGAATGGCAGGGGGGAGCGTCTGCCTGCATCTTGTAGACCTCTTTCTCCGTGCTTTCCATTGACGAGGAAATGCTGGTCTTGACAATCGTGCCGGCGGCGCTCACAGCTGTTGTGTCTGTATTCTCTTCCGCCGCTTTGGGCTGCTCGTCGGGAGGAAGGAACTTCTTTCCAAGCCACCGGAAGATGTAATCGAGCACGGATTTCGCGATTGGCACATCCTTGTTACCGGTAAAACCGCTCGGTTCAAACCGCATATGCTGAAATTTCTCGACCAGGACCCGGAGAGGCACTCCATACTGGAGCGCCATTGAAATAGATGTCGCAAACGCGTCCATCAATCCGGAGATCGTGGAGCCTTCTTTCGACATCGTAATGAATATTTCACCGGGAGTATTGTCTTCGTACAGGCCTACGGTAATGTATCCCTCGTGCCCGGCAATCGAGAACTTGTGCGTCAAAGCGTTCCGCTCATCGGGCAGACGGCGGCGCAGGACAATTTTCTTCTTCGCCGTTGTCGTGAGCTCATCGAGGCTTGTGTTCAGAGGCTGTGTCCGCTTACACCCGTCACGGTAAATCGCAATCGCCTTCAATCCTAAACGCCAGGCTTCGACATACGTGCTGGCAATGTCTTCCGACGTCACATTGGTCGGCATATTCACAGTTTTTGAGATCGCGCCGGAGATGTAGGGCTGCACCGCGGACATCATCTTGACATGTCCCATGTAATGAATGGTGCGGACGCCCTTCGCCGCCTTGAACGCGCAGTCAAAGACCGGGAGATGCTCTTCACGCAGGTGCGGTGCGCCCTCGATCGTGTCGTTCTTGTCGATGTACGCCACGATGTGCTCGATCTGCTCGTCGATGTAGCCGAGTTTTTTGAGCGCGATGGGGACGGTGGTATTGACGATTTTCAATAAACCGCCGCCCACGAGCTTCTTGTATTTGACGAGGGCGATATCGGGCTCGACGCCTGTGGTATCGCAATCCATCATGAACCCGATCGTCCCTGTGGGAGCGAGCACTGTCGCCTGAGAGTTGCGGAATCCATATTCGCGTCCGATGGCATAGGCGTCATCCCACACTTTGCGCGCGGATGTCAAGAGATCGCTGGGAACATGCTTATCTTCAATCCTATCGGCCGCGAGCCCGTGCATCTTCATGACTTTGAGCATCGGCTCTTTGTTTTTCGGGAATCCCTTGAACGGACCAATTTCCTTAGAGATGAGCGCCGACTGTTTGTATGCCTGGCCGCACATGAGCGCGGTGACGGCTGCCGAGTAGGAGCGGCCCTCGTCGCTGTCATAGGCAAGGCCGCGTGTCATGAGGAGCGCGCCGAGGTTCGCATAGCCGAGCCCAAGCGGGCGATAGTCATAACTGTTTTGGGCAATCCTCGGCGTCGGGTAGCTCGCGTTATCTACCTCGATCTCCTGTGCCGTGATGGTAATGCTCACCGCGTGGCAGAATGATTCAATATCGAACTCGCCGTCGGGTGCACGGAATTTCATCAGGTTAAGTGAAGCAAGGTTGCATGCTGTATCGTCCAAAAACATATACTCGCTGCACGGATTGGAGGAGTTGATCGGCGCAGTATTCGAAGACGTATGCCAGTTGTTGATCGTCGTATGAAATTGCACCCCCGGGTCGCCGCAGATCCATGCCGAGTCTGCCATGTTCTTCATGATGTCGCGGGCACGGTACGTATCCATCACCTGTCCGCCGCGGACCGCCTTGGTTGTCCACGATTTGTCGTCGACCACGGCGCGCATGAACTCATCGTTGACGCGTACGGAATGGTTCGCATTCTGATAAAACACTGAATCGTACGCTCCGCCGGGCACGTTAAAGCCGCCGTCGTAGCCGGAATCAATGAGCGTCCAGGCTTTCTTCTCTTCGTCCGATTTGCAGCGGATGAAATCCATGATATCCGGATGTTCTGCGTTGAGGATTACCATCTTCGCCGCGCGGCGTGTTTTTCCGCCGGACTTGATGACTCCGGCGAATGCGTCGTAGCCCTTCATGAACGAGACCGGGCCTGATGCCGTACCGCCTCCGGAGAGTCCTTCACGCGATGAACGGAGCGTCGATAAGTTCGAACCTGTCCCCGAACCCCACTTGAAGAGGCGTCCTTCCGTGCGCGCGAGCTCGAGGATCGAGTCCATGGTGTCCTCGACCGAGTTGATGAAGCAAGCCGAGCACTGCGGTTTCTCTTCAATGCCGACGTTGAACCACACCGGGCTGTTGAACGCCATGTACTGGTTCACCAGGAGGAATACCAGCTCCATGTAAAATGTTTCCGCATCCTGTTCCGAGGCGAAGTAATTGGATTTGTAGCCCCAGCCTGTGATCGTCTTCGCGACGCGTTCGACCAGCTGCCGCACGCTGCTTTCGCGTTCGGTCGAACCGAGCCTGCCATGAAAGTATTTCGAAACGACAATGTTGGTTGCCGTCATCGACCAGGACTTCGGAACCTCCACATCCTTCTGCTCAAAAATCGTTTCCCCCTTTTCGTTGCTGATGATCGCTGTTCGCTTTTCCCATTCGATCGTATCGAAGGGGTGCACACCCGGGGTTGTGTAGTAACGGCGGAACTGGAGTCCGCGTTTCGCTGCTACGGGTTGTGGTGTGGGAACAGGTATGCCGACAGAGATTGTCTCCCGCTCATCCCGTCCGCCGAGCATTGTCATTTCTGGGTTTGCCATGTACAACAGTCTCCTCTAAACTTGTGATGATAAAATTGTGGATTGATCGTCAGGCCGATTCCGGAAATGGAATGCCTGAGAAAAAATTGAAACACACTTGTGATTTCCTGGTTGAGGGGAATTGAAAAGGATGACGTACCCGTTGTTGTCCCGACACTAATACTTCCTCTATATTCAGTATTATCTCAGAAAGGGTAGACTACGAATTCCCGGCCGACAGAGCCCCCAAGGTTCGTCGGTATTGGGTTGGAATATATACACTTGAGGAGAAGAAGTCAAGGGATATTTCATTAAAAATTTCTGACGCATGATTCTACAGGACTTAAGAAAATATTTTGCTTGACAGAATCCTCAAAATCTACTCAAATTCGCAAGTGTGACTGCAGTCAAAAGTCCTCTTCATAATTGTCGAAAATGAATCATTTTCGACAATGGGCTTGTTTTGCTTTTGACCCGCGAGTCAGCTATAATTGTCAGTTACAATCCCATCTCTCGGTTCAGGGGAGACATTTTTCAATCAAAAAATATTTTTTGGCACGGTGGGTTCCGCAGTAGAATTTTCAACGATCATCGAGATGTTCGATAAGGTCACATGCCGGTTCCAGCACGAATCGCGGCCGCTCCTTATGCATAAGGTGGAAGGAATTTATAAAGGAATTAGTTTCCGGAATGTCCGCTCTACCGTAGAACGGTTTGCCCTCGGGCTTTCAGGGATCGGGGTGAAGAAGGGAGACATGGTTGGGCTCATCTCGGAGAACCGACCGGAATGGGTTGTCGCCGACATGGGGATGATGTGCCTGGGAGCTATCAATGTTCCTCTCTATCCTACGTTCACGCCGAAACAAATCGAATATATTTTCAACGATGCGGGCGTGAAATTTGCCGTCGTTTCGAACCAGATGCAGCTGAATAAACTCCTGAAGATCGCCGCAGAGGTTCCGTCGCTTCAGGGCATCATCGTCATGAATGACAAGGGAACCGCCGAAGACAGCCGGGTCAGAAAATTCTCCGCCGTTATCAAGATGGGAGAAGCACAGCATAAAGATGAGCGCTCTCCTCTTCTGGAGGCCGCCTTCAAAACCCAACCTCAGGATTTGTTGACACTTATCTATACTTCGGGTACGACGGGAAATCCGAAAGGGGTGATGCTGAGCCATGACAATCTGGTAAGCAACATCATGGGCGCGCTGGAATGCCTTCCTTTTTCACATGATGATACGCTCTTGTCCTTTCTTCCTCTCTGCCATTCCTTTGAGCGGATGGGGGGATATTACACGGCGGTTTCATGTGGCGCTACCATTGCCTACGCCGAGAGCATCGATACGGTGAGGGAAAATCTGGCCGAAATAAGGCCCACGATTCTCACCGGCGTTCCCCGCTTTTACGAACGAATCTATAATAGAATCCATAAACAGGTTGATGCCGAGACACCTCTCAACAGGAGAGTATTCTACTGGGCGGTCAATACCGGCCGGAAATACGCCCGCGCCAAACGCGAAGGGCGCACGCTCCCACAACTGTCGATCCAGCGGTCGATCGCGGAACGACTTGTGTTTCGTAAACTTAAAGAGCGAACGGGAGGAAAGGTTCGATTTCTTGTCTCGGGGGGCGCAGCCCTCCCGAGGGAGTACGGAGAGTTCTTCGAAGCGATCGGCCTGCAGGTGATCGAGGGATATGGGTTAACGGAAAGTTCTCCCGTTATCTCTGTGAACCGGCTCGATGATTACAAGTTTGGGACCGTTGGAAAACCGATTGCCAGAGTCGAAGTGAAGATCGCCCCCGACGGAGAGATTCTCGCCCGCGGGCCCAATATTATGCAGGGTTATTGGAATGATGAGGCCGCGACGCGTGAAGCGATCGATGAAGACCGCTGGCTTCATACAGGAGACATCGGGATGTTCGATGAAGAGGGTTTCTTACATATTACCGATCGCAAAAAGCATCTGTTTGTAACCTCAGGTGGAAAGAATATCGCCCCCCAGCCCATCGAAAGCCATTTTCTCCAGAGCAAATACATCGACCAATTTGTCCTCATCGGTGACGGACGTTTGTATCTGACCGCGCTGATCGTCCCCGATTTTGATGTGTTGAAAGACTTTGCGAAGCTCAATCATGTTCCCCTGTCAGCCCGGCAGGAGCTTATTGAAAAGCCCGATGTCATTAAGCTGTTCGACCTGGAAATAAACCTGCTCCAACAGGACCTGCCGAGTTACGAACGAGTGCGGAAGTTCACTCTATTAAGTAACCCTTTTACAATTGAAGAGGGGGAGCTTACGCCGACATTGAAGGTGAGGCGCAAGGTCATTAATGAAAAGTACAAGGATATTATAGACCGGATGTATGGCGGGCTGAAATGAGGAAAGAAGGCTGACACACCGGTAGGGGTGCAGTGAGGCTCGGAATTACCAAAATTGAGGGGAAAACGGCAAAGTCCTTGACTTTTTACGGGAAAAGGCGTATTTTTGTAACAACTTTACCGGAGATTGCTATCCAAATTCACGAATTCAACTCAGAATTGTGGAGGAAACGATGAACTCTACATACTCTGTTGCCCTTGGTTCACGTTCGAACGAAGTGTCCGAGAACCTTTGGCTCAACAACCGAACATGGGATCTTACGTTTATCAGCCTCAGCGCCGTTCTGGTGCTGCTGCCATTTGGCGCCTACGAGGTCTTCAAGTATCTGCTGAGCATCAACGCCATTGCCACCACTTTTGGCGTTACACCGAGCGATGTCCTCGATGTCAGCCGGAACACTGTGAACGGCATGATCGCCCTTTTCATCGGCGGGCCGCACATGTACTCGACGTATACCCGGACGTTCCTTGACGGCGATTTCAGAAAGAAACATCTGTTCTTCCTCCTTGGCTCGCTGGTTCTGCCATTTTTTGTCATTTGGCTCGGATTCATAAATTTCCAGCTGCTCATCACCCTCTTTTTCTTCTGGGCGTCGGTTCACATCCTTCACCAGATGGCCTACATTATCGACTGCTACAACCTGAAGAGCGTCAAGCCGATCTCACTGCCTTCGCGGATACTCGACTATGTCGTTGTTTTTTCATCACTCTATCCTATCGGCGTCTGGAGAATGGTGAACGACAACTTCAGCATAGGCCAGAACAAGATCATGTTCCCCGAAGCCTTGACGATTCAGGCGAATCCGAACCTCGGCTGGGGAATTTTCCTTCTTGTTGTGATGATCTTCGGCATTTCGCTCACCCTTTGGATCGCCAGGACGTACAGGGAATATCAGAGAGGCGAGCTGCACTATCCCAAAGCCTTGCTTATGGGGTTGACGATTGTCGTTTCATTCTTTATTCCGGCGTACCACGAGCTTGACGTGGCGTTCCAGGGCTTCAACACCTGGCATTCGTTCCAGTATCTTGGCCTGACGTACTACATTAATAGAGTCCGGCAGCAAAAGGAGGGAATCAGCACACCCCTCATCCGGAATATGTCGCTCGAAGGAAAAACCTGGAAATTCTACTTCTTTAATGTCGCATGCGCGCTGGGTGCAGTTGCCATGATCGCCGTCCTCCTGCTCAACCGGCACGCGCTCGGGTTCAATTTTGACCAGTGTTACTATGTGGTCGTCCTTTCGTTCCTCTTGATGCACTATTACCATGACCATCTGTTGTTTACACAAACGGATGCGGTCCTGGCATAAGAGTCTCTTCATCGTGTATACTAAAGCTCAATCTCACAAAGGTTGGGCTTTTTTTATCCCATGACAAAGACCCCTCGACATATCAGCCGCGATGTCAGCATCGCCCGCGCCATTTCAAAACTCGGATACTGTTCCCGGAAGCAGGCCGAAGAGTTGGTGCTCGAAGGCAAGGTAAGGCTTAACGGGGAGATCGTTCGATCGATTGCCAAGAGATGTTCGCTTTCGCATGATAAAATCGCGATTGAAGGACAATCGCTCGGCAAGAAGCAAGATCGCTACATCGTCATGAACAAACCTGCCGGCGTACTTACGACCCGCTCGGATGAGAAGGGGAGAATGACTGTCTATGACGTCCTTGGCGACATTGGTAAATGGGTCTTCCCTGTTGGCCGGCTTGATAGGGAGACCACGGGGCTTTTAATCCTCACGAACGATCACCGATTCGGCGAGCTGCTGACGAATCCGAAATCCAAAATTTCCAAAACGTACGCCGTTGAACTCGATGAAGCCGCTACCCCCGATGATATCGCGATCATGGAGAAGGGAATGAGAGTTGACGAGGAATATTACCAACCGGCAAAAGTGAAAAATGTTCACGGGAAAAATCTGGAAATCACGATTCATGAAGGGAAGAACCGCCAGGTGAGGAGAATGTTTGAGCATTTTGGCTACACTATAGTCTCTCTGAAACGAATTGCCATCGGCAGCTTCAGGGTGAGTGGCCTGAAGCCGGGGGAATGGCGGGATCTCAAGCAAGAAGAATTGGAGATGATAACTGCATGAAAAAAAATCCCATCAGGACTATCGTTGTTTTTACCGGTTGCATCATTCTCTGGGGATGCAGCTCGACCTCCACAGTGACGAGTGCCCGCGGGCCGGGAGCGCTCTCGTATGACGATTTTAATACTCAAGTGCGGGACGAAGACGTGTCGATACTTTTTCAGAATGATAGAACCGTTGCGGCGAAGAACGTTTCCCTCCGGCAAGACACTCTTTTTTGGACAGACCCAGCCGGGAGCAATTTGTCCCGGGCGCATGTTTCGACGATTCGTGCGATCTCGAAAGGACCGAATAGATTGTCCGGCGGGATTGCAGGCTTTTTGATCGGCGGTGCACTCGGAGGCGTCATCGGGGCGAGCATCGGAGGCAAGGTAACAGCCGGAGAGGATCATAATTTGCACGTGCTTATCGGCGCCGCTGCCGGAGCAACCGCCGGCGGATTTCTCGGAGGCCTGGCGGGGATCGCATCAGCCCAGGATCGAATCTACATTATCAATCCGGCACCAACAAAATAGCCGGGGCCTCAAACTATGAACCAATAACAATTACTCGCAACCACGACCCACTCGCCCACTCACCCTATTCATGCCATCCATCATCTCCAAATTTGTCGAAGTCTGCATTTTCAAATTCGAAGGCGACCGCGCATTGTACCTTATGCTCCACCGGTCGAAAGACGAAAAGATTTATCCCAATATCTGGCAGTTTGTCAGCGGTACGATCGACAGCAACGAGCCGGCAAAAGTTACCGCGCTACGGGAGCTCCGGGAGGAGACCGGCTTCCAGCCGAAGGCGTTTTGGGCCCTCCCGTACATCAATTCGTTCTACGATCCGGAGTATGATTCGGTGAACCTGGATCCCATGTTCGCCGCCCAGGTCCCCGCCGGCAGTGAACCGAAACTTTCCGGTGAACACGACGAATACAAATGGTGCAGCCTGGACGATGCGCTTCGCACCCTCACCTGGCACGGCCAGCGGGAAGCGCTCCGGATCGTGCACAATTCGATAGTCCGGGGTGAGGATGGCATGAAGCATCTGCGCCTCATGTAATGCCCCCGTTTAACACTATTTAACAACACCGGGAGCGGGATTTCGTCAACCTATTTCACGGCTGCTGAGTCTAATACTCAGAATAAAGTCCAATTATCCATTCTTCAGAGGAGAGAGAGTAATGAAATACCCAAGAATTTTGCTGCTTGTGACCGGGATCGTGTTGCTTGCCGTCGCCTACGGATGCGCGCAGACGCGCGTCATGTCGCTCAACTCGGGCAAGAAGGGCTGGCTTGGCGTCGAGATCCAGGATGTCACCAAGCGGCTCAAAGAAAAAGAAAAGCTCACCGTTAGTGAAGGGGCATATGTCAGCGACGTCATCGAGGACAGCCCGGCCGAAGAGGCGGGGATTAAAGAGGGAGATGTGATTGTAAAGGTGGACGGAAAGTCCATTGAGGATGGCGCCGATCTCACAAATGCGGTTTCGAAAATCAAACCGAAGACTGAAGTAAAAGTCGACATCGTGCGGGGAGCGGATAAAAAGACGCTCACCGCAAAGATCGGCAGATCAAATGATCCTGATGTCTATGCCTACGGATTTGGGAATGGGTTCGGCAATGGCTTTGGCAACGGCTTTGGAAACGGATCCGGCAACAGCTGGCGCATGACGATTCCACGGATACCGCGCTCACCGAGAGCTCCGCGGGCGCCCATGATCCCGAGGATGCATGGGGACGGTCATTTCTTCTTCAACGATGAGACCAACGGCCTCGATTTGCAGAGCATGACGAAACAATTATCGGAATATTTCGATGTTCCTGATAACGGAGGCATGCTCGTCGCCAGTGTGGAAAAAGGAAGCAGTGCCGAAAAAGCAGGGTTCAAGGCCGGGGATGTTCTGACCAAAGTGAACGGTGACCGTATACGCGATCTCGACGACCTTCACGATGCTCTGAGCAACCAGGATAATAAAGACGCGAAGTGCGATGTCATACGCAAAGGGAAGTCGGTGACACTCACCTGGCATATCGAACACGATTCCGGTGATAGGGATGGGGACGAGGATGAAGATGACGACGACACTTCGTACAATGGTATGATGATGGGTATTCCGGCTCCTCACGCCTACGTTCACCAGTTCAACTGGAATGTCTCCCCGGGGCGCGCGGTACCGAAGATCCATCAGTTCAAGGAAGATTTGCAGAATTTCAAGCGCGAACTGAAAGAGAAACTTATCGACATCAAGCGCGATATTCGGGCAAGCCTTTTCAACATAGATTAACTTAACAGCAGCAGAAACAACCGCATAACGAGCTCTCTCTCGGGAAATGGACCCGGGAGGGGGCTTTTTGTTTTGGTTCTTGCATATTAAGCCCATTTTTGCTATCATTTTAGACCAAAGTTTCCGCCCTTAGCTATTTTCAATGGAAGTTCATCACCAAAAAGTTGCACAAAAGGCAGATTTGCCTTCTCCCGATTCTGAAACATCAACTCAAGAAGAGCTTAACGAACTCATGCTTCGCCGGCGTGAGGAGCTGGAGCAGCTTCGTCAGCGCGGGATAAATCCGTACCCCCACAGCTTTGACCGCACCGATTTTTCAAGTGATATCCTGGGAAATTATGCAGAGGGGACTGAGCGAAACGTTTCTGTCGCCGGCCGGATTATGTCGATACGCGCTATGGGGAAGGCGTCGTTTTGCCATCTTCAGGACTCGCAGGGAAGAATCCAGATTTACCTCAAGAAAGACGATCTCGGAGAGATGTACGACGCGTTCAAGCTTCTCGATATCGGCGATATTGTCGGCGTCGAGGGGTTTGTCTTTAAGACACGGATGGGAGAAGTTTCAGTACACGCCCGCCGGGTTGAGCTCTTATCAAAATCTCTTCGCCCTCTGCCGGTTGTCAAGGAAAAAACAGATGAGAACGGCAATAAGACGCTGTTCGATCCCTTTGCCGACAAAGAGCTTCGCTACCGCCAGCGCTACGTCGATCTTGTCGTTAACTCCGGCGTCAGGGAAGTTTTTGTCAAGCGGGCAAAGCTTATTCAATCTGTGAGAAAGTACTTCGACGCAAGGGGATATCTGGAAGTCGAAACACCGATCTTGCAGCCGCTCTACGGCGGCGCCTTCGCCCGTCCTTTTACGACTCACCATAACGCGCTCGATGTCGAATTATTTCTTCGCATCGCAGACGAACTCTATCTCAAACGCCTCATCGTCGGCGGCTACGACGGCGTCTATGAATTTGCCAAGGATTTCCGGAACGAGGGAATGGATAAATCTCACAACCCCGAGTTCACGATGCTCGAAGTGTACGTCGCGTACAAAGACTACCGTTGGATGATGGAAATGGTAGAAGACCTCATCGCCACCGCGGCGAAGGAAGTGAACGGAACGACGAAATGGGTGGTCGGCGAAAATGAAATAGATTTCACTCCTCCATGGAAGCGCATCACGATGTTTGACGCCATCCGCGAATATACCGGAAAGGATCTCAGGGGGAAATCCCTCGCGGACCTCCGGAAGATCGCGAAGGAGCTTCATTGCGATGTGGAGCCGGGCGCCGGCGCCGGAACGATCATCGACGAGATCTTCAGCGAGCATGTCGAGCCGAAACTGATCCAGCCGACGTTTATTACGGACTATCCGCTCGAGATGTCCCCGCTTGCGAAGCAGCACCGGAGCGAAGAGGGGCTTGTCGAACGGTTTGAGGCGATTGTCAACGGGCACGAACTGTGCAACGCGTTCAGCGAGCTCAATGATCCCATCGATCAGCGGCGGCGGTTCGAAGAGCAGATGAAGCTGCGCGCAGGAGGAGACGAGGAGGCTCAGGTATTGGACGAAGATTTTATCCGTGCCCTCGAGTACGGCATGCCGCCAACCGCCGGGCTCGGCATAGGGATCGACCGCCTGACGATGTTGTTTACGAATCAAGATTCGATACGAGATGTCCTTTTCTTTCCACAAATGAAACCGGAGCAGTAAGTATGCGTCTGTTGGTAACGTGTGTGCTTGTCCTGATATCGATGTCATCGTTGTTCGCCGGTACTGCCGGGATAATTGAGGGGAAGGTTGTCGATAAGGAATCCAAAGAACCGCTCATCGGTGTGAGCGTTATCCTCGTCGGGACGTCGCAGGGTGCGGCGACCAACGCCGAAGGGTATTTTATCATCAGCAATGTCGAAGCGGGCGTCTACGATCTCCGCTTCACCAATGTCGGCTATCAGCCGATGCTGTATAAAAAAGTGACCGTCCGGCCCGATCTCAGAACGAAACTCGAGATCGAACTGGCGCAGTCATCGGTTGAACTTTCGGAGATTCAGGTTACGGCGGAGCGTCCGGCGATCGAGCGGGATGTGACGAGTACACAGTTCTCCGTCAGTTCTCAGCAGGTCGAGAAACTCCCGATCCGCGACGTTCAGGATCTCCTCGCGCTGTTTCCCAGCGTGACTGCGGAAGGAAACGTGCGCGGCGGGAAATCGTCCGAAGTGGTCTATTTGGTCGACGGCTTGCCGCTCCAGGACGTGGTCGGCGGAGGCGCAGGCGGCGGACTGCCGAAGAGCTCAATCACAGAATTTTCAATCCAGTCCGGCGGGTTCGAAGCCGAGTATGGAAACGCGCTCTCCGGCGTCGTCAATATCGTGACGAAACGGGGAAGCGACAAGGCAACGGGAAGCCTGAGAGTGGAGAAGGACAACTGGATCGGGGGAAGCCTTAGCACGCAGAACAATAAATCCACAGAGGCAGAACTGACGCTCTCCGGGCCGATCGTCAAGGAAAAGCTTCATTATTTTGCCGCAGCGACGCTGGGGTACAACGACACCCGCTACTGGCAGGATCTCGACAATTTCTTTTCATCCCCGATCTCAAAAGATGTCAGCGGCATCGGAAAGCTGGACTTCACGGTGAACTCCAAGATGCGGCTCGCACTGTCGGAAGTGTTTTCGCTGAAGTCATTCCGGGATTATGAATTCAGCTGGCGTTTTAACCTCGACGGCCTGCCGAAGCGTTCGAAGAACTCGTTCCGGACGAGCGCGATCTTCTCGCACACGATCTCCGACATCGTCCACTACACGTTCAACCTGAGCCACTATTTTCTGGAATCCAAGATCGGCGACAACAAGGAAGACATCTCCCTTGTGCCGTACGAATACGATTTCTTCCTGCAGTACGTCGTACGGGGAAGCCGTTCGTATTGGGCCGATACACGGCAGAATATTTACACGGCAAAGACCGATTTCGACATCCAGCCGAACCAGCATAACATCATCAAGTTCGGATTCGAGGTTAACCAGTACGATATTTTTTCGGATGTCGTGAAGTATGAGCCGCAGCGTACATATTTCGGCAAGATTCTCCCCGATGAGCCGCTGCTGAATTACAGCTCGGCGTATCACTATTACCCGAGGACGGGAAGCTCATATCTCCAGGAAAAACTCGAAGTCGACAAAGACGGCGCGGTGGTGAATCTCGGCGTCCGCTGGGATTTCATGGATCCGCGGAGCGCGCGCCCTGTCGTAGAATATGTCCAGCCGGACAGCTCGGCGGGCCAGTATCAGTCGCAGATTACGCGCTTTGTCCCGGCGACATTGAAACAGCAGCTGAGCCCACGCATGGGCTTGTCGTTCCCGCTTGCATGGAATATTCTCCTCACCATGAGCTACGGGCATTACTTCCAGTTTCCCTTGTTCGATTATCTCTACTCCGGCATCAATCCGCAGCAGCTTCGCAGCGGGGTGAGCGTGCTGGTCGGCAATCCCGATCTCAAACCCGAACGTACGCACGCGTGGGAAGTGGGGATCAAGTTCGGCATCGATGAACAGCATCTCATCAGCGCGACCTACTTTAAGAAAGAATTTATCGACCAGATTGATTCGAAAACGTTTCTCCCCTCGAAGGCCCGGCTCGCCGGCGACTATGGATTCGCGGAGTACGTCAACAATGCGTTTGCGAATGCCGAGGGCCTGGAACTTGTCTTCAGCCGCCACCACAGCGATTGGCTGACAGGTTCGCTCTCGTATTCACTCATGCGGACGGAAGGGGTCAGCGACTACGTGAACCAGGGGATCAACGTTCAGCAGTGGGGATTCCAGGTTGCCAATCAGCCCTATCCGTTGAGCTGGGACCAGTTGCATACACTCAAAGCTGTCGTGGACGTCGTCTTGCCGTTTGAAATTGGCGCGAACGTCGTATGGAGCTACAATTCCGGAAGGCCGTATACATACTTCCCGACGAAAGACGGCTTCACGGCGGAAGACACGACGCTCGTGTTTCTCCCCAACAATGCCCGCCTGCCGAGCAACAGCACGATGAATGTGAAATTCACGAAGAAATTTACGTTCGGAAACTTCACGGCATTGTCAATGTACTGGGATATCCGGAACCTCTTCAATGCCGAGAACGCCAAATGGTCCGACGCCAACGGAAGAATCGGCGGCCAGCTGGGCGATCCTTCTGCGTATTATGAACCTCGCCGCGTTTCTGTCGGGATGCGATATGAACTTTAAGGTTACCACAATGCCAATGACGATAAAAAAATATTTACGCCGTGCCCTTTTTGCGATTCCGGCAGTGGCCGGATTTCTCAGCCTCTCGTGCAATGAGAAACTTCCGGTCTACGTAGCGCCGACGAACATTCTGTCGCTGTACGTTTCCAAAGTCGAGCAGCTGAACGACCGGCAGGCTCCTCCCGGACATCAGGCGGTCCATATTCAGCTCACAGGGGAGAATATTTTCGACGAAGTATTTCAGGACTCGGTCGACATCAAAGGTTCCCTGCGCATCTGGTGGAAGCGAAAACCCGACCGGTTCCGGACGATGTATCTCACGCTGCAGAATTTTACCTCCCGCGATCTCATCCACAGCGGAAGAATGCTGCTCCTCCCGGGACAGCGGTTCACCGTGGACGCGATATGGGATTTGAAAACGGATGACAGCATCTACGTCGCGCATCCGAACGAGATGAATTACACCTATCCCGACGAGCGCATCTGCGACTACAACATCGTGTGTTCCGATCCCGAAGGCTTCGTCGTTGAATCGTCGTTAAACGTGTACGACCGTCTCGGCTACATCGTCGCGTCGCCGAAAGACTTCACTGTCATCGGGCATATCTGCTATCTCTGCGGAAGGGGACCTTCCTGTCCGCCCCCTCCGGGAGGTTGCTCGGGTAGTCAACAGCCATAAGAGTTGACGGCCATATCCTGAGTTGTACAGTCAACAGGGAGGGGCACCGCGTACCAACCTCAACGATCTTTGCGGAGGCCCGAAGGAACACCGCCACTCTATGAAGTCCCCGCGCATCAGTATTATCGTGCCGACCTTTCAGGAAGAGAGGTACATTGAGCAGACTCTTCGCCAGTTTTGCCCCGAGTTGCGTGAACGCTGCGGCGCTGAGCTCATCGTGAGCGACGGAGGGAGCACCGACGCGACTGCCGCCCTGGCCCGTCCTCTTGCCGACCTTGTCATCGTCTCCGACAAAGAACAGACTATTGCGGCCGGGCGGAACGCGGGGGCAATGGCGGCGCGCGGGGAAATTGTTATGTTTTTGAACGCCGACGTCCGCCTGGTTGAACCCGCACGGTTTATCGCGGTCATGGCAGAATCCGTCGCCGACCCCGCAGTCGCTGCCGCAACGTGCCCTGTCCTTGTCAATCCTGAAGAAGAGACCCTCCCCGACAGATTATTCCACAGGAGTTTTAACTGGTACTGCCATGTTCTCAATATGATCGGCATGGGCATGGGAAGAGGAGAATGCCATGTTCTCCGAAAATCGGTGTTTGAGCGCTCCGGAGGTTATAACGATGCCGTTGTGGCAGGCGAGGATTATGAGTTCTTCCTGCGACTGAGGCGGATGGGGAACATCGCATTCGTAAAAACGTTACTATTATATGAGTCCCCCCGCCGATACCGGGCGTACGGGTATCTGCGGGTGAGCGCATTGTGGTTCGCGAACGCGATCTGCGTCTTGTTCCTGAAACGGTCGCTGTCAAGGCGATGGATGCCGATCCGATGAGTTGATCTGCGGCATAAAACATTTGACTTTAACACGTTTTTTGGATATCATTTTGAAAGCAAATTTGAACGAGGTTCTTATGAAAAAGCGATTTTCCGCCGTCACGATGTCCGTTGTCATTGCCGTTGCGCTGCTCCTCGGAATGCGTGTCAATGATGTCATTTCTGCAGATAATATCTACGATCAGCTCAAGAAGTTCCAGGATGTCCTGAGTCTCACCGATAAGTATTATGTCGATACGGTCAACACCTCCAAGCTCGTCGAAGGTGCGATCACCGGCCTGTTGAATAATCTCGATCCTCACTCTGTCTATCTCACGCCGCCGCAGACTGCGGTGGAGGCGGAACGCTTTGAAGGAAGTTTTGAGGGTATCGGAGTCGAATTCGACGTTCAGAACGATACGCTCATCGTCATGTCCCCCGTCCCCGGCGGGCCAAGCGAGCGCCTTGGGATCCTTGCCGGAGACAAAATTTTGAAAATTAACGACACTTCAGCCATAGGCATCACCCGGGAAATGGTCCCCAAGAAGCTGCGCGGGCCAAAAGGGACGCACGTGAAAGTTTCCATCTACCGTCCCGGCGACAAAAATCTCACAGATTTCGACATCACCAGAGATAAGATACCGCTCTTCAGCGTCGACGCTTCGTTCATGGTCGATAAGAATATCGGCTATGTCAGCGTCAACCGGTTCTCTGCGACGACGCACGAGGAATTTGTCACAGCCCTCACGAAATTGCGTGCGGAGGGAATGAAACGATTGATCGTCGATCTGCGGAACAATCCCGGCGGATATCTTGAGCAGGCGTTCATGATGGCCGATGAGCTCTTGCCGCAGGGAAAGAAGGTCGTCTATACGATGGGACGACGCTCCGATTTCAATGAAGCGTATGTCAGCAAAGGCGGAAAATTTGAAAACGTTACTCTCATCGTTCTCGTGAATCACGGATCCGCTTCCGCCAGCGAGATCGTTTCCGGCGCGATTCAGGACTGGGATCGCGGGCTCATCGTCGGCGAAACGACGTACGGCAAAGGACTCGTGCAGCGTCAGTTCACGTTGTCGGATAAGTCGGCGGTGCGTCTCACCATCGCGCGGTATTACACTCCGACAGGCCGCCTGATACAGCGCCCGTACGGAACGAGTTTTGACGACTATCGTAAAGCGCCGGGCGAGCTCGAAGAGGAAGAGGGTGAGAACTACCAGCATAAAGAAGAGAAGGATTCGACGCGGCCTGTCTTCAAGACGGCGGCCGGCCGAAAAGTGTACGGCGGCGGCGGGATCACTCCCGATTATATCGTGAAGTCGGAAAAAGCGTCGCCTCTTGTCGTTCAGCTCCTCAGCAAGGGCGTGTTCACCGAATACAAGACTTCCTACATGGACCGGAACAGCAAGCAGCTGCGCAAAGATTACGAAAAGGACATGCCGAAGTTCCTCTCCAGTGTCTCTGTCAACGACGATATGTTGAAGGAATTCACCGAACTGGCGAAGAAGAAGGGGATAACGGTGAAGGACGACGAGTTCGACAAAGATAAGTCCTACGTGAAGTCACGCATCAAAGCTGAAATCGCGCGGGATCTGTACGGCAACGACGGATGGTACCTCATCATGCGTTCCGACGATGTCCAATTTCAGAAAGCGTTGCAGCTTTTCCCGGAAGCAGAGAAGATCGCCGGACTCCGTTAAGCTCAACATCACTGCCGGCTGATGTCGATACTGCGCACCCCATCCTTGCCTGTATTCGCAGTCATCGCCTTGGCATGGATGTCGGTCCTCTTCCTCGGGGCGTTCCGTCCCGCGACTGACCGGCTGGTGACCACCTCAGAAACAAAGACTTTTTCCTTCGCCGCACCTGATTCAGTCTTTCAGGTCGGCGAAGAGCTTACCTATAATGTCAGCTACGCTTCGTTCGACGCCGGCCAGGTTCGCATCGTCCTCGTAGGAAAGGATGTGCGGAACGGTACGACGTACTACAAGGCGGCCGCCCACATCGATTCGTACAAGGGTGTTCCCCTCGTCAATGTCCACGCCATCTATGAAGACACCATTCATCAGAAGATGTATTCGACGTGGTTCCTCAGCCGGCACAAAGAGGACAAGAAGTGGGACTATTACCAGTACACGTACACATACCCCAGGCACAAATTGTACATCGAGCATGGTGATTGGGAGGCCAAACGCGTGAATAATCGGGATACGCTGAACATCGATACGCTCGATCAGGACGGACTCTCACTCTTCTATCTCGCCCGCGTACATCTCTTTTCAAAAAAGAAAATGAACATCCCCACGATCGTCAACGAGAAAAAAGGAGTCGCGACGATCGACTTCAAGGGGGACAGATCGAAGGAGGAGATCGACGCCGTCAAGTACCCGATCGACGTGGTGCATTTCGAAGGCGAAGCCGGCTTTGTCGGCATTCTCGGACTGAGCGGCGCCTTTGAAGGATGGTTCAGCAACGATGCGGCGCGGGTGCCCATCGTTGCGAAGATGAAAGTGGTCATCGGGAACATTCGCATTGAGCTTATGAAATGGAAACGCGCGAACTGGAACCCTCCCCGATACGTTGAGGCAGGCAAGTGATCCATGCCTACCGGGGAATCAGCCCCAAACTTCATCCGACGGTGTTCGCGGTCGAGAGCGCGCAGATCATCGGAGACGTGGAGATCGGCAAGGACTCGAGCATCTGGTATAATGCCGTGATCCGCGGGGACGTCAATACCATCAGGATCGGAGAACGGACGAACATCCAGGATGGCTGTCTGCTTCATGTCCGCCATAAACAATTTCCGCTGCACATCGGGAACAATGTCACCATGGGCCACGGCGCCATTGCGCACGCCTGCACGATCGGCGATACGTGCCTCATCGGCATGGGGGCGATCGTCCTTGATAATGCAAAAATTAATTCCTATACTCTCGTTGCCGCAGGCGCAGTGGTGCTCAATAATACTGTCGTGCCGGAAGGGGTTCTCGTCGCCGGTGTTCCTGCGAAAGTTGTGCGGCCTCTGACGCAACAGGAACGAACCATGCTCGAGGAGTCCGCGCAAAATTATGTCGACTATGTGAAAACGTACAGAGATCATAGCTCGTGACCGGCATATGCGACTGAAGTTTTGGGGAACGCGGGGCTCTATTTCCACCCCCGGGAAAGAGACCGTCCGGTACGGCGGCAACACCCCCTGCATCGAGCTGAGGCTTTCCAACGACGAACTTATTATCCTCGACGCCGGCACCGGGATCAGAAATCTCGGCGAGGCGCTCATCGAGAGCGGCGAATCATTCAAAGCGCACATCCTCATCTCCCATCCGCACTGGGACCACATCCAGGGATTCCCGTTTTTCAAGCCTGCGTTCATCTCCGGGAATGAGTTTACGATCGTCGGAGGGGAGACCGAGAAGGTTTCGCTTCAGAAAATGATCTCCGACCAGATGAACAAGATCTATTTTCCCATTCAGCTGAACGAGCTGAAAGCCAATCTCAAATTCCGGAAAGTCCAGGAAGAATGTTTCGAAGTGTCCGACGCCACCGTGCAGACAATCTATCTCAATCATCCGACGTTCGCGATCGGCTACAGGATCACCCAGGGGGGAAAATCGCTTGTCTACATCAGCGACAACGAGCCGTTCGACCGGCGTGTCGCCGAAGCCATGCGGAACGTCGAGAAGACGATCATCGAGAAGTATACCGTTCTCAAAGGAGATCCGAACCAGCGGATCTTTGATTTCGTCCGCGGGGCCGACGTTCTCATTCATGACGCCACGTATACCCCGGAGGAATATGTCAACAGGGTAGGATGGGGGCATTCCCATTACCTGTTCACGCTCAAGGTTGCCGCTGAAGGGCAAGTGAAAAAGCTGGTGCTCTTTCACCACGACCCTGCGCACAATGATGAAAAAGTCGACGATATTCTGAAAAAGTGTCAAAACGAGATTCGAAACCGCCATTATGAATTTGAATGCACGGCGGCCGTCGAAGGGATGGCGATCGAGATTTAGCGGGGAGCAACGCCCTGTTTTCTGCCAAAACACTTGACAATGATGGGGATGAAGTAGTATATTTCCGACAGTGTTTTCGGCGGTACAACACAAAACTCTTGATGTCATCTGATGGCCCATCATTCATCAGCATGTCCTGGCTTTGAAATCGAATTCCAATTCAGTTCAATTGTCGCAATAATTCTTGAGGAGGGGACGTACCCGCATGGCAACTGGAAAAGTAAAATGGTTTGACAGCAAGAAGGGTTATGGCTTTATTTTACCCGTGGAGAACGGTGTCGCAGGAGATATTTTTGTACACTACACCGCGATTAAGACTGAGAACGAATTTAAGACCCTCAAAGAGGGTATGGCAGTATCGTTCGACCTGACGGAGGGCAAGCGCGGCCTGCAAGCCCTGAATGTCATGGTGCTGCCGAAGTAACTGCCGATGAGGCACATACTTCCTCCCCGAATGTTGACCTGCAGCAGGAAGACAGTCGGGGTTTTTTTATTGTTTCATTGAAAGGCATCTGATGTCATTTGTATTTACCTCGCGCGACTTTAAGAAACTCAGCAAAATACTCGGTGTTCCGGCCAAGCAGAAGGGGAACAATATCCGGTATGAAATCCGGAACGACGGTGAGCACCGGAAGCTTGCCGTGGAAATCTATCCCAATATCGCGATCGGAAACCGCAGAGGAAACCTCGTTTCGGTGTATACGCCGAGCACGCACCTTCAGCTCCATTTCTGCTCCGGGTTCGTCGTGAGTTCGATGCTCAACGAAGTGACGTTTATCGGAGAGCATGAGGGCATGCTCTCAGGGCTTATTATAGAAAAAGAGGGAGGATGCTCCTTGTATGCGAACGTTGACCGCGCAATGCTCTCGGGCGATTTCACGCGCCTGGGGCCGGAGGTCATGCTCTCGGGGATCGCGCTCTCGTTGACGGAGACTCTGCTCCCTGAGCGAACTGTGAAGGCAAAAAAATCGAGGCGATGACGCTGGTATCGGTCTTCAACACTCACCCCAGATACAAAGTCCAAAATTCGGTTTTCAGGAAGTTAGCGCAAAGCGTCTTTGCCCGCGAAGGAACCCGCACGGCAAAGTGCAGCGTTATCTTTGTGAATGATAAGCGCATGGTTGAGCTCAACGCGACATATCTGCGGCATAATTACACGACAGATGTGCTCTCATTCCCGCTTCATAATCCCGGCGAACCGCTCGAAGGGGAGGTGTATGTCAACATCGACCAGGCGCGCCGGCAGGCGCGGAAGTTCAAGGCGACCTACAAGGCCGAGCTCGCGAGGCTCGTGATTCATGGAGCTCTTCACCTCCTTGGATATGACGATTCCACGGAGCGCAACAAGAAACGCATGTCACGTCTCGAAGACCGATACTTGCTTTTGTTGGACTGATACCATAGTTTACGGTGGGAATTGATTAATTTAACTTTGAATCGATGGAAAAATCGTTAATTATCGTTGAATCGCCCGCGAAGGCGAAGACAATCAATAAGTATCTCGGAAAAGATTACGTCGTTCATGCGTCGGTAGGCCACATCAAAAATCTTCCCAAGAGTTCGTTGGGAGTTGATGTGGAGAACGGGTACGAACCGACGTTTCACATGATCGAAGGAAAAGAAGAGGTCGTCGACAAGCTGCGCGATGCGGCGAAGAAAGCGGACAAAGTATTCATCGCGACCGATCCGGACCGCGAGGGTGAAGCCATTGCGGCCGACATTGCCGAGGAAATTTCCGATGACAACAGCAATATTTTTCGCGTACTTTTCCACGAAATTACCGAGCGCGGCGTCACCGAAGCCATGGAACAGCCGCAGAAGCTCGACGAAAACCTCGTCTCCGCCCAGCGTGCCCGCCGCGTCATGGACAGGATCGTCGGCTATAAAGTGACCCCCCTTGTCTGGAAGACCTTCTTTTACGGCCTTTCGGCAGGCCGCGTCCAGTCTGTCGCGCTTCGCCTTATCTCCGAACGGGAGCAGCAAATCCGGGCGTTCGTACCGACGGGATACTGGACCATTATCGGCGAGTTTTCTACCCGCAATAAAGAATCGTTTTATGCGAAGCTCCATAAGATAGACTCGCAGGAGCTCTTCGTGCCTTCCAAGGAAACCCTGGCCGAATTGCAGCACAAAGGGACCCGGGATAAATTCACGTACATCCCTTCAGAAGCGGAAGCGCAGAAGCACCTTGAAAAGATAAAAAAGCAATCATTCTCCGTCGCCGATGTTCAGAAGAGGGAATCGAAGCGAAATCCCTACGCGCCGTTCATTACGAGTACGTTGCAGCAGGAAGCCTCGCGCAAGCTCGGCTTCTCGGCTAAGCGTACGATGATGCTTGCACAGAAACTTTACGAAGGACAGGAAATCGGAAGCGAGGGGCTCGTCGGCCTCATCACGTACATGCGTACGGATTCGACGCGGTTGAGCGACGACGCAGTGACCGCCGCCCGGGAATACATTTTTGAGAACTACGGCAAAGAGTACGTCCCCAAGCATCCTCATCAATACAAAAAGAAGAAGACTTCACAGGATGCTCACGAGGCGATCCGGCCCACCGCAACCAAGCATCACCCGGCAGCGGTGAAGAAGTATCTCGATAAAGATCTTTTCCGCCTCTACGAGCTCATCTGGAAGAGGTTTATCGCGAGCCAGATGGAAGCGGCGGTATTGGAGTCTACGACTGTTCTTGTCGAAGGCGGGTCCTACGTATTTAAGGCGACTGCCTCCCGGCATCTCTTCCGAGGTTTTCTCCAGGCGTACGAAGAGGAAGAGGATGAGCAGCCTGAGCCCGACGGCGATGAGGCGACCGATAAGCTTCCTTCGGACGCCGCGCCCGGGCAGAGCCTGGCGCTGCAAAGCACCGTGCAGCATGCCCATGAAACCTCCCCGCCGCCGCGCTACACCGAGAGCAGCCTTGTCAAGACGCTCGAAGCACTGGGCATCGGCCGTCCGAGTACCTATGCGATGATCGTGGGGACGATCATGGACCGGAAATATGTAGAACAGCGCGAGCGGAGGCTCTACGCAATGGACCTCGGAATGGAAGTCAACAAGATGCTGACCTCCAATTTTCCGGAAGTGTTCAGCGTGAAGTTCACCGCCCAGATGGAAGAAGAGCTCGACACGATCGCGAGCGGCAAGCAGGAGTACAGAAAGGTTATGGACGATTTCTATATCCCGTTCAGCCGGTCGCTGGAGAAGGTTTCAAAAATCGCCACGGAAATTAAGAAGTCGCTTCAGGAAATCACCGAACAGCCATGTGAGCTGTGCGGCAAACCGATGGTCATCAAGTGGGGACGGAACGGACGGTTCATGGCGTGCAGCGGGTATCCCGCCTGCAAGAACACGAAGCCGCTTCCCGAGGACCAGGAAAAACATCAGCATCTCGCCGGAATGAAATGCGATCTTTGCGGCGGCGACATGCTTGTGCGTTCAAGCCGCTTCGGCACGTTCCTCGGCTGCTCAAATTATCCGAACTGCAAAAATACGAAGCCGATCTCGATGGGAATCAAATGCCCGAAATGCAAGGAGGGGGATCTCATCGAACGGAAGACGAAACGCAAGCGGACATTTTACGGCTGCTCACGGTATCCGGAATGCGATTTCGCCTCGTGGGACAAACCCGTCAACCAGGTGTGCGACACCTGCGGTTCGCCCTACATGGTTCAGAAATATTCACAAAAGCGGGGCGAATATCTCAAATGTCCCGCGTGTAAAGCAGAGGTTGAGAAAGAAGAACAGGCTTCGGCGGTCGCCTGACCGGAATGGACGATCATCTACGGTCATATCTGCGTCACCTTCAAAAGGAACGTCAGTATTCCCCGCACACCATTGCCTCCTATGAGGATGACCTTTCGCAGTTCTCCGGTTTTCTCGAACGTCATTATCAGAGCGCTTCGGTCGATCTGAGCAACGTCGACCAGCTGACGATACGGCTGTTTCTCGGCGATCTTCTCGATCATCAGCTGAGCAAGAAAAGCATCGCAAGAAAACTATCGGCGGTCCGGTCCTACTTCAAGTATCTCGTCCGGAACAAGCACCTCGAGCGTAATCCTGTTGTTAACGTTGTTTCCCCGCGCCTTCCAAAGAAATTACCGGTATTCCTGGGAGAATCCTCCGTTGACACCATGATGGCACTGCCGGATGTGGCGACAATCGGGGGGCTTCGCGACAAACTCATCCTGGAACTCCTCTATGGCACCGGCATCAGGCTCGGCGAACTCATTCAGCTTGATCTCGGGGATATCGACGTTCGCCACGGCACGCTGAAAGTACTCGGCAAGGGGAGGAAGCATCGCATCGTCCCGCTGGGGAAAAAAGCGAAAGATGCGTATATTGCCTGGTGCAGCAGGCGGGGAGAGATGGTGACGACGTCGACCCCGCCAAAGGATGTTCCGGCTGTGCTCCTGACCGGCCATGGCAGGCGCATGTATGCGAAGGGAGTCTATCTTATAGTGAAGAAGTACATTTCATTGGTATCGGACCTGGAACAACGAAGCCCGCACGTCCTGCGACATACATTTGCGACACACTTGCTCAACCGGGGCGCCGATGTCCGTGCCGTAAAGGAGCTCCTCGGCCACGAAAGTTTGTCGACAACTCAGCTGTACACGCACGTAACAGTAGACCGGCTGAAACGTATATACAATCAGGCTCACCCGAAGTCTTAATGAGAAAGGAGCATCAGTATGGAAATCCATGTCACCGCAAGAAAATTCAGGGCCCGGAAAGAAGTGCGCGACGACGCGATTGCATCTGTGAAAAAGCTTGGAAAATACTATGACGGGATTCTTCGAACCGATGTTATCCTGAGCTACGAACGCTCCTCGCAGAGCGTCAAAGTTGTCGAAATCAACCTTCATGTCCATGGCGCCGTGCTTGCGGCGAAGGAACGTTCGGAAGAATTCGCCAAGTCTATCGACCTCGCCCTGGGGAAGATCGAGCGCCAGCTCGAAAAATACAAAACGAAGATCCATTTGAAGAACAGAAAAACGCTGCGAAAAGTGAAAGAAGGCGCGGCGGAAGAGGTCTCCGGAGAGAATGAATGACGATCAAGAAGACAAAGGAGACGAGGAAGGGGAGCATTACGCTCGGGTTTCTCTTCGAATCGAACAAGGCGCGCCTGAAGCTCACCTCGTTGACGGGCGACGCGGGATTTTCGAAGGAGATCAACGACAAGAACATTCACCGTCCCGGGCTCGCGCTCGCCGGCTATGTGCAGTTGTTCCGCTACGACCGGATTCAGATTTTCGGGAACACCGAAATGCGGTATCTCGAACATCTCGATCAGGAACAACGCACACGTTCTCTCGAGACGGTCTTCCAGTTCGATATTCCATGCGTCTTCATAACGAACGATAACCCGGTCGACGAAACGCTCCTGCGGATCGCCAGGGAGAGGAAGATTCCCCTCTTTCAGTCGTCGTTCGAGACGACGAAATTCATCTACATTCTCAGTGATTTTCTTGACGATCAGTTCTCTCCGCAAACTGTCGTTCACGGTTCCTTTGTCGATGTCTACGGTGTCGGCCTTCTGCTCACAGGGCGGTCGGGAATCGGCAAGAGCGAGATCGCCCTTGACCTCGTCGAGCGCGGCCACCGGCTCGTTGCCGACGACGTCGTTATGATTACCCGCAAGGGGGAAGGCATTCTCATGGGTGCGGGTACCGACCTGGTAAAGCACTTCATGGAAATCCGCGGTCTGGGACTGATCGACGTCCGGAGTATGTTCGGCATCCGCGCCATCAGGTTTCAGAAACGCGTCGAGCTCGTCGTCGAGCTTATGGAATGGCATCCTGACGAGGATTACACCCGGACGGGGCTCGATGATGAAGGTATCGGCATCCTTGATGTGCAGATCCCCCATGTTCAGTTGCCGATCTTTCCGGGCAAGAACGTTACAGTGATCTGCGAAGTCATCGCGCTTAATTATCTGCTCAAACATTACGGATATGACGCGGCAAAAGAGTTTACCAAGCGCCTTGAGGCTGTTATATCGGAAAAGAGCAAGCACATTGGCGAGCGCGCCATCGACTATTTTGAGCACGACTTCGAGTGAGAAACCGCACCTGTCACCGCTCCAAAAAAATCTCTTGACAAAAAGCTAAAATTTGTTTACTTTTGAGCCAATCATTTAACAGGTAAATTGTACCTTCGAGCGGGTTTTCAAGGCAATATTTACTTGTATCATTCTATCCCATTGATTATCAAACGTCCCAAATATTATCGCGCCGACGATCGGATGCAGCTCTCCGAGGTGAAATGGATTCGCCTCAAGATCGCCATTTCTATTATCGTCGCCGTCGTCCTCATTCTGACGGGAGTACTTTCCATTAACCGTTTTGCGCATGATCCCCTCGGCCTCGGCTATGACCGTGTCCAGGCGCTCACGCACGATAACGAATTGCTCCAGCAGCAGCTCGCCGGCCTGAAATCAAAGATTGAGGATCTCAACTCGTCGGTCGATAAACTTGGGACCGACGGAAACCATTTGCGCCTCGTCGTCGATCTTCCTCAGATTGGCAAGGATATCACTTCTGCCGGTACCGGCGGCGCGGTCCAGCAGCCCGAGTTTAACCTCAGTTCAGCTGAGGAAGCCGGGGTGCTTCAGTCGACCCTTTCGGCGCTCCAGAAGCTCAACGGAGAGATCAAGGTCCAGCAGCAGAGCTACGCGGAGATCGTCAACAAGTATGAGTTCAATAAAGGTTATTTTTCAGCCCTGCCGGCCCTGAAACCGATGGATGGTTTTTACTCTACGAACGGGTTCGGATTGCGGATGCATCCGGTGCTGGGAATATTCAAAACACATGAAGGATTGGATATTATCAACGACGTCGGCACGCCGGTGTACGCCTCGGGAGACGGCGTTATCACTATGGCCGGCCAGAGCGGCGGCGGATACGGCACCATGGTCGTCATCGATCACGGGTATGATTATCAGACGCTGTATGCGCACCTATCGAAAGTTCTTGTTCACGAGGGGCAGCGGGTCCGGCGCGGAGATCTTATCGCGAAGAGCGGTAAGACAGGCCTTGTCAGCGGACCGCATCTGCATTATGAAGTGCGGTACAAAGGCTTGTGCAAGAATCCCGTCGACTTCTTCTTTGATGATCTTAACCCGAAAGACTACCGCAGCGGCCTCGCGTCCCGTTAATCACCTTTTATCTCCCTGTATTTCTATTTCTATCGGAGAACTTTTCGAGCATGGATTCCGTTATTCGTTTAAGTAATACCAAGATGAGGAATATACTATGATCTGGACGATGGAGCTTGCTTCCTATCTCGACGATGCTCCATGGCCTGCAACGAAGGAGGAGCTCATCGATTATGCCATTCGGACGGGTGCCCCCGTTGAGGTTGTGGATAATCTTCAGGAACTTGAAGACGCCGAAGAGCCCTATGAGAGTATGGAAGACATCTGGCCCGATTATCCGACGGATGGAGATTTCTTTTTCGAAGATGAAAGTGAATATTAATCGTCATCATCTTGTCTCGTAACCTATTGCCGCATCCCCCGAAAACGGTGCGCGATGCGAATGGTCTTGCTGCTGCATTTCATTGTTCAACAAATCCCTTCTTCATCGCTTCTGAGAAGGGTTTTTTTGTTCTAGCCCGCCTGCGCGCCGGGGGCCTCCTCCGGTTGTTGTTCCTGGTGTTTGCTCTTCACCTCGCCGCCGTCGCGCAGCATCCCGACCTTCCCCCTTCGACCTATGAAATCAATGCGATCGAGTTCAAGGGGAATGAAACATTCGACAGCGATGCTCTGCGGAACGCCATTATCCTGAAAGAAACCCCGGGCGGATTTTCCAAATTTCTCTACCGGACATTCGGCGAAAAACTCGGATCGAAGCCCGAATACTTCGATAACTTTACGCACGAAGCCGACCGCGTCCGTCTCACCGAATTTTACCAGCGGCAGGGATTTTACCAGACCGCCATCACCGATACATTCACCGTCGATACGAGCAGTCGCAGGGTGGATATCTTCTATTCCATACAGGAAAACAAGCGGTCGTTGATCGACACAGTCATCTACCGCGGCCTCAGCAATGTCTCGCAGGATATCTCGGAAAAAATATTCAAGGAACCGATTCTCCAGCACGGCATGCCGTACGAGAGCGACAAAGCTTCCGCCGAAATCAGCCGGGTCATCACGATCCTCGGCAACAATGGTTACCCCTTTGCCGGTCTCGACCGGGACAGCTCGAAGGCGGTGCGCTATGCCTCGACGAATAATTTCATGCTGAAGTATGTGTTCAACACGGGCCAGCTGCGCACCTTCGGAGAGGTCGCGGTCCGGGTGAACCCGCCCCGCGAGGACATCACCGATAACCTTGCTGTCCGCGAACTCGATTTTAAGCCGGGCGACATCTACAGCCGCGAAAAAATGGCAAGCAGCGAATCGAATCTTAACAGGCTCGATCTGTTCGAGACGGCGACGGTGGATACGCTGAGCGACAGCACAAAATCCGCCGCACGGGACAGCGTGAGGTCCGCGGCAATGGATAGTAGTAAAGCCGCTTCGAACGATACTGTGAAATCTTTCGCTGTCGACAGCACTGCCCGTGCGATAAAGGACAGCGGCGACATTGCCGCGAGGACCGGCCACACCGCGGAACATGCCGGCCCTTCAACGCCTGCGATTCCGATGCTCGTGACAGTTCATCCAAGACCGAGAAACGAACTGTCTCCCGAGATCCTCGCTTCGGATGAAAACAACGCCTTTAATCTCGGGTTGGGGCTCGGATACACGAATCACAATTTCTTCGGCGACGCCCGGACCTTTTCCGCGCGCGTGCGCGGGCGGACACAAACGATCCGGGAGCTCTTTCAGGGAAAGGGGCTGCGCGATACGACCGTCATTGGGGCGGTGAGCCTGGAATTTCAGGTCCTCCAGCCGTATTTATTCACTCGTACGCTCAGCGGTTCATGGACCTCTTCCATAAGCGCCGAGAAGCTCACTCCCTACATTCTCCTCTCGATACTGAGAAACAAGATGGGGTTGAGCAACCGGTTCGCGACGTACACGTATGGATTCTTCGATTGGACGCTCGAGCGCATTAATCCTGAGCTGCTTGTCGATACGACGCAATTCCCGAATGCCCAGCAGCAGATTTCCGAAGCGAACCAGCCGCAGTTCAACTCGATTATCACATTCACGCTTCAGAGGGACAAAACCAACGACATCTTTTCTCCGACCTCGGGGTTTTTCAACAGCATCTCCCTGGAAGAATCGGGCATCCTTCCGAAGCTGTTTCCGGGGTTCGTCTCAGGCCTGCCGTTTACACAATACTACAAGGTGACACTGTTCGAACGGTTGTATTACGATCTGACATCCACGAAGTTCAATATTCTGGCGCTGAAGATGAAGGGGGGATACCAGGATAAGTACGGCGAAAGCCGCTATCTTCCGGTAAGCATTCCTCTGAATCGCCGGTTTTTTGCGGGGGGAAGCGGCAGCGTGCGTGGCTGGAAGGCGCGGGATCTCGGCGCGATGTCCGACGAGTTCCTGCAATTCGGAGGAAATTTTATATTGGAAGGAAGCGCCGAGCTGCGCGTCCACCATTTTCGGGGATTCGGAAAGGCCGGATTCATCAATCTCGAAAATCTCTGGGCGGTCTACTTTTTTGACTTTGGAAATGTGTGGGGAGATATTTCGGATTTCAAGCCGAAGCAGATCGCGATGGCCGCAGGCATAGGAATCCGCTACGAGACCTTTTTCGGCCCGTTCCGGCTCGACTACGGTTTCCGTGTCTACGATCCGAAAGAATACCCCGGGCATCAGACGATTTTTCAAAAACAATTTCTCGGCGAAACACTGACAAACGCCGTCTTCCATATCGGCATCGGCCATGCATTTTAGCGTATGAGTTGGGATAGTATCATCGGACAGTCCCGCATCAAGCAGGTGCTCCGCTCCGCGGTCGCGAGCAACCGGCTGGCCCATGCGTATCTGTTTTCCGGCGCCGCGGGGACAGGTAAATCGGCGATGGCGATTGAGCTCGCAAAGGTCATAAATTGCGAACAGAGCGGGCCGGACGCCTGCGGCCGCTGTTCGAGCTGCCTCAAAATGCAGTCCCTGCAGCATCCGAACCTTCATCTTGTCTTCCCGCTTCCCGTCGGCAAGAATGAAAAATACGGCGATGACCCGTACGTGAAGCTTTCCGACGACGATATAGCTTCAATCCAGGAAGAGCTGCGGCTGAAAAGTGAAAATCTTTACCATAAGATATTTCTCCCGAAAGCCAACACCATCAAGGTGAACAGCATCCGGGACATCCGCACCGAATCTTCAATGTCGATGTTCGACAAGGGGAGAAGAGTATTTGTCGTTCTTGATGCCGATTATCTGGCCGATGAGGGGGCGAACGCGCTTCTCAAGACGCTCGAAGAACCGCATGACGACACGATGCTGATCCTTACGACCTCTTCGCCGGACAGCCTCCTGCCGACGATCATTTCACGGTGCCAGCACGTACGGTTCGGACCCCTCGCCGACGGCGACGTTGCCGACGCGCTCAAACAGCGTGAATCGCTTCCCGCGGAAAAAGCAAAGCTGGTCGCAAAATGCGCAAATGGCAGCTATTCCCGGGCGCTTGATCTGAAAGACGCGGAGCTGGGCGAACGGTACGATGAGGCTGTTTCATTCCTCCGGTCTGCGCTGTACCGCCCACCGCATGAGCTCCTCAACGAAATCGATACGCTTGTCGCGGAGCGGGAACGGAATGAGATAGCGGGCGCGCTGACACTGCTGGAGTCGTGGCTGCGCGAGACGATGCTCTACGGCCAGGGTATTCTGAAAAAAGAAGATGTTGTGAATGCGGAGACGATGGAGAAATTTCTCCGGCATCATCCCGCGATCGACTACCAGCAGTCGTTTCAGAAGCTTGAATATGCGATTTCGCTTCTCGACAAAAATGTGTATATTCCGCTCGTTCTGATATCACTTGCGCTGGAATTGCGCGCTGTTATCGTCGAACAGACGCGTGACCGCCGTTCGTCGCTCAGCGTCGAAGCCTGATGTGTAAACTCTAACGTACCGTGAAAGTAAACTTCAAACGATATCTCGTTACTGCCGCGCTTCCCTATGCGAACGGCAAGATCCATTTAGGCCATCTTGCGGGCGCGTATCTTCCGTCGGATATCTATGTCCGGTACCTGCGTTCGATGAAACGGGATGTCGTCTTTGTCTGCGGTTCCGACGAGCATGGCGTCGCCATTACCATTACTGCGGAGCAGGAGAAAACGACGCCACAGGCGGTTGTGGACAAGTACCACGCGCTGAATAAAGCGGCATTTGAGAAGTTTGGAATGAGTTTCGACAATTATTCGCGGACGTCGCTGCCGCTTCATCATGAAACCGCCCGGGAATTCTTCCTGAAAATTCAGTCTGCGGGCATTCTTAAGGAAAAACGCCAGCAGCAGCTGTACGACGGGAAGGCGAAGATGTTCCTGCCGGACCGCTATGTCGAAGGGACCTGCCCGAAATGCGGCAATCCGGATGCGCGCGGAGACCAGTGTGAGCGGTGCGGGACTTTTCTCGAACCGACCGATCTCATCAACCCCAAGAGCAAAATTACGGGTGAGACACCTGTCCTCCGCGAGACGACGCATTTCTATTTTCCCTTGGGCGCTTATGGAGCCCGGCTCGAGGAGTACGTTGCGTCAGCCGATAAACGGGATGGATGGAAGGAAAACGTCTTGCAGTATTGCCGCGGATGGTTCAAAGAAGGATTACAGGACCGGGCAGTGACGCGCGATCTCGAGTGGGGCGTCAAAATTCCGCTGAAGGGTTTTGAGCACAAAGTTCTCTATGTCTGGTTCGATGCAGTTCTCGGTTACATTTCAGGGACGAAGGAATGGGCCGCTGCTCATAAGGCCGACTGGAAGACATACTGGCTGGACAAGGATACGAAGTATGTTGCGTTCATCGGCAAGGACAACGTGGTGTTTCACTGCATTGTCTTCCCTGCGATTCTTATGGCATGGAACGACAATTCGGGGAAATCAGAGCAGTACATCCTTCCCGAGAACGTGCCGGCAAATGAATTCCTCAATTTTCAGGGACAGAAGTTTTCCAAGAGCCGCGGATGGGGGATTGACGTGGATGACTTCCTTGCGGAGTTTCCTGCAGATACCCTGAGATACATGCTCGCGATGAACATGCCCGAAGCGCGCGATGCCGATTTTTACTGGAAGGACTTTCAGGCCCGGACGAACAACGAGCTTGCCGATATCCTCGGCAATTTCGTTAACCGGACGCTGACGTTCGCGCACAAGAATTTTGAAGGAAAGGTGCCGGCGGCGGGGAAGGCGTCGGCTGAAGACGCGCAAGTCCGTGAAGACATCAATAAAGCTTCCGTGAATGCATCGGAAAAATTTGAGGCGTATCGCTTCCGTGAGGGAATACTGGAGATCATGAACGTTGCACGATCGCTCAATAAGTATTTCGACGCACAGGAACCGTGGAAAGCGCTGAAAGAACATCCTGAGCGATGTGCCGCCGCGATCAATACATGTCTGCAGGGGGCACGGGCGCTTGCGATTTTGTTGGAGCCGGTGATCCCTTTTGCGTCCGCAAAGATCTGGAATATGCTCGGACTTTCGGGAGTTCCTCAGGACGCAGGCTGGGAGAGCGCATCCTCGTTCGGGTTGAACGCCGGTCATGCACTGGGTAAACCGGAGATTTTGTTCACAAAAATCGAAGACGATGTCATTCAAAAGCACGTCGACAACCTCGGTACGTCAATGACAAATCCTGAATCCGTAAACCTGAAACCTGACGCCAAGGGAGTGATGCCTGAACCCGCGAAAGGCGGATCAGACCTTAAACCTCAAGTCGCGATCGACGACTTCCGGAAGCTCGATTTTCGCATTGCGAAAGTGCTCGAAGCGGAGAAGGTTCCGAAATCGGATAAACTTCTGAAACTCCAGGTATCCCTTGGATCCGAACGCAGGCAGGTCGTTGCCGGCATTGCGCAGCATTACAACCCTGAGGACCTCGTCGGAAAAAAGATCGTCGTCGTTGCTAACCTGGCTCCCGCGAAAATCATGGGGCAGGAGTCGCAAGGCATGCTTCTCGCCGCGTCGAACAGCGAGGGGAAGCTGACGTTCCTGACGGGAGATGATGACATTGAAGAGGGGAGCGTGGTGAAGTGAACCGTGCGCACCATCTGGCGAAGCCGGTTTTATTTATTCTCGTGATTCTTTTGCTCGCCGTTCTGCTCGGCGGATGCCAGGGAAACCCCCAACCCGAGCATCGCATCACCAGCAAGTCGATTGATGAGGTGCTCCAGGAGAACCGGCCGCATCTCATGACGATTCAGGGAGTGGTGGGGACCTCGATCGGGGATTGCAACGGAAACCCCTGTATCAAGGTACTCGTCGAAAAGAAGACGCCAATACTCCAGCAGCAGATCCCCTCGATGCTGGAAACATGGCAGGTCGAGATCGTCGAGAAGGGCTCGTGACACCTAATCCTCATTGGGTGATAAGAGTCACCCAACCCTTCGAAATCGCGTAACTCTCCCTGTACGGCATCGTTTATCCTCGCTTTTAGCCTGAATTCCAGGCTTATCTTCCATGTGTTTCACTTCACATTTCAGGTCCCAAAATATCATAGATTTACCCCGGCAGGTAAATTGTGGGGCAACGCTGTTTTCAGCGCCGGTTTGCTCAAAAATAATCGTTTTCTCGCAAAAAAAGCTTGACAAAAGGGGTATTTTTTTGTATTCTTACTCGTTGTATTTTCCCATTTTTTGCGCCCGCTGCACCAGGGATTCGTCCCTGTGAATTGGTTTTTCAAGAGTATCTAACTAACTAACTTCATTTCACAAACTTCCAAGGAGGGATTGATGAAAAATCCTTTTCTTCGTTCAAAGTGGATCGTGGCATCGCTCATTGCGATCATTTCTCTGTGTTCGGTCATGTATTGGACCGGTTGCAGCGAAAAGCAAGACGCCTCGAATCCTGTAACAACAAACCAGCAGGCTTCGCTCGGCAAACTCAGCACAGCAGATCCGGCAGTGCGCTCGGTGATGGCAGTGCAGGACAAATATACACCCGGTCTCATGAGCGATAAGAATATCGTTGGTACCGCAACCGGAATGACCAGCGACGGCAAGCTTGCTATCTTTCTCTATCTGAAAGATTCTCCGGCCGGTGTGAAGGGCTTGCGTGCTCCTTCATCGATACCCGCTGCGCTCGACGGCATCCCGGTCGTGGCAAAGGTTACGGGTGAATTCAGAGCAATGAAGGGTCCTGGCGGCGGCGGCGGCGGAACGAGCCACACAGCAAAGCAGACTCCTCCCATCCAGCTTGGCACTTCAGGCGGATGGCGCTATGATCTCGCCAACGGTTATTGCTGCAGCGGTACGCTCGGTTCCTTGATCCACATCGGTACGACGCAGTACGTCCTCAGCAACTATCACGTGTTCTGGGGCGACAGAGTTTCCGGCGGCAACAGCAGAGTTGCGACGGCAGGCGATCCGGTTATTCAGCCGGGTATGGTCGATATCAGCTGCAACGCAAACAATGCTCAGAACGTCGCGACGCTTTCGGGTTCCGGCAGCTTGCCCGGTGCGAACGTTGACGCAGGTTATGCTCAGGTTATTTCCGGAATGGTAAGTTCGAACGGAGCGATCCTCGAAGTCGGCACACTTTCCGCTACAACGGTCAGCGCGTTCGTCGGACAGGGTGTCAAGAAGAGCGGACGTACAACGGGCTTGAGCCGCAGCTCGATAAACGGACTCAACGCAACGATCAGCGTCCAATACGACAACGAATGTGCGGGCGGTGTTGCATTTACGAAGACGTTCAGCGGCCAGATCGTTGTTGCTAACGCCGGAAGCAAGTTCCTCAATAGCGGTGATTCAGGTTCGCTGATGGTAGAGGACATTTCCACGAATCCTCATGCGGTCGGCCTCTTGTATGCCGGCAGCAGCACGGACGCAATTGCCAACCCGATCAACGATGTATTGAGCTGGGTCGGCGGCGGCGCAGGGATGGTGGGACAGTAACAAGTTCAGCAGTACCTCAACAGGTTGTTCAGAGCTGCAAACAACATCCCCGGTCCCTATGGATCGGGGATGTTTGTTTATACCCCCGAAACTTGAAATCCACGACATTATTTGTTATCGTAGTGTCAGCTCATCGGCTGTTTACGACGGCAAATTCTTAACCGTTATTTATCACCAGGATTCTCTTGAACTGCAACGCATTATTTCTCATTCTGTTTCTTGGAATCGCAGCCTCCGGCTGCACTTCCACGAAGAACAAACCTCTGCGTAACATCAACGATGTCAAAGAGGCGCACACAGGACATCTCATGTCGATACCGGGTGTGACGGGAGTGTATGTGGGGGAGAACGAGGAGCATACGCCTTGCATCGTCGTCATGGTTCAGGCGAAAACCCGCGACGTCGAAAACAGGATCCCACGAGAGCTGGAAGGGCATCCGGTGATCGTCAAAGAAACCGGAATAATTACGCCGATGGGGGAGAAGCCGAAGTAGGTTGCGAGTTCGGGAGCACGTCACCTGCCGGGACGCCCAAATGGATTCAGAAACATCCTCAATCACCGTATACCACAGGAGTCTCATGAAAAACTTGTTTCTTTGTATTGTACTACTTTGCCTTGCGGCCGCACCATTATACGGTCAGATCAACATAACGTCTACCGACGTTGCAGCAACAATGGCGCCGGGAAAAACCACGACAACTCACACCGATACGAGCACACACACGCTGAACATCGGCTCGGCAGGAGCAACGTCATGGAATTTCAGCGGGCTGGCGTTGGGCATAAGTTCGGGGTCCGTTGCAGTTCAGGCGGACACCACTCAATTTTTTTCGAACTACCCAACCGCTACGCATGCGTGGATGGCAGGGGACATTTACTCGTATTACAAGCTGAGTCCGACGGCGCTTGAGTTCCTGGGCGTGCAGCAGGCATCAGGGTTTCAGCAGAAAAGTATCAACAATCCCCCGGCTGTGCTCATGCAGCTCCCTCTGACGAGCGGCACCAGCTGGACATCGACCTATGATGACACCACACACTTTACGATCGGAGGTTCCAATATCACTTCGGTCGCACATGTGGTTGCGGATTTCACGGCCGATGCCTTTGGCTCGCTGACGTTTCCAAGCTCGACGGTCTACCAGGCAGTACGGGTAAAAGTTGACAGGCATACTACAACGAATGGCCATACCGGCAGGCTTATTACGTATGAGTTCATGACGAAGGAGGGAGCGACAGTTACTGTTGTCCCTTCAGACACGACCCAGCCATCCACCGGCTCTATCAGCGTCAGCGCCACCTCATGGTATGAGCCGACCGCGGTATCGGTGACAGAACTGCCCGGCGTGATCCCTCAGGCTTTTTCGCTCGGTCAGAACTACCCCAATCCGTTCAACCCGGTTACAGCAATAAATTTCAGCGTCCCCGTTTCGGAATATGTCTCGCTTTCAATTTATGGTCTGCTTGGAAACCAGGTCGCTACGCTTGTTTCAGGCCAGCTTGCACCGGGATCATATTCGGCGCAGTGGGATGGATCAGGAGCTGCGAGCGGTGTGTATATCTACCGCATGACCGCCGGAACATTCACGGAAACCAAACGGCTCGTTCTTTTGAAATAGGCGATTGTCATTTCTTCTATGGAGGAACACATGAGAAAAATAATGTTGGGAGCATTGGCATTGTGCCTGGTTGTGGCGATGTGCGCCGGATGCAAGGACGACACATCAGGACCCGGCCCCGGCGCAAATCCATATGCGGGCAATTGGACAGTGAGTTTCTCGGGAGCGTTTTCCGGCAGCAGAACGATAACTATCGGCTCCGACGGTACATTTTCGTTCAGCGCGACGGCATCCGGGCTAAGCGGGCCGGTAACCTGGACGGGGACGGTTTCCGCCACAGGTGCTGTGAGCGCGGACGCTACCTATCAAGGCCAGTCGGTCGGCTACCTTTCAGGTAACCTGTCGGCCAGCAGCGGCAACGGCACCTACTCTTCTGCCGGAGGAAACGGAACATGGAGCGCGACGAAGCTATGACATCGCATATCAGACGTGACGGAAGTACAACTGCTTCCATCAACCGGGGTTTACCTATGAGGATGTTCATTATTGCACTGCTCGTTATGGTGGGTTGTGCCGAGGACAATCCGGCCGGATCCGGCAACAATCCGTATGCGGGAACCTGGCAGGTGACATTTGGCGGAACCTTCTCGGGGAGCAAGAATGCCGCCATAGGTTCTGACGGCAGGTTCTCATTTGATGCTACCCTGTCGGGAGCAAACGGCATCCTCACTGTGACAGGCCAGGTCTCTTCGAACGGATCGGTGAACGCAGATATTTATTATGCAGGCTCGCCGGTTGGTTCGTTGACCGGCACCATGTACGGCAGCAGCGGAGGAGGGACATACAACACGTCGGGGGGCGGCGGGACGTGGACAGCGACAAAGCAGTAGGGGGAAGGTGTATAATACATTAAGGAGGATGTACGATGCATGGAGGAGGAAGGAAGATTCGGGAGGGAGTATTCTTTGCGAGAAATTCGGAGTGGATATTTTGCACCATCGCGATCTTAACGCTGATAGCGCCCGTTGCTCTTTTCGCGCAGATCGCTCCCGGATGGTATGAATCAAACGCTCCCGGAGACTCACTACAGGTCCACATCTCAGTTCCCGCCGGCTCTGTCCCGAGACTTGATTCGGCTATTTTCACGGGCTATCTGAGGGTCAACTCATTAGATCCGCCGACGTATCCCTGCCTCATGGGACATTTTGATCATCATGTAATCCGGACCGGGGGATATTTCATTAATGACAGCTGCTTTAAAACCCCGCATTACGTTGAGAACTTTCTTGAAGCATTCGTGCTTGAAGGGTGCAGGATTTCTGCAAATGAAATGAGTATGCGCGTTTACATCGCTACGTTTGGAGCTTGCCCGGATACCTCAGACTTTATTTTAATGACGAATTCGGGTGTAGCGGATGTGGGGGGAGCCTATGCTACGCCATCGGCGTTCAGGTTGTATGATAATTTCCCGAATCCATTCAACCCTGTCACTCATATTCGATTCGACATACCTGTTTCCAGCATTGTGTCTTTGAAAGTGTATGATGTCATCGGCCGGGAAGTGGCGACCCTTGTTGAGGGGAAACAACTTACAGGCCCTTACTCGGCGCAGTTTGATGCAAGTGGACTCTCGAGCGGAGTCTATTTTTACAGGCTTCGCGTTGGAGAGTTTACAGCGGTGAAAAAATTGATCGTGGCGAAGTGAAGCGGCTGGGCTATTTGAAATTACCCGCCGAAATTTACGGCTCATGAACCGGCTCGCACTCATTCCCCTTCTTTCCGCTCTTTTCATGGCGTGCGGCAGCAGTAACAACATCTGCACGACCACCACCGAACTGACCGACCGTGACCATCTTGTTTCACTCACTCCTTTGCGGACCGCGCCTGAACTACTCGATACTCTCGCCAAGTATCCTCAGTTGCAGGTAGTTCGGCTTTTTGACGACAACTATACGGTCGGTGTTTTCGCCAATGTATATTTCGACGGTTTATTAAGTTTCACCGATACGTATCGCTTGTACAAGTCTAAGCGGGACGGGAGTGTCTCATCACCAGACAGAATTCCATCCCCTCCCAATCTTTCACACAATGCTCGGATTACGTACACAGAAGCCATACGAAAAGCAAGGCAAGTCATGGAATTTGATAGCCTGTGTATTTCCTACAGGCTCGGATTCTTCGCCACAACTCCGGGTTCAAACATACCATCGAAGTATAGCTTAGCATGGAAAATTCAAGGCGCAAACGGTTTTCCATACCTAATCCTCGATGCTAACAGCGGAGATGTGTTGCAACGTGATACTGGGATAAGATATTAGGCTTCCATCGAAGCCGACTTTTGCCTCTGTAAACCTTTCCCGCCCTCCCTCCGTCTTACACCCATCTTAATTACCACTCAACTGGAAGATCATATGGCCTCCTTACGCATTTTTACGTTCTTATTGTCCTTTGGAACAATATTTTCTATTGCCATTTCGCAAACCCCTCCTACTCCTAAAGAACTCACCGGCTTATGGGAGGCCAAAAAATTCTTCGGACCGGATCTCCGGGGGACTCTTACTATCAGACAACTCAACCGCGAATTTTCTGCTGAGATTGCAGGCAGTTCAGTCCCGGTCAGCATCCACGCCGAGTCGCTCTTCGCGGAGGTGAAGAAGAATACGTTGAAAGCCTATTTCGATAATAATCGAACCCGAATTACAGGATATTGGAACCAAAAAGGTGTTGGGGCTTGTCCGATAACGCTTACAAAAAATACATCCGGCGTTTGGCAGGGAGAGGTGATACCGTGGCCGACTGTAGAGCGTGCTTATCTGATTATCAAGAGAAAAAGCGATGGGAGCACTGCAGTCACATTGCGAAACCCCGAGCATAATTTTGGATATACGCAGTATCGATTCGATCACCTGAACCAGGATGGCGCCTCGGTGAAATTTTTCGCGGCGGACAAAGATGGAAAGCCCGGGGAAATGCTTGCGGAAGGGCGATACGACAGTGACGAGGACGTCCTTTCAGTCTACATGCCGAATCGCGGGGGAACATATGATTTCAGCCGCATACCGGAGAACGGGCCATCAGACATTTATCCGCGCGGCCGTCCGGGCGTAAAATATGTTTACGCCCCACCTCTCAAGCGGGATGACGAATGGGAGACCGCCTCCCTTACGGACGTCGGCATTTCGCGCGACAGCATCGAGAAATTCATTCAGGTATTGACTGATACTCCGTTCGATTCCATCGATGCGCAGGAAGACCATGCCGTCATCATCGCACGTCACGGAAAAATAGTTTTAGAGGAATATTTTCACGGAGAGAACGCGGAAAAACCTCACGATACCCGGTCCGCAGGCAAGAGTTTTGCATCCGAAATGATGGGAGCTGCGATCCAGTCGGGGATCAGGATCAGTGACAAGGATTTTGTCTATAAGATCATGAACGGCGGAGATTTTCCGGAGAATCTCGAACCACGGAAGAGGGCGATGACCGTGGCGCATCTTCTCACAATGTCCTCAGGATTCGATTGCGACGAAGGGGATGAGAACTCCGCGGGCTACGAGGACAAAATGTGGGAGCAAACCGGCGACTTATATAAATGGACATTAGAACTCAATATGGTTCGCAACCCCGGGGAAAAGGGAGTGTACTGCAGTACCGGCGCGAATCTCGTTGCGGGAGTCGTTTCCCGCGCTGCGAATCAGCATACGGCGACGCTCCTGCGAAAACTCATCACCGATCCGCTAGGAATGAAAACGTATTATCAAACTGTTGCTCCATCGAAGGAGGAATTTACGTTTACCGGCGGAGCGAAGTTCCTTCTTCGCGATTTCCTGAAGCTTGCACAACTACACCTCAACGGAGGAGTGTGGCACGGTAAGCGGATTTATTCCAGGGAATGGTCTGACCGTGCAACATCCGAGCTCTCCCTCCTGGGGAAGAAGTTCAACCGCAAGTATGGTTACCTCTGGTGGCTGGAAGATTATCAATACAAAGGACACCCTTTGAGAGCCTACTTCGCCGCCGGGAACGGAGGCCAAATCTCCATGGGGATCCCCGAGCTTGATCTCGCCGTTGCATTCTTCGGCGGCAATTATAACTCCGATAACACCTTCACTGCCCAGAGGGTGTACGTGCCCAGGTATATTCTGCCTGCGATCATCCAATAGATTATCGGCTTCGAAGGACTAACTCCCTGCGGCTCCGGTGATCTGCAGGGTTGTGGCCATTTGGGTACCGATCCATCTCCCTTGTGATGCACGATGAGCCCTCCGCAGAAGGGTTTTCCCCTGTTTGCTTCTTTCCCGTTATTCCTGTAACCTTTTCTTCAATCCTCAGTTTATCATACGGAACCTTTAATTCGCACGTGAATCCAGCAACGGATACGGAACTCATGCTCAGAGTACGAGATGGGGAGTTCAGCAGCCTCGGCGCGCTGTTCGAACGCCATCACATACCATTGTACAACTACTATGTCCGGCTTACGAAAGATGCGGCCGTAAGCGAGGACTGCGTCCAGGAAGTCTTTCTCCGGATGCTGAAATACAGGAACACCTTCCGGGGCGACGGAAGTTTTACCGCCTGGATGTACCACGTCGCGCGCAATGTCCGGGTCGACCATGCCAAGCGATGGAAAAATGAAGAACAATTCGATGAAGCGCAGCACGAGGTTCCCGCCCGCGACCCAAACCCGGGAGAAGCACTGGTCTATAAACAGAATGTCGCCATGCTGGATGAAGCGCTGGCACGGCTCTCTCCCGATAAACGTGAGGTCCTTATCCTGAGCAGATATCGGGACATGAAATATGAGACTATTGCCGAAGTGCTCGGCTGTTCGGTTGAGGCCGTAAAGGTCCGGGTTCATCGCGCAATGAACGATCTACGAAAAATCTTCCACGAACTATCGGGGGAACCGTCATGAGTACGCAACATGTCACCGAGCAGCTCCTTGCCTATGTCTCCGGCGAGCTCGACGATTATCAAACACGCAACATCGAAGCGCATCTTGCGGGGTGCACCGATTGCAGGCGGGAGCTTGCTTCGCTGCAGCAAATCTGGGGGGATCTCGGGGCCCTTCCGGAGCACCATCCCAGTGAACATCTTCGTGCGCATGTCCACAGCATGATCGACGCCTATGAGCAGGGTGAGCGCACAGCCCGGTCGCAGGAATCGCGCCCTGGTTTTCTTGAGCGTTTCCTTCTTGGTAATCCGGTGATCCAGTTTGGGCTGGGAGTTCTTCTCCTGGTAGCAGGGGGGTTGATAGGATATCGTTTGCACACTGAGCAGGCGGACGGCAGCCAGCTGGTTCAGCTTCAGGCGCAGATGAAGGACATGAACCGTCTGTTGACGATCTCCCTCCTGCAGCAGCAATCCGCTTCTGAGCGCCTGCGCGGGGTGAGCATGGGCAGTGGACTCGGCTCGACAGATCCTGAAGTTGTTACCGCGCTCCTGCACACTCTGAAGTATGACGCCAACGTCAATGTACGCCTCGCCGCGCTCGATGCGCTCACGGAACAGATCAAGCAGCAGCCGGTGCAGGATGAGGTCCTCAAAGCGCTGCCGAAGCAGAATTCGCCTCTTGTTCAGATCGCGATCATGGATATGCTTCTGCAGTCGCACAACAGGGATGTCGTGGATGTGTTGAAACGCATGCTCCGGGATCCGCTGGTGAACAAGAATGTCAAAGATCATATTCAGAAAAGCATCAATGCTGCCAGCTAGGAAATTTGTCGACCACCAATCTGTAAGAACAGGAGATCGTTTATGAAGAGCGTCGCTACCATATTGTTCGCGTGTATAAGTATGTTCAGTATCGGCCAATCAACCGACATCTCGAAATCATCCGACATTACGAAGTCATATATTCTCAAGCCCTCGGAAGGGAAGCGTTTTCTTCTCGTCGATAACATGAACGGCTCTATCAACATCGTCGGGACGTCCGGCGATGAGGTCAGGGTGGTTGTTAAGAAGACAATTCATGCGCAGTCGGAACGGAAGGCCCGGCAGGCGGAGGAATCGGTGACACTCGATATCTCCGAAGAACCCGGAAGGCTTCTCCTCTACGTCAATGCTCCCTGGAGAGAGCGCGACGGATCTGTCGAATACCGCGGGTGGAACTATTACGGGTACGACGTCGATTTCGATTTTGAACTTCAGGTGCCTTCCAAACTTGATATGGAAATTAAGACGGTGAACCACGGCGAAGTGCATGTGAAGGGAATTGAGGGCGAGTTCGAAGTACACAACGTGAACGGGCCGGTCGAGGTCCTGGATATGGCCGGATTCGGGAAAGCGACGACCGTCAACGGGAGCGTGGTTGCCACATTTGTCCGCAACCCGGGCGGGCCATGCACGTTCACGACCGTGAACGGCAAAGTCGAGACCGAATTTCCGGATGACCTTTCCGCCGATCTCGTCCTGAAGACGTTCAACGGCGAGGTGTATACTGATTTTTCAGTAGAGTCGATACTACGAAAATCCCCGGTGAGCAACAACAGCGAGCGGCACAGGAAGGTCTACCGGTCGGCGGATACGTACGCGGTGCGTGTCGCAAAAGGGGGGCCGGAGATGTATTTCGATTCCCTGAACGGAGATATTTACATCAGAAGGAAAATGTAGCGAGGGGCAGGCCCTTCAGATACAGCGCAGTGTACTTACAATTATTGGATGACCAAAGGAGAAAAAGATGAAAACGCTATTGATGATTTCGATATTACTGTTGAGCCTGATGGCGATCACTCACGCGCAGGAGACGTCGACGCCTGACCGGCTCACGATTCCTCTCACGGATCCCTCGCGGCCCGTCTTTCTAAAGGTTGGGATTCTCAATGGCAGCATTATTGTCAAGGGGACTTCAGGCAAGGATGTCATCGTCGAAGCGTCTCTTCGTTCGGAGACCGACGACGAAGACAGGCGGGATAGAGATGATGATGAAGAAAAGGGTGACCGCGTGTCGAAAGGCAAGCGCGGATTGCACAGGATTCCGAATACCAGCACCGGCCTCAGCGTCGAAGAGGATAATAATACTGTCAGCGTGAGTACCGGGTTAGTCGGCACATCGCGGAATGTCGACGTCACGGTCCAGGTGCCGGCACACGCGTCAATGAAACTCAACACTGTCAACGACGGGAAAATCAAGGTAGACCACGTCATCGGCGACGTCGAGGCGAGCAACGTCAATGGACCGGTAACCATCGACCATGTTTCCGGCTCGGCCGTCGTCGATGCGATCAATGGCGAAATCATTGTGGTCTTCGACAAAGTTGATGCGGCGAAGTCAATGTCGTTCAGCTCGCTGAACGGGAACATTGATGTCGCTCTCCCGGCGGATGCGAAGGCGAATCTCATGATGAAAAACGATCAGGGAGAGATCTACAGCGATTTCGATATCACGATGGAAAAGCCTTCGTCAAAAACAGAAGCGTCTCCGCGAAGCAAACGGGGAACGTACCGCGTGGTACTGGAGAAAAGCATGAGGGGAAAGATCAATGGCGGCGGGGCTGAAATGATGTTCAAGAATTTTAACGGGGATATTTATATCCGGATTGCGAAGTAGCAGAAAGGATTCCGAAGACAGGGCCGGCGCGCACGAGCAATGCCGGCCTTTTTCTTACCAGCTCACCCCGGTCTTCTGAAAATACTTGTGTAAATCCATCCGCGCTGCAAGATTGATCTGCTCAGTCCGGATATCGATCGGGTTGAGATCGTCCGTGAGTATCTGAACTCCGGTCGTATCGGTCGTAAACCGGTTATCCCAGGCATGCACTTTCTGATAGGCAGGACTGTAGCGCCATTCCGGGTCCAGTAACTCGTTTCGTTCGGGTTCCCGCAAAGGGACGAGCTTCTTCTTTGAAGCCATCAGGATGATGTTTCCGAGCTTCGTCGGCGGCTCCTCCTGCGGAAGTGCGATGACGTCTGTGAATGCCTGCTTCATCGTGGCGATGAGGGTCTTCACGATCGGATCGTCCCATCCGATAGCTTCCACATTAAGTGCAAACACTCCATCATTGTTGAGCCGCGTTGCGATAAGGCTGAAGACCTCCTTCGTGACAAGGTGAAACGGTATCTCGCTGCTTCCAAACGCATCGAGAAGGATAACATCGTAGTAGTTCTTCGTCGATGATAGATACTTCCTTCCATCCATTTCCATAACATTCCCTTCGGAAGGGAAGAGATTGAAATATTTTCGCGCGAACGTAATCACCTTTGGGTCGATATCAACGGCATCAACCTTCCAGTCATCTTTCGCGTACTGCTTCACGAGCGAACCTCCGCCGATCCCGATGAGGAGCATGCTTCCCGGCTTATTAAAAAAGTATTTTGGAATATCCATCACCGCCGCGTAGTGGTAATATGATTTCCACGTCGCGGTATCGACGATCGTATGGATGCCGCCGTCGATCAGGAGATATCGGGAATCTTCCTGGTCAAGGACTCTGAGCTCGGCATACGGGCTTTGCTCAATCGCGATAAGTCCTTTTGCCGGGTCGATATGTTCAAACGACGAGTTGATAAACAAAAAGCTTGAGGCCGCAATGAGGAGGGTCGCCGCTGTTGCTGCGGCAATCTTTCGATCGAGCGCAAAACCGATGAGCGCTGTCAGAATAAGCAGGCCTCCGGTCGCAAGGGTGAGGCGGAAAATCCCGAAATTGGGAATAAGATAGAATCCGGTTGCGAGCGCGGCGATCACGCTGGCGAGCGTCGAAATGGCGTAGAGATTTCCCGCTGAACGGCCGACCTCGCTGAGGTCCTTCGTTTTCAACTTGATCGCGTACGGACTTACCATCCCGAGAAGAGCGAGCGGGGGAAAAAAGAGCACGAACGATGCAAGAAGTACCGCCCATCGCAATCCGAATTGTTCGGTGGAGCTGAGGACGGGGTATTTCAGCCAGGGGACTGCGTCAATCCAGACTCCGGCAATCGCGATGAGCGTGCAGAGGCGGGCGATCGAAGCTGACCTGTCGGCAAGCTTGCCCCCGATAAAGTAGCCGGCGCTCAGCGCGATGAGGGTTATAGAAATGAGGGCGGACCAGAGAAAGATGCTCACCCCGTAGAACGGGCCAAGGATTCTTGTCCCCAGCAGCTCGATTGCCAGGACCGCAGCTCCTCCGACGATGACGATCAAATAGATAAGAAGATTCTTCATTTAATTCTCCAACGTGACCGTGAAAAAACGGAAGTAATATAGCAATTTAATCCAAAAGGACAATTGCATCTCACTCCTGCCTTTCCTATTTTTGTTCAGCATAATGAACAGAGAGCATCAGAAATCTTGACAGCGCTTCACTTTTGCACTTCCGAATCCTGGGGAGGGCTCGAATTGTACGCCTCAACGCTGATTTCCGAGTTACAGAAATCCGGCTGCACGAGCATTGCGGTGTGTAAACCTCACTCGAAGGTCGAGGCATTTCTTCTCGAACGGGGGGTAGAGTGTATTCATCTTCCGAATTATTCCAAAGTAAGCTTCTCCTCATTACGATTCGTCAATGAGCTTCTCAATCGCCGGAAGATCGAAGTTGTTCACGTTCATTTTCATAAGGACATATGGATTCCGTCGATGGCTCTCCGGAACGACCGTCATTGCCGCCTGTTTCTCAGTGTCTATATGGGAGTCTTCAGCAAGAATGACATCCTTCACCGCTGGATCTACCGCCGTGTCAATGCGATCTTCACATCATCCCACCGGCTGAACGCGATCTTACCGGAGCGCTATCCTGTTCCGAAAGAAAAAATTCATTACCTGGCGTATGGCAGGAGACTGGAGCGATACCGGACGGATTCTTTGCGCCGGTCTGCGCTCCGTCGACACTACGGCGTCCGGGAGGATGAGCTTCTCGTGGGAACGATGGTTCGGATTGATCCGGGAAAAGGTGCTCTCGATTTTGCCAGAAGTTTTTCGTATCTTGAACCATCGTTGCAGTCAAAAGTGAAATATATCATCGTTGGGGAGCCGACCAGAATGAGCCGGAGCAGGACCGGCGAATCCCCGTACGAGCCCGGGTGCGTGGCCTATCTGCAGGAAATCAATTCATTCATTGAGCAGTCAACGTTGAGCGGCAAGATCCTCATGGCCGGTTTTCAGGAAGATGTTGTCGGTACTCTTTCCGCGATGGATGTCTTTGTGTTCCCGAGCCGCGATGAGCTTTATTCTCTTGTCATGCTGGATGCGATGGCGATGCAACTCCCGGTTGTCGCGGCAAATGCCGGGGGGAATCTCGAGCAGGTGTCTGACGGTGCCACCGGGTTGTTATACGAGGTAGGCGACAGCAAAGCCCTGGCGAAGCAGGTAGAGTGTTACGCACAGGATGCCGGGCTCCGAAAACGCCATGGCAGCGCAGCGCGACAATTCGTTGAGAGCCACCACGATATGGAGACAACGATCAATCAATTAGTGCAGTATTATTCAACCCCCTCATGATCTCTCAGGCCGCTCCCAAAGTAAATATCCCGTTTAATAAGCCCTACGTCGATGAGGACGTATTCCCCTATATCCGCGAGGTCATAGACCGCGGTAAACTCAGCGGGGACGGCCCGATGTGTAAGACCGTCGAAGAACAGCTTCGGGAGTTTTTTGGAATAAAGCACGCGCTGCTCACATCCTCGTGCACCCACGCGCTTGAAATGGCGACGATGACGCTCAATCTACAGGATGGAGACGAGGTCATTACCCCCAGCTTCACCTTTGTCTCGACTGCCAACGCTATTTTACGGAGCGGCGGCAAACCCGTTTTCTGCGAGATTGACGGGTCGACTGCGACAATTGATCCCAACGATCTGGAACGCAGAATCACGAAACGAACGAAGGCGGTGATCGTTGTTCATTATGCGGGCGTTTCTGCCGAGATGGACGCGATTTCTGAACTTGCTCGCCGGCACAACTTTTCCGTCATCGAAGATGCCGCTCAAGGAGTCAATGCGAAGTACAAAGGAAAATTTCTCGGAACGATCGGTGATATCGGTTCTTACAGTTTCCACGATACAAAAAACTACGTCTGCGGAGAAGGGGGCGCCTTCGTCACGAATAACGAGAAGCTCGCCCGCAAGGCGGAGATTGTCAGGGAGAAGGGGACGAACCGGGCTAATTTCCTTCGCGGGGAGATCGATAAGTATACGTGGGTAGAGGAGGGGAGCAGCTTCATCCTCTCAGACATCCTCGCCGCAGTATTGAAATATCAATTCGACAGGCTCGACGAAATTCAATCCCGGCGCAAACGCGTTCACGAACTCTATATGCGCGAGCTGAAAGATCTTGAAAGCGCCGGAAAGCTTCGCCTGCCGGTAATTCCCTCCCATTGCGACTCGAACTACCACATTTTTTACATTCTTCTCAAGGACGAACAGGAACGGGTGATGATGACGAGCAGGCTTAAAGAGTTTGGCATCGGCGCGACGTTTCACTATGTTCCCCTGCATTCGTCCCCCTATGCTCAAGCTTCGCTTGGGACGAAGGGGCTGCAGCTGCCTGTAACAGATGGCATGTATCAGCGGCTTCTGCGGCTTCCGATGTATCCTCAGCTCGAGGAGGCCGATGTCGTGTATATCGCTGAGAAAATCCGCACAATCCTGAAATAACCTTCGATGTTCGTCGATTCTCACGCTCATCTGTTTTTCAAAGACTACGAGAGCGATTTGGGCGATGTCGTCAAACGGGCGGCCGATGCCGGAGTGCAGTTCATTGTCAACCCGGGAACCGATCTGGCGACAAGCCGCGAATCGATCTCTCTCGCCGAACAATTTGAAATGATGTACGCGTGTGTGGGATTCCATCCGCACGACGCGGCAAAGGCCGATTCGGTTTCATTAAACGAGATAGAACGGTTGAGCGAACACCCAAAAGTTGTCGGCATCGGAGAAATCGGGCTCGATTACCACTATGACTATTCTCCCAGGGAGAAACAGAGGGAAATCTTTGCGCTGCAAATTGAAATCGCGCAACGGCGAAACCTTCCCATCGTTATTCATAGCAGGGAGGCTGAGGCAGATACGCTCGCGATAGTCGAAGAAAAGCTCCGGCAGCAACCATCGTGGCGGCAGGGGAAACGCAAGGGAGTCTTTCACTGCTTTCCCGGCGATATTGCGATGGCGGAAAAAGTCATCGGCTGGGGATTCAATATATCGATACCGGGGCCGGTGACGTTTCCCGTCAAGCCGCAGAAGCCGAATTCGATGGCCGATGTCGTCTCGAGGATTCCGATCCAGCATATCATGCTCGAAACGGACAGCCCTTACCTCACGCCTGTACCGAACCGGGGAAAAAGGAACGAGCCGTCGAATATCCCCCTGATCGCGAGAAAAATTTCTGAGCTCAGCGGCAGATCGATCGAAGAAGTCGGCGTCGCTACAACGAACGCATCCTGCAATCTATTTGGAATCAACATCCACTAATCCGGAGGCACCATGAAACCGTTCATGCTTCTTCTTCTGTTGCTTTGCCCGCTCTGGTTGTATGCACAAACTGACGCAGAAAAGAAAACGAAGGCAGAACTCCTGGCGAAGCTTGAATATATCATGCAGCTTCAGGATCGGCGGACGATTCATGACGGGAAGCTCATAGAGTTTTTGGGCGATAAGGACCCGCTCGTCCGTGAACGGGCGGTGCGGGCATATGGAAGCATTCAGGACACTTCGGTCATGTCCCTGCTTGTTGAACGATTGGCAAACGAGACTCCGGCGATCGAGCTCTCCGCCGCGTTCGCGATCGGCCAAACGGCGGGCTTGCTTTCAAAGCCAAGCCGGGAGATTCTGGAACATGATCTCATATGGGTGCGTGCCGACAAGTCGGCTGCCACCGACCGGCTCATCGAAGAAATCGGAAAATTCGGAACGGAAACGGGCCTCCGCGACCTTGTGACGCGGTTTGGCGACGCATCTGCTGCTCCCCGATCCGGCGCGCTCATCATGAGCATTGCCAGGTTTGGGATACGGGGGGTCACGGCTCACGAGGCGACTGAATATATTATCAAACAGATCAAGCCTCAGGACCGCGCACGATGGGAAGCGGTCTATGCATTGATGAGGATCGGCGACAAGGCTGAGGTGCGCGCGGAAATTGATGACATCGCCCAGTTGTACCGGAATGAGAACCCGCTCGCACGCATGAACGTTGCGACTCTCCTCGGGAAGGTAAAGATCGAAAAGAGTTCAATCGAACCGCTTCTGAAGCTGGCGGAGTTTGACAGTGACTGGCGGGTCCGCGTGAACGCACTCAAGGCGCTGGCAAATTTCAAACTCGATGACCAGGAAGAGGTGCTGAAGATGTTCAGGAGGTCGTTCGGCGCCGGGAACAGGTACATCGCGCTGACAGCGCTTACCTCAATCGGGAATTCGGGAATTCAGCTGAATGATTCCACGCCCGCGCGCAGGGAGGTCCTTGCCGCATTGAAGCACCTCTCACTGAACGAAAATGAGGGTGCCATCTGGCAGATTCAGGCGGAGGCCGCGACCGCCCTTGCGAAACTTCTGGGCCCGGCCGCGTTTCGGCATATCCGCATTGCTGACTACCCGCAGCGTCTCTTGAAAGCGCAATTGCTTGTTGCGCTGGGCACAACGGGCGCACCGGAAGCAGCGCCTGTCTTGTCGGGCTACCTCCAGGATCACGACCCCACCCTTATGAGATCCGCGCTGGAAGGTTTGCAGGACTTAAGCACAAAGAATCCGGGGAACACGTCGGTCGTGAGCACAACCTACAATGCGGCGCTTCATGCGCTTGACGAGAGCGACGTCGCCGTGGTCATCACCGCCGCATCGATACTGGGTGATTCCCTGTTTGCGCGGCCCGGATCCGTTGAGCCGCTCCTTGCAAAGCTTAGCACGCTTCGCCTGCCCGACGACATTGAAGCGATGCAGGAAATCGCTGCTACTCTTGGAAAGATCAAAGATGTCCGGGCGGTCGGCGGTTTGCAGCAGCTTGTCCGCTCGTCTGATTACTCTGTCGCGCTTGCCGCCGCCGCGGCCCTCAAAGCGATCACCGGGAATGAGTACAAAACCCAGATGCTCAACAGCTACGAGCCGTCGTACACCGATTTTGATTTCAAGTATCTTGAGGCGCTGCCCCCGATCATCCACGTGAAGATTGAAACCATCCACGGCGATATCATGTGCGATTTCTATAAAGACGACGCACCGTTTACGATTATGAGCATGCTGAAGCTTGCGTCGCAGCGCGGGTTCTACCGTGGATTGCCGTTTCACCGTGTCGTGCCGAACTTTGTCATCCAGGGGGGTGATCCGCGCGGCGATGGTTCCGGCGGGCCGGGATATTCACTCCGCTCGGAGTTTTCCGAGCGAAGATATGAAGCGGGTACCATCGGTATCGCGAGCGCCGGCAAAGATACCGAAGGATCACAGTTCTTTATCACCCAGTCTCCCCAGCCTCATCTCGACGGCCGTTACACGATCATCGGCAAGGTGACATCCGGGATGAACGTCGTCGACAAGATTCTTGTCGACGATCATATCTATGACATCAAGGTCATAGACTAAGCAAGCCCTCACTGTCCGGTTTTGAACCTGAACGAGTACGGCTTCGGCAGGCCATCCCGGTTTGCGATCTCATAGAAGGCGAAATGCGAACGTTAACGTCGTTTGTGATTCGAGACGTGTTTGAGGGACGTAAGCAAATCTTGAACTGTTCTGCTCGAGTAAAAACGACCCGGTTACGGCTGGACTAATTGAAAACGCGCTTGGCACGCTTTTGGGCTATGCTGCAGCTTACTTCCTTCTGTCCCTCGCCACCTCGTAATCGTGCTGATGCGAAGGATCGATGGCGATGAGTTTTTCGAACACACCGGGCGTCGTATCGACACTGAACGTCTCGGCGATCTCCTGGTATTTTGTATCGAAGAAAATCTTCATCACGAGGCTCGGCTCATTGACTTTATCCCGGAGTTTTCCTACTTTCTCCAAAGCAGTAAGCATGACTTTTCTCCCCTTCACAGGATCTTTGTACAGAAGGTCCAGCCCCCGGTAATGGTATTTGAACGAAGCCTCCCGTAGATCCTGATATTTCGGATTCAAAAGTTCTTCAATAAGTTGAGCGCGTGAGTATGCGCCGCGGGTCGCGACATCCCAACCGTTTCCCGCGCCTGCGGAACTTCGCGCCTTGTTGACGATGTCCATCGCCTTCTGAAAGAACTGTGTCCCGTCTCCCGATTTGTAGCTGTCAAAGTCGTAGCCAAGAATAACATACGCATAGAAATCCATGAAACTCAGAAGGGCGTCGAACCGGTATTCATCATGCGTCAGCGATTGCCCGCGAATATACTGAAAGGTCCACTTGTCGTCGAGGATGCGCGTGACTGCCGTGCTTCTGCCCGCTTTGAAGACAGGACGCTGGCTGCCGATGAAGGCCTTCGCTGCATACTGGTTATCTCCCGGAGAACCCTGGAACTGGATGTTGATCGTGCACCGGATCTTCTCGTCTCCCTCGATGCCGTCCTTTGTCCACCGCTGCGTATTCATGTACGTCTTGAGCTGGGATATGAAATCCACAAGGTTGTCCCGGGCTTCAGACGAAGGGAGGCCTTGCATATCGAGGGTGATGTCGCAATCGAGTTCTTGAGTAAATGCAACGAATGAAAAAAGGAAAAGGAAAAGGGCGAGGAGCGCTAATCGTGTCATGATCACCTGTTGAAGATTGCCATGGGATAACAATAATATAGGGAATTCAGCGGTATGCTTCAAGTACACTAAAAATCAACCAAACTCATGAAAGGAGGCTTCATGCGGTCAATTTTCCTGATTGTACTTGCTGTTGTTGAGACGGCATCTGCAGGATTTGAACACAGAGATACGGGAGGCCGTTCCCGGGCGCTCGGGGGAGCGGTTTCCGGTTTAGCAGGAGATGTCTATGCGGTCTGGCATAACGCCGGCGGTCTTGCCGGCATTACAGCGAATGAGATTTCGGTCTTTTACGACCCGGGATCGTACGGGCTCACAGAGCTATCGTACAGAGGAATGGTCGCTGCGATTCCGGCAAACGCCGGCGTCATCGGATTGAGCGCGACAAGATACGGATTCGAGCTCTATCGCGAATCTGAATTTGGAATTGCATTCGCGAGGGACATTGACGAGATCGGATTCGGAATCAGGATCACCTACTATTCCGTCACCATTCAAAATTACAGTTCAGGCGGCACGTTTGGAATCGATGCCGGATTGCAGATCCCGGTGAACGACAGGCTCACCTCCGGAATCGCATTGCGGAACGTCGGCGCACCATCAATCGGCTCGTCGGGAGAAAAATTACCCCAATACGTTTCCCTCGGGATCGCCTACGCGCCGCTCGAATCGATGAAGCTGCTGCTCGATTGCGGCAAGGAGGGCGGGTTCGATGCGTCCCCGAAGATCGGCGTAGAATACTGGCCGGTTGAATCGATAGCGCTTCGTGCCGGTGCCTCTGAGGTACCTTCATCCACAGCATGCGGCATAGCTGTGAGGTTCTCCTCGTGGGAATGTGATTACGCCCTTTCCCGCCATGGAGATCTCGGATGGTCACACCAGGCCTCTCTTACGTTTCAATGGTGAGGCAGATATGAAAAAGAATTATTTTATCTATGCAGTCCTCCTGTTCATTCGGTCGCTCGTCGTCGCCCAAACGGATTCGGTTGGCATCGACACCACGGGCTCCGGAAGTATCAACGAAATCCTTCTTGAACAGTCGACAGATAATTCCCCGGCGCTGGAAGACGAAGCCCCCGGGACTCATCAGGCCCTTGCATTTCGCAGCCGGATTAGTCAGCGTCTCCAACGGTCGAGGGGATATGCCGACGGGGGATTTACCGGATCTCCTCTTGCCTCGTATCAGCGGCTCACCTATTCTCCGGGCGTGTACTCCTTCGGAATATTGATGACGAAGGATCCCGGTGAACAAAAAATGAATGATCTTACCGTATGGAGTTTCGGTATCCATGATATCGGTATGCTGAAGAACGCGCTTGCCGGCAGCTACAGAATTGAAGCAGGACAGGGAATTGCCCTTTCACGGGGCTACGGGTTCTCGAAAGGAGCGGATGTTGTGACACCGGCCAGCAAAAAAAGCCGGGGCCTCATTTCTTCTCTGTCATCAGATGAGGCATCGTCGTTCAAGGGAGCTGCTCTGGAGTTGTCGGGCGGTTTATTATCGCTGATTCTCTTTTACTCCAGAAAATATCAATCTACTTCCCTTAACTCTGCAGGCGATGCTACATCGATAATCACTTCCGGATACTACCGTACGCAAATGGAATTGTCGAGAAGGGATAATCTCATCGAGATACTGCCGGGCATGCACGCTCAGTTCTCAGCTCCCTTTCTCACCATCGGCATGACCTGGTATCGTTCCACCTTTTCATCAAGATTATTGCTGGATGATGGTAGAAAATTCTCAGGCGACCGGTACGCCGCCGCTGCAATTGATTACCGGGCCACTCTGGGATCGCTTTCACTTTTTGGCGAGTGGGCACGCGTGAATTCTGAGATCGGCGGCATCTCAGGAGTACGGTTGTCGCCGGGCAGTCACGTCATACTCATCGCGTCGGTGCGCAGCTATCCCTACAGGTTTTTTTCAATGCACGGATCAGGGTTTCAAGAAGGCTCCTCAATGTCCAATGAGTTGGGGGTCTATCTCGCCATGGCTGTCAAGCTGGCCCGGTCCATTAACGTCTCACTGTATGTTGACCAATTTACATTTCCTGAGAAGACGTCTGCTTCGCGGTTTCCAACAGGCGGCAGCGACGCGCTCGTTCAGTGCGAGTGGTCGCCGGTCAGACAGGGGCGCGCCATCGTGCGCTATCAACGGAAGCTTACGTCCGATCGGTCCGCATCATTTCCGCACGTTGGCGATGTTCAGCGCTTGCAGAGATTCCGGATGCAATTCGATTACCAAATAAGCGAGCATGCAAGGCTGAGAAGCCGCGTCGACAATGTACTTCTGGATTGGAGAATTGACACCCGAACAGAGCAGGGGCTGGGATATTTTCAGGACTTCAGGTATCAGTGGGGAAAGAAATTCTCGTGGAACCTTCGCGTTAGCATGTTTAGAACGGATTCATATAGTACCCGGATTTCAACCGCGGAAGATGATGTTGAAGGAGCAGTCTCGTTACCGGTGCTCTACGGGACAGGGGTGCGATGGTATAGCATGGTGGAGTATCAGGCAGGTGAGAATGTCCGGCTCTCGGCAAAGTATTCCGATACGTTGCGGGATGACGTGAAACACATGGGAAGCGGTATGGATGAACTTCCCGCAAACCACGACGACCGGGTAAGCCTTCAGGCGGATTTCAGATTGTAATATCAATCTTTGGTTCCACCCCTGTTTTTTCGTATCTTGGGATGGTTTCATGACCAACACTAAGAAAATTACAGTCGTCGTAGGGATGAGCGGTGGGGTGGACTCTTCAGTCGCCGCTGCCCTCCTGCTGGAGCAGGGATACGATGTCATCGGAATTACGATGAAGACGTATGATTTTGACCATGTTGGCGGTAATATCGGCAATGAGACAAGCTGCTGCGGCCTTGACGCGTTCAATGACGCCCGCATGGTGGCGGTGGGGCTCGGCATTCCTCACTACGTTGTAGACTTTACGCAGCCGTTTGGCCGCGAAGTCATAGATAATTTTGTCGACGAGTACGTGCAGGGACGTACTCCGAATCCCTGCATTATCTGCAATAAGAAGATCAAGTGGGGGGAACTGCTGAAGAAGGCCGAATCCCTCGGAGCAACGTATATCGCGACGGGCCATTATGCGCGGATCTCCTATGATGCGGGCCGGTATAACATTCTTCGACCCCGGGATCTCATGAAAGACCAGACCTATGCGCTGTGGGGGCTCGGACAGGAGGCGCTGAGCAAGACCTTGTTTCCGCTCGGTGAGCTGACGAAGCCGGAGGTACGCTCCATTGCCGCAAAGTTTGGCCTGAAGACTGCGGAAAAGGAAGAAAGTTTTGAGATCTGTTTCGTCGCGGATAACGACTACCGCCGCTTTCTCAAGGATCGCTTGCCCGATATCGAAGAACGCTACGCTAACGGAGATATTCTTTTTGATGGGAAAATTGTCGGCAAGCATTCCGGCTTTCAAAACTACACGATCGGCCAGAGGAGCGGAGTTGGCTCCTACGGCGAACGTGTGTATGTTACAGAAATAGACCCGGAGAGCAACACGGTGACAATCGGGCGAAACATGGATTTGCAGCAGACCGGTTTGATTGCCAGGGATGTCAATTGTATCGGAACCCCGGGTCTCACAGAGCCCGTGCGCGTCGAAGCGATGGTTCGCTACAGAGACACGCCCGCTCCCGCCACTGTATATCCTGCGGCCAGCGGCACGATTCGTGTTGTGTTTGACGAACCCAAGCGAGCCATCACACCTGGTCAGTCGGTTGTGATGTATATCGGAGAGAGATTACTCGGCGGTGCGGTGATCGAACGGGCAGAGAAATAATACACCATTATGGTAGAGCAAGCACAAATTAATTCATAAACAGCATACTCACATTACTCCAGTCATTCTAAATTGAAATCTCCCTTACTCACCCTTAGCAAACCAATGGTCTCGCTGCTCGAGCAGCACGGGATCACAGAACCGACACCTGTTCAGGAACAGATCATCCCCGCAATATTTGAAGGACGCGATGTCCTTGCCCAATCTGAAACCGGGTCCGGCAAGACACTGAGCTTCGCCATCCCTGTTATCGAGCAGCTCAACAGGCGGGATGGCCTCAAAGCATTGGTCCTTGTACCCACACGCGAACTTTGCGTGCAGGTTTCGGGAGAATTTGAGAAATTTTCACGCGGTAAACACCTGGGCATTACATCGGTGTATGGAGGAGTATCGATCAATACTCAGATCAAGAAGATCAAAACGACGAATATCATCGTTGCGACGCCGGGAAGGCTCATCGATCTGCTTGACCGGAAGGCAGTCCATCTCGACACGATCCAATTCCTCGTATTCGATGAAGCGGACCGCATGCTGGACATGGGGTTTATCAAGGATATCGAACGCATCCTGCGGCATATGCAGCAGAAGCGGCAGACGCTTCTCTTCAGCGCCACCATTTCAAAGGAAATTGCGGATCTCAGCCGCAAGTATCTTACCGATGCAGTCCACGTGCGGCTCGAGTCAGGAGTCAAGGAGGAATTTCTTCACCAGACGTATTACCAAACGACGCAGGATCTCAAGTTGCCGCTGCTTATCCATTTATTGAAGCATGAGCGCGACCTTGCCCTGGTATTTTGCAATCGAAAGCATTTTGCTGCGAAGCTCGCGAAGAAGTTGTCCGCACAGGGCATACTCGCAAAAAGCCTCCACGGCGATCTATCTCAGGCGCAGCGAGAGCGGGTCACGAACGACTTCCGGCATAAGCGGTTTAGCGTCCTCATTGCTACCGATGTCGCCGCCCGTGGGCTCCACATTGAGGATATCACCCATGTCTATAATTACGAGATTCCCAGGGACGTCGAATCCTACACCCACCGGGTCGGAAGAACAGCACGCGCAGGTAAATCAGGCGAAGCGATTTCGCTGGTGGCGAGTTCCGATGAGCAAAAATTCTTCAAACAGATCCTCTTCACCTACCGGGGAAGTATTACGTTAAAAGTCCTTAGCGACGTAAAGCTGACTCCGCTTGAGACCCGCGAACATTCGGGCCCTGAAAAGAAACACCGCCAGAACGATCACCGCCCGGGCATTCGCCGGCACGAACCCCAACGACGCGGCAATCGGCGCAATGACGAACAACGGGACGGCAATGAACGGGACGAGCGACGCGGCAACAGGCTCCATGACGAACCACAGGACGGTACTCAACGGGACGGTAATCAACGAGGTGGCAACCGGCGACAGAACGAGCAACGCGACGGCAATCGACAGGACGATAACCAGCGCCGTGGCAATCGCCGAATCGACAACCGCCGGAACGACAACCGGCGAAATGACAACCGTCGACGCGACGACCAGCGCGATGATAACAAACGCCGAGACGACCAGCGTCAGGACAGCGGCCAGCAGAAAGACCAGTCTCAGGATCGCCGTCCGAAGAAAAAAGGATCGTGGAAAGAGAAATGGCAGGATCTCATGAGGAAGCGTCGTGAAGGACGTTAAGATTTCTTGATTCCAGCTTACCTGTAAGTTCCGATTTTTCATACCTCTGCTTGTAATTTTCTCCGTAAGTCCTTTCGGAATAATGCAATTATTCCCATAGTACTCCGACGATCATGAAGATGCGTTCGGAAGGAAAGGATTTCATCGAGATCAACCAGTCTGCGAAGATGAAGAAAGAGGGTCGCCAATACGGCGCCCCTCCGAGGCCGCGTATTAACAATTCTTCATTGATGCGGAAAACGCCCGCGTTTTGTTGAAGATGACAATTTATTAATGGGTGAAGAGTAACGTTCGGGGAATTCCCCTCGTTAAGGAGAGTAAGAAACGAGCAGAAACTCCACAGTCCGCGCGAATGCAAAATAACTGAAAGGAGAACGCTATGCGTATCGCAGTCGTTCTGATGTGCTTCGGGCTGGTAGTGCTTGCATCGTCTTGTGCACCTTCCCAGGTGGGAATGAGCTACTCGTCATATGGCGGGAACAGCGCGTACTATGTCGATGTCAGCGAATATTACCACGTCCCCGAGCGCGATGTTATTTTTATTCGGGACCGGAGGATACCCGATGACGAGATACCCGTCGTCTTCTTCATCGCCCGTCGGGCGAACGTATCACCTTCAACTATCTGCGACATGAGACTCTCGGGCCAGAGCTGGATGGATATTTCTCTCCGTTTCGGCCTTACGCCCGATGTCTATTATGTGCCGGTGGCGCAGGTGTACGGAGGCCCGTACGAGCAGGTGTACACGTATTACAACGATCGTCCGAGGACGGAATGGAATTCAATCCGTCTGTCCGACGACGACATTGTCAACGTCGTAAATCTTCGGTTCGTATCGGAGCAGCAGAGCACCGAAGCACCGCAGGTCATGAAGATGCGTGCTGAAGGGAAAAGCTTCATGAGGATTAATGAAGAAGCGCGCGCCAGAAAACATGGCAATCAGGGGCGCGGAAACAAGCGTGGGAGGGACTAGGTAGTGTTTCGGCAGTTGCCACTGCTGCCGAAACGGTAACGTAATCTTGGGATGAGCCGTCGGTACGGGTCTCAGCGCCCGTACCGACGTATTCTTGAATTCCTGCCTTCAATTCTTTATATTCGTCCGCCCAATGACAACGTTGAATTATCCCGGCCCCCCGACGAGTGCTTAAGCCGAAGCTCTTTACCACCCTCCAACAGTATTCTCAGGAACAGTTTACCCGGGATGTCACTGCCGGCATCATGGTCGGCATCGTTGCGCTGCCGCTTGCGATCGCATTTGGCATCGCTTCGGGCGTCTCTCCGGAAAAGGGACTGATTACTGCTGTCGTCGCCGGATTCATTATTTCGGCGCTGGGCGGGAGCAGAGTTCAGATCGGCGGCCCCACCGGGGCGTTTGTCGTTATCGTCTATGGGATCATCCAGCAATATGGCATCAACGGTCTGATGGTCGCGACGGTCATGGCCGGGGCACTCCTCATTGCCATGGGGATCGCCAGGCTCGGATCAGTCATTAAATTTATCCCGTATCCGGTCGTCGTAGGATTTACGAGCGGTATCGCGCTGATCATTTTTTCTTCACAAATCAAAGACGCACTCGGGTTGCAGATGGGATCGCTTCCCGCCGACTTCATCGAAAAGTGGACTGCATTCGGGCAGCATTTCAATTCCATCAATCCGGCATCGCTCTGCATCACCCTCGGTTCGATCGCCGGCATCGCCCTCTGGCAAAAATTCTTCCACAGGATTCCCGGATCCCTTGTGATTTTGATACTCGCGACCATCGTCGTTCAGCTGTTTCATCTGCCGGTGGAAACTATCGGGAGCAGGTTCGGCGAAATCCCCTCGGCGATTCCGGCGCCTTCAGTGCCGACATTCGATCTTTCCGTCATACGTCGATTGATTCAGCCTGCCACGACCATTGCTCTTCTCGCGGCGATCGAATCATTGCTGTCTGCTGTTGTGGCGGACGGGATGATCGGGGGAAAACATCGTTCGAATATGGAACTCGTTGCACAGGGTGTCGCTAATATCGTCTCGCCGATGTTCGGCGGAATTCCCGCGACGGGCGCCATAGCCCGCACCGCGACAAACATCAGAAACGGCGGCCGGACTCCGGTTGCCGGCATTGTTCACGCGTTGACGCTGTTTCTCATCATGCTCTTCTTCGGCCGTTGGGCGACGCTCATTCCGCTTTCCGCTCTCGCAGCAATCCTCATTGTCGTATCGTACAACATGAGCGAATGGCGCTCATTCAAGGCAATGATGAAAAGCCCGAGAAGCGACGTCCTTGTTCTCATTTCAACGTTCGTGCTTACCGTTGTCTTCGATCTCACGGTTGCCATCGAGGTGGGCATTGTTCTTTCAGTGTTTCTGTTTATACGGAGGATGGCGCTTGTCACGAACGTGGGGGTGATAACGCGGGAGCTTGAGGATGAAGAGGAGGATGACGATCCGAACGCCATCGACAAGAGGACGATACCCGCCGGCGTCGAAGTATATGAAATTAACGGGCCGTTCTTTTTCGGGGCTGCCTATAAGTTCGAGGAAGCGATGAATCTCATTGAGAAGGCGCCGAAGGTGCGGATTGTGAGGATGAGAAACGTTCCGGCGGTCGATTCCACAGGGTTGAATGCGATCAAGAAAGTGTTGGACGATTGCAAGAAGCGGCATATCGCGTTCCTGCTCTCCGATATTCATACGCAGCCTCTCTACGCCATCGCGCAATCAAAAATGTTTTATGAAATCGGAGAGGAGAACATCTTCGGAAACGTCGACGATGCTCTTGACCGCGCCCGGGAGATCGTAGGCCTTCCCAGGATCGGGCGCAGCGGGAAATTTGTTCCAACTGTCGCGCGAGAGATGGGAAAAGAGAAGAACGCCGATTCGTAACTGTTGAATCCCGGCCCTGCTTTTCCTATATTGCAACGAAATAACCCAGCAACCTTCGTATGTCGAAAGCCAAAGAACCAAATAAACTTCAGGAACTCAGAGAGCTCAAGCTCAGGGCGACCATGGGCGGCGGCGAAAAACGCGTTGATGATCAGCATAAGAAGGGAAAACTCACGGCGCGCGAACGGATCGGCCTGCTCCTGGATCCCGAAAGCTTTGAAGAGATCGATATGCTCGTGGAGCATCGCTCCTACGATTTCGGTCTGGAAAAACAAAAGTATCTTGGCGATGGCGTCGTAACGGGAACCGGGAAAATCGGAGGAAGGCTCGTCTTCGTTTTCAGCCAGGATTTTACGGTCTTCGGCGGTTCATTGTCCGAGGCTCACGCTGAGAAAATCTGCAAGATCATGGACATGGCGATGAACGTCGGCGCGCCTGTCATCGGATTAAACGACTCCGGAGGAGCAAGGATACAGGAAGGGGTCGTAAGCCTGGGAGGATATGCAGATATCTTTTTGAGAAATACCCTTGCCTCCGGTGTCATTCCGCAGATTTCAGCTATCATGGGGCCCTGCGCCGGCGGCGCGGTGTATTCTCCTGCGATTACCGATTTTACCCTCATGGTGAAGAAGTCGAGTTACATGTTCGTTACCGGACCGAACGTGGTCAAGACGGTCACGCATGAGGATGTCTCGTTCGAAGATCTCGGAGGGGCGGTCACCCACGCGACAAAATCGGGAGTGGCACATTTCGCGTGCGAAGACGAAAAGCAATGTCTTCAATATATCCGCAGGCTCATGAGCTTCATTCCCTCGAACTGGAAAGAGCAACCTCCTCAGGTGAATTCAACGGACAGCGCCGAACGGCGGGATGAGGCGCTGAACTCTGCCGTCCCTGAAAATCCCGGGAAACCGTATGACATAAAAAAGATCATACACATGGTTGTGGACACGGAAGGCCATGAAAACAGCTTTTTCGAGGTCAACGAATTGTTCGCTCCCAATATTGTCGTGGGATTCGGCCGTCTCGGCGGAAGGGCGATCGGCATCATCGCCAATCAACCCTCCAAGATGGCGGGTGCGCTCGATATCGATTCATCGGTAAAAGGGGCGCGGTTCGTCCGGTTCTGTGACTGCTTCAACATCCCTCTGCTCGTCTTCGAGGATGTTCCCGGGTTCATGCCGGGGACGTATCAGGAATGGCGCGGCATTATTAAACACGGCGCGAAGCTCCTCTATGCATTTTCGGAAGCCACGGTTCCCAAGATCACGGTCATCGTCCGGAAGGCGTACGGGGGAGCGTACGACGTCATGAACTCCAAGCATATCCGGGGTGATTTTAACTTCGCCTGGCCGACTGCGGAGATTGCAGTCATGGGCCCCCATGGGGCCGCCGAAATAATTTTTCGGAAAGAAATTGACGGATCGGCAAATCCCAAGCAGGCATTCGAAGAGAAAGTCGAAGACTACCGGAAGAAATTTGCGAACCCATACATCGCCGCGGCGCGAGGCTACGTCGATGATATTATTGAACCTAAGGAGACGCGCCCCAAGCTCATCCGGGCCTTTGAGATATTGCGGACGAAAGTTACGGCCAATCCCACGAAGAAACACGGCAACATTCCCCTCTAAGTATGTTCCCCGTCACGGTTTATTAAAAAAACCTTGACATTCTTGCTCAAAAACGCTATCTTTTGAAGAATTATTGATACACTAAACTTGAGATAGGGATATTGAGGTTTTTTTACGGGATTTGTGGAATTATATTTCTCCTGATCGTTGGTTGCTCGTCTGAGCGGGCAACCCGATCCTCTTCGCAGGACATCACCTCGTCAAGCGCTGCCATTCTTTTCGGTAACGATACCAGTTCATTCATTCAGCGGCAGACTGTTTATACCGACACCCTCGCGGTCGATTCCAATTTTAACGAAGTAACCACCCAGCTGCTCGAACGCGCGCGGCTGCATTATCGTACAGCGATCACCGCACGGGAAAAAGGCGACTCGGCCCAATCGACGACAGAATTCGAGTACGCGATCGATATTCTCAGTGAGCTGGGATACTATCCGAACATCGAAAACAACCGCGATTTTAACGACCTGAGCCGAAGCGTCATCGAGGATTATGAAAAGTATATTGCGAGCATTGACAGTCTTGGCCCGCAGACCTCAATTTTTGCGTTACGCCAGAAGCTCAACCAGGTAGACGAGGGCTCTGAGAGCCCCGATCAGGATGCGCCGACGAAAGTCATCGCGACGGGTTCGGTTCCGTTTGTCATCAACGGCCACGTCGAACGGAATATCAGCTTTTTCCAGGGCCGCGGCCGCGAACATTTTGAACGCTGGCTGAATTTATCCGGCAAGTATTTTCCGGTCATGAAGAAAATCTTCCGTGAGGAAGGGGTGCCTGAGGATCTTGTGTATTTGTCGATGGTGGAAAGCGGGCTGAATCCTGCGGCACGATCATGGGCGAAGGCAGTGGGCATGTGGCAATTTGTCAAGGGTACCGGAAAGCTCTACGGCCTTGACGGAAACGTGTGGTATGATGAGCGGCGCGACTTTGAAAAGGCAACCCACGCTGCCGCGCGCCATCTTAAAGATCTCAACACTGAATTCGGAGACTGGTATCTCGCACTTGCGGCGTATAATTCCGGTTCAGGGAGAGTTTCAAGCGCGATCCGGCGGAGCCGTTCGACCGATTTCTGGAAGATGCGCCCGTACCTTCCGAAGGAGACGCGCAACTACGTCCCGCAGTTCATCGCGGTCGGCGTTATGACCATGGATCAGAAGGCATATGGATTCAATGTATCTCCCGCCGATTCGTTTGCGTTTGACCATGTTACCGTGAACGATTGCGTCGACCTGGGCCTTCTCGCAAAATGCGTCAATATCTCAGCCGAGGAGCTGCGCGAACTGAATCCGGAACTTCTCCAATGGTGTACGCCTCCGGGTGAGAATACGTACTCGCTCAGGGTGCCCGCAGGCACGTCTTCGATCTTTACGGAAAAGTATGCGGCGATCCCGGACGATAAGAAGCACGACTGGATCGTTCATAAGATTCGTAAGCGCGACTCGTACGCGTCCATCGCGCGCAAATACGGTATCACAACCCAGCTTCTTCTCGATGCAAACCGGTTTAGTGGAAGCGAACATTTAAGCGTTGGCAAGACGATTGTCGTGCCCGTTCCGGCTTCGTCATCGGGTATGTACGCGACGCTTGCGCCAGACGCAGCAAAATCTCCACGCTCGACAAAACGCGTTGTGAAAACCTCCGTGAATATCATGAGGGGCAAGGAAAAGCTCACCTATCGTATCCGGAAGGGTGATACGCTTACAAAGATTGCCGAATGGTTCGATGTCAGAGCCAGCGATCTGCGGGTTTGGAATGAAATTTCATACGGCACCTCGATCCAGAGCGGGAATGTTCTTGTCATCTGGGAACCGAAAGAAATCGTCTCCCGGTACACGAACATCGACAATCTTTCGGATGAACAGCATTCAAAGATGCTGGCAAGTGCTGCCGTAAAAGAATCTCCCAAACAGAAATCTTCGGCCCCGACATGGACAAAATACCAGGTTCAGCCGGGCGATAACCTCAAGAAGATCGCGCAGATGTACAATGTTGGTGTGGAGGATGTGCGCAAATGGAATGGCCTGCGATCGAACACGATCATGACGGGCCAGACTCTTGAAGTCATGCTGCAGGATACTTCGACTCCGACTCAGCGGCCCATCGCGCTGGCGCAAAAAGACACTTCAAAAGGTAAGAAGCAGGTTTCCTACACCGTGAAGAAAGGGGACACGCTGGAAAGCATCGCCTCTGCCTTCGGGATGTCGATTACCAGCCTAAAATCCCTGAACAAGTTTCGCAACAACCGCATCTACGCGGGACAGGCAATTCTCGTCAACTCCTGATCCATTCAGCCTCTTTTCTTGCTCTTCTAATTGTTTTTCTATCGATTTTTCGGTAGATTATGTGGCAATTTTTTCGGAGAGGTGTCTGAGTGGTTGAAAGAGCCGGTCTCGAAAACCGGTGTAGGGTTTCACCCTATCGAGAGTTCGAATCTCTCCCTCTCCGCTCCAATTTCTAAATAACCTTTACTTTTCTTCAATGCGTGTCCCGCTCGCAGATCTTCACAAGCAATATCTTCAAATCAAATCAGAGCTTGACCCTGCAATTCAGGATGTGATTTCGAATTCCCAGTTCATCCTTGGAAAAGCTGTCGCCGATTTCGAGCAGGCATTTGCCGCTTCGCAGAAGTCAAAACACTGTGTTGCCGTAGGTTCCGGTACTGATGCTCTTCACGCGGCCCTTTGGGCGTCGGGAATTGGCCCGGGGGACGCTGTCGTGACGACCCCGTTTACCTTCATCGCCACGCTTGAGGCGATTTCGCTGACAGGGGCGATGCCGGTGTTCGTCGATATCGATGAACGGACGTTTACCATGAAGCCCGCATCACTGGAGGCGCTCCTTGCCGGCGGGATGCACCCCGTCAGGGCAATCATCCCGATCCATCTCTACGGACAATCGGCAGAGATGGATAAGATCATGGCGATCGTTAAAAAATTTAACGTTGCGGTCATCGAGGACGTTTGCCAGGCGCATGCTTCAAAATTCAATGAAACCTACCTTGGAAACTTCGGCGTCGCCGGGTGTTTCAGCTTTTATCCTGGGAAAAATCTCGGTGCGTTCGGCGAAGCCGGCGCGGTTACGACAAACGACGACAATTTTGCCCTCACGCTTCGCCGGCTCCGCGATCATGGACAGGTGGAAAAGTATAAGCACGGATTTATAGGCCATAACTACCGGATGGACGGGATTCAGGGAGCGGTGCTCGGCACGAAGATGAAGTATCTTCCGCAGTGGACGGACCGGAGGCGCGAAATCGCTTCCCGCTATAAACGCCTCCTTGCAAATGTTGGCGATATCGTTCTCCCGTACGAGACCCCGGGCGGCTATCATGTCTACCATCTGTTTACGATCCGCACGCGTCAGCGAACTGCGCTCCAGCAATTTCTTGCGGGAAAGGAAATCGCGACCGCGATCGCCTACCCGATCCCGTTGCATTTCCAGGAGGCGTATAAGCATCTGGGCTATCGCCCGGGCGATTTTCCGGAAAGCGAACGGGCATCGGAAGAATGCCTCTCGCTTCCAATGTTCGCTGAGTTGACAGACGAACAGGTCGATTATGTGGCAGGCTCCATCAAGAGCTTTTTCTCGCATTGAACCTATTACTATCCACCAATTTTATCTGATTGTATGAAAGTTAGCGTTGTCGGTACCGGGTACGTTGGACTGGTTGTCGGGACGTGTTTTGCCGAGACCGGGAACGATGTCCTGTGCGTGGACATCGATGCCGCAAAAGTCAACATGCTTCGGAAGGGTAAGACACCGATCTATGAGCCCGGGCTTGAAGAACTTCTAAAGAAAAATATTCATGAGAAGCGCCTGAGTTTCACAACCAATCTTGCGTCTGCCGTCCACTCGAGCGAAGTGATATTTCTTTCACTGCCGACGCCTCCGGCGGAAGACGGTTCGGCAGACCTGCGGCACGTCCTCGATGTTGCGAAAGCTATCGCGAAGCACATCAACGGCTATAAGATTATCGTCACGAAGAGCACCGTGCCCGTGGGAACGGGCGACAGAATCCGTCAGACGATGGAAGCCATTACCGATGAGGAATTCGATGTGGTGTCGAACCCGGAATTCCTGAAGGAAGGGGCCGCCGTCAATGACTTTATGAAGCCGGACCGGATCGTCGTGGGATCAACGAGTCCGCGGGCGATCGCCGTGATGCAGGATCTCTATGGGCCGTTTGTGCGCACCGGCAATCCCGTGATCGTCATGGACGAGCACAGTTCCGAGCTTACAAAATACGCCGCGAACGCGTTTCTTGCGACCAAGATCTCGTTCATGAATGAGATTGCGAATCTTTGTGACCGCGTGGGTGCCGACGTCGATGCCGTGCGAAGGGGCATCGCGTCCGATCCGCGAATCGGTTCCCAATTCCTGTTTGCGGGAGTCGGGTATGGCGGCTCATGTTTTCCGAAAGACGTCAACGCGCTCGAACGTACCGCCCGTGAGCACAAGTACAAGTTTGAGATCGTTCGGGCAGTGGAGCAGGTGAACCAGTGGCAACGGACGTTGTTCGCAAGAACCATCCTCTCTCATTTTCGCCGGAAGGTGAAGGGAAAGGTTATCGCAGTATGGGGTCTTTCCTTTAAGCCGAATACCGACGATATGCGTGAAGCCCCTTCCGTGAGCATTATCAAGGAGCTGCTGAAACATGGCGTCAGGATCCGTGTGACCGATCCGGTTGCTCTGAAGGAGGCGAAGAAGCATTTCGGCGCTTCGGTGAAATATTTTGAGGATAATTATAAGATGCTCGAAGGCGCAGACGCTCTCGTCGTCGTCACCGAATGGAATGAGTTCCGCCGCCCGGATTTCGACAAGATGAAAAAGCTCATGCGCGGCCATGTTATTTTCGACGGAAGGAACATCTACAACCCGGCCATGCTGCGCGAGAAGGGTTTTCACTACGTCGGCGTCGGACGCGGAGTGGTGAATGGCTGAGATTGTCACCGTTGTCACCGGAGGCGCGGGCTTCCTGGGTTCGCATCTCTGCGAGAAGCTTCTCGCTGTGGGGCATCATGTCATTTGTATCGACAATCTCATCACGGGCGACAAGGCGAACATCGATCATCTCAGCGGGAACCCGCGGTTGCGGTTCGTCGATCACGATGTCACCAACTTTATTGAGATCGATGGGCCGGTGAATAATGTCCTGCATTTTGCTTCCCCGGCGAGCCCGATCGATTATTTGAAACTTCCGATACAAACCCTCAAGGTAGGATCGCTCGGCACCCATAAGGCGTTGGGCCTGGCCAAGGCGAAAGCGGCCCGGTTCCTCATCGCATCGACGTCGGAAGTATACGGCGATCCGCTCATCCATCCGCAGAAGGAATCGTACTGGGGTAACGTCAATCCCATCGGCTCCCGCGGGGTCTACGACGAAGCGAAGAGATTCTCGGAAGCGATGACGATGGCCTACCACCGGTATCACGGGCTCGACACCCGAATCGTTCGCATCTTCAATACGTACGGCCCCCGGATGCGGGTCAATGACGGGCGGGCGATTCCCGCGTTTATGTCGCAGGCGCTCCGCGGGGAAGATATGACGGTATTCGGGGACGGAAAGCAGACCCGCAGTGTCTGCTATGTCGATGACCTCATCGACGGTATCTACCGGCTGCTCATTTCCGATATCATAGAACCGACGAACATCGGAAACCCCGACGAGATTCCTATTTTGCAGCTCGCGAAGGAAATACAGGAGCTTACCGGAACGTCGAGCAAAATCGTGTTCAGGCCATTGCCCGAAGACGATCCGAAGATCCGTCAACCCGACATCTCAAAGGCCAAAAATCTTCTCTCCTGGGAGCCCAAAGTCGAACGGATAGAAGGGCTCAAGAAAACGCTGGAATACTTTCGTTCGAAGATTGGTGTCCACGCCGGGAGGGGATAACCCAATGGCACGCTTCGCCTTCATACTCATCATCGGTTGTATCGTTTCGCAATCCTCCGCGGCATACGCCCTGGAACATCCCCGCTCTGCAGATCTAAGCCTCAATATGTTTTATCCCGGAATTACATCGGTCCGTCCTTTCCCTGAAGATACAACACAGCGTGGGGGGGGAGAAGGGGAACAGATCAATACGGGCCGGTTGTGGCTGGTCGGCGGGACGCTTCTGACATCAATGGTTGTCATCCATGTTTATCAGCAAAACGGCTGGTGGAAGGAGAATCGCGCGCCGTTCCATTTTCAGGAGGACCTCGTCTACGGTCTCTCGGTCGATAAGATCGGGCATTTTTTTGGCGGATACCTCATGGGGTATTCAATCCAAAAGTGTGTCGAGTGGGCGAATGTTCCGGAATGCAGCGCCGTGTGGATCGGTGCGGCGGGTGGGCTCTTATTCCAGACCTACGTCGAAGTCGAGGATGGATTTTCCACGTGGGGATTTGACCGCGTGGATTTCGCGTCTGACGTGCTTGGTTCGGCATGGCTCGTGGGTCGTTATTATGTTCCTTCGCTGCGGAACGTCGATCTGAAAATGAGCTACCATTCCTCCTCACTGCTCGGGACGGCAGGCGGGAGCGGATTCAAGGGGCAACAGCATCTCGTCATCGACGATTATGAAGGGCAGACGTTCTGGATGAGCGTGAAGATGCATAACATTTTGCCGAAATCGCCGTTCCAGCGTTACTGGCCATCGTTTTTATGCCTTGCGGTCGGGTATGGCGCCCGTGACGTCGCGGGCGTAAGTCCGTACCGTGTCCTGGTTCTCGCCCCCGATCTGGACATGACCGAAATCATTCCTCGTAACACGAGCTTCCTCAAAACCCTCGGAGAGGTTTTGAATTTCATTCATTTGCCTCTTCCCGCTGTGCAGGTCTCTCCGAACGCGATTTGGTACGGAGTGTACTTCTAGGAGCTGTAAACGTTTGGTTTTCATGACTCTATTCCGTATTTTTGTTACGCAAATCTTAGCTGGGAATAGCGAAACTTTCTGTTTTTCTGAATCTTCCTCCGTACCTCTTCAAGAAAGGAACTGACATGGCATTAAAAGTAGGCGATAAAGCACCCGATTTCAAACTCCTCGATACCGACAAAAAAGAGCGCTCGCTGAGCGAATTCATGGGCAAGAAGACCGTCCTTGCGTTCTATCCGGGAGCATTTACCGGCGTTTGCACAAAAGAGATGTGCGCGCTCAGAGATTCGATGTCGAATTTCAACGGAATGAACGCGCAGGTTGTCGGCATCAGTGTCGATTCACCGTTTGCCAACAAAGGATTCTCCGAGTTCAACAAACTGGGTTTTCCGCTGTTGAGCGACTACACACGTTCGGTCTCCAAACAATACACCGGACTGTATGATGACTTCGCGGGGCTCAAAGGCTACACAGCGGCCAAGCGGGCTGTTTTTGTTCTCGACACCGCAGGCGTGGTGAAATATGCCTGGATTAGCGAGACAAATCCCGGCGCCGAGCCTCCCTACGAAGAAGTGAATAAGGCCGTCGCGTCGATTTAAGTAATTCGCACTCTGAATCCGAATGTCCCTCGCTATCGGGGATAAAGCCCCTGATTTTTCCCTTCCATCGACGGATGGGACGATTGTTTCTCTAAAAGGCCTGCGGGGAAAAAAGATTGTTTTGTATTTTTACCCGAAGGACGACACTCCAGGATGCACAAAGGAATCGTGCTCGTTCCGTGATAACCTTGCCCGCGTGAAACGGAAGGGGGCGCTGATCTACGGTGTGAGCGCGGATTCCGTGAAATCGCATCAAAAGTTCACCGAAAAGTATGACCTGACGTTTCCGCTGCTGAGCGACGAAGATAAGAAGATGATCAGGTCATATGGCGTCTGGCAGAAGAAATCATTTATGGGAAAAGAATATATGGGCATCGTCAGGACGACCTTCATCATTAATGAGAAGGGAATCATTTCCCATATTTTCCCGAACGTAAAAGTCGAGGGCCACACAGATGAAGTTCTCTCACAACTCTAGGAGGCCGCTATGAAGCTATCGCAAAAAATGGTTGCCGAAGCGATCGGAACATTCGCGCTGACATTCATCGGCATAACTGCTATCTGTATGAACGTGGGAGGGCTCGTCGGCGTTGCTCTCGCGCACGGATTGGCCATCGCGGTGATGGTTTCCGCCATGGGGCACATTTCGGGCGGCCACTTTAATCCGGCCGTCACGATTGGGCTTATGGCCGGCGGAAAGATCAAGACGAACGATACGATCGCCTACATCATCGCGCAGCTCGGAGGAGCCGTACTCGCTGCCGCTGCTGCAAAGGCCGTACTTCCGCCGCTCCTCGCCGAGGGAGCGAAGCTCGGTACCCCGATACCTGCCCCCGGCATCGAATACGGCCCGGCGATTCTCGCGGAAATCATTTTGACATTCTTTCTTGTTCTCGTAGTATACGGGACAGCAGTCGATCAGCGCGCGCCAAAAGTCGGCGGGCTGTTCATCGGACTGACAGTCACCCTGGACATCCTCGCCGCAGGCCCGATTACGGGAGCGTCGATGAATCCTGCAAGGACGTTCGGTCCCGCGCTCATCGGAGGGTACTGGGAAATGCACCTTGTGAGCTGGGTGGGTCCGCTCATTGGCGGTGTGCTCGCCGGCGTCGTCTACCCGAAATTCTTAGGCAAAGAAGGAATGTAAATGGTTTATCTGACACGCAAAGAACATTTTTGCGCTTCTCATCGGCTTTATAGCACGAAGTTTTCGGAAGAAGAGAATCTCCGAATCTACGGCAAGTGCGCGTACACCAACGGACACGGTCACAACTATGAGATTGAAGTGACCGTCGCAGGCGATCCCGATAAGGATACGGGAATGATCCTTGATTTGAAGAAGCTCTCCGACATCATTGAGGCGGAGATTCTCGACAAAGTCGATCATAAACATCTCAATATGGATGTCGATTTTCTCAAAGGGATCATACCGACCGCGGAGAATCTTGCACTGGTGTTCTGGAACATTTTGTCGCCGAAAATTCAGGCGGGCAAGTTGTACTGCATCCGTGTCTACGAAACTCCCAATAATTTCGCAGAATATAAAGGCTCATGATGGCCAAACGAAAAAGCCAGCGCTATTCTCCCGTGGAAAAATCAGTTGAAGATATTCTCCGGCATATCGGAGAAGATCCGAAGCGTGAGGGCCTCCTGCGGACACCGGTCCGCGTGGCACGGGCGCTGGAGTTTATGACGGGCGGATACGGTCAGGACGTAGAAAAAGTTCTCAACGGCGCCATCTTCAATGAAAAATACGACGAGATGGTGATAGTGAAAGACATTGATTTCTTCAGCATGTGCGAGCATCATATGTTGCCGTTCTACGGCAGGGCGCACGTTGCGTACATTCCCAACGGCAAGATCGTCGGCCTCAGCAAAATCCCCCGTATCGTTGAAATCTTTGCGCGACGCCTCCAGGTGCAGGAGCGCATGACGCAACAGATCGCCGAAACGCTGTTCGATGCCCTTGAACCCGATGGCGTCGCGGTCGTCATCGAAGCAAAGCATCTCTGCATGATGATGCGGGGTGTGGAAAAGCAAAACTCTCTCGCGACAACAAGCGCCATGCTCGGATCCTTCCGGGAGGACGAGCGCACGCGCAATGAATTCCTCAAACTTATTATCAACAAGCTTACCTGAAATGGCCTCCGCCGCGATTGACGTTCGCCGGCCGGTCGTGTGGGTGACCGGCGCATCGCGAGGTATAGGGATGGAAATTGCCGGGCAATTTGCTTCTGTCGGCTGCGAGGTCTGTCTCTCCGCGCGCAGTGCCCGCGAACTCGATTCAATTGTCAGGGGAATTCAAAAGCTCGGCGGCAGGGCGCATTCCTTCCCTTGTGATATCTCCAATCCCAAAGCCATCTCTTTGACGGTGCGAAAAATCCGGAAGAGCGTCGGCGAGATCGACGTACTTGTGAACAACGCGGGAATTACGGTCTTCAAGGATTTTCTGGGAACTCAGCCGGAAGAGTTCGTGAATATCATCTCGACAAATCTCGTTGGCCACGTGCTGTGCACGAAAGCCGTCATTCACTCCATGGCACGAAGAAAGCAAGGATGGGTGTTTAATATTATATCGAACGCGGCAATCAAAACATTCGAAGGATCGGCAGCGTACACTGCAACCAAGGCGGGCATGCTGGGACTGGGGAAGGTTCTGCGGGAAGAAATGCGCCGCTACAATGTCAAAGTTGTTAACGTAATCCCCGGTGCGACGGAAACGGAAATGTGGAGTCCTGCAAACCGCCGCCGCCATGGCCACCGGATGATGAGCGCAAAAGGCGTCGCGGAGGCAGTCCTCTCGGTATTTCAAATGCCGGACGATGTCGTCGTCGATGAGATGGTGCTCAGGCCGATCAAAGGGGACCTGGCGTAAGTTCTGAACCTCCCAAACTGAAGATGTATGAAACTTGAAAAGAAAACGGCCATCGTTACCGGCGCAGGGAAAGGAATCGGCAAGGCAATTGCGCTTGCTCTCTCCTCGGCTGGAGCGAATGTGGTCGTCGCGGCGCGTACACAATCGGATATTGACGGTGTCGCACATCAGATCCGGGAGGCCGGAGGATCTGCGCTATCTGTCCGGGCAGATGTCTCGAAAGAGGAGGATGTCCGGCAGCTCGTCTCTCAGACACTGAACCGCTTCGGCAGGATCGACATACTCATTAATAATGCCGGCATTGGGTCGTTTGCAAACGTAGAATCTCTTTCTGTCGAGAAATTCGACCGGATGTGGGAGGTGAATGTGCGCGGGGTCTTTCTCTGCAGCCGTGCCGTCATCCCCGCCATGAGTCAACAGAAGTCCGGCGATATCATTAATATCGCATCTCTGGCAGGCAGGAATGCTTTTGTGGGAGGGGCAGGGTATTGCTCGACGAAGTGGGCGCTGGTCGGTTTCGCGAGATGTCTCATGCTTGAGGTGCGCGCGCACAATATCCGGGTCATAACGCTATGCCCCGGATCTGTCGATACCGATTTTGGAGATCATGAGAAGGGGGCGCCCAGAAGCCAGGGCATTATTCCAACGGCCGATGATGTCGCCCAGGTAGTTGTGGATACGATCTCGATGCCTCGCCATGTCATGGTTAGCGAGGTTGATATCCGGCCCACGAATCCCAAAGGCTAGATATATTTCTCTCCAGGAAATCTTTGAGCGCATAAAAAAGCCCGATCGACACTCGATCGGGCTTTTGTGGCTACAACATGCGCCCCTTACCTGATAATCATCAATTTCTTCACGTCGGTGAAGGAACCTGCCGTCAGCTTGTAGAAGTACACCCCGCTCGGAATCGCGCTCGCATCCCATACCACTGACGTATATCCTGCATCCTGAATTCCATCGACAAGAGTGGCAACCTGTTGCCCGAGTGTATTGTAGATCTTCAGGCGAACATGCTGAGCGCTGGCTAGGGAGTACTGAATGCTTGTTGTGGGATTAAACGGATTCGGGTAGTTCTGCGCCAGTGAAAATTGCGCTGGCGTTCCCGATGAAGCTCCGGCAACGTGATCGCCGGGAGGAGAAGGTGGAAGCTCGTCGGTCGGCACAATCCTGATCCTCATTCCTGCAGGTACCTGGCTCAACGTCGAGAGGATAAGCTTTCCTGCCGAGTTCACCTTCACCCAGTAACCGCGTCCGGGTTTGAGCGTATCCTCGGAAAAGTAAGATACACCGTATCCGAAGAAATTACTGGTTACAATGCCGCCGGGAATAGAGGCGATCGACGCGATAGGAACAGCATCGGTAAGGCATCCGATCATGTTCCAGCCAAGGCTAACTGATACGGTATCCAGCGACCTCGGTTGCCCGGGGATTGAGACAGTCTGGCCGCCCGAAAATTTCGCCCAATATCCGACACCGTTCTGAAGCGTGTCTTTCGAAACGTATCCGGTTGACGTATACGCGAATGCGCTGCTCACGGCGGTGGGGAACAATACCGATTTCCGGTAATCAGTCTCGGTGCGGGGAACGGAGACCATGTTCCAGCCGTCCGAGATTGCCAGGGCAGTCGATGCCGTCGGATATTTGATCGTTATGATGCTGCCGGATGCTATTCCGGCGCTTTGTCCGGCGACGGCCGTGTTTCCGGCGCCGTCCATGGCCATCAATAATCCTGCGTCGGAGCCGCTCGTTGGCGAGTCGTACCGCACCGCCCATTGCTGCGCTCCGTTCGGGCTGTATTTCACCGTCACGATATCGGAAAGCGATTTCGTCGTATAACTATATCCTGTGACAAAGACTTCTCCGGCGGAATTCACCGACATGGCGTTTGCCGCGTCAGCGTCGTTGCCGGCGCCGTTGTACTCTCTGACCCAGATACGGTTGCCGGCGGCGTCAAGCTTTTCTGTGGCGTAGTTCAGCGACGTGTTCGTTCCGCTCGAACCGGTGAGGAATATATTATCCCCGGGTCCCACCTTCATTGCAGAGAGAACATCGGCCGAGTTCCCGGCGCCGTTGTATCGTTCCGCCCAGCTGAACCCGCCGTCGGAATTGTTATAGGCGACAGTGGCAAAATCATACGATGAGCCTGCTCCAAAACTCGATCCGGAGACGATGACTTTGCCGGATGATTGAAGGGCGATCGCAACCGCTTCATCGTCGGAGTTGCCGGGGCCATTGTACCGGGAAGCCCAGAGTTCTGCGCCGTTACCATCGTATTTCACGGTCGCGAAGTCGTTATCGGGATACGTGCCGCTGGCGCCGGTGACGTAGACATTGCCCAGGCCGTCGACCGTCATAGCCTTCGCGTAATCGTCGGCATTCCCGGGCCCGTCATACCGGGCTACCCAGACCGCATTTCCCGTAGTCGCGTTGTACCGAACGGTCGCGTAATCGAACGACGACGTCCCGTAGCTGCGTCCTGTGACATAGACATCCGTGCCGTAGAGGGCGATCGCTGTCGCGAAATCCGTGGAATTGCCCGGGCCGTTATACTTTGAAGCCCATATCTGTGAGCCCGAGGCGTCGTATTTGATCGTGAGATAATCGGCGTCGCTGTATCCGGCGACGTACACGTTCCCTGAGTTATCCACCGCAATCGCGTTGGCGTAGTCGTAGGTGTTGCCTGCGCCGTTGTACCTGGATTCCCACAATTTGTTGCCGGATGCGTCATATTTTATTGTGACGACATCGGCGGCGGTCAGCAGGCCGTCGCTCTGGCCGGTGACATACACGTTCCCGGAATTGTCGGCGGTCAGTGCCGTCGGCCGGTCCAGCGTATTCCCCGTTCCGTTGTAGCTGTCGCTCCACTGCTTCACGCCACTGACGTTGTATTTGACGACGCCGAGATCATTCCCCGTGCTGCCGCCGTCAACAAGGCCGACGATATAGGAATTTTCAGAATTATCAGTGGCAATGCCGGTGGGATAATCCCCGGCGTTTCCGGTCCCGTCGAGCCGCTGCGACCACTGCTGTGTGCCCGCGGAATTATATCTGACTGCCACAACATCGTCGCCGCTCGTGCCGCCATAGCTCCAGCCGGTGACAAACGCTTCATTTTGAGAGATGGAAATCCCGGTGGCGATGTCGATGTCGTTTGCCGGCCCGTCGTATCTCGAGGCCCAGAGCTGCGATCCGCCGGACGAATACTTCACCGTCGTAATGTCGGTCTGCGAGCCTGCGCCGTAACTCCATCCGGTTACATAGACGTTCAGCGATCCGTCGAGGGTAAGAGCTGTCGCGCCGTCGTCACCCCCGGCCGTGCCGTCATAGCGCGCTTCCCAGGATTTAGCAAGCGAGGTATTGTATTTTAACGTCAGGTAATCGAGCGAAGTAGTATCGCCTGCGCTCGAGCCCGTTACATACACGTTCCCGGATCCGTCGACCTTGATGTCGGTTGCCTGGTCATCCCCGCCGGCGGGTCCATTATATGTGGCCGAAGCGCTGAGAGTTCCGCCGCTTGTATACTTCAGCACGTAGTAATCATACGAGCCGAGATTTTCGGTCGATCCGGCGATAAATACGTTCGAACTCCCCTCGAGGGCCATCGCTGCAGCACGATCGGTTCCGTTCCCCGCGCCGTTCTTGCGGACATTCCACTGTTCGGTTCCCGAAGAGTTATATTTGATGAGCACGATATCATCGTTGTACGAGTCTCCCTCGGTAAAGGAGGACTGGCCGGCGCTGTTTCCCGCCACATAAATGTTGTGTGTCGGGTCGATTGCGACGGCGACGCCTGCATCGTCACCATTGGCAGGTCCGTTGTATCGCGTTACCCATACCTGGGAGCCTGTGCCGTCATATTTCACCGTCACAATGTCCCACGCGGAACCCGCTCCTATGCTTTTGCCGGTGACATAGACGCTTCCGGAGTCGTCAAGCGCAATTGCGGTGGCGATATCGTCGCCATGCTGCGGGCCGTCATAGCGCACAGACCAGATGCGGCCCCCCGTGGAATCGTATTTCGCGGTAAAGTAGTCGGTTCCGGTCGTGGCGTCGGTACTGAATCCCGTGACGTAAATGTATCCGCCAGGAGCCGAAACGACCGCGGTGGCGGCGTCTTCTGAGGGAGCAATGCCTGCCGAATATTGCTGGGCCCATGATGGCACTATCGTATCCGGACTGCTTTGGGCGGCGAAGCCGGAGAATCTGGTATCTTGTGATATTCCGGAAATTGTAACCGGTGCCGGTGTGAAGGTCTTCGAACCTCCGCTCAGTTTCCCCAGCCCGGACGATCGATGGCTCACCTGTTCGAGGATTCTTGCCGGTATCTTGCCTGAAAAAATATCCAATGTGTGCGTTCTCTTTTGAATCTCTCCGGCAGACGATTGGAGGAGGTAGCAGAATATGATTGAACATGTCAGAATGAAACGTTTCGTCATAATTTCTCCGAAAATAAGGTTTGAACCCAGGCGTGAATGTCGTGATCTCATGTCAGGTTCTCCTTATTTGATCAAAATGAGTTTCTTGGTCAGGACGAAGTCATTCGTCTGGAAGCGGTAGAAATAGATCCCGCTTTCAAGCTGGCCGGCATCCCACCGGATCTCGTAATTGCCCGTCGGCGCATCGCCGTCCACAAGCGTCGCACGTTCTTCGCCCAGCACGTCATAGACAATAAGCTTTATCCTTCCCGGATTCATCACCGAGAACTGAATCGAAGTCGATGGATTGAACGGATTGGGATAATTCTGGCTCAAGTCGTACTTCTCTGGCCCAGCCGCATCGAATGATACGAGCGATGCAGTTCGCCCGAAGGCGGCAGGATCGATACCCGGAAGCTGGTTAATCATGCCGATAACAGCAGTGGCACTGGCAAGGAGGGGGGCTGCGTCGGTCGGTGAAAGAATTGCATTCACTTTATTGATGAACGCTTCCATCTGATTCGCCGCCGAAGTTTTATTCCCGCGGGCGAGCGAGGCCTTCGCGGCTTGCAGTGTCGCAATAAATGGCCGCGTATTCCTGCCGGCCAGCATGCACTCGGCTTGCCTGATGAGGTTGTCGATCGCGTCGGTCGCTGAAAGTACGGGATTGACGGTCGTGGCAGCGGTCGCGCTGTTGTTCGTCATAACCGGATCGGCTCCGGACGCAGAAACTGTGGCCGTGTTCGAGATAATCCCCGCGTTTGGCGGTGCCGTCCCGATAATAGTAATTGGCGGCGCGCTGCCCGAAGCCAGAGTAGCCCGCGTACAGGTAACGATTCCTGACGACACCAGGCAATCCCATCCGGTTCCGCTAGCGCTCACGCATGTCACTCCCGCCGGGAGGACATCGCGCACGACAACAAGCGATGCGGTCGCGGGGCCGGAATTCGAAACGTTGAGGGTGTACGTCAGTGTTCCCCCCGCAGTCACAGGATCCGGCGAGTCGAGCTTCGCGATAGAAAGGTCGATGCCGGCGACGACCGTCGTCTGCTCAACGTCTCTGTTGTTCGCAAGGTTATTGTCCGAAGTCGAGGAAGTGACGACAGCCGCATTGCTGATCGTACCCGCTGAGGAAGGCGCGGTCACAGTAATCGTGATATCCGGAGCGCTTCCTACAGCAAGCGAAGCACGGGTGCAGGTGACGATTCCGGCTGCCTGATTAACTGTCCATCCTGTGCCCACACCGCTTTGATAGCTGACGCCCAAAGGAAGAGTATCCAGCACAACGACATTAGCAGCGGGGTCTGGGCCGGCGTTGGTGATGGAGATCGTATAGGTTAATGGAGCGTTGATGTAGACCGGATCGGGTGAATCGGATTTGCTGAGCGAAAGATTGGCGCCGGGTACGTCGTCGTTCAGGATAGTCCCGATGCCCTGGGCATCACTAATCGTCGCATTCGAGGCTCCCGAGAGATTGAGATACAACGTCTCATCCGGTTCATTCGTGACATCCCCGTTGACCGAAACGTTTACCTGTTTCGCAGTATCTCCCGCATTGAATGTGACCAGCCCCGAAGCTGAGGCGTAATCTGATCCGGAGGTTGCTGTTCCGTTACCGGTCGCGTAGTTCACGGTTACAGTCCTCCCGCTCGCCGGGCTCAGCCGGACGGTGAATTGCGCGCTGGATGTTCCGCTATTTCCTTCGGCAACGCTGACGTCGTTCACGCCGATGACCGGGAGCGCGTCGTCGTCCGTAATAACCCCGGTGCCCTGCGCGTCGCCGATCGTTGCGTTTGCGGGACTTGTGAGATTGACGAAGAATGTCTCATCGCTTTCATTCAGGAGGTCGCCGTTGACCTTGATAGTGTCGCGCTGGAGCGTGACACCCGGGTTGAAGGTTATCGTTCCGGATTTCGAAGCGTAATCAACTCCGGCAGTCGCAGTCCCCGGAGCTGTTGCGAAGTTCACTGTTACAGTCTGCGTGCTCGCAGTCGAGAGGCTGAAGACGAAGACCGCGTCCGCAGTGCCGCTGTTACCTTCCGGTGCGCTGACGTCGTTCACCGTAATCGCAGGTACGCCGTCGTCATTATGAATCGTGCCGAGGCCCTGGTTATCGGCGATTGTGGCGTTACCCGCCCCGGAGAGATTGACGAAGAACGTCTCATCCGGTTCATTTGTCGTATCGCCGTTGATCTTCACGGTATCTTTCTGAGTCGTAACACCCGGCAGGAATGTGAGGGTGCCGGATTGCCCGGCATAATCGCTATTCGCCGTGGTCGCGCTTCCATCGGCAGTCGCATAGTTCACCGTGACGGTCAGGTTGCTCACCTGGGAAAGTGTTGCGGTAAAGACAGCATTTGTCGTACCGCTGTTTCCTTCAGCAACGCTCACGTCATTAATGGAAATTGTCGGCTGACTATCATCGTTGAGGATCGTTCCGACTCCCTGGGCATCGGAGATCGTTGCATTCGAGGGATTGGTCAGATTCATCATAAATGTTTCGCCAGGCTCTAACTTCACATCGCCCTTGATGGTGACGCTGACATACTTGACCGAGTCTCCTGAGTTGAAGGTTACCATGCCCGATGTGGCCACGTAATCGCTGTCTGCAGTCGTTGCCGTGCCGTTTGCCGTCGCATAATTCACCGTGACAGTTTGCGACGTCTTGGCGGAGAGCAGGAGGGTAAAGTTCGCATTCGTCGTTCCGCTATTTCCTTCTGCGACGCTGACATCGAGAATAGAAATGGCAGGTACGGCAAGGATGGGATATCGCTCGTCGGCGCCAATATCGGGTTTGTTCGGATCCCTCCCGTCGCCATCGACGTCCGTCGTGTATCCGGCAAGAGGAGTGGCAAGGCTATCGAGGGCTCCCGTCGCTCTGTGAAGATTCGTTGTCGCGGTGTAATTCGGATTAAGGTTGACGGAATTTGCGTCCTTTCCGCTTGCCGTTTTGAAAGCGGCAAATGTCGTACGGTCGCCATTCCAGTACCCAATATTTGTTCCGGTAGTATAGAGGTCGTTATAGTTCGACGTTGCCACCGCCGTCGGGATGGCAACATACGCGTAGCCTCCGCCGGTATTTGCAAAAATATTGTTGACGATGTTGTTGTTGGCACCTCCGCCTTCGATATCGAGGGCCCTCTGATTCGTGTTGGTGCTTGTAATGAGTACGCTGTTGTAGTAAAGATCCTCGTATGTGCAAACGTACATCGTAATGCCGTACGCCGTTGTGTTACCTGCTATCGAGATGAAGTTATTCGCAATACTCCCATGAGTGATAATTGTTCCGTCGCAGTAGCTAAGGTAGATCCCATATTGTCCGTTGCTTTGGTACATCTTATTGTTCCGTACCTGCACCCCGTTATCGCAGTAGGAAAGGGCGATTCCGATATACGTACTGTTGCCCGTGATACTATTGCCATTGATATGAGGTGCGTTTTGATAATACGCATAGATTGGGTCGTACCCCTGGTTGGTGAACGTGTTGTTGCTGATGTCGGTCCCGCTGGAAAGTATGGTGGTGTTATAGCCGACTTCATACACTCCATAGCTGCCGTTCGTAAAGGTATTGCCCGTGATGGTACGGCTGAGATGAAGCGTGTTGTCAGCCCAGAACAATATCTGACCCTGTGTCGAGCCGCTGGCGGGCGTACCATACAGGGCGTTGTTCTGGACGCGCAAATCTTCGACGCCCCCAAAGACGTAAAATATGGCAGCATAACCGGAATTGGGAGCCGGATTCGAGGCAAAGGTCATGTTTTGGAATCGGACGTAGTCAGCGCCGGTGAGACGCACGACATAATTATCACTTGCACCGCTCGCGATCCACGACATCGTGGCATCGGCAGCATTACCGGACTGAGCCTCGAATGTCACGGTATTCGAGCTGCTTGCACCCGGAATGGGATAGAGATCCATCTGTTCGTTGTACGTACCGTTTAAGACGTTGAACGTCACGACTCCCGAAACGCCTTTGATAAGCAGATCGGTTCTTGCGGCGTCAAAGGTTGGGTAGCTCCCACCGGCACCGATAGTATAAATCCCGGATAGGGGAGTCGTCGTCGAAGGATTGGGAGTGAATTCATCGGCCCCGATATCGGGCGTTGAGCCGTCGCGGGCGTTGCCGTCAAAATCGGTGGTGACAGAAGCAAGAGGTGTGCCCTTCGCGTTAACCCACGGTGAGAGGGTATGGAGGTCCGTCGCCGACGTAAAGTTGGGATACGACGATACAGAGTTTGCGTCTTTGCCGCTTGCCGACTTCAGTGCGGCCAGATCGATTTTGTCGGCACCCCAGTACGCGAGGTAGTTGCCCGTCGAATAAAAATCGTTGTAGTTCGAAGTTGCGATTGCAGCCGGTGCGCTAACATACGAGGCATAACCGCCCCCCTGGTTGGCGAATATATTATTGGTGATAGTATTATTGCCTCCGCCGCCTTCCACATCGAGCGCTCTTTGGCTCGTATTGGTGCTTGTAATGTGAATACTGTTGTAGGAGATGTCTTCATAGGTATCGGCGTAGAGCGTAATGCCATACGCGGTAGTGTTGCCGGCAATGGCAATCATGTTGTTTGCAATGAGCCCATGCGAAAGGATGGTTCCGTCGCAGTATGTCAGGTGAATTCCATACTGTCCGTTGCCGAGGGTCAGCGTATTGTTGAGTATCTGCAGGCCATTATCGCAGTACGTGAGGTAGATTCCCACGTAGATACTGCTTCCTGTGATAACGTTATTATTGACATGCGGCGCATTATGATAATAAAGATAAACCGGGACGTATCCCTGGTCGGTAAATGTGTTGTTGCTGACATCTGTTCCGGACGAAAGGACGGTGGAGCTCGGACCAACCTCATAGACCGCGTAGCTGCCGCTGGTAAAGGTGTTTCCCGTGATCGTGCAATTTGCATGGAGCGTGTTATCGGCCCAGATCAACGCCATGCTGGGTGAGCTGCTTCCTGTTGGCGTTCCATACACGGTATTATTGTGAAACTGAAAATCCTCCACGCCGCCGAAGATTGTGAACACGTTTGCATAGTTGGAATTTGGTGCCGTATTCCCGGCGAAGCTCATGTTCTGGAAACGGATAAAGTCTGTTCCCGTCAACCGGACAACGTAATTGTCCGATGCTCCGCTTGCCAGCCAGATCATGGCAACGCCGGAAGCGACACCGGACTGAGACTGGAAGGTTATGGTATTGGAACTGCTGGCACCCGGAATGGGGAAGAGCTCCATTTGTTCATTATACGTCCCTTTCAACACATTGAATGTCACAGGAGCCGAGATACCCTTGATGAGCAGATCGGTCGTTACATCCGCAAACGTCGCATAGTTACCGCCGGCGCCGATCGTGTACGTACCCGACAGCGGAGTGGTCGTTGAAGGATCCGGTGTGAATTCATAGGCTCCGATATCCGGCGTGGAGCCGTTGCGGGCGTTGCCATCGTAATCGGTAGTAACAGACACAACCGGAGTTCCCTTTGCGTTCAGCCATGGAGAGAGCGTGTGAAGGTCCGTTACGGACGTAAAGTTCGGATAGGATGAGACTGAGTTTGCATCCTTGCCGCTTGCGGTTTTCAGTGCAGCAAAATCGATTCTATCGGCTGTCCAGTAGGCAAGATAGTTGCCTGTCGAATAAAAATCATTACGATCCGAAGTTGCGATCGCAGTCGGAGTGCTGACATAGGCGGCATATCCGCCCCCCTGGTTGGCGAAGATGTTATTGACAATATTATTGTTGGCGCCGCCTGCCTCCACATCCAGCGCGCGCTGGGTGAGGTTAGAGCTTGTAATGTGAACGCTATTGTAGTAGACGTCCTGATAGTTGCAGTTATAGAGTGTGAGGCCGTAGGCCGTAGTGTTTCCGGCAATAGAAATGCTGTTATTTGCGATGAGACTGTGAGCGGACGATGCCCCATCGCAATATGACACGTCGATTCCGTATTGTCCATTACCCAGTGAAAGTTTATTGTTCACAACCTGCGTGCCGCTGTCGCAATACGTGAGAAAGATTGCTACATAAATACTGTTTCCCGTAATGGTGTTGTTGTTGACATGCGGCGCATTATGATAATAAAGATAAACCGGGACGTATCCCTGGTCGGTAAATGTGTTGTTGCTGACGTTCGTGCCGCCGGAGAGGGCAGCCTGGTTCAGACCGTACTCATAAATTCCGTAGCTGCCGTTTGTAAAGGTATTGCCGGTAATTGTGCAGCTTGAATGCAATGAGTTGTTCGCCCAGAGTAATGCCTGATTGGTCGATCCTCCTCCTGTCGGCGTGCCGATAATACTGCTGTTTTGAATACGGAAATCCTCCACGCCGCCGTACAGCGAGAACACCGTACCATAGGGGGCGTTCGGCGCTGTGTTCGCGGAGAACGTGAGGTTTTGAAAATGGACAAAGTCAGTCCCCGTCAATGCGACAATGTAGTTGTCCGAGGTTCCACTCGCCAGCCACACCAGGTTAACATTCGCTGGATTACCAGACTGAGACTGAAACGTCACGGTATTAGAAGCGCTGGCACCGGGGATAGGGAAGAGTTCGAATTGTTCATTGTATGTGCCATTAAGGATATTGAATGTCACAGGAGCCGAAACTCCCTTCAAGAGCAGATCGGCCCGTACGGCGGCGAATGTCGCGTAAGCGCCTCCGGCTCCAACGGTATAAGTGCCTGCCAGCGGCGTCGTGGTTCCGCCCGCGGGGGAGAACTCATCAGCACCGATATCCGGGGTAGAGCCATCGCGGGCGTTCCCGTCGATGTCGGTGGTCACTGATGCTACGGGTGTTCCCTTTGCGTTAACCCATGGGGAAAGAGTGTGAAGATCCGTACCCGAGGTAAAATTCGGAAATGAGGAGACAGAATTCGCATCTTTTCCGGTCGCCGCATTCAACGCGGCGAGATCGAACTTATCCGCATTTGCCCAGTTGGCGACATAGTTGCCCGTCGTGTAATAGTCGTTATAATTCAACGTTGCAATTGCGCCGGGGACGCTCACATAGGCTGCATAACCGCCCCCCTGGTTTGCGAAGATGTTGTTGACAATATTATTGTTGCTGCCGCCGGCTTCCACATCCAGCGCTCTCTGATTCGTGTTGGTGCTTAAGATGTACACGCTGTTGTAGTACAGGTCTTCGTTCGTTGAGTTGTACAGCGTAATACCGTACGCCGTGGTATTTCCCGCGATGCTCACGAAATTGTTTGCGACGAGGCCATGAGTGGAAGATGCTCCATCGCAATATGCCAGATAGATTCCATACTGGCCGTTGCCGAGTGAGATCTTGTTATTTTTCACCTGCAAGGTGCTATCGCAGTACGTCGCCTGAATCGCGATATAGGTGCTGTTGCCGGTAACGGTATTGCCATTGACTTGAGAAGCAGTGTGATAATAGAGGTAGACCGGCGTGTAGCCCTGATTCGTAAAAACGTTATTGTTGATTTGTGTCCCGCCGGAAAGAACTGTTTGGCTGATACCCACGAGGTACACTCCGTAGCTGCCATCCTGAAACGTGTTTCCAGTGATGACGGTATTATCGATCGAATCGCCATCCGCGTACACAAGCATGAGAGTGCTTGAGGCCCCTGTGGTCGGAATACCAGTTATCGTGTTGCCGAGAAGCCGGTTATTATTGGCATCGCCGTCGATTCTTACAACGTCTCCATATGAAGTGCTTCCAAATGCTGTCAGGGTCATGTTCTGGAAGGTGACATAGTCCGCCTGATTCAGGTGTACCACCCAGTTGCTGCCGGATGTCGGAGTATACTGCAGTGTTACGTCGCTCTTCACACCTGATTGCGATTGAAACGTAATCGTATTCGCGGCGCTTGCGCCGGTAACACTGCCGATCTCGAATTGTTCGGTATACTGTCCCGTGATAACGTTAAACGTCACGGGGCCGGATATGCCTTGCGCGGTCAGCGCGGCGACGGCGGCAGTGAACGTCGCGTAGTCTCCCCCCGAGCCGATTGTCTTTGTACCCGAAAGTTGTGCCAGAAGAAGTGAAGGCGCGAGTAAGAGTGTGCAGAGAAGTGCGGCAAAATACCGTGAAAGAAATGAGCAAAGAACGGCAGAAACCTTTTTCATGGAAGTCCCCAATAATAAGTTGAAATCGAAAAACTGTGACTGCGGAGGGAGAGAAAATATCCCATTGATATGTGTGCGCCGGAGCGCGCCTGCAAATTACAAAAAGTACTGCAGAGTGTCAAGGATTGGAGCGAACTTTTGAAGCAAAAGACGAAAGGAGTAAATCGGGAAATGTTTGCCGCCATTGCACACAATAGCGGCATTCAGAGATAGAAACTCAGGGAATCGCGGAGGTCCAAACCGCAGTGAGACGGGGGTTTTGGAACCTGCTCCCGCGGGCCAGCTATTTCAGGAGAACCATCTTCCTGATAGAGGTGATCGGGTTCGCCGCACCGGACGTCTGCAGCGGGGTGACGACGAGTTTCGAGAAATAAATCCCGCTCGACACGCCTGACGCGTCCCAGCTTGTCCTGTAGGCGCCGGGTTGCCGGAACTCGCTGACAAGTGTCGTTATTTCCCGGCCAGCCACATCGAAAATCTTCAGCTTTACGTTGCCTGCTGTTGCAATCTGATAATCGATGGTCGTAACCGGATTGAACGGATTTGGATAGTTCTGCAGCAATGCGGACGCAATCGGGATGTTCGCACCGTTTAACAAAGAAAGTTTCAGCCTGATCTCTGAGTTCTCACTGTGAATTTCGATACTTCCAGAGTTCGCCATGGAATAGTCCTTCCCGTCCAGGACAAGCGAGGCAAACAGAGGGAGTGAACCGGAATTCCAGGAAAGGATTATCGGATACGCAGCACCGGAAACGGAGACCGGAAATTCTTTTGTGCCGGACCCGCTGAATTGCGCGACCGACCGCTGGCTTGAATATCGTACATCATACGCGCCGGCAGGAGGTAACGGAGGCATTTCATATTGCTCAGTGGCAATGGCCTGGTTGGTGTAATAGAGCGATTGCTGTTTGCCGTCATGATCACGAATTGAAAGCTTTTCAAATGCAGCGAAAGGATCGGAAGACTGTACCGCGGCCTTCGGCGAGTTCATCGAAGAGCTCAGGACGAGTTTTCCATCGGCGTTTGTTTTTACCCAGGTTCCCCGTTTGGGATCGATGCTAGAAACGATTGAGTAATTCACGAGATAGCCGTAGTATGGCGAAGTCACAATGCCCGGGGGGATTTGCGCAATCGAAGAAGTCGCCACCGGGACCGAAATGGAGCCTATCATGTTCCATCCCTGCTTCACATTGATCGTGTCTGCAAAAACAGAATCGCCGCCATAGGTGGTAAACTGGGGGTCGACGAACTTTAACCAGTACCCCGTTCCGTTGGCAATCGTATCGCGCTGGACATAACTGCCCATGTAGGTATACGCAGGGGAAATCGCCGACCCGTAGAGAGTGGACTTCCTGTTATCGGGAACGCTCAAATCTACCGATAACATGTTCCACCCCGAAATCACGTCGGGGTTGAGAAGAATGGTGAACGCTGCGTCGCTTGAATCGGGGAAAAGTCCGGTTGATGTCTCGCTGATCCTGATGCGCCCCTGTGTAGTTGAGAGCTGCGGAACTATCCAGGAATATTTCTGTGGCCATGCAGGGACATTGTTGGCAATCAAATTCCAGCTTGTGCCGTTGTCCGTTGAGTACTCTAATTTCACAGACTCCAGGTACTGCTCGGACCAGGTAATGCTCGCGGAAAGGCCGGCGGCGTATATTTCCCCGCCGTTGGGCGAACCGAGGGCGAGCGTCGCCGTGCGTGGAAACTTGCGCTGGTAGACGCCGTTGCCGAACGTGGCTGCGCGCAGCATACCGTTTGAGCGCGAGGCTGTAAGATCGAGAACCATTGCCGGCGGCATGCCTGTGTTGAATTCTTCCCAAGTCGCTCCGCCATTTGCGGAGTGATATACTCCCAGATCGGTCCCCACGAAAATACTTACGGGCTCTTCGGGGTCGATGGTTATCGCCTGGTGGGGAATGTCGGGCAAATTTGACGATATATTTGTCCAGGTTCCGCCAAGGTTTGTAGTCTTGTACACGTGCGGCGTTCCGTAACCGGAGTACGTGACATACGCCGTCGTGCTGACACGGGGATCATATTCGATGTCGGTCGGATAACGGTCCGGAAGTGTTCCGGTGACATTGGACCATGACGTTCCGCCGTTCGTGCTCGAAAAGATTTCAAATGTGGGGGTTCCGCCCGCAAGCCCGCTTCCCGTTCCCGCCATCACCGTATCATGGTGCGTTGACGAGATGCCGATGCAGGAAATAAACGTCCCGTTGAGCCCGACGTTCCCGTTGTTGTTCGGGGCAAACCAGGTTGCGCCTGCGTTCGTGGATTTATAGACGTTCTTGCTCCCTGCGTACAAGACGTTCGGGTTCGAGTACGAGACTGCAAAAGGGGGAATAAAATTATAATTCGTGGCGCCGCCGGTGGGAGGAAGTCCCGACGTGGCACTGGTGAAACTTGAACCACCGTTGGTAGACTTCACCAGATTCATGTACTGCGATTCACAATAGATCGTATATTTGTTCGCGGAGCTGATGCCGCACCATCCGCCGTCGCCGCCAAAGATTGAATTCCACGTGCCGGATCCGAGATACTGCACTGTTCCATTATCCTGCAACCCGCCTAACGCGAAATTCGAATCATCCTTCGCGCAGACAAAACCGGGATAGAATTGCGTAGTCACAAATCCGTTATTAAGATTCAGGAATGAGCCGCCGCCGTCGGTGCTTTTGTAAATCCCGCCGTCACACCCGAAGTACATGACCTGGGGATTCGTTGGGTCGAAGGTGATCGCGTGATGATCGACGTGGACACCGCCGTTGGTGATTCCGGCGAGGCCGGCGCCGCCGGAGGTCGACTGGTAAATATCAAAGCCGGAACAGTAGACGTTGTTCGCATTCGTCGGATCAACGGCCACCACGTTATCGTACCAACCCTGCGTATTGACGTAGTTGGTTGTCGAAACTGCCGTCCAGGTCGTGCCGCCGTTGATCGTCTTGTACAGCCCGATGAGGGCGCCGCTGGAGCCGTGAGAGACACCTGCGTACACGGTACTTGGGTTTGTCTGAGAAATCGAAAGTGCGGTCCTTCCAAAAATACTGGAAGCAGGAAGCCCGCCGCCCAGGAGTATCCAGTTCGCGCCGGCGTCGTCGGAATAATAAATGCCGGGAGCGTTCGTAGAGTTCAGATTTCCGTGGGAGGAATAGAGAATTGTTGTATCTGCCGGGTTGATGACAATATCCATTGCCATCAATTCCGTGTTCACCATTGTCCAGGTTGCTCCGGCATCAGTCGACTTGGCAACACCTTCGCTTGTCGCAGCGTACACGGTGCGGGTATTACGAGGGTTAAGAATGATTTTTTCGACCGCCGTCATCTGAGGAAACGTAAATTGGAGGCCGGTCGTATCCCACGTAGCCCCTCCGTCCGTAGATTTCAAAATTCCCAGGCCGTAAGAAGAACGGGCGCCAACGACGCCCACTAATGGCCGCTGGTATCTGCTGATTTCACCGGTGCCGATGTACATGACATTCGGATTAGAAGAGTCGATAACAATTGCGCTGATCGAAAGCGCGGGAAACCCTGTGCTGACGTAGGACCAGGGACTGGGACCCTGACCGCCAGATGTAGATTTCCATATGCCGCCGCTCGCAGAACCGAGCCACACAATGTTCGGATTCGAAGGATTGACTGCGATGGAAAGCACCCGGCCTCCGACGTTGGTCGGGCCGATCGATGTCCAGGGAGGGACCGTGCTGCTGGCGGATCTGTTCCGATCCAGTTTGGAAATAGCTTTTGCCTGCTGCGCTGCCCGTTGAAACGCGCCGGAGGGAATCACCTCGTACGGAAGCGCACGCTGGTTGTACCACCATTCGAACGCTCCCCATGCATCACCCGAAGCTTCATGTTCTTCGCGGCCTTCGAAATTCCGGTGGCCTTGAGTGCGCAATGTGTAGATGGAGAACGCTGCACCCAGGATAAAGCATAGCGCAACGGTGAAAGAGCGAATACTCTTTGAAAACATAGTCCCTATTGAGGTGGAAAATAAAGCCTCTTCAATATATTCCTTTTTGCCCCGAAAGTCAATGAATTCTTTGCAAAATGTTCCATATTTTCATATTTTGAACAAAGAACTGAGTCAACAAGAGATGCCGGATACAGCGCCGATATTTGAAACAGAACAAGAACAAGACGTTGAAAGCGTCATCCAGGAGCCTGCCAAGGTTGTCCTCTTCAATGACGAGGTTCATACGTTTGAAGAAGTCATCGGCCAGATCATCAAGGCCACCGGATGCGACACGACGAAGGCGGAGGCACTCACCTGGGAGGTCCATAACGCCGGCAAAGCCATGGTCTTCGAAGGGGAGATGACGAAATGCGTCCAGGTCAGCGCCGTCCTCGAGGAAATCGACCTCATGACACAGATCGAAGTGTAACGTATACCATCAGGTGATCACCGTCCGATTGGGATGGTGAATGATAACAGGAATTATGACATCTACCGAAATCCGAACTGAGTTTCTGAACTTCTTTGAAGAGCGCAGGCACAGAATCGTGCCGAGCGCGCCCGTCATTCCCTACGATGATCCGACGCTTCTGTTTACCAACGCCGGGATGAACCAGTTCAAAGACGTTTTTCTCGGAACGGGAAAACGCGACTATTCACGCGCTGCGGATACGCAAAAGTGCATCCGCGTGAGCGGCAAGCACAACGACCTGGAAGAAGTCGGACGGGATACGTATCACCATACGTTTTTCGAAATGCTCGGCAATTGGTCGTTCGGCGATTACTACAAGAAGGAAGCCATCGAATGGGCATGGGAGCTTCTGACGAAGAAGTGGGGACTGGACAAGCGGCGTCTCTACGCCACTGTCTTTGAGACAGACGAAGAGGCAGAGGAACTCTGGAAGAGCTTGACCGACATCGATCCATCGCACGTGCTGCGCTTCGGCAAGAAAGATAATTTCTGGGAGATGGGAGAAACCGGGCCGTGCGGACCCTGTTCAGAGATTCATATCGATCTGACTCCCGATTACTCCGGCGGCAAACTTGTCAACGCCGGTGATCCGCGCGTTATGGAAATTTGGAACCTCGTGTTCATCCAGTACAACCGGGACAGCGGCGGAACTCTGACGCCATTGCCGGCAAAACATGTCGATACGGGCATGGGGTTCGAACGTATTTGCGCGGTTCTGCAGGGGAAGAAATCCAATTACGACACGGATATCTTCACCCCGATCATTGACCACATAGCGAAGTTGGCGGGGAAAGTATATAAAGGTTCGCTCGACGGACAGGAAGACATTGCCATGCGGGTCATTGCAGACCACGTCCGGATGCTCTCGTTTTCAATTGCCGATGGAGGTATTCCTTCGAACGAGGGGCGCGGGTATGTCATGCGCAGGCTCCTTCGCCGCGCGGCAAGGTTCGGCCGCACGCTTGAGATGCATGAGCCGTTCATTTATAAAGCTGTCGAGGCTGTCGTGAAGTCGATGGGTGCGCAATTTCCGGAGATACAAGAAAAGCAGCATCACATCGAGCGTGTCATTAAGGGCGAAGAGGAGAGTTTTAATGCGACTCTCGACCGGGGCCTTGAAATTTTTGAATCGGTCGTCGAAGAAATTGGGCATTCCAAGACGTTCCCCGGCGAGGATGCCTTCAAGCTGTATGACACGTATGGATTTCCACTGGATATGACCGAGATGATGGCGAAAGAAAAAGGGTTGACGGTCGACGGTACGCGATTCGTGGAACTGATGGAAGAGCAGAAAGACCGGGGACGCAGTGCGCGCACTGATACGGATCGGACGAAGGATATGCTCAACGTGTCCATCGGAGACCACCCCACAAACTTTGTCGGCTATACCCGCTATGAGTGTGACTCTGAGATCGAGTCGCTTCAGCTGGATGACTCCAGGAAATCCGCTCATCTCGTACTGAAAGCAACGCCATTCTATACTGAATCCGGAGGCCAGGTTGGCGACACCGGAATTATACGGTTGTCAAGCGGCAACAAGGCGTATCATGTGGTCCGGGTCTCCAAAAACAAGAATGGAGCGGTCCTTCATGAAGTAGAAAATTTCAGCGACGCCGATGCCAAGGCCATTCAGGCGGTTGTGGACATTCCCCGCCGGCATAACATTGAACGCAATCACAGCGCCACGCACCTTATGCACGAAGCGCTTCGGAGAGTAATTGGCACGCATTCGCACCAGCAGGGTTCACTCGTCGCCCCCGATCATCTGCGCTTTGACTTCAATCACTTCGAACGGATCACTCCCGGCCAGCTCAAAGCGATTGAAGACATCGTCAATGAAAAAATCAGCCAGTCGATTAGCGTCAATGCGCTCAACGATCCGAAGGAGTGGTTGACCATCGATGAGGCGAAGAAGAAATATCCCAATATCAAGATGTTCTTTGGCGATAAGTACGGCGACAGGGTCCGCGTCGTTGAGATCGATCCCGGTTTCTCCGTGGAGCTCTGCGGCGGCACGCACGTCAGGAACACAAAAGAGATCGGCCTGTTCAAGATTACCGCCGAGTCCGGCATCGCAAGCGGTGTGCGCCGCATTGAGGCTGTGACCGGTGAGGGATTTGGCAAATATATTGAACAACGCATCCGAAGAGTCGGGGAAATGGATGAACAGATCGCGAAGCTGCTGGAAGAAAAGGAAGATCTTGAAAAGCAGCTGGGCCAGTTTTCCAACGTAGAAGTATCACCGAGGCCGTCTCTTGGCGTTGTCTCGCTCCCAGCCTCCTCTGCTTCAATGGCGCACCTGGTGCAAGTCGACCATGCATCGCACGAACGGGAGCAGGCAATCGAAGCAATCACGAAATCTGTGCACGATCTGAAAAAAGAACTCAGCAAGTTCCGCGTGAAGGAGGCTTCCTCCGGCATCGAGGATATCGTGGCGAAAGGCGTTCCGGTGAACGGGTTCAAAGTGATCTCCGCGAAAATCGACGTTGGCGATGCGGAAGAGCTGAAGTCGATCGGCGATACGCTCCGCTCGAAGATCTCCTCCGGCGTCGGTGTCCTGGGCGCCGTTGTCGATGAAAAGGTCGCGCTGGTCTGTGTCGTGACCGACGATCTCATCAAAGAGAAGAAGCTCATGGCGGGAAAAATTGTCGGTGAACTTGCCAAGCGGGTCGGCGGCGGCGGCGGCGGACGTCCGCATCTTGCCACCGCGGGCGGCAAAGACGTCGCGAAGCTGGACGAAGCGCTGGCAGAGACTTCTTCCATCGTTAAATCGATGTTATGAAGAGCGACCACTCGTTGAATTTCTTTTTCTTACATTCTCATTGAATATGGCCCACCTTCCCCTTACTCTCGTCTATCGTCAGAAATTTATCCTGGACCAGCTTAACGAGAGTGCTGAAACAAAAAAGAAGATGTTTGATGCCTGCGCCGGAGATATTCTCAAGGCAGTCGATGCGATCATCAAATCTTACAATGGCAAAGGCAAAGTGCTCTTGTGCGGCAACGGGGGCAGCGCTGCAGATTCCCAGCATATCGCTACCGAGCTTGTCATCAGGATGACGAAGGCGAACAGGCCTGCGCTTGCGGCAATTGCCCTTACGACCGACAGCTCCATGCTGACCGCGGCAGGAAACGACATCGGTTTCGACAACGTCTTTGCGCGGCAGGTCGAAGGTCTCGGCACTAAGGGGGATGTTCTCATCGCCATCAGTACAAGCGGGAAGTCGGAAAATGTTAACCGCGCAATCCACGAAGCGAAGAAGAAGGGAATGACAGTCATCGGCTTTCTTGGGAAGGGCGGGGGAGCGTCGAAGGAACTGGTCGATATTCCCATCGTTATTCCGTCCGATGACACTCAGCGTATACAGGAGGGGCATATCACGGTCGCCCACATCATTTGCGGGATAATCGAAAATGAAATGTTCGGTTAGGCCGGAGACCGGACTGCCTTGATGCTCTCCCGCGGCCGTAACGACTTTCTCATTCCCACCTTCGGGGTATTCCTCGATAGCCTGGCCATCGAATGCGCTTTCCTACTCTCCTACTGGCTCAGATTTAAGACGAACTTTCTCAGTTTTCTTCCGCTCTCCGGAGATGTGCCGGCGCTTGACGCCTATCTTTACGGCTCCTTTGTGGTTATCCCGGTTTGGCTTCTCATGTTTAATTCCCGGAAGATGTATGGAGCGCGCAGAAACGTTTCGCTCATCGATGAGTTTCTGAACATTGTCAGGCTTGTTACCGTCGGCATGCTCGTCGTCATGAGCGCCGCGTTCTTCTACCGTGCATTTTCTTATTCGCGCGTCGTCTTTGGCCTGCTCTGGGGAAGCTCGATCATCCTCGTATTTGCAGGAAGAGTCGTACTCCATAATCTCGAGAAGACTCTTTACCAGAGCGGGAGGGAACTTCGCAACGCCGTCATCATCGGAAACAATGAAACTGCAAAGCGGATTTATGAAACATTGTTCGAACACCCGCTTCTCGGGTACCGTCTGATGGGATATTTTGCGGATACTCCGGCTGTGAACGGAGCGCTTCTTGCACGGGCGGAGTATCTTGGCGGACTGGAATCGGTGCCGCAAAAGCTCGCCGACAATGAGATCGAACTGGTGCTCATAGCTCTCAAATATGATGAGCATCCGAAGATCTTCGCGCTTGTTCAAAAGTGCGAAGGCGTGAATGTGGAGTTTCTCATGGTCCCTGATATTCTTGAACTCATGGCAAGTTCAATGTCGATACAGGACATTGAGGGAATTCCCTTTATCACGATCAAGGGAATTCCCATGACCACGTGGGGGAGGATCCTGAAACGTTCGTTCGACCTGGGAGTGTCGTTTGCGCTGCTTGTCGTTACGTCTCCGATCTGGATTATAGTGAGCATCCTCGTTAAGCTGACCTCGAAGGGACCGGTACTTTTTATGCAGGAGCGCGTAGGCCTGGACGGAAGCAAGTTCACCATGCTGAAGTTCCGTTCGATGAGGGAGGGGGCCGAGGAACACGACAGGCAAGCGGGCCTCGGCATTCCCGGCGATCCACGGCAAACGAGTATCGGCAAATTTCTCCGGTTGACGAGCCTTGACGAACTTCCGCAGCTCATCAACGTGCTCAGAGGTGAAATGAGCCTTGTCGGGCCTCGCCCGGAAAGGACGTACTACGTCGATAAGTTCAAAGACATGATCCCGAAATATCTTGACCGCCACCGCGTAAAGACCGGGATGACCGGCTGGGCGCAGGTTCACGGGTATCGCGGCAATTCATCGCTCGAGGAACGGATCAAGTACGATATTTACTACATTGAAAACTGGTCGCTGTCATTCGACGTGAAGATCTTGGTGAAGACCATCGGAGCAATTTTCCATTAATTTATGATCGCACTCTTTGTATTCTATGTCCACACCATCGCTGCCGCCTGGCTATTCACCCGGCGATGGCAGGAATCAGACTGGAAAGAGGGAATCCTGGCTGTCGGTTTTCTCGCGCTGATTTTCTCGGTCGGCTGGTCGATGTCGACATTCTTGCTGAAACTGTTGGTGGACGAAAAGGGGTTTGCAATCTGGCTTGATCGGGATGCGCTTTCGCTGCTCCTCCTCGCTGCCGGAGAGGCGGTGTTTTTCTCGATTCAGATGAAGCGGAAAAAAAGAAAGCTTGCCGCGGCGGCATAACAGGAAGGCCGCCCGTTATCCTCTGTAATCTCACCGCACGAGACGTACCTAAGCTTGACTCGGATAGCTGAACCCTGTCGATTGCTCCTTCATTTTCAGAGGCCGTACTTCAATTCTTGTCTCCGGGTTGAACTGAAATTCAGGGTTCTCCCTGGCGATTCTGAGAGCTTCCTCCAAATCTGCCGCACGGATATGATAATAACCGCCGATGACTTCTCCGTGTTCGTCGATAGGAGCCTGCCCCCACGAGTTCTGCACGTACGTGAGAATGCCCCCCTGCCACTGTATGGGCTGAGCAGAAACCAGTTTTCCTTCGCTTTTTAGTTTACCAATATACGATTCGCAGCTCTTAAGAAATTCCTGATGGCGTTCCGCGGAGAGTGTTGTTTCACTTTTGCTCTTTTTTCGGATAAAGAACATGTATTCATTCATGCAAAACCGTCCTTGTTGATAAGAAGCAGCGTATATGGGGCGAGGAAACCGGGATCATTGTGTGTACGATGTTCAGATGTTCGACTGAAGTTCATTCGCTCCGGGGATTGTTTTCCTATATAGCTATTCAATCGTCATAAATCAAATGGAGAAAAATATGAAATAATTAGGCCGTCCCGGGAACCTCGGAACCCACACGATGTGCCCGCCAGCGCATGATGAATCCGACGTCGAACAGGAGTACCGGCATGATCGCCATGAAGGTGTAGACAAAATGCCCCATGTAGGGATAAGGATTCCAGTCATGGAAGGGGCCGAAGAGCAGATATGTCAGGAACACCAGGAGATAGGAAAACGGATATCGCCGTCCGGAGTACTCTACGAGTTCTTCGGCTCCGAACACGTCGATGCTCATGAGGAAAAAGACCGCGAAGAAGTTGCAAAAGACGATTGCGGATAGCCATCTCCCATAGTCGGTCGCGAGCGGAATGAGGAGGAGCCCGCTCAACGTCGCAAGGAACATCATCAGGCAGAACTTCCGGAGATTGCCGGAATTCTTCACCGCATGCGACCACAGATTGAGGAGGATAAGAATCATCGGGCTTAGCATGAGGACCGCCATGCAGACATTAACAATCGATCCAACGTCGTACAGAGAGGACGAGGCCAGATCTAAATGATCCCTGATGCTAAAGTAACATTCCCGTATTGATAGCTCGGTGATCGGGAATGCCGCCCTTTCCTGCAATAGGGGAGCAAACTCATCATACTTGAATGGCGGATTACCGAATTTATATAACGCAACAAAACTTCCCGCAACGCAGATCACCGTAACTACGAACACCGCGAGCAGGTTTGCGCTCTTCTTCCTGCCATAGAGGAAGATCATCGTTGCCAAAATTGTCGGGGCGTATAATATCATGAAGGACTCGTGCACAAACATCCCGGCGGTCGCAAGCACCGGTACAAGCCATAGTACCTTGTCGATCGAAAGCAAGGTAAGGATAAGAAACATTAAGATCGTCAGAAAGAGGTCGAAGCGGCCCAGGCCGTGAGCGGCCAATGCGAGTGTCGCGGGACAGGCGCAGAAGAGCAGGATGATCCGGAACAGTCTCCCGTTTTTCTCCTTATTTCGAATGAGAACATAAAATACGACAAGAAGCAGGGCGAGCAAGGTGCAATATGCGACGAGAGCCACCGTGTGAACTCCTTCGATCGTTACAATCGGCATCCACATCTTGAAGATTGCCCCCACGAGCCCTCTCCGTATGAGGCCGTAGTCGTATGAAAGGACCCAGTGCGATGCGCCGTACATATTTTCAAACCCCGCGACCGAAGGTATCCACCACCTGGTAATCGCGAGCATCGTAACGAGAATGAGAAGCACTTCCCGTTCGTTTTCTTCAATAAATGTTCTCATGACATCATTTAAGGTAATCTGTTGCCTCGACGACTTCGAAGGCAGGATGATCTTCAAACAAGTGCCGCAGGATCCGGGCATGCCCGGCGCCGACGATGATGAGAAGTTTTTCGTCCTGAACGGAGGTGAGTCGAACAACATTAGAATACATCCTGATGTTGCGCTTGTACCACTCGCCCATGAACTCTGCGCCTGCATACTCGCCCGGCTCCCCCAGGTATGGCGCGGTCGTTACTCCCGCATTAAGAGAATGACTTTGCATAATCCGTTCATGGGTATTGAGTTGGTGAAGACGCTCCATGATAGAAAGAGGCTGCACCGCTGAATCCTCCTGGACGATCATCTTTGTGATACTGTCACCATAGGCGCTGAACCACCCGTTCTGTCCGTATTTCTTTGCAGTCGCGACGAGGGTGTCATAAAGATAATCGCCCGGCGCGTCCATGCAAAAGACGGAGGGCAAATTCAGGGATTTCGCAAGCCGGAAACCGATCTGGTAGACCTCGTTTGTCTGCAAAGCAAATCTTCCCGCCTTGTATTCCGCAAATAGGCTGTCAACCTGCCGCTGCCTCGCGGGCTCCCATTCGATGAATATTTTGTCCGGCGCATACTTTACAAGGGATTGATCAAGGTCAGCGATCTCCTTTTGCCGTTGTTCTCCGAGGATGTCGTCGAGTTTAAGCTTAATCCTGTCGGACCTTGATGCGAAATGAAACATGCCAAGAATAAGTACCTTTTTTCTTCTTGCACCATTCTGCGGTTGATCTCCCCGTTCCCCCGTCTGACTATAGCATGGCCCGCCGGGGAGGACCATGAAACAGAGAACGAAGAGTAAGAAAGATTTCATACTGCGCTCCATATGTTTACCTGCATTCGATAAGGCCCAGCGCAACAACTCTGGCACGAAACTTATCCTTTACTTTGACCAGGAATCCTCCTTGCCGTTTCGTGATTTCCTGGATGTTAATCCCTTTATCGAGTAGCTCGTTTGAAACGGATTCCATGCTCTCGTTGGAGTTCAGGCAATACTGCCGGGGTTCGCCCTCGACGAACTCGAGCAAGCCGCCCCCCTGATAGGCATTGATTTCGTTCTTAAGGCTCTTGATGGATTTTTCTTCCGCCAGTAACAGCGAGTCCGGACGATGAGCCGATGCCAGCTCTATCTGTTGCAGCCCGTAATACTTTCCTTTGGTCACCGTGAGCATCGCAGCGAGCGTCGCCATTTGTGGAAAGGGAAGGAAGGCAGCCCTGTGCCTACCGGCGTATGCGATTGCTCTTTTATATTCTGCTTTCGCGCTCTCAGGTTCACGGACGTGTTCGAACGCAAGCCCTAAGAGTCCGGGCACGGAACCATATGCATCCGTGATCTGCATCGCCTGTCGTGCTACTGTCAGGGCCTCCTCGTTTCGTTTGAGCTCCCAGAGACAATCGCATTTGCTCGAATAGGCGGGAAGGTATCCTTGATCGACGTGAATTGCACTGTCAGCAAAGATGAACGCGCTGTCGGTCTTCCCCTCGTGAAAGAGAAGGCGGGAATGCTCAGTCAGGTCGAATGCTGATGTGCTCTGGCCGTCTGCACAATCAACCCAAAGAGAAAATATCAGCAGGAAACTGTGAATCAATATTCTACGTGCCGGCAACGTATAATGATAAATATTTGTGAGCGATCTTATCGTGTGATCGATAACATACGAAAATATGGCGAGACTTAATGATCTTCACCGGCGTACAAATCGGTGCTGATATACCGGAGGCCAGAATCCACCATCAGGGTCACAACTGTCGCGTTTGGACCGAACCGCTCTGCAAGCCTGAGGGCTGCCACGACATTCGCCCCGGACGAGGTCCCTGCAAACAGCCCCTCCTCCCGGGCAAGGCGCTTCGCCATCGCCTTGGCTTCGGCGGAGGAGATGGCCATGATCTCATTGACGAGCCCGGGATCCCACAATGGCGGAATGTAGCCGATGCCGATACCCTCAATCCGGTGCGCACCGGTCGGCTTGCCCGACAGGACTGCCGATTCTGCGGGCTCTCCGGCGCAGATGTGAATTTTGGGATTGTGCTGCCAGAGGATTCTTGTGACCCCATGGAGCGAGTGACCGGAACCAACCGTATGCACGAACGCGTCGATGTTCCCGGAAGTCTGCCTCCAGATTTCTTCGCCCAGCGCATGATAGCCCGTGGCGGCATCCCTATTCGTGAGCTGGTCTGCCCACCAGTGACCGGGTTGTTCGCTGATCGAACGGGCCTTTTCGATCATTCCCTTGATAACCTGCTCAGTGATCTTCTTGTTCTCGCTCATGACATCCGTTACACGCGCCCCGAACGCCTGCATGGTCCGTCGTTTTTCGTCGCTGAAGGCGTCTGAAAAGATTGCGTGAAAATTGTAGCCTTTTGCTGCGCAGACAAGCGCAAGCGACACTCCGGTCGTCCCGCCGGTGTACTCAACCACGGTGGTCCCCGGCTTCAAGAGGTCCTGCGATTCTGCGGCTTCGATCATGGATTTCGCCATACGGTCTTTCATGCTGCCGGTGGGATTTGCCCATTCAAGTTTTGCCAGGACACGCGCACAGTTTGTCGGGACGACGTTACGAAGTTGAACAAGCGGAGTATTGCCAATGGAGGCGAGGACGTTGGAGGCAATCATTTTTTTGCCGAAGAGGCTATTACGTTGGTTGGAAAAGGGTGATCGCTGGTTGATTACTTATGGTTGAAAACCTCTGCGAGATAGTCCAACACAATGGTATTGAATGATTCAGGCTGTTCCAGAGTGACCAGGTGTCCTGCGCCGCTGAGTACAACTTTTTTCGCATTGGGAATGATCGAGGCTATCGTATCGGCAATGGCGTGCATATCCGGCCCGTCTTTTTCGCCAACAATTGCAAGCACCGGGACTGAAATTTCGCCAAGTCGTTGTAACGCCGGCGGATTGGAGTGCTTGAATCCCCAGAGTGCCGGGTTGGTGAACTGTTTTCCGGACCATTGCTGAATAATCCCGGAGAGCCATTTTCTTATCGCCGGCGAACCGTTCAGCGGGGTCATGAAAGGATCTTTCAACCATGCATCCTTCGCTTTTTCCAAACCCGAGTCTTTCGCGATACGGGGATAGGAGCCGAGCCTGGCACGAAGTGGAGCGCTGAACTGAAATCCTTCGAGAGAAGCGTCAACTGCGATGACTGCCTCCACCATGTTCGGATAGTCAACGGCGAATCGTGTTGCGACTGCTCCTCCTAACGACATGCCAATGATTACGGCGTTACCTATCTGCAATTTCTTTAGCAGTGCGGCAAGCTCATCGCTGGAGGAAACGAGGCTATCGCTTACGCTCGAACTCCCGTAACCGGTCATATCGTACCGAACGACGCGATAGCGGCTTGAGAATCTCTTAAACTGGTTATCCCACATCTTCGAACTGAGGCTGAATCCATGAATCAGCACGATGGTATGCTCGCCTGATCCGTTCTGTTCGAAATAGATCATCCGGCCGTCGATGTTGACATAGCCGCTGATGTGTGTGCTATCCTTTGGATGAGCGGCTATCGGCAAGTGAGAAATGGTGAAGATCAGGCACAGTGCTGCCAGACGAGCGAGCACTGTATGCATCGTTCGCATCAAAGTCGGAAATACTCCTTTATCCCACTTAGTATGTTTTGAATCGCGAAGGATGCCAGGATTAATCCCATAATCTTGCTGATAACGGTAATGCCGATGTCCCCGATTTTGCTCTGGATCTTTCCGGCAGCCAGCAAAACTCCCCCTGTGATAATAAGTACGAGCAACAAAATGAGTGTTGTAATCGCCTGCTGTCCGATGGTGTAGGTGTAATTATCGGTAAGCAGTACCACTGCCATGATCGCGCCGGGGGAAGCAATGCCGGGCATCGCGACGGGAAAGATCGTCACATGTTCGGACTTTAGCACCGAATGTTTTTCGTCCAGAAGTTTACCGTGCCCGAAGACCATGGTCAATGAAAATAAGAACAGAATCAGTCCGCCGGAGATCTGAAAGGCGGAAAGTGAGATTTCCATCGTTTCCATGATATGCTGGCCGACGGAGATGAAAAATATCAGAATAAGCGCGGCAAAGATCGTTGCCCGGATAGCAATCTTCCGTTTCGTCGGATTTTCGAACTGCTTCGTCGCATCAAGAAAGACCGGGATAGCTCCCAATGGATCGATGACGGCGGTAAGAAAAACGAGTGTTTTTAGAAATTCCATCCTATAGGATCTGGGCTAGCTGCATACAAACCGTTGAGTCCGTTCTGAAACAAAATAACTAAATTCTTCCTCAAACTAAAAGCTATTCCGAATATTTTTGAAAGCAGATAACTGCGTGGCCGCCGCCTGTAGAATCGTCAACTTCAGAGAACAACACTGTGCATCCGGATTTCTCAATAAGCGCGATATATCCGGGAAGGGAAGGTGAGCTGTAATAGAATTCCTGCCCGAACATAACAGAGCCCACTTCACCCTGTTGGACGCCGCATGTTATCAGCGCAACCCCTTTCGGAAATAGCATAGCTACGATGTTGCCCAGCGCTTTCACCTGATCATCTACTGTAAGATGAAATATTGAATCCCAGCCTATAATCCCGTGATACTGCCTGGGTGCTTTCCATGTGACGATGTCTGCAACAAAAAAGGCTGCTTCTTCTACATTCTTCTTTGCTAAGGAGAGCATCTTTGCCGAAAGATCCACGCCGTGAACGGTGAAACCTATATCTGCCAGCCATTTTGCAATCGGTAGTCCGGTGCCGCAGCCGACGTCGAGGACGGTTGCGGGAGGAGGTAACAGTTCGGAAAAGCGTGCGATGTAGTTGAGCCCTATTGTTGGAGATCGGTCCGCCATGAACTGATCGGCGATGAGGTCGTAATGATCGGCTGTTTGCCGAGCGGTGAGGCGTGTCGGGGGTGCAGCTGGCATGCCGGGACTGATCTAGACCTGACGGATCTTAGTTCCGACGTTGTAACCCTTGTCTCCAAATGGTTGAAGCTTTTCAACCCAAATCTGTTCAAGAAGCGTCAGTTCATCTTCAATGCTAAAGGAAGGATCGTCCTTTACTTTTACCACCTCGAGAATTTCGAAATCAAACTGGTCCGCGCCGAATTTGTTCCAGTCGTTCTGAAGAACTTCATTCTGGTGACGGCCGATCGTGAGCATAAATTTATGAGCGTTCAGCGGCCCTTCGAGGTTGAGGCTGCTGCCGAGGAGGCTCTTGCCATTCGCGTTGTTCCGGATCCGGAAAATACCGGCAGGTTTTGGGCGTTCCTTGTATTCACGTTTCAGTTCTTCTTTCGATTTCATAAGTTTTTCCATCTTTGTTACTCCGTATTAATCCCGTGTCTCAATAATCAGTGTAACCGGTTGTCCTACACTCAGAAGTCCGCCGCGGATGACCGTGCCGTATGCCCCCGCATTCGATTGGTTCAGGCGTGCCGTTGAGGTAAGGATCCGGGGATCCTTTTCGCCGGAATCAGGATCGATGTTGATCATGACGCACCGCAAATCACGCGACGTGAGGCTGACGACCGGCCCTGTAGCGTCATCTCCAAAAAATAATCTCCCGCCAATCCATTTATTCTCAGGGAATGGTTCATTCTCGTCGGTTGCGATAAGGATATTCGGCCTGAATCGCCGTACATCCAGATGGTCGCCAACATCCTTGCTGACCGTCGCGATTGTGGCCGTACTAATGACCGATACGCTTGCGTCGTCGAATATTCCGTTCTTCAATTTCATGAGCTCAATCGGCCCTCCGAATTTATTCTCGAGGAGGGAGCGAAGCTGCGGACTGTCGAGCGGGAGAACGTTACCCTCCGGCGTGCGCACGTGTGTGGGGATGGGTTCTTCCTCACGCTCATCGATTCCGAGCGGCTGATACAAGACCATCTCCGCGAGCTTGCTGGCGTTGAGCCACGGGAAGCTGCTGGTGTTTCCCACGCGCCGGAATGCAAGGCGGCGGTCGCCCTGTAAGCCATGCCAGCCAAGCACCGCAGACTCGGTAGAAATGCCGGCCATCGATTTGACCGGATAGCGGACAAGTTTCTGGATTGTTCCGAGGCGGATTAGCATGTCATCATTTATCCTTTTTGCCGGGTGAGGAAGGGGCATCAAAATTATCCATCTCGAAGGCAATCCTCCAGGTAGCTTCTTGCTTTCTCCAGACGAACATGACGTTCCCTGAAGCCAGGATGGCCTTCGAAGGATCGGTCGATTGAATTTCGAATCTTCCGTATTGAAAAGCATCATGGCCGGAAGACGAGACGTTCACGTCCTGCGGTGAGATATGAAATGTGAACGGGCCCATGAGGACTTTTGTCCACCGTGCGGCGATCGCCTGGCGTCCCCTTCTTGCGGGCTGGTTTTGGAGCAGGCTCACAGCATCTGTTCCGTAGAAGTCCCCGATAGCAATTGAGTCGCGTTTCTGAAGTGCGTCTTGAAACTCATTGAACCGGGAGATGATCCCAAGGGAGTCTGCACCGGGCGTTGATTGCGAGAGGAGAGTCGTGCGAAAGCTTATCGTACAGAGGCAGGCAATTGCCGCAAAAAGGAGAGCTTTCCTTTTCAATATTGACCTGAATTCCACCTGAATTCTATAGAAATTTAGTGAATGAATAGACTAAGGTAAGAAATATTCCAGCTCGATGGTACATCCGTTCTTGTCCGCCTTGTACGATCCTTTACCGGTAATGCCTTGAAGCGCTTCGGTTCCTGATCCGGCGGCGATCTCCAGGCTTGAACTCGCCATTCCACCCTGAAAACTTCCTTTATCAAACACGATAAAACTTCCGGCCTTTTTTTGGATGTTGCCCTGAAAACGGATTATTCCAGTGTATTCGGCCGTCGAGTTATGCTGGTCTTTTGGGTCGGCTTTGCTGTAAAACATGAGATACTGTACTGCGAGCTTACCTTCGATATCGCCCGCACATTGGTATTCGACGGAAGCCCTGGTCAGTTTGGAGGTCGGGGAGATAGTCTCGTAGGGACTTTCATCCCATTTTACGACGGTGTATGTGCCCTGAGCTTTCATACGTAGTTGTTGGAGTAATGGTTCGTGGATTCTAAGATTCGCCGGCAAGTTTGCGCTTCAGCGATGTATCATGCAATCGGCTCAGGAAGAGTACGGCAAAGAGGGAGCCCATCAGCGCATAGAGCATGTCGGATTGCGTATCCCAGATATACCCTTGTGTGCCGAGAAAGGCATCACCGGCGCTGCCGGTGAGCTCTGACACAAGCCATTCGAGGAGCTCATAACAGGAGCTTATGAGCATTGCTGTCGCAATCATGAAAAACGGTATCCACTTTTTTCTCGACAGGACCTCCAGACGAATCAGGATCTCGCGCATGATCAGGGACGGCACCATTCCCTGAATAAAATGCCCGAGCTTGTCGTAGTTGTTTCGCTCGAGGTGGAATTGGTCTTTAAAATAATTAAAGAGAGGATTTTCCGCGTATGTATACTTGCCGCCAATGAATAAAATTGAGCAATGAATCAGAATAAGCACATACACGAGATCTGTAAACTGAAATTTCCGGTAGATCGCAATGAGCACGATCGCACCGATGATTCCCGGAAAGCTTTCGAGTATCCACGTAAGATAATCGTGCGGATTGATGGCAGACCATAGCAGGACAACAACATAGCATATGAGGAAGAAGAGGTGGGTGCGGTTCATCGCCGGAATTATGGCTAGCGGGTTACATTTGCAATGGTGGTAGCTTTCCCGTCAACCCCAATCTTGCGAACCCGGGGAATGTAGGCTGTACGAACTTCTGAGAGCGCGGGCTCGACATCGTGCCACTCCAGCACATAGATTTCGTTCTTAAATATCGCCACTCCCGTCGGAGTCCAGGGGCTTTCTTCCTCCAGAACCGATTCGGCGTTACCCTGCGGTGTGATCTTCAGAACACGCCTGCTTCCGGTCTGGGCGACGTACATGATTCCGGAAGAATCGATCCCGATGCCGCGGCAATAGGAGGGTGTTGTTTCGAACGGTGCATCCTTGTCGGCCTTCCCCAATGGGGATGCGACGATCGAGGCCGTTCCGTCGAGAGTGATCTTTCGAATGACGGTGGTGTCACCCGGATTTGTAATTGTGAGGTACAGTGAACCATCCTCCCCGGCGGCGATCCCGCTAACGAACTCAAGACTCTTGTCGCTGATGACGACTGACTCTTTTCCGCCGGGCGCTCTTTGGACAATCTTCGGTTCCCTCCGGCGTGTATCGGCATAATACATATTCCCGTTGTTCACGACCAGGGGAAAATCGGAGGAGGTGATAAGCGTGGGTGTTGAGTCTTTGTCAGAAACTCTTTCAAAATACTGTCCGAAGCTTCTCGGAGAGTTTGCGAACGATCCTTCCGCGTCAATAGCCAGCCAATGGAACCTGGAAGAAGGGAGGTAGGTGAGATTACCGCGTGCGTCTATTTTCCAGACGCCTTTGCCGGTGTCGGTGAAGTAGACATTCCCGAATTTGTCTACGACGATCCCGGACCCGGGGTGGGCAATGACTGAACACACCGTAAGCAGGAATCCGAGGGTGCAGGCAAGAACCCGAATCATCATGAATCTCTAATCCTCCAATCCTTTCCCCTTAAGAATATGCCGCACATACTTTTCGATTCGCGCAATTCTGGTTTTAGACTGCTTCGCTTGGGAAAAATAATGGAGATATCCCCGCTGGCGCCCGGGGGTCAGGGTGTTGAACGCCTTTCTGAGCGTGGGCATTTCCGCGAATTTGTCCTGAAGTTCTTCCGGGACAGAAAATTCGGAGGTCTTTTTGTAGTTCACTTTCTGCCCCGATTCTTCCACCCCAACCGCCTCTTGAATATAGGCCTTGAGGATCGATTTCATCGCCGTTATTTCCTCAACGCTGGTAAACCGGATTTGCCTCCCCGCTTGCACGTACTTCGTTTGTTGGATGAGAATGCCTTCGGGATCTTTCAACAGCACTCCCTTAAAAAATAAAAAGGCGCAATAATCCTTGAATCCGTGTATCAGAACGATATTTCGTTCCCGGCCGTCGGCAGCGGCAGGAATGATGTAGCAGGGACAACCCCACTTCGGTTCTTCGGTCAATCCGCAGTCGAGAGCGATCATCCTGAGCTTCGCGTACTCCTCATGCCACTTCGTGGCCTTGTTGAAGAAAAAGTCGACTTTGGGATTCTTGCTGGACTTAGCCATTGAAGAAAAATGCTATTCGTTTCGAGTATGGTAGAGAGATTCCGCTTGAAATGCAAAGAGGCAGGGGCTTTGTGTTATTCTTCGGGCAGCCCGGCGCTGATGCGAAAGGTGTGGCCGTCAGGATGAGCAATGTGACATTCCCTTACGTTCCACGGCCTGTCCTCCGGAGGGGCAAGGGTTTGCACTCCGCGGCTGAGAGCGAGCCGGTACAGCTCATCAACGGCAGCGGGGGATTCGACCCACCACGTCATCCACGTTCCATGTGAACCCTGGCAGTCCAGGCAGAGGAAAATCTCACACTTGCCATTGATCACCGCGCCAAACGAAGGAGGGTCTCCCCAGTCCCAGTGCTTTTTCCAGCCCAGTTTTTCGAACCATGAGAAGCTCTCTTCGAGATTCGAGACGTTTAAGATTGGCGTGATGCCCTCGATTTTCATCTTCCTTCGTCCTCGTTAAGTTCTTTGATCCGGTCTC